>CAVTQT010000009.1:0-360128 GCA_963736955.1 uncultured Pseudomonadota bacterium
GAAATCCCGAATCAGCCCCGCGACCGAGTCGGGATCCTGCAGCGGCATCATGTGATTCGTTCCAGCAACTCGCGTGACGGCCGCGTGCGGCAAGAGTTCCGTGGCGAGCGCAGTGATCTGCTGTGACAAGGGTCCGGACACAGCGCTGTCCGCACCTTCGGCGACAAGAACCGGGCACCGTATGCGCGCGGCCTGTGCGAGACTGAACGTCGACTCGAGAACGGCAGGCACTTCGTCTCGGAAGAAGAAGGCCGACTGGCGAATCGCCTCGTCGACCGCATTCACGCCGAGCCGTCGCTCGAGCACCGAGCGATAGCCCTTTCCACAGACCCCGAGCATGAATAGATCGAAGGCAGTGTGGAGATCGCCGGCGGTGAACGCTCCAATCGCCGGACCCACGAAGCGACGGCCGAGTTCTTCGACGGCCGGTAATACGAAGCCACCACCGGCGGCCGGTTCGATGAGATCAGCGTCTTAACAAGCCGCGGATGATCCAGTGCGAACTGAAGCACCGACGCTGGAGCAAGGATCGGAGTTGGCTGGTCACGCCTCGATGTGGGTGTCCCAGCTGGTGTTACGCGCGAGGCGCCGCGGGCGATCGCGCGGGCGCGGATCAGGCTGCGCAGCGCCTTGTATGAACGCAGCCGCCACGATTCCGGGGACATCTCTCCCTTTGATCTCGCGACGGCCTGCCTCGGTGCAGGAGACCGCTCCGAAGCCATTGAGCAGCTCGAGCAGGCACTCACGCAGCGTGTGATGCAGCTGACCGGCCTCGGAGACCCCGAGTTCGACAGCCTTGGAACGAGACGTCGATCTCTGTTGCGGCGATTGGGCCTGCCGAGCGCGTGACGTGGTCTTTCGGAGCTGTCCGAAATCTGTATACACTTTTCGGACGGACTGCCGAGCGCGCCCGGCGTCAACAGCCTCTATCCGCGGTGCGTCAGTGGTGAGACGGCTCAGGCAGCGGTCACCAGCCAGTTGCGAATTCGTCCCTGACACGCAGCCAGGCTCATCCATTATCGTCGCCACGAAAAGAGGTGCCACAACGCGCCAGTTTCCGCGCGCCCTAATATAGAGATGAATCGGCACGGCTTGCCGATGCAACGGCCCCGATCAAAGTGATGAGTGAGTGATCCTCTCATGACACTGGGCGTAACGGCACCGCCACGAGACGGCCAATGATCGCGCGGTACATAGCCAGGCAATTTAGCCGGCCCACTGGCTTGCTCGGCTGTTTGATTGGCCGTGGAATGGCGCGGCATAACGAGCGAGAAGCCCGATGGACCGTCGATCTGCTGGCCATCGAGCCGGACGCGCGCGTTCTGGAAATTGGCTTCGGGCCGGGCGTCGCAATTAAACATGCCGCCGAGCGGACAACGCGTGGACATGTGTCGGGAATCGACTGCTCTGAGGCCATGTTGCAAATGGCTCGGAACGGAATGCGTCTCGGCTCGCGACTGGTTTGGTAGACCTCACCAAGGCTGACGTCCAGTCCCTGCCTTACCCGGATGATTCGTTTGATCGCGCATTCGCCATTCACTGCATCTACTTTTGGCGGGACCCGGCGGCGTGCCTCCGCGAAGTCAGACGCGGTGTCCAGGCTGGCCGGCCTCGTCGCAATTACGATTCGTCCGGTGCATCAATGGCAAGGGCGTAAACCGCCGGCTGACGTGTTTCACCTATACCGCGGGGATGAGGTTGCGAAGTTGCTCGCCGATTGCGGTTTCCGGGGCTCGCGCGTTGAACCCTACCCAGAACGTGAGAAACCTGGTGAGTGCATTCTCGCTCTCAAATGAGTGAGCCCGGGCAGTTCAGTCGCCTGCGAGCCGGGTTGCGTGCTGGCATGGTTCACTGACCGCCTGAGTCAGGCGGCGTTTGCCACCATCGCGTTGCGGAAAACGTCCGACTCCAGCGACAAAAATTCGCAGCCGTTAGGTCGTTTCCCCATCAGAAGATCGTGGCATTCGCGGTTCGAATCCCAGACAGACTTCGGTCACCCTCATTCGTGCGACGCGGTCACATTCGTCAGAATCGGACCCGAAGGCCCCCGTTGATGTTCCGGCCTTCGAGGGGAGCCCACGCGTCGACGGTCCATCGGCCGTCGACAGCGCGCGTCGGGAGAAGTAGCGGATCCCATCGCGTCTGCCTGATCCCTGTGAGGTTCTCGCCGTTCACGAAGAGGCGAATGCGCCCGAACTGCTTTTCCGCGAGGAGTCCGAGAATCATGAACTCCACCAGTGCAACATGCAGAAGGCCGCGGCCGCCGTCTTCGCGGCGGATGCGCAAGTGGCGCATCCTGGTGCTGACCGAGAACTTCGCGGGCTGGGAACGCGGCGGCTCGTGGGACGATTTCTCGTTTCAGTCCGGCCACGACGCGCACATCGAGCGCATGGCCATCGTCGGTGAACGGCAGTGGGAGGAACTCGCCCTGCTGTTCACGGCCAAAGGCTTGCGCACATTTTCCGTTCAGTACTTCGATCCGGCGCAGGTCGCGACGGCGCGCGCCTGGCTCGTCGCCGACTAGCTAGTCGATCAAACCAGAAGGTACCCCTTGGCGAAGAAATCGAGGCTGGTCAATCAGAACTGGTGGTTCACGACGCTGCTCGTCAATGAGCACGACATTGCCCGCCGCTGACCAAGGACATCAAGTGCGATGTGGTGATCGTCGGCGGTGGATTCGCCGGCGTAGCGGCGGCGATCGAGTTCCTGAAGAGCGGCCACAAGGTGGTGCTGATCGACAAGAACATCGTCGGCGGCAGCTCTTCGGGACGCAGCGCCGGATTCCTCACGCCCGACAGCGAGCTCGAGCTGCACCAGCTGGTGCGTCGCTACGGTGTCAAGGCGGCGGCCGAGATCTGGCAGGCTCCTCTGCGCGGCATCGAGCGCCTCGTCGCCTCCATCAAGAAACACGACATCCAGTGCGGCCTGCTGAAGCAGGACTCGCTGTTTCTGGGCCTTGGCAAAGGCGGCAAGGAGGCAGTGGATTCCGAGCTGCACTGCCGGCAGGAAGTGGGTTTCACCGACCAGCGCACCTACGACGAGCAGCAATTGAAAGGCATCCTCGGCGCGGAAGGGTTACACGCGCCGGCATTCGCTACGGCGGCACGTACGGCGTCAATCCACTCGCGTGCCTGCAGGGATTCAAGAACCTGCTGGTCGACCACGGCATGCAGATCTACGAGAGCACGGAGATGGAACGGCTCGAAGATCACACCGTCTACACGCACGGCGGCAGCGTCACTGCCGACAAGATCATCATCGCGGTGGACAAGCTGGATGAATCCATCAGCCCGCTGGCGAATGAAGTTTTTCACGCCCAGACGTTCCTGAGCATGACCGAGCCGCTGACCGACCGGGAGCTTCGAGCGCTCTTCCCGTCCGGCGAGCAGATGCAGTGCTGGGATTCGAAGCTCGTGTACACCTACTTCCGGCTGACCGGCGACAACCGGCTGCTGCTCGGCGGCGGTACGCCGATCACCACCTACCTGAAGGACGCGTTCAACAATCCGCGCATCATCCGGAAGATCATCAAGGACTTCACCGACCACTTCCCCGAGCTGAAGCGACCTGTCGTTCATGCAATTCTGGCCGGGACAGATCGATGCGACGCGGGACCTGCTGCCGACGATCGCCAAGCCTCCGGGACATGCCGCACGTCCGCTTCATCTTCGGTGCGGTCGGCATTCCGTGGGCAGCATTCACCGGCAGTTTCACGGCGCGCAACATCCTCGGCGTCGCCGACGAGGACTACCAGAAGTACTTCAACTACTTTTCCAACGAGCGCAAGTTCTCCCTGCCGAGCAGTCTCGGCAAGATCATCGGCAAACCGGTGCTGTTCTCCATGACCAATAGCTGGGCGAAGTTCTACCAGGTCGACAAGCTGCGCGAAGCCGGCCAGGTGGAGAAGGAATTCTGAAGTCTTCAGAGTACAACGATGCGGTGGTCGCGGCGGCGTGTTCCTCGCCTGCTGCTTCGCATCCGGCTGCACGGTGGGACCCGACTACGCGCGTCCCGAGATCGACGCACCGGAAAAATATCGCTTCGCCGTCGTGGAAGCCAACGAGCTCGCCAATACGGAATGGTGGAAGCAGTTCCACGACTCGACGCTCGATGAGCTCATCAGGATTGCGCTCTCCGACAACTTCGACGTGCGCATCGCCGCGGCGCGCGTCGACGAGTTTTACGGCAACCTCGGCGTGACGCGGTCCGGAAAATTCCCGCAGGTCGGCGCCGAAGCCGCCGTCGGCAGCGGACGCACGCCACCCGATTCCGCGGCAGACACCGTTCGTGTGGATGCGTTCGCGTCCTGGGAAATCGACCTCTTCGGGCGATTGCGCCGGCTCACCGAAGCCAGCCGCGCGGACCTGCTGGCCAGCGAAGAAGGCCGGCGCTTCGCGGTGCTCACCCTCGTCTCGACGGTGGCCTCGACGTACATCACGCTGCTCGCCGTGGATGCGCAGCTCGACATCGCGAGGCGCACGCTGGTCAGTCGCGCGGAGGCACTGAGAATCTTTGAAGCGCGTTACAAGCGCGGCGCCACCTCGGAATTCGAGCTTTCGCAGTCGCGTTCGGAATATGCGGTCACGAAGTCGACGATCCCGCCGCTCGAACAGGCGCAGGCGCAGATCGAAAATGCGCTGGCATTGTTGCTAGGACGCAATCCCGGCCCCATTGCGCGCAGCAAGAAGATTGAGGCGCTCGGAATGCCGAGCGTTCCGGCAGGTCTGCCCTCGGAGATTCTCGAACGCCGGCCGGACATCAAGCAGGCCGAGCTCAATCTCATCGCCGCGAATGCCCGCATCGGCGCGGCGAAGGCGTTGTACTACCCCAGCATTTCGTTGACCGGGCTCTACGGCAGCGTGAGCAATTCATTCGACACGTTGTTCAGCGGTCCCGCCGAGCTGTACAGCTATGGCGCCGCGGTCGCGGGACCGATCTTCACCGGCGGCGCAATTTCCGGGCAGGTCAACGTCGCGGAAGCGCGCCAGCAGCAGTCACTGCTCGCCTATCAGCGCGCGATCCGCACCGCTTTCGGCGATGTGGAGAACGCGTTGATCGCCAGCCAGAAGTCGCGCGAGGCGCTGGCAGCGCAGGAAGAGCGAGTGGAGGCGATGCGCGACTACGCCCGGCTCGCCAATCTGCGCTACGACAATGGTTACTCGGGCTACCTCGAGGTGCTCGATGCCGAGCGCGGCCTGTTCTCCGCGGAACTCGACTACACGCAAGCCAAGAGTGACACCTACTTCGCGCTGGTGGATCTCTACAAGACGATGGGAGGCGGTTGGGTAGTCGACGCCGCAGCCCTCGCGGCGCAGCCTCACGTCGACATGTCGGAAGATCCGAAATCCTTTCCCTGAAGACTCCTCATGGACACCAAGGTCAATACTCCGACGCCAGAAACGCCGCACCGGCAGCGAGTGACGCGCCACCCGCGGCCGATGCGCCGCCCGCGCCGCCGGCGCATACCGGAAAGCCCAAGGATCCGGTGAAAACGATCACCAAGAGCCGTGCTCATCACGCTGCTGGTGCTGTTCGTCTATCACGTGACTTCGGATCGCGTGACGCCCTACACCTCGCAGTCGAACATCGAAGTGCTGCTGGTGCAGATCGCTCCGCAGGTCACCGGACAGGTGATCGAAGTCGCCACTCACGACAATGAGCGCGTCAAGAAGGGGCAGTTGCTGTATCGCATCGACCCGGAGCCGTTCGAGATTGCGCTGCGCGTGGCCGAAGCCAACCTCGCGGTCGTGCAGCAGAACCTGAGCGTCTCGGGCTCGCAGGTGCGTTCGGCGCAGTCCGCGCTCACCAAGCAGCGCACCGAACTCGAGGTGAGCAAGGAACTCGGCGGCATCATCTTCGACCTGACCAAGGAAAAGGCGCTGTCGGAAACGGATTCCATCAGGGCGCGCTCCGAGATCGAGCGCGCAACGGCGGATGTCGCGAAAGCCGAGGCGGACCTGGAAAGCGCGAAGCAGAAACTGGGACCTCCGGGCGACGCCAATCCGCAAGTTGCAGCAGGCCCGCGCGGCGCTCGCCCAGGCGCAACTCGACTTCACCAACACGACCGTGACCGCGCCGGCGGACGGCATGATCACCAACCTGCGCCTGTCGCAAGGGCCAGTACGCCAATCGCGGACAGCCCGTGATGAGCTTCATCGAGGGCAACAGCGTCTGGCTCACCGCCTATCTACGCGAGAACCAGCTCAGCCAGGTGGCGCCGGGCAACGCGGTGCGCGTGACCTTCGACTTGCTGCCGGGTCGCGTGTTCGACGGACAGCGTCGACAGCGTGGGCTGGGGCGTCACCAATGGCGGCGACGAGCGCCGGTAGGCAATCTTCCCGATGTGCAGTCGCAACAGGGCTGGCTGCGCGATCCGCAACGCTTCCCGGTGCGCATCGCGCTCAAGGAAGAAGCCAGCAACGCGCTCGGCAACCTGCCGCTGCGCAACGGCGCGCAGGCCAACGTGCTGATACTCACGAATCCGAATTCCTGGATCTTCAATCCGATCGGCCGCGCCTGGCTGCGCATCGTGTCCTGGCTGAGCTATATCTACTGACACATGGATTCCGCGCACACTCAGACGGTGTTTCGCTTTGCTTTCGGCGTGACGCTCGCGTTCGTCGCCGCCGAACTGATGAAGTGGACGGTGCCCTTTCTGGCGCCGGTGCTGACCTGCGTGGTGCTGGCCAACATTCCCGTGCGCCCGCCGCTCAAGGTCGCGCTGGGCTTCAGCCTGGTCATCGGCGGATCCGCGCTCCTCGGACTGTTGCTCTCCTACGCATTTCGCGGCGCACCGCACATTCTCTTCGGCGCTGAGCGCACTCATCGTGTTCCTCGCGCTGTACGCACTGGCGAGAGGGCGCATCAAAGCTCGGCCCGCTGTTCATCCTCGTCTGCGTGACAGTCGTCCCGGTGATCGGATTGCAATCCCTGGTCGCCGCGGAAGGCTTTGCGGTGGCGTTTGCGAGCGGAGCCTGCTTCGCGATGTTCATGGCCTGGGTAAGCTGGCTGTTCTTTCCGAAGGCGCTGCCACCTCGCGCCGCTCCAAAAGCAGTCCCACCGCCGCCTGAGCTCGCGCTTCGCCATGCGCTGCTGGGAACGGCAATTCTCACGCCTCTCATGCTCGCCTATCTGATGCTGGGCCTGTACACCGCGATACCCGCCATGGTCGGCACCGTCTTGATCGTCGCCAGCCTCGATTTTCACCTCGGACGCAAACAGGCGTTCCTCAACGTCGTCGCCAACTTCGCCGGCGGCGTCTCCAGCGTCATCGTGCTGGTGCTGCTGGCCATCCAGCCCACTCTCGCGACATTCACGCTGCTCTTGCTGGCCTCTGCGCTGCTGTTCGGCCGGAGAATTTCTCGCGGCGATCCCATGGCTCAACTGCTGGTCGTGGCCTGCAATGGCTACCTGATCGTATTCGGCAGCAGCCTGCATTCGGATGCTGGAACGTTCTCGGTGTGGCTGACGCGCGTCAGACTACTTCTTCCTCGCCGGCCTGTTCACGATTGGAATGATGGCGCTGCTCTGGCCTCGAACTCCCAAGTGGAGGCGAGCAAATAGCGTCTGAACTGGTTCAGGGCTTGGGTTTTGGCGCGGGCTGCGCGCCCGCGTCGAGCATCCACTTGCCCTCCGGCGTCGCGCAGACGATCTGCTTCGTGGAACCCTTGAGCGAATTCGCGTGATTGTCGATGCGCAGGTGACGGCAATCGCGGCCGTCGGTACTGGTGAACACCTTCAGTAGTTTGATGGTGCCGCCGTTGCCGGTCGCCGTGTTTTCCCAGGTCTTGGCGGCACCGACTTTGCCGCGGCTCACCTCGTCGATGGTGGCCCACAACAGGTCGAAGTCCGCCGGCTGAAATTTGGCGGACGGCGCGTCGCGCAGATCGCCGAGATTGGTCTGCGCCGACGCCGTACCTGCCGCGCAGGCTCCCGAGCACCAGCCATGCGGCGAGCACTGCCCTCATTTCGGCGCCTTTCCGGGGTACTGCGCGAACATTTCCGAGATCACCTCGCCGATGGCCGGACCCGGATTGGCGATCATCTCCTCGGAGAGTCGCCCTTCGGCGATGCCTTCCCAGACCAGCACCTTCCGGCGTGCGTCGACGACGTCGACATTACCGGTCCCCACTCGGTACGTGATGGTCTCCGTGCCCTTCGGCCATGACCACCGGCAGTCCGTACAGGCCGGCGCGGTAGGCGTAGTAGCCCGTCGAGTAACCGTAGGTCGGCGACACCTGCGTCTGCGCATCGTTCACGCGCCCATTGGTGTGGAAATTGACGAGCAGATCCGGCGACTCCTCCGTGTAGCTGATAGCCGCGAGAGTCCATCTCCTGGCGGATCGCCTGCATGAAGTAGATGGTCAACGGCAGTCGTCTTGCCGTCGTAGATTCGTGCCGGGTTCTGCGCACGAAACCGTAGCTGCGATAGCTATCGAATTTCGCCTCGGGATCGACATTGGTGCGGACCTGAGTTTCGGCACGTGGCCGGCGGTCGTGCAGGCGCTCAGCGCGGCGACGCACAGCAACAAGGACCCGCGAAGCAGGGACGCCGGCCGCAATACTTTCATCGGGAACACTCCGTTTCTTGTCATTCCGGTTGTACTGCCCGGGGAATCGCACTCCCCATCGGACTTTGGTCCCATCGCAAGCGAGCGGGCCGCGCGCGAGGCTTTGTGCCAAGTCGCCGTCCGGGCGGGCGACGCCATGCCCGCCTGATCCGTTCACCATGAGAGAAGAACAGTGAAACATCCCATCGCCCGCGGACTCACCCTGCGTCGCCCTTCTCACCTGCCTGATGGTTCCGATCGTGCATGCCAAGAAGCCGCCGGAAAGCTGGGACGGCCTGAGCTGAAAAAGGTCAAGGGACTCGACGCCGTCTATGTGCGTCCGGACGTGGTGTTCACGGCATACAAGAGCGTGATGCTCGACAAGGTGCAGGTCGAATTCTCCAAGAACTGGCAAAAAGACATAAACAGCAACAGCACCGGGTTCAAGAGCAAGCCCACCGCTGAGGAAATGCAGAAGATCAAGGACGGGCTCGCGGAATTGATGCACGAGGTGTTCCTCGAGGAGCTCACCAAGCATGGCTACACGGTGGTGGATACCGCCGCGGACGACACGCTGCACGTGCGCACCGCCATCATCGACCTGTGGGTCAACGCGCCGGATTCCAATGATCCCGGCATCACGCGCACCTACACGACGAGCTCGGGATCGATGACTCTCGTGCTCGAAGCGCGCGACGGGCCGACCGGACAACTGCTGGCCCGTGCCGTCGACGGACGTTCCGACGACACCCCCGGCGGCAATTTCGAGTGGACCACGAAGGCTTCGAACACCAACGCCGCGCGCCGCATCATGCAGGATTGGGCGCGCAAACTGCGCGAGAGCCTCGACCGCATCAACGGCAAGGAAAAGTAGTCAGCGGGGCTGCTTGTCGAACCAGGTGTACTGCCAGCCGATTCCGTAGGTGGTGAAGTTGCTGCCCAGGCGCGCGGTCGCACCTTTGCTCCAGTTGAATTTGAGCGAGTTGCCCTTCCCGACCGGCAGCGAGAGCGTGAGCCCGACGCGGGAATTTTCCTTTCGGTCGTCTGCGGAACACCATTCGCGCTGGTTTCTCCACCGAAGTAGTACGTGCTGTCGAGCGCCAGCCACAGCTGCGGGCGAATGGTGTAGCTCACGTGTCCCTGCAACGTCGGCATCGGATCCTGTTCGCGATGCACGCCGCCAAAGAAGTCCGGGTTGTCAGTGAACAGCCAGACTCCGGCGAACACGTCGAACATCCAGCGGTCATGTGGAATCGTGAGACCGATCTCCGGTTTGAATGCCCAGCGATTGGTGCCGAGGTTGATGAGCTTGTCGGGATCATATTCGCCGGTGGGCGCGGAGATGCTGAGGCTCGCGCCGAGCGTGGTCTTGGGCGTGCGCTTCATGAATTCTTTCGGTGTCATCGCTTCGCCACCGATGAGATTGATGGCGAGCCGCAGCTTGATGTCTCCGACTCCCGAGCGAGTCACCGAGCGCGCTTCTTCGAAGACATTCCCGGAGATGTCGCCCCAGATGTAAGGCACCACGAGCACGGCGCTGGCCTGATGACCCACGACGCCAAACGTGCGCCCATAGCCGGCCACACCGACGTCGAGTTTCGCCTCGATGTCCTCGATGGGTACAGAAGGGTCCGTCAGCACTTCGCCGGTCGAGCGAGCGAACGCCAGCAGCGAAGAAATTCAGACCCACCGGACTCGGCGAATAGGCGCGCGGCTCGAGCTCCTGCGCCCCGACACCGGCGGCGTACAGAAGACATGCCAGCAGTGCCAGTGGACGCACCGAAAGCTTCATTCGCGATCTCGAGCGCCAGTGTGACGCCATAACAGGATCTGCAACTACTGTTTCGGGAAAATCGCGTTCCAGTCGTCCTTCATGCTGACGACGGTCCACTTCTTCTGCAACGGCCATGTCCAGTGCCTTGTCGAGCGTGCCGATGCGCGAGTCACGATCGTATGCCCATTCGCGCGTCGCGTCGGTGTGGTGCACCAGCAGCGCCAGGCGCGGACCCTTGCCGGCGGCAGTCCACTCGAGCATCTGCTGGTCGCCATCGGAGTTGCCAAAAGCCGCGATGGGCCGGCGCCCGATGAACTTCTGGATTCCGACTACCTTGCCATCCTTGTCGTTGATGAAATCGACGGCCGGCAGCTTGAGCAGCTCGGGCACGTCGCCGCGCATCTGGTACTTCAGGCGACCGGAGCTTCCCACGACCTGGTCCGGCGGAATGCCATACGCATCCTCGGCGAAGGCGCGGACGAACTCGGCGCCGCCACCCGTAGACGATGAAGGTCTTGAAGCCGTTGGCGCGCAGGTAGTTGAGCAGCTCGAGCATGGGTTGATAGACGAGGCTGATGTAGGGCCGCTTGAAGCGCGCGTCGAGCTTGGTGCGGACCCAATCGCGCGCGATGCGGTCGAAAGCCTCGGTGGTCATGCCGGCGTGCGTCGCCGCGATGGCGTCCATGATGTCCTGCTCGCCTCTGGCCAGCGCCCGCGGAATGTCACCTTCCAGCAGCGAGGCGAAGGGTTCCTGCGTCTTCCATTCCGGATGTCCCGCCGAGAGCAGCTTGATGCGGTCGATCGCGAATTCGAACTGGAAGTAGATGGGCTGTTCCGGCCCAGAGCGTGCCGTCGTTGTCGAAGGTGGCGATGCGTTGAGTCACCGGCACGAAGTCCGGCGTGCCCGGCTTCGTGACGCGCGCGACGAAAGCGATGATGGCCTTCTTGGGACCCGTGTCGTTCCAGGACGGCAGCGGATCCTGGGCCGCCGCCGGCAGCGCGATGAATGCGAGGCCGCCCAGGAGCGACATCACGAGTGAGCGTGCCAATCGGCGGCTGATGTTCATCGTTGGATCCTGGCGCGAGTTTGTTAGTCGGCGTCAACGACCGGCATCCGCCGCCGCGGACGCCGGCGGAAACTTCAGTGGGCCGGCGCCTTGACCGGGTATGCGGCGAACATGTCCGTGATCACGCCATCGATGGTCGCCTGCGGATTCTTCATCATCTCGTCGGTGATCTTGCCTTCGGCGACACCTTCCCAGACGAGCTGCTTCTTGGCGGCGTCGACGACGTCGATGTTCGCGGTGCCCTGCTTGTAACGCACCGTTTCCACATCCGAGCCGCCGATCGGACCTGCTGCGTACATGCCGCCGCGATAGCCGTAGTAGCCGTAGCCATAACTCATCGAGGGAGTGCTGCGAATGTCGACCTGCTCGTGCGCATTCGTATTGAAGTTGATCAGCAGCTGGGGCGAGTCTTCCGAATAGATTGTAACCGCGCGCATTCATCTCGCGCGTGATGGCGGTCTTGAAGTAGGTGGTGATCGGCGTGGAGTAGCCAGATCGGTTCGTTCCCGGCTCCGACACGAATCCATAGGTGTGATAGCTGGAAAGATTTACGTTCGGATCGGTCTGCGAGCGCGTCTTGATCTTCGGAGCCGCGCAGGCGCTCAGCACCAGGCTCGCTGCAACGACCATAGAACCCACGAGTGCAAGACTCAGGCGAGGCATTTTCATGTTCAAACTCCCAGGCTGATGACCTTAGTTTTACCGAGGGGCGCAAGAGAGCCGATATCGGACCTTGGTCCCACGGCTACCAGCGGAAGCGGCCGAAGCAGGAGCGATCGGCGTGTCTTCGTTCACCGGGTAGTGAGTCCGATGCGGGCGAGGAAGGAACGGCACGAGAGACTCATGTCGTTCCATGCCCCGCAGCATGTTCAATAGACGAACACGATTCCGAGCTTGTAACGGTCGAAGTCCACCGTGCCGACTTCCGCGTCGTACCAATGCTTTTCATAGGCCAGGCGCATCGAGTAGCCAGGCGACACGTCCCAACGCACTCCGAGACCCACGTCGTAGGTAAATGCGTCGGTGTTCTTCGTGCTCTGGAATGTGTCGCAGATATAGCCCCACCACGGATCCCACCAGCACCCGGTCTGGGGCGGCGCATCGGGAATGTTGGTGTCGATGAAGCTCCAGCCGATGCCGGCCGATATGAACGGCGTGATGGGCCCGTCCATGAAGTTGAAGTTGGCCTTGGCAAACGGTGTGAATGCTTCCAGTTCGGAATCCACGTTCGATCGTCGTCCCGGGAGTGAGCCCGGGAAACGTCGACTTGTAGTCGATCGTCGACCAGTCGAGCCCGAACTGGAATTCGAGCCGCGAGCTCATGCGATATCCCGCATACAGCGAGAGGCCGATGTCGTCATCGAACGAGATCGACGTGGTCTCGACGTTCATATCCTGGCTGGGCTGATAGGACACGTCGCGCCGAACTCCCAGCCGGTATCGCGCGACTGCGCACCGGCTGCCGCGGATATCACGCAACAACCGGCCACCAATAAGCTGATTACGCCTGCTTTCATTACTAAGACTCCTTTTCGACAAATTCGTTGTGGCAGTGACCGCAAGCATCACCGCCGACGCCAAGACACTGGCGTCGGCGATGTGCCTGCGAGCCGTCAGCGGTCGCCACATCTTCAGGCACTGGGCCCAAGGCGTCGGGGAGGGATGCCCGCCTCGAGGTTCGGCCCGATTCGACGTGACGACCGCAACAGCAATCGCCTCGCCTAACAAATGCGTCACCGTCTAACTACGGAGCGCAGCGCGAACGAATAGTTCCCTCGGTATCGCGCCACTCGCATCGACGTACGTCCCTGGCGTCGACGCGAGTGCGCGCGATCGGGCGCCGCCAACGCGGCGCCCGTCGCGACTAACACGGAGCAGATCGACTCTCAGCTTTCGCGGCGAACCCGCAGGAACGTCAGCATTCCCGCGAACGCCAGCAGCAACGCACCGAGGCCCGCGGCCGTCGGCAGCGCGCTCGCGGTGTGCGGCATGTCCGCGCTGTTGTCCGCAACCATCGGCGCAGCGGGCTCGATCGGCGTGAGCACCAGCGTCTCATCCGTCGGCCGGCTCGAGCGCGATCACCGGATCGGAAACCTTCACGTACGCCGTGAGCTCCTGGCCAACGGCCAGGTTGCGCACGCTGACGGGTTTGCCGTCGACCTTCACGCGGAACTCGGGCTTCGTCTCGATCTTGCGGGTGTCGCTCTTCGTGCCGTCCGCCAGCTTGAACTTCATGTACACCGCGTTGGTGCCGGTGCGCACGAGGTCACCCTTCACCACCGCGTACTGCTGGCCTTCCTTCTCGATGATCTCGGAACAGACCAGGCGGATGTTGGGGAACCGGTCGAGAACTGCCTGGCTGAATTGCGCGTGGCGCAAGTCGCGGCCAGCGCCGGGGCGGCAACGCCACCGAGCAGCGCGGTAGCACCAATGAATGACAGATAAGTGGAACGTCTCATGATCTCTCTCCGTTTGTTAGGTTTCGCTCGACCATTGATAGTTTCCGGCAACGATGTATCTCTGAGGCGCGTTGCCGATGTAGTAAAACGGGTAACAGGTAACCAGCGTGATCGACGGTAGTTCGGTGTCGGCGAGCAACCGCTTGTCGGCCGCGTCGACGATGTCGATCGAGGTGACGCGATAGCGATGCACCTTGACGCGAGTCCGGACCTCGATCAGGTCGCCCACCTTGATGTCCTTGAGCACGCGGAAGAATCCGTCGCGATGACCGGCGATGCCGACATTGCCGCCCTGGTCGGGAGTTCCCATGCCGGCGACGAGTCCGGCGCCGCGATTGAGGCTGAGGTCGTCATCCTTGTCGAAGACCGGCACTTCGAGTTTCAGCGACGGCACCGTGAGCACCGCCACCGGAGATCCCGGCGCGTGCTTCGCCTTCTCGTAGTCACGCACGCGACCCGCCGCCCACTGACTCTGGTCCGGCGGATTCAGCGACAGCGGCGAATTCCTCGAGCGCGCGGGCACTACCTAGTGCGCTGTCGGCTTGTGCGATCGCAAAGAGCGAGCACAGCAGAGCGCCGGCGACGTACGCCGCCGCTTCCGACCAACGCAAAAGCCGCGCGAAACCGCGCGTGCCTTGCGGGCGACGTTTCGGGATGTGATCCACGCCACGACTATGAAAAGCAGCGCGCTGCTTGTGTATGGGACCTTGGTCCGATCCTTGCGAGGGGCTCGCAAGACGAGCCGGCCGGGCATACTGCTGGCGGCGCAGCAGGGTCAGAATGTCCGTACAAACCATCCATTCCAGCGAGTCCGGTACGGCGATTTCGCCGCGCGCGCGCGATGACGGCCGCGAGGGATTGTTAGGAACTCCGGCCGCGGCTCACGGGCTCGGCGCGCTGGCTCTGGCCGCTGGCTACTACGCGACGGCACAGCTCGGCGAGGCGCTCGGGTTTCCGAATGCACCAGTATCGGCGCTTTGGCTTCCCAATGCCCTGGTCATGGGCGCCCTGCTGATCGCGCCCCGCCGCTACTGGTGGTTCTATCTGCTTGCCATATTGCCGGCGCATCTCATCGCGCAGCTGCCGCTGCCCGATGTGGCGCTGATTCGCGTACTGACCCAGTACGTGCTCAATTGCGCCACCGCGCTGATCGGCGCCCTGGCGCTCGCGCATTTCGAGCCGGGCACACACCGTTTCGATCGCGTGCTGCCGGCCTGGCGGCTGGTGTTCTTCGGGGGCCTGGTGGCGCCGTTCACGACCAGCGTCCTCATGGCCGCGGTGTTTCTCACCACCGACATCGATCGAAGCTTCTGGCTGACCACGGTAGCAAGGGCGCTCACCAACACCTTCGCCATCCTCACCGTGGTCCCGCTCATGGTGCACATCGCCGACCGCCTGACCGAACGGCGCCAGCTCGTCGAAGTTTCCCGACTGGTGGAAGGCACGGTGCTGGCGGTCTGCCTGGCGGTCGCCAGCGTCGCAACGCTGCTCGCTCCGCCATTCGAGGCCGTGGCAGCAGCGGCGATGTTGTGCCTGCCGCTGCCCATGCTGCTGTGGGCGGCCGCCCGATTCGGCGTGGTCGGGAGCTCCGCCGCGGTGCTGCTCTTTGGCGTGTTCGCGGTCTGCGGGGCACTGACGGGCGCCGGTCCCTTTGCCGCGCAGGCCGATGCGCACAACGCACTGTCGGTGGTGCTGTTCCTGGTCGTCACCTGCATACCGCTGCTGTTGCTCGGCGCCGCGCTCGACGAACGCCGCTCTCTCGAGCAGCGCGCGCGCCGCCAGCGATGCGCTGCACGGCGCGGTACTGGCGTCGATTCAGGACCAGATGGTGATTCTCGAGAGCTCCGGCCGCATCGTGGATGCCAACGAATCATGGCGCCTGCTCGCCGAGCGCATCCCCGCCGCGCCTTTCGTCAACCTCAAGGTCGGAGAAAATCTCCTGCGTCATTGCTCTGAACTCGGCTCGCAAGGCGACGCCCTCGCGACGCGCCTCGGTCACTGCGCCAACGAGGTGATTGCCGGCGGCGCGCTGCATCATCGCCTCGAATACGCTGCGCATGGGCCGCGCGGCATCATCTGGTTCGAGGTCTCCGTCGAGCCCCTGCGTCGTCCCGACGGCGGCGCGGTGCTGGTGTGGACCGACGTCACCTATCGCAAGCAGGCGGAAGCCAAGGAACGCGCGCAGCAGCAGCAGCTGGTTCATCTCGGCCGCGCCGCCGTGCTCGGCGAGCTGTCAGGCGCATTCGCGCACGAGTTGAGCCAGCCATTGACCTCGATCCTCGGCAACGCGGAAGCGGCGCTGCAACTGCTCACCAAGCCGGACGCCGATCTGCGCGAGATCCGCACCATGGTGCGCGACATCGTCGCCGACGACGTGCGCGCCGCCGAGGTGATCCAGCGGCTGCGGGCGATGCTCACGCGCGGCGAGATCTCGCGCGAGCCCGTCGACCTGGCCAATGTCATCAAGGATGTGCTCGACCTCGCGCGCATCGATCTGTCGACGCGGCACGTGTCCGTGGACATGGCGTTCGATCCCTACCTGCCGCTGGTGCTCGGCGATCGCATCCAGTTGCAGCAGGTGGTGCTCAACCTGATCGTGAATGCTTGTGAGTCGATGTCATCGATCGACGCCACCGAACGCAGGATCTCCATCTCCGCGCATTTCGAAAGCAGCAGTTGTGAAGTCATGTGCGCGGTTCGCGATCATGGCGCCGGCATCGCGAGTGATGATCTCGAGCGCATATTTCAGCCGTTTGTCACTACCAAAGTGCAAGGGCTCGGCATGGGACTCGCGATCTGTCGTTCTATCATCGAAGCGCATGGCGGCCGGCTGTGGGCCGAAAATTCTCCGGGCGGCGGCGCCACGTTCAATTTCACCGCGCGAATGGGGTCGTAGGACAAAGGTCCACTACCGACTCGGGCACGCGACACGCCAAATGAACGAATGGCGAACCGCCTGCCGCTCATCGCAGTCGTGGACGACGAGGAATCCGTTCGTCTCGCGCTCGCGCGCATGTTGCGCGCGTCATCGTTCGAGGTGTCTATCTACCGCTGTGGAGAAGACTTCCTCGAATCGCTGAAAACCGCTTTGCCGGATTGCGTGGTGCTGGATTTCCAGATGCCCGGACTGACGGGCCGCGACGTGCAGCGGGCCCTGTCACTGCAGAAGGTGCCACTGCCCATCATCATCGTGACGGCCCACGACCAGCCTTCCCTGCGCGAAAAGGTGCTCGCCGACGGCGCGGTGGCCTATTTCACCAAGCCGCTGCGCCGCGACACTCTCATTGCGGCGGTCGATCAGGCGATTCGCCGCGCCCCTTAAGACGGGCTATTAGACGATGCGCCATGTAGGACGTTGGTCCTATCTTGCTCCATTCGCAATTCAGATAGTTGTGTCTATTCTGTCGTCGCCGATTCATAATCCGCCGGCATCATAAAAGCGACATGAATCGCGATGCTTTCCGGGCCCTGACGCCCGCGGAACTGGGAGAGGATATGGAAGCGGTACCCACGGTGTTTGTCCTCGATGACGACGAATCGTTCGTGCGCGCGCTCGATAGGCTGTTGCGCGCCGAGGGCTTCGAAACCCGAACCTGGACCTCGGCAAAGGTCTTTCTCGCCGAGCACGATGCCTCGATGCCGGGCTGCCTCGTGACCGACCTCATCATGCCGGAGATGAGCGGCCTGGAGCTGCAGCGCCAATTGTTAGGCCAGGGTTGCGTGCGCCCCATCGTGTTCATCACCGGCCGCGGTGACATGAGCACCGCCGTCGAAGGCATGCGCGCTGGCGCGGTGAGTTTCCTGCCCAAGCCCGTATCGCGCGGCGCGCTGGTCGCCGCGCTGCGCGAAGCCTTGTCCAAGGACGCCTCAACCCGTGTCGTGCATGCCGAACGGCAACGCGTGCGCGACCTGCTGGACTCGCTGACACCGCGCGAGCGCCAGGTGCTCGAGCTCGTGGCGCGTGGCCTGTTGAACAAGCAGATCGCCGGCGAACTCGGAACCGCGGAAAAGACCATCAAGGTTCACCGTGGCCGCCTCATGCACAAGATGCAGGTCAAGTCCGCGGCCGCGCTGGTGCAGTTGTTGAGCCACAGCGAATTTCCGCAATCGCCGGCCGCGAGACATGCCGGCCGCCTCGACCGCGATGTACGCCTGATCAGGCACCGTCGCCGCGCGGACTATCGAGAAAGCGCAGCGTTTCGGTGGCCGCGGCATTGCGGCGCAGTCAATGCCAACCCTAGCATGCGGTCTGCCAGTGAATCGAAGGCTTGCCGATGCGAATTCGCCTCACTAACTACTTCCCGTGGTGCGCCGCTCTCGCCCTCGCATTGACCGCCTGTGGCACCCGCGAGCCGGAACCGGCACCGGCGCCACGCGCCGGCACCCGCCGAGCCGGCCGCCGACACCGCACCCGTCGCGGCCGCGCCCGCACCTGCCCCGGTCGGTACGTGGACTGGCGATCTCGACGGCATGACCGAGCGACGCGTCGTGCGCATGCTCGTGATCTACAGCAAGACCTCCTACTTCCTCGACAACGCGCAGCAGCGCGGCGCCACCTACGACATGGGCGTGGAGCTCGAAAAGTGGCTCAACCGCGGCAACAAGGACCGGGCGCGGCCGATCCGCGTGGTGTTCATTCCAACGAGCCGCGCGCGGCTCATGTCGGATCTCACGGAGGGGCGCGGCGACATCGCGGCCGCGGGCCTTTCGATCACGCCCGAACGCCAGGCAATCGTGAGTTTTGCCGCGCCATTTGCCGATGACGTCAGCGAAATCGTGGTGACTTCCGCCGACGCCCCGGTACCGGCGACCGTCGAAGGAACTCTCCGGACAAAGCGTCTACGTGCGCCGTTCGAGCAGCTACTACGCCAGTCTCGAATCGCTCAATGCGAGGCTCGACGGCGCAAGGCAAGCCGCCGGTCGAAGATCGTGCTCGCCGACGAAAATCTCGAGGACGAAGACATCCTCGAGATGATGAATGCCGGGTTGATCGATGCGACGGTGGTCGACAGCTATCTGGCGACTTTCTGGCAACAGATCTTCACGAACCTGCGCCCGCATCCCGAACTGGTGCTGCGCAGCCGCAGTGAAATCGCGTGGGCGATGCGCAAGGATTCGCCGAAACTCAAGGCGACCCTGGATGCGTTCGTGGCGAAGAACCGCGTCGGCACGGCGATCGGCAACATGATCCTGCGCCGCTATCTGCAGAACACCAAGTGGGCGCGCAATGCCACATCGGCGTCGGAGATGAAGCGCTTCGACGAACTGTCGAAGTACTTCAAGAAATACGCCACGCAGTACAAGTTCGAATGGCTGCTGCTGGTGGCACAGGGTTACCAGGAATCGGGCCTCGACCAGACCACGCGCAGCCCGGTCGGCGCGATCGGCGTCATGCAGGTCATGCCGACGACGGCCAAAGACCGCAATGTCAATATTCCGAACATCCACCTGGTCGAGCCCAACATCCATGCGGGCGCGAAGTACATGCGCTTTCTGGTCGACCAGTACTTCGACGAGCCGGGCATCGACAAGGTGAATCGGCATCTGTTTGCGTTCGCGGCCTACAACGGCGGCCCGAATCGCATCGCGCGACTGCGGCGGGAAGCTGCGGGCCAGGGACTCGACCCCGACAAGTGGTTCAACAATGTCGAACTACTCGCGGCCCAGCAGATCGGGCGTGAAACCGTCCAATACGTGAGCAACATTTACAAGTACTACATCGCGTACAGGCTGGTCCTGGATCGAGCGCAGGAGCGGAATGCGGCCAAGGCCAGCGCATCGGCCGCCCACGCCCCGGCATCGCAATAAAACGGTGCACGTGGCGTTTTCTTGATAGTCACGCGCTTCACAAGCGTTTTCACTAGCACTCCCGGCAGAAGTCGCGCGCGGTGCCTACCGCGTGCCCTGCCGATTGAGGACGCGCGCGGTGGCAGGCAATTCAAGACGACACATTCCCTTCGACCGTGACCTGGAGTTGCTGCCCAGGCCGATTCCTGGATGGGACGCCGAATGGATTCACCTGGGCCACGGGCCGGTGAGCAACGATGCGATGCGCGTGACGTTCGGATCGGGGTCGTTTGCGGTGTTCCAGACCTCGTCGGCCGGCATCCTGCGCGGAACCAACGCCGCTGACACCGTCGCCTTTCTCGGCAGCCTCCCCGCAACGAATCTTCCGCGCTCTCACGCGCAAGCCGATCGGCGGCGACGCCGGCCTCGCGCTGCACGCCGGGCGCCGCCTTCGATCTCTATCTACCGGAAGGCAGCGGCATCATCATCTTCGCCGTGCCTGCGTCGCCTGCCGCGGCGGCGAATGACGCCGGCGAAAGTCAGACGGCACAGCGGCGCGTACTGGACAAGACGCAAACCGCCCTGCTGGCGCGTTGCATCGAATCGCTGGAAGGGATGCGTGCCGCGGCGGCATCCTCGCGGTCGATCAGTAGCGCCCACCGCGGCCTGTTGCAGTCGGCCGCGGCCGCCATGTTTACCGAAGGCTTTGGGCAGTCGTATGACATGCGCGAGCCTTTGCAGCGGCATCGCGCCGTCGTTCGCGCCTGTGCGCTTCATCGATACGAATTTGCGCACGTCCATTGCGCTTGCCGACCTGTGCGCTGCCGCCGGCGTGTGCACGCGCGCGCTGGAATATGGCTTTCATGATTTTTACGAGCTCGGCCCGATGGCCTACGTGCGCAATCTGCGATTGTGTCGCGTGCGCCATGACCTGCAGGCGCCCGGAAGTGGAGATGACTCGGTCAGCAGTGCGGCGCGGCGCTGGAGCTTCACGCACATGGGCCAGTTCAGTCACGACTATCGCGTGCTGTTCGGCGAGATGCCCTCGGAAACTCTGGCGCGACGGCGGCGCGAACCGGCATCGACGATGCCGCGCGAACGAAAACTCGTTCGCAGCAGCGAGCCGCGCGGCTGATCGGCAGCGTTGATCAGCGAGCCGCGACCGCGACCGCGCCGGCATCGTAGCGGGCAACGTGCGTCGACCCGGGACGCTCGGCGGCACGCCGGGTCGCCGAGGGACTCTCGAGAAACACCCGTTTGTAGTCCGCCGCAAACTGGCTCAAGTGGCAGAAGCCACAATCCAGCGCCAGCTCCGAGACGCTGCGTTCCGCGGCATTGCTCGTCTGCAACCGACGCCGCACCTCGGCGAGCCGCAGCATCTTGATGTACTTGAACGGCGACAGCCCTACGAGATCGCGAAATCCGTACTCGAGTGAGCGCGCCTGCAGGTGCGCATGCTGGCACAACTCGGCGAGTGTCATGGTTTCCGCGAGGTGCTCGTGGATGAAACGCCGGACGCGCTCCACCGCCATGCGCCGCCGTGACAATGCGGGTCCTTCGCCATCGGTACGCTGCGCATCCGCGGTTATCGACTGCAACCAGAGCACCAGGCGCGCCCGCGTTGCGTGAGTGCGCTGCGAATCGAACGCGGCGGCATTCGACGCGTCCAGCCAGGCGCGAAGGTCATCGGATAAACAACTTGCGCGCCCGTCGGTGCGCGCATACCAGCGTGGCCTGCGCAGACGCGTGCGCGAAGCCGCGCCGACCCCTGGAAATGCGATCAGGAAAATGCGCCCGACCGCGTGCGTGAGCACCTCGAGACTGCTGCCGGGCGGCAATATCACTGCATCGCCGGCGAGCAACCGCCGGCCCTCGACGTACACCGCGCCGGATTCAGGCGCGGGCAACAGCACGACTGACCAGCCGGCGAAGGCATTTACCTGGTGCAGGCAAGCGCGATCGACGGTGACGCTGCCGATGCAGCCGGGGTCGAATGGCACCGCGTGTCGCTCGACGTCGAGCAGCCCATCCGCGAGCTGTGCGATCTCCCAGGACCAGCCGTTCGTCAAATCTCCGGGAAACCCGGATTCCGCAGGGTGTTGTCCGTTCGTCCGCATCGTTGCCGACCGCTCCCTAAGACATCGCATGTGTGCGCGACGATGCGTATCTTTTATGACACGGCGCGGTCCGACGGACATCGGACCTTGGTCCTACGAATTTGTAGTTAGAGTCAGGACCCGTCGCGGCGGCGGCCGTACGCAAGGTGAAGCGAAATTCTGCGCCGCCGGCGGCCCCGTTGGCGGCCCAGATGCGTCCGCCGTGCGCGATCACGATCCAGCGGGCGATCGAGAGTCCCACTCCCATTCCGTCGGCCTTGGTGGTGAAAAACGAATCGAAAAGCTCCGCGAGGCGTGCGGCGGGATGCCGCAGCCTCGATCGATGACCGCCACTTCAACCAGGTCCGCACCGGACATTCGCGTTTCCACGGTCAATTCGCGTTCCGCCTCGGGCGTCTCGTGCATGGCGTCCATGCCGTTGACGATCAGATTGAGAAGTACCTGCTCGATCTGCGCCTGATCGGCGGCGACCAGCGGCAGGGATTCATCCAGCGAGCGCTTGATGCGCACACGCCGATACATCGCATCACCCGACACCAGACGCAGCACGTGCGCGATCGTCTTGTTGAGGTCCGCCGGCAGAATCTTGATTTCGCGCCGCCCGACCAGCGAGCGAATGCCGCGAATCACTTCGTCAGCGCGCAGATCATCGTTGCGAATGTCGACGATGATTTCACGAATCTGATCGAGCGGCGGATTCTCGCGGCTCAACAGCGTTTCAGCGGCCTCCGCATTGCTCAGGATTGCGCACAGCGGCTGATTGATTTCATGCGCGACCATGGCCGTGAGTTCACCCACGGCCGCGAGCCGCGCCGTGTGTGCCAGCTGGCGATGAGCCTGTTCGGCACGCTTGCGATCCGTGATGTCATGACCTATGGCCTGCAGTTCCGTCGGCGCCTCACGTCCTCCGTCAATCGCCTTGCAGATCCAGTGTTGCCAGCCACGACTGCCATCCGGGTACGTCATCTCGCATTCCCACTCGCCGGGACCCGCGCCCGACAGCGCGTGCGCCACGCACTCGGCCGAGATGCTCTCGTGTATCGACGGGCATGTAGGCGGTCAGAGTCGAACCCAGGAGCACGTCGCGCCGCTTGCCGAGAAACCGGCAATACGCCTCGTTGACGAAAGTCAGCGTCGTGTCGGGCGTGAAGCGGCAAACCAGTTCGGTCTGGCTGTCGACCACTGCGCGATAACGCTCCTCGCTCTGTCGCAGTGCCGATTCCTGGCGCCGCCGATCGGTGACGTCGATGGCCGAGCCGATGAAGCCGAGGAACTCGCCCTTGTCGTCGTAGCGCGGCACGCAGCGAGCCAGGATCCATCGGTACACGCCGTCGTGGCGACGCAGCCGATAGTCCATTTCGAACTCGCAACGTGCCGTGAGACTGGACTGGTAGATAGCGATGCAGCGCTGCCGGTCATCGGGATGGACGCCCTGCATCCAGCCGTCACCGCGCTCCTGCGACAACGCTCGGCCCGTGAATTCGAGCCAGCCCTTGTTCATGAATTCGCAGCCGCCGTCCGCGCCGGAGATCCCGATCATGACCGGCGCGTTGTCGGCCATGTCGCGAAAGCGCCTCTCGCTGTCGCGCAGTGACTGCTGGATGCGCCGCGCATGATCGAGCAGCACCGCCACGAGATACAGGGGCGCCACGCGCAACAGCAGGAACTGCTGCAGGCCGGATGCGGCTTCGTTTCTTGTTTGTTCGGAATACGGGCCTTCCGCCGACAGCGTCGCCGCCACGGCGAAGCAGGTCAGAATCGCGGTCGCGGCGGTGGCGCCGGGCATCCCGAATCGCACTGCCGCCCAGAACAGGAAAGCGACTGGCGCATACAACCGCGAATCGGCGAATCCCAGATGATTGGCCGCGGGCTGGAAAGCGAAATTCAGGCTGACGATGAGGCCGGCCAGGAGTGACCAGCGCCTCCAGCCATTGCACCGGCGACAGCTGGCGCTGAATCGCGGGTCGAAATACCCAGTAGAAAATGAAGGGCGTGACGATGAGTTGCGTGAGCGCGTCACCGAGAAACCAGCGCTCGACATGGTTCCAGTACGCCGCGCCCCACTCGCCTCTGGCGGCGGCGCCGGCGAAGTGCGCTCACGGCCGGAACCGCAAGCACCGCAATGAGGCAATAGATGCCGAAATCGCGCACGCTCTGAAAGCGCACCGGGTCAAACATGAGCCGTGCGCAACAGCACCGCGACGATCACCGCCTTGAGACTGTCGTTGGCGGCCGTGCTCGACGAGCATGCCGAGCGGAACGTCCGCGGCAACTTCGCTGAAGAAGCGGATGGGAAGCGTCCCGACCAGCAGCAGCAGCCACCAGCGCGGCCGCGCACGCAGCAGCGCACAGAGCAACACGGAGTCGGGAAACCAGAACGGAGAGGCAGTCGCCTGGCTGAACGACATCCCGTACCGGTAGGCGAAGATAGTACGCGACTTCGAAGCAACAAAGGGCCAGCAGACTGCGCGCGAGCGGGTGCGACGAAAGCAGTTCCCGAAGTGACCCGGAGACTAGATTTCGACGACTCCGGATGCGACTGCGTGACCATGGTTTACATCTTGCCTCTCGCCTCGTCGCGCAACAACAACAAGGCCCATCGGTCATTACGCGTCGCAACATCGGACCAAGGTCCCATTTCATGCGTGTGTCAGCGGCACGTACAAGGAGTCATCGTCGCCGCATTCCTGGTTGCTCTCGACAGAGCGCCTGCTCGTTAGCGGCGATCATGCTCTTGGCGAAAACAACAAGGGGCAGAGAAACGCTGATGACGGTTGCGCAACCGCATGCGATTTCACGATAGACACCCGAAAACGCCGGCGCAGTATACCTACGCACCATCGGCAATCGCTCCACAACGACCAGAGTTTGAATCGAGGTATGACCATGACGATCCATCGACCGGCGAACACGCGAAACCAATTGATGCGACTCGTCGCGGGAAGCGCATTGCTCGCGATGTGTGCCGGCCAGGCCGCGGCAGAAGACACCAAGCTCACGCAGCAGCCGTTCCAGATCTCGCTCGGCTCGTTCACCAATTCATCGGAAATCAAGATCCGCGCCGACGTGGAAAACCAGGAAGGCACCGAATTCAACTGGGGCGACACCCTCGGCGACGTCGACGGCACGACCTTCCGGCTCGACAGTTACTGGCGCATCAACGACCGGCATCACATCCGCTTCATGTACACCGAAAACTCGAGCAAGCGGACGAAGATTCTCGATCGCGACATCGAATGGAATGGACGAACTCATTCCCGTCGATGCGTCGGTCGAATCGGATTTCGGGTTCTACGTGGCGGAAGTCGCCTACGAATACGATTTTTCCAAGCGCGAAGATCGCGAACTCGTGCTGAGCGCCGGCCTGCACTACACGGCATTTTCCACCGAGCTCACCGGCACCTACACCACTCCGGGCGGAGCGGCGGCACCACCACGGTAGGCAGCAAGAGATCAGTCGGCGTGCCCTTACCGGTGATCGGCGCTCGCGGCATGTGGAATCTCGGCGGCAACTGGTGGTTGGACGGCCAGGTGCAGTTCTTCCAGGTGAACATCGACAACATCGACGGCAACATCCTCAACTATCGCGCCGCGGTCATCTGGCAGCCGAAGCAGTGGTTAGGCTTCGGCGTCGGCTACGACTCATTCGGCATCGATGTCGACGCCACAGGCAGCGGCGAGCGCCTGAGAGGCACGCTCGATTGGACCTATTCAGGTCCCCAGGCGTTCTTCAACTTTGCGTTCTGAGGAAGGCACCATGGGAGCAACCATTCGACGCATGCTGGCGGTCGTGGCGCTGGCGGGATGGCGTGTGTATCCACTATCGCGTACGCCAAACCCTCGGGCAGTTGGCGCATCGTATTCGACCATGTGGCCGACAACGAAGGCACCATCGTGCTGCGTGTTGCACCTATCGAAGGCACGCCCATCGATGTCGAGATCAAGGTTCCGGCAAAGACCACCGAAAATGGTGTCGCTGATCTGGTGAGCGATACGCTGAAGGCCAAGCTCGGATCGGACAACTTTCGCGTCGGCGTCGATGACGGCGAAGAAGTCGTCATCAAGAAGCGCGGCAAGACCAAGAACTTCGAATTGACGTTGGTGAGCAATTCGCTTACCGGCCTCAGCATCAATATCGAACGCCATTAGATCAAAAGGGCTGCGCCAGCGATTCCGGCTCCGTTCCGTTCCCCTCATCCGTGCGCGGCAAGCGCTGCTCGTCGAAATACAGGCGCATGTTCTCGAACATGTCGTCGTGAATCTTGGCCTTGCCGATCGCGCACCCGATGAAGCTGGAGTTCACCACGACGCAGCCCTCGCTCAGGTGATAGATGATGTTTCCGTCCGAGTCCTTTTCGAGACCGTCGACGCCGGGCTTGAAACGGAATTTGTTGATCTTGGAGCGCTGCCGTTTGGTGAGCGACGCCCACGTGCCGCCGGGACCGGCAAACATTTTCGCGATGCGCTCGGCTTCGGCCTCCGCCGCCAGCACGCGCGCGGCGGACTTCTTCGCTTCGATGGGCCAGTCGACCCGCGCGGGCGGCGTGATCGCCGCGGACTCGCCGGCGGGCGGAACCACAGGTGCGACGGACTTCGTCGCGGGTGCGGGCGCCGGCGCGCGCGCAACGATTGCGGGGGTGGCAGATGTTTTCGGCTCCTCGATTGGCTCGAGGAACAGCGTGATGGGCTCACTGACAAACTCATCCACCGGCAGGCGCTCGGGATTCGTGGTGAGCCGCATCAGCGAATACATGATGAACGCATGCGACAGAAGTACGCAGAGAAAGATCGCTGCGCGCCGCTCCCACATGCGTTGACTAGACTTCAGAAGCCGCGCCGAGTTCCGCTGACAACTTAGCGAACCACGCCAGGCAACGCGGCCTGCACGGCAGGCCAGTCGTAGCTCAACGACCTGCAACTGCATCGCAGAGTTTTCGACAATCGGTCGAGCTCCGCGATGCGCTCCGCCGTCGCCGGGTGTGACGACAACAGGCCGGGTGTGTCATCGCCGACCCTGGCTTCTTCGCTCTGCAATCTTCGGAACATGGCCGCCATGCCTTCGACAGGAATGCCGGCGCGCGCCAGCGCCTTCATTCCTTCGACGTCCGCCTGCGCCTCGAGCTGGCGGCTGTTGTGCAGATTGCCGAGCTGATGAACGACGATCGCCGTAATTGCGCTGACATCGCCCAGCACGACGGCGAGCACTGCCGCCCAACCCGCCGCGTGAATCATCTGCTGCAGCGTATGCCGATGCTCTACGTGTTGAATCTCGTGCGCGAGCACACCGGCCAGTTCGTCGGCGCTCCCCGCCTTCGCGATCAGGCCCGCATTGACGACGATGATGCCGCCGGGCAATGCAAAGGCATTCACTTCCTTGTCGTTGCTCACATACCAGCGATATTTGTATCGCGAGCCGACCGTCAGGCGACTGCCGATCTCCGCCACCGTCTTCGCTGCGAGCCCCTCCTGGGTGAGCTCGGTTTCGGTTTCGATTTGTGTCAAGGCATGTTCACCGATGCGAAGCTCGGTCTCCATCGATACACGATTCGCGATCCACTCGGTGATGGCTTCGCTCTGCCACCACACCAGCGCGACAAGAAGTACGCAGGTGACAAGCGCACCGATCACCACGTTCCACTTGCCGCGGTGAAAGCGTATGTCGCCACGTCCGCCCCGGAGCTTGCGAGCAAGGCTCGCCGGCGCACTGGCCACCAGTGCGCGCTGCGAAACCGCATCGGCGATGGTGACGGCGTGCGTGCCGTCACCTTCCTGCCAGGCCAGTTGCAAGGTGTCGTCGTTGAATCCGATCACCGACACTTCGAGAGTGTCGGCCATGACATCCTGCGTTCCCGCGCCTTCGATACGCAGCAGGTCACCGAGAAACTGCAGCCGCGCCGGCACGCCCGCCTCGGACAACTGCGGCGAATGCAGAGTGCCGGTGATCTCGCTCACGGCAGTTGGGAGAGCGAGTAGATCACGAAGATGATGATGCCCAAGAAGTACAACATCTTTCCGCCGGCTCCTCGGCTCTGCGCCATGCTGGCACCCAGCAAGGATGCGCGCAGCCGCTTCATCGGCAGACTCTGCAGCCACACGATGCCCGGACCCTTGAGTTGCGCCAGGAACAACCCTTCGCCTCCCGGCGGGAAGTCTTGAGCTTGCCCACGTACATCACGTCGTAGGTCACCGATGTCTGCAATGCGGCCAGGCAACCCGTATCCACCTTGAGCGATTCACCGGCGCGCAAGGAGATTTGCGCAAGTGTGCCGCTGGCGTGGATGAACGCCGTTCCACTGCCGGATAATGCGTTGCATGACGAATCCCTCGCCGCCAAACAATCCAGCGCGCAAACGCTTCTTGAAGGCGACACCGACTCGAACTCCGCGAGTGCCGCCGAGGAAAGGCGCCGCGCTGACAGATGAGTGTGCCGCCGATGCTCGCGAGGTCCACCGCGACGATCTTGCCCGGCGACGGCGCGGCAAACGCCACGCGCAGCGGCCGGCTCGTATTGTTCGTGAATACCGAGGTGAAGAAGTTTTCCCCGGTGAACGCGCGTTTGAAGCCCGCTGCGATCCGGCCGAAAAAGCTGGCGTCGTCGCCGTCGCCCATGCGGGTGTCCATGTCAACGGCTTCATCGGCAAACATCATGGCGCCGGGTTCACCCACGACGGCCTCCCCCGCGGCCAGCGTGATCTCTACGAACTGAAGATCCGAACCCTCGACGCGGTGTGTCAGTAAAGCCATGTGTCAGATGCCCTCCCAGGCGATGAGTGCCGCAACCTACCGGAGTTCACCCACGGGGTCACGCACGACGTGAGAGCGCGCCTACTTCAAGGGCGGGCGTTCGTCCCGCTCTGGCAGACGGCCGGCGCGCCTGTCGGCGCAGGCGACAAAAGTCGAGAGTGACGGCAGTGAGCACTCCCGTTCCCCTGTCCGACACGACCTTGCGCAAGGCCGTCATCCTGCTGTCGGTACTGGCGGTCGGGACGGTTCTCTATTTCGCGCAAGACGTCTTCATTCCGGTGGCACTGGCGCTGTTCCTGGCGCTGCTTCTGACACCCGCGGTCGATCGCCTGCAGCGCTGGCACATGCGCCGCGGATTCGCCGTCGCGATCGTCATGCTGGTGGTGTTCGCCGACAGCGCCGCGGCCATCAATGCCGCGTGGACTCCGGCCACCGAATGGCTGGCACGCGCGCCGCAGACCATGCGGCAGATCGACCCGCGGCTGCAGCCGCTGCGCGAAATGTTCGAACGCGTCGACGACTGTCGCCGAACGCGCTGGCCGTCTCACGCAGGGCGACATCGGTAGTTAGTGGCAAGCCCGCGATCGTGACCCCGGTCGCCGGCGAGAGCACCGCGTTCGCGATCACCAAGTCATTTCTCGAAGGACTGACCGTCGTTCCGCTCACCTTGTTCTTCCTGCTGGGCGGGCCACCGCTGCTGGCGCGTATCGGCTCATCGCTGGCGGGCAACGAAGCGAGCGCCAAGGCCCTGCGCTCACCGAGGCGATCCGCTCGGAAGTGGGCCGCTACTTCGGCACCGTGGCGCTGATCAACGTGGGCCTTGGAATTGCCACCGCCCTGGTGATGTATGCGCTCGGCATGCCGAACGCCATTCTCTGGGGAGTGCTCGCGTGCCTGTTCAACTTCGTGCCGTATCTCGGACCGATTGCGGCTTTCGGCATCATCGCGATGGCGGCGCTCGTCACTTTTCCGAGTCTCGGACAGCGCGCTCGCGGTACCGGGCGCGTTCCTCGTTCTTCATCTGATCGAAGGCCAGCTGGTGCAGCCGCTGACCGTCGGCCGTCGCTTCGAAGTGAACGCGCTGGTCATCCTGCTCGCGGTCTGGTTCGGATACGGCTTCTGGGGCATCCCCGGCATGCTGCTGGCGACGCCCTCTCTGGTGGCACTCAAAGTGGCCGCGCAGTACCAGCCATCGTGGCGCACGGTGCGTGACTTCCTCACGCCTAACGACTACTGGCATCCGAAATCGCTGAAACGTTTGCGTGGCGCCGGGCGAGTCCGGCACCGCCAAAGCGGTGCCGGACTCAACTCCGATCGCTACCCGCAAGTCCGCCTAACGCGTGGCGGCGTTCGCGATGCGTTCGAGGATGCCATTCTTGCCGCGACGCGCGCCCGAAGGCGTGCTTGCGAACTGCGCCTGCGAGCTCACCCTTGCGTGCCGCCATCTGTTCGCCGAGCGCATCCAGATCCATCTTCGCCTTGCGCGCCTCGGCAAACATGCCGCCCGGCTGCTCTTCTTCCTTCACGTGATGTTTGATCATCTCGGACAGCACCTTGACCTTCGAGCCGTAGTACTCGTCGTCCGGGCTCGATGCCTCGATCTGCGCAATCAGATTCTTTGCGCCGTCATGCTCGATCTCGGCCTCGTGATGCAGATCCTTGTCCTCGGTGGCCTCGAGAAACGCCGGGTAGAAGATCTCTTCCTCGATGGTGGTGTGCACCTTGAGTGCGTTGCAGATGTCGGTCGCGAGCTCGAGTTTGCGTCCATCGGTGCGCGCTTTTTCGAACTCCTTGAACCACTTCTCGACCTGGCGGTGATCCGCCTTCAGCAACGCAATCGCGTCCTGCGACTTCGCCGGCCTGCGTTTCGACTTCGCTCTCGCCATGATCAGTACTCCTTGTTTGGTGGCGAGCACGTTAGGCGCTTGCGGAAGATGCCGGTAGCAAAGGATCATGGTGATATGTGTAAGGTGCATCCCACGTCTCTTGCGATCCCTTCTCATCTGTAATTTATTCACGTGTCCGTCGTCTCGATCGTCCTCACCACCCTGTTCGTCACCGCCTTCGTGCTGTGGATCGGCGCGAATCTCGCCACCACCGAAAAGCGGCTGCTCTATCGTCCGCGGCGCCTGTACACCAGCGGTGATGCGGATTTCCGGCGCGCACTCGGCATCCTGCTGGGACCTCCGCTGCTCGCCGGCAACAAGATCACGACGCTGGTCAACGGCGCGCAGATCTACCCGACGATGCTCAACGCGATTCGCACCGCGCAGACCAACATCACGTTCGAAACCTTCGTGTTTCGCGACGCGATCGGCGCCACGTTCGTGGATGAGCTCTCGAATGCCGCGCGGCGCGGCGTGCAGGTGCACATGCTGCTCGACTGGCTGGGCTCGCGCACGATGGACAGCGCGCTGCTCTCGGCGGCGCGCGCCGCCGGATGCGACCTGCAGATCTATCACCCGCCTTCCTGGTATCACCTCGGCCGGCTCAACAACCGCACGCACCGCAAGTTGCTGGTCGTCGACGGCAAGATCGGATTCACCGGCGGCGTGGGCATGGGCGTCGAGTGGTGCGACGGCTGCAACGGCCTGCCGCCCTGGCGCGAAACCCACTTCAAGGCCGAAGGACCGGTGGTCGCGCAGATGCAGGCGGTGTTCGTCGACAACTGGATCAAGGCGACCGGCCGCGTGCTGCACGGCGCCGAGTATTTCCCGAAGCTCTCGGCCACCACCGGCGACATGGAAGCCCAGATGTTCGGCAGCTCGCCGGTCGGCGGTTCCGAGAGCATGCATCTCATGGTGCTGCTGGCGCTCACCGCCGCGAAGACGTCGATCGACATCGAGAACGCCTACTTCGTGCCGGACAAGCTCACGGTCGAGGCGCTGTGCTCGGCGGCACGCCGTGGCGTGCGCGTGCGCATCCTCGTGCCCGGCCGTCATACCGACGCGCGCCTCGGGCGCTGGGCGGCGCAGGGTCTGTACGGCGCATTGCTGAAGGCCGGCATCCGGATCTACGAGTACCAGCCGACGATGATGCATTCCAAGGTGCTGGTCATCGACGGCGTATGGAGCTCGGTCGGCTCGGCCAACTTCGACGACCGTTCCTTCCGCCTGAACGACGAGGCCAATCTCAACGTGTTCAGCGAGGAACTGGCACGCGAGCAGATCCGGCTCATCGACGCCGACATTCAGCATTCGCGCCTGATGGTGCTGCACAAGTGGCGCCACCGGCAGTTCGGCCGGCGCATCAACGAGCGGCTGGCGCTGCTGTTGCGTTCGCAGCTGTAAGAATGGGGTCAGGCCCCGTTTCCTAGGAAACGGGGCCTGACCCCATTCTTTACTCGGGCAGCCCCTCGCGGATCCGCCGCGAAAAATCCTCGGCCTGGTCGGCCGCCTGCGCGGCGGCATTCACGCGACTGCGCCGCTGAAGCTCGGGAAACGGCAGACTGGTGTCGAGCTTGCCGCGTTCGTAGAGATATTCGGGCACGTATCCGCTCACCAGGATCTTCCAGGAATACGGCACCCGGCCCGGGTTGACCTGGCTGTGCAGCCAGATGTTGCCCGTGCAGTTGGTAGCCACCGTGTTGTAGAACTCGGGCTGCGTGGCGAGCGAATCAATCTCCTTGACGTATTCGAGGAACAGTCGCCGTCCGTTTTCGATGGGGCCCTTCAAACGGTAGACGTACACATCCTCGCGCGGATCTCGCACATTGGTGCGTAGCCGGATGACGTCACGCTCATCCGCCACCACATAGAACAGCTCGTATTGCTTGAACAGACCCTTTGACCGTGGAGTAGGACTCACCGATCTCGTCGCGCCGCTCGATCGAGATGTCGAGATGATCGTCCGCACCGAAATTGAAACTCACGATCATGTGCGCGATGGCCGGGCTTCCCCAGTAGGACCGCGATCACGTCCACCGACTCGAGCCCGGCAAGATCGAAAGTCTTGTCGTAGTAGGCGGCCGTGAAATCCGTTTCGGTGCGATAGGAAAAATTGCGGATGTTGCGAATGGTGATCCGATCACCATCGATGCTGACGAGCGGCAGCTTCGCGACTTCCGGTTTCCAGTGGCGATCGTTGGATGGCGCAATGCCGCTCCACCATGCGATCAGGCCCGCGAATGCCAACGCGTACGCTGCAATCGCGTGCCATCGCCAGCGCCGCATGAAGAGTCCCACCAGCACGGCGACGCTCAAAAGCGCGAATGAACCCGCCAGCGCAGTTCCCGATGCGCTGCTGCCCAAATCGGAGTAGTGAACGGCGAGCGTCCCCCAGGCCGCGCTCGCGACAAAGATCACCAGCAACAGCAGTATTGCGACGCTCTTGAGGATGAACCTCAGAACTGTCACCACCGAAAGGCTACGCCCGCGGCCGGTCCGCTGAAATTCATGTCCACGATGGGTTTGTTCGAGTCCAGCTCATAGTCCAGGTAGCGCCAGACGACGCCGAGGTCTCCCCACCCGAACGAATACGTCAGCCCGAGCACAGCCTGCCACGTGAGCTCTGATTCCCCGGTGCCGATGTCGAAGTAGTAAGGCATGGCCCATTTCTGACTCGAACCTAAAGCGATTCGCCCTTTGCCCCCGACGATAGCGTCCCACTGATCGACGTCGGAGCCGCGAGTTCCCGTCGTGGGCGGCGGCGTGTTCGCGCCGAAGCTTCCGGTGAAGGTCCAATTCAGTTCCTGCTTTATCTGGGCGAGCCGCGCGCCGAACAACACGTCGAATGGCGCCTCATCATTCGATCCGACCCGAAAGCTCGCAGCGAGAGTCCAGAACGTCGACTTGAGATCGAAGTCTACTGCAGCGGTGACGGTCGCCGGAATCGGCACGCCGTTGATCGCGAGATCCCGGGTGTTCGACTTCGACTCGCCGACATCCAGATAGACGATGTCGGTGAAGGCGCCCCACCTACCCTTGCGAAATCTCAAACGAACCCTGCGCAGTCATCTTGAGGTGGTCGAGGATGGTGCCGATGTCGACATCGATGTCGCCGCCACCACCCAGCGGAAGTTCCGTGTGGCCGCCGATGTCCGGAAACCATCCGTAGATAGTTGCCGCGAACTGCCAATCCGATGAGTCTGCGGCCTGCACCTGAAGTGGCGCCGCCGACAGACTGGCAATGCCGAGAGCGCACGGCTATCGACCGCTTTGCCAGGCTTCGCGCGCGCCATCTTCTATTCCAGACGAGCTTCATCCAGGCCTCCTTCGATCCAGCACTCAGTAGTACCACTTGAGATTCAAGCCGAGCGCGTCGAGATCACTCTTCGATGGCAGACGATCTTCCTGGTGTGCCACGTAGATTTCGTAGCGGAAGTGCGGACCCGCCGTGATTGTGGGGCCTAGCTTGTAGAGCGTTCGTGCCCAACCGTCGTAACGCGTGTCGTAGAACCACTCGATATTGAAGTACGGAACGATCGCGTGATCGCGCACGGTGAATTTACGGTTGACCTCAAGGCGGAACCGGTAGCGAGTCGAGTAGTCGTCACCGATCCATCGCAGGTCGGCTCGGACGCGTGCTTCCAATACGATCTCGGCAGGCAACTGCGCATTGGCATGGAAGGAAACGATGCCGCGATCTTCGGATACCTCGGCAGCCTCTTCGTCGGTGGCCTTGAAAATCCGGTCGTATCCGATTCGCATCCAGAAGTACCGGTTTCCTTGCCAGTCCTCGGTCTGCAATTTCTTTCTGAATGGCTTGAGCGAAACATCGAGGTAGGCGGCAAGATCCAGCGACCTGGTATCCGACTCCTTGCCTTCGGCATACGCGGCGTTCAAGAAAAGCCGCGTTTGCGGATTCAGATCCTTGTAGAAGCTGACCTCGGGCCAGGCCTCGGAAGCGTCGGCTGCATGTGCAGCGCTGGCCACCGCGACCCAAGCCAAGATCGCGACCAGGAAGCGCTCGTACGTTTGACTCACTCGCGGGCGCACTCTTCCTCGCTCGTCATCGCAATTGCAGGGCGGGAATGCTCTCAGGTCCCTGAGGAGGTGAACGTAAGACCAAGGGCCCATGCGCCGGCCCTTACGGACATCACTAGCCTGGCTAAAGAATGGACGCTTGCCGCGTCGCGGCGTCGCGTGCGATTCAGTCGCCGCCGATCTCGAACGATCCGCCGGCGTACACGCTCTGGAAAGTGGCGATGTGGCGGCCCGTGCAACGCATCACTTCGGTCTCCAGATGCCTGAACTCCGCCGAGCCGTGCTTGAATGCGTAGAAGCCGCCGATCGACGAAACCAGTGCTTCGCCGGCACCCGCAACCCGGGACTCACCATATCCAGACAACAACACGGCGCGCAGCGACGCCCCCGGCTCGAGCGCGAGCTGCCATTGCACGGCCTGGTGCGACGACAACACCAGCACCACCTGTCTCGCACTGGCCCTAACTAGTACCGACACCGGCCCGCGTGGCCGCGGGATACGAGGCGAATGTACGGCCACGGCCTCGTACACGCTGACCGCCTCGATCTGTGCGGCGCGCGCCATGCGCTTGACCGAGGTGGCGCCCGAGATGATGGACAGGCGGTTCGCGGGGCGGGTATCCGGCGCCGCGTCTCTCGCGGCCTTGACGACCGCCGAATCTTCGTGCACTGTCGCCCTTGCGAGCGAGATGTGCTGCGAATTCCAGCGGGCCATAGTTCATGACTTACTATCTGTCACGAGAACGCGTTTCCTCCCACCGTGGCTAGTACCTAGCTTGCCTCAATGTTGGTCGAGCAAACCAAGCAGCGTCTCCGGCTCGATTGGCTTGGTAAGGTGATGATCGAAGCCCGCGGCGCGCGACTCAGCCTTGTCCGCGTCCTGCGCCCATCCTGTTATCGCTATCAATAAAACGTCCGCGCCTTCGGGCGCGGCACGAATCAGCCTCGCGACTTCATATCCATTGGTCTTCGGCATGCCGATGTCGAGCAGCGCGACGTCGGGGCGGCGCGCCGCGAAGCTGCACAACGCCGAGCTGCCATCGTGCGCCAATTCGACATCGTGGCCTTCGAGCCTGAGGATTATCGCGAGGCTTTCCGCCGCATCCCGATTGTCGTCCGCGAGCAGGATGCGCTTGTTAGACGCGCCGCTGCCGTTACGTACTGCACCGGCTGCCGGAAGACTCTGCCTGGCTGCCACCGCGTTCGGCAGACGCACGATGAAGCGGCTGCCCTGCCCTAGGCCCGGCACTCTGCGCGTCGATGCTTCCTCCGTGCAGCACGACAATACCCTTCGCAAGCGCAAGGCCGATTCCGAGACCGCCAGCCGCATGATCCTGTGCGGAACGAACCTGCGCGAACATGCCGAAGACCAGCGGCAGGTCTGCCTGGGCGATACCGATGCCATTGTCTTCCACCGCGATGGTCAGCTCGTCCTCTTCCTGCTGCGCGTGGACGCGGATCGTTCCCTCCAGATTGGTGTACTTGGCCGCGTTGGTGAGCAGGTTCGACAACACCTGCGCGAGACGCAGCGGATCGCAGTTCATCTGCAGGTCGTCCGGCACCTCGAGGATGAGCTGGTGTTTGCGCTCGTCGATGAGCGGGCGCGCGGTCTCCACCGCGGCGCTGACGATGGACTTGCAGATCGGTCGTGCTGCTTGCGAAGCTGCAAGGTGCCGTGCGTGATGCGCGAAACATCCAGCAGATCGTCGAGCAGCAGCGACATGTGCTGCACCTGGCGCTCGATCACATTGCTTGACCAGCGCTTCTGCGCGTCGGTGGCGTTCACGTTGCGTGCGATGGTGGCGGCCTGACGGATCGGCGCCAGCGGATTGCGCAGCTCATGCGCCAGCGTCGCGAGGAATTCGTCCTTGCGGCGGTCGGCCTCGATGAGTGCGCGCTCCTGCAGCTTGCGTTGCGTGATATCCGCGAACCACACCGCAAGATCTCCGTCGAGTGGCGAAGCGACGATGTGATACCAGGACTGATTGCCATCGGCCTCGGACTGCCGCTCGGCCTCGCGCACCTTGTTGTTCTCGAGCGCGTCCACGTAAAGCTCGAAGCGGCCGCGATCCTGCCACGCGCGCGGAAACGTATCGGTCACCTTGCGTCCGAGAACTTCGGCGGGCTTGCACCGCATGACCGGGCCGCGGCAGTGTTGAGAAAGCTCCAGCGAAAGTCGGTGATCTTTCCCGTTGCATCGCGCACGGGCGACAACAACACGAACGGAACACCGGAGGAGGACAATACCGACTCGAAGCGCCGGTCGCGTCTCGCTCACGAGCTCCTCGGCGCGCGCACGCTCGATGAACACCGCGGCCTTGCGCGCGCAGATGTCGGCAATGCGGAATTCGCGCTCGGTGGGTTTGCGCGGCGTCGAGAAATGCACGGCCAGCGTGCCCAGCGCTTCGCCGTCACGGCTGATCAACGGCGTCGCATGCACTGCGCGCACGCCATCGTTGCGGGCCATCTCGCGCAGTGACGAGAACCGTGGATCACGCTCCGTGTCTTCGATGACGACACGCGCGCGCGCGATGCGCGCCATCGCGCTGGTACCCATGCCGCGTTCCCGCAAGGTTTCAAGCGCCGCCGGACTGAAGCCGAAACTGGCGGCGACCGCGAGCCCTTCGCGTTGCCGATCGAGGATGCAGATGAGCCCCTTGTCCGCGCCATGCATGCGCGCAAATGTGTGCATGATCAGCCGGAGCTGATCGGGGAGCATCGGGATCGAAGCCAGCGTCGCGCTGAGCTCGTGGAGCTCGTGCAGGTCGAGCAGCTCGCGGCGCGAGATCGAGCGGTAATAGTCGCCCACCCAGATGAGCATGGCCGCCACCAGCACGGAGGCGATGACCGCCACCTGCTCGGCCGAATTGAACACGAACAGCGATTCCGGGTCTTTCTGCAGCGCGGAATTGAACACCCCGATCGACGCCACCAGGATTCCCGGCCAGCGTCCCGCGATGGTCGTGACCAGGATGATCGCGGGCGGAAAGAAGATGAATGAAGTGCGGCCCTGGGTGAGCGGAAAAATCAGCCAGTGCAGCAGCGACGCCGCGACGGCGACGATCGCCGCGAATGAAAAACGCCGCGTCGGCGTCTTTTCAATCCATGGCCACAGGCGGGCCATCCCGAAATCCCTGGAGATCCGCGAGACCAGAAACCCACCCCGCAAGCCTTTGGTTAGGCGGAAGGTTACTCCCTCCGCCCGCCGGAATCAGCCGATGGGCGGGGGCTGCCCGACATGCCGCGGGAGGGTCTCGTCGATCCATGCCCACTCGGGCGCCTGGCTGGTCCAGATGGTGGTGCCGGGATGCGCGAGGGCCGTGTCATCGAGCGCGCCGTTACGCACGATGATGAGATGGGGGCGCGACTCGGCGGCGCTGAACAGATGTGTTCCGCACTGTGGGCAGAAGTGCCGGTGCATGACATTGCCGCTGTCGGCAACGCTGCGGTAGTCGCGCGGCGCTCCTTCGATTGCCGAGGTAATTTCAATCGAGTCGCTCGGGAATACCACGTTGACGGTGGCGTTACCGCTCGCGAGGTACTGGCACAACCGGCACCAGCACAGGCGCATGGCAATGGGCTGCGCCGAGATGCGAAAGCGCACCGCCTTGCAGAGACAACCGCCGGTGATTTCCATGGCGCCATTCTGCCTGCAAAACGCCGCCCGTTTATACTGGCGCGCATGAAACTCTACTGCTGGAACGTCAACGGGATTCGTGCAGTCGTCAAGAAGGGCACGTTTCAGAAATTCATCGCCGAACACAAGCCCGACATCCTGTGCCTGCAGGAAACCAAGGCCGAGAAGGGCCAGGCGGAGATCGACCTGCCCGACTACCACGAGTACTGGAACTCGGCCGAGAAGAAGGGTTATTCGGGAACGGCCATTTTCTCGAAGCAGGAGCCCATCAAGGTCATCAACGGCTTCCCCGACGGCTTCGCCAAGAAGTTCACGTTTGCCGACGAGCTCAAGCGCGACTCGTGGAACGAAGGCCGCGTCATTACCGCGGAGTTCGAGAAGTTCCACGTGGTCACGGTGTACACACCCAACGCCAAGGACGATCTGTCGCGCCTGAAGCTGCGGCACGAACACTGGGACCCGGCCTTTCTCGCGTACGTCAAACAACTCGACAAGAAGAAGCCGGTGATTTTCTGCGGCGATCTCAATGTCGCGCACACCGAGCTCGATCTTGCGAACCCGAAACCGAATCGCGGGAAGAAAGGTTTCACCGACGAGGAACGCGCGGGTTTCCAGAATTTCGTCGACGCCGGTTTCGTCGACACCTTCCGCCTCTTCACGCAGGGCAACGGCCACTACTCCTGGTGGAGCCACTTCGCCAACTCGCGGGCGCGCAACGTGGGATGGAGAATCGACTACGTGCTCGTGTCCGAAGCACTAAAGAAGAAAGTGAAGGACAGCGAAGATCCATGCCGACGTCCTGGGCTCGGATCACTGCCCGGTGAGCATCAAGCTCGAAATTTGATCTTCGACTGGCTTGACAGCCGCATCGGCTGAGTTCGTATATTCACCCCTATGGGTGAATATAAATCTTCGAGGCTGGATGGTGTCTTCAACGCGCTGTGTGATCCCACGCGCCGGGCGATCCTCGCGCGTCTCACGGACTCGGACGCGCGCGTCACCGACATCGCCGGCGACTTCCCCATTTCGCTGAACTCCATCTCGAAACACATCCGCATGCTCGAGCGCGCCGGGCTGCTGCGCCGCTCGATCGTGGGACGCGAGCACTTGCTCACGCTCAATGCCGAGCCACTCGCGGAGGCACAAGCCTGGATCGAGAAATATCGCCGCTTCTGGGAAGGCCGCCTCGCGGCCCTGGACACCTACGTCACTCGCAAGAAGAGGAATCGCAAATGAATGCCGCCCTCGCCTCCGCCGCCGTGGTGGTACGCCGCACGATTGCGGCTTCCGCCGAAGATCTGTTCGATGCCTGGCTCGATCCAGAGGCGCTGGCACAGTGGATGCGGCCCGGCACCATTCAAAGCACGGTGGCGCGCGTGGAACCGCACGTCGGCGGCAGCTACGAAATCACCATGCAGGCGGCGTCGGGACCGATCCTGCACAAGGGCGTGTACCGCATCATCGATCGGCCGCACGCGCCTCGCGTTCACCTGGATTACCGCATTCACGGAAAACCAGGAAACGCTGGTCACCGTCGACTTCATCCGACTCGGTCAGCGCACCGAAGTCGTCGTTACTCACGAGCAGCTTCCCGAGAGCGCCAGGCCCTCGCATCACAAGGGGTGGACCAGCGGCCTCGAGCATCTCGACGAGGCGTGCCAGAAAGGTCTTATCGGATAGGAGGAATCTCTCATGTCCGAATATCTGCATCACTGCTTTCAAATGGGTGCCGCCGCTCGCTCAAGGACTGGTGCGCGACCTGCGTGTGCGCTGGGCGCTGGAAGAAGCAGGCCTGGCCTACACCGAAAAGCTCCTCGGCCCGGGAGAACAGAACTCGCCCGCGCATCGCGCGGTGCAGCCCTTTGGCCAGGTGCCGGTCTATGAAGAAGACGGGCTCACGCTGTTCGAATCCGGCGCCATCGTCATGCACATCGGCGAGAAGTCGGAAGTCCTGCTGCCGAAAGATCCGGCGGAGCGCTCGCGCGCGCGCACCTGGATGTTCGCCGCACTGAACTCGGTCGAACCGCATGTGCAGAACCTTGACCACGATCGATCTCTTTTTCCCGAACGAGGAATGGGCCAAGTTGCGCCGGCCTGGAGCGGAAAAGATGGCGCAGTCACGCCTCGATGCGGTCGCCGCATCGCTTGCGGGCCGCGACTATCTCGAGGGCAGATTCACCGCCGGCGACCTCCTGATGGTGTCGGTATTGCGATTTCTGCGACACACCTCGATGGTGGCGGACCGGCCGGTGCTCGCTGCCTACCAGGCCCGCTGCGAGGCGCGCCCCGCCTTCAAGCGCGCGTTGGCGGCCCAGCTCGTGCACTTCGAAAAGAACGCGCCGATCGCGGCGTGATCAGCCTTCGGGCGCATGGCAAACGGCCTCGATGTTGTGGCCGTCGAGATCGATGACGAACGCGCCGAAGTAGTTGGCGTGGTAATGCGGCCGCAGGCCCGGCGCTCCGTTGTCGCGCGCACCGGCGCGCAGCGCGGCGGCGTGGAACTGCCGCACCTGTTCGCGTGACGAGGCATTGAACGCCACGTGAATGGGTGCGGTCGGCGTGCCAAACGCGCCGATCCACAAATCACCCTCGCCCGGCCGGCCGAGCATGGCCCACTGCGCCGTTTCCTTGATCACCCGGATGCCGAGCGGCGCCAGCGCCTGTAGATAGAACGCGCGGGCCTTGGGAAAATCCTTCACGCTGATGCCGAGGTGATCGAAAACCATGGACGCTCCTTGCGAATCAGAATGGCTTGCCGATGAGAAAGTGCCAGGCCGAGAGTTCACCCGCCAGCCGGTAGCCGAACCCCAGCCGCGGCGCGTCGAACCACCAGAAATGGTAGACGGGCCGGGTGCTGAAGGTGAACCCGAATTCCGCCTGCAGCGGCTGCTTGCGCGCCTCGGCTACCGGCATCGTCGGCGGATCCAGGACTACGTCGAAAACCCCGTACAGCGCGAGCTCGACTTCGCGCCCGCGAATTTTCCAGCCGATCCCGCGCGTGAGATCGAAGCCCTGGCGCAGCCGCGCGAACTGGTCGTCGCGCACGTCCTGCCGGTATCCGACGCCCGCAAGGTTGAGCTCAGTCATCGTGAAACTGTCCCAGCCGTGCCATTCCTTGCGGCGTTCCACGCGCGCGCCGAGGCCATACAACCAGCCGTCCACGCTGCTCGACGCGACGCTGACTCCCGCGCGCGCGTAAGGAATGAAGTGCCAGTCGCCGGGCAATAGATAGTCGAGCTCGAGTCCGGGCACCACGCTGAAGCTGTCGACATGCGTCGGAATTCCTTTGTGCAGCACGTCGAACGGCTTGAAGTCCAGGAACCCGAAGGTGATGGGCAATACAAAACGCAGGCCGGTCGCATTCTGGTCGACCTCGCGCAGCTCCTTCTCATAGGTCAGGCGATAGATCTGCAGCGTGCGCCCGTCGAGATCGTAGACGCCCGATCCGAGTTCGGTCGCGAATACGTAGTTGAGCGACGCGCCGACTGCCTCGTCCTGGCGCGTTTCGGTGGTCTGCGCCAATACGCGGGCGCTGAAGAAGATCAATGTCGAGAAAAAGCCATCGGCTTCGCATGTTGCGGGAAACATGCCACAGCGCGCGCGCCGCGTCGCGGCTCGATCGTTATCAACCCGACCTGGAAGCCTCCCGAACCTTTTTCTTCAACAGAGAACCGACCAGGATCCCGGACAACACTGCCGCGAGGGCAGCCTGAAGTATGGCTTTCATGTGCGAAGCGTGCGCTCCCCGCTCGCCTCCCGATGCAAGGTCTTCCCACTTCTGCCGCGTGGGTTCGAATCCCGAGGTGTTCGCTACTCGATTCTGGCGGAGGGGGTGGGATTCGAACCCACGGTCCTCGTGAGAGGACGCCAGTTTTCAAGACTGGTGCATTCAACCGCTCTGCCACCCCTCCGGGGGTGCGGATTGCGCGCGCAAGCTACTGCAAAGTACGCGCGGTCCAGCGGACTTCAATTCGCGTCCGGCAGCGAAACTGCGACGTTCGGCAAACTCGGGTTCCATGGATTTCTGGCATGGCTTTGCGGTGATCACGGTGGTGCACCTGCTGGCGGCGGCCTCACCCGGGCCGGACTTCGCCTATGTCACGCGCCAGTCGCTGGTTCACGGTCGCAAGGCGGGATTGCTGGCGAGCGCTGGTATCGCGCTCGGTCTCTCGATCCACATCGTGTATTCCGCGGCCGGCCTCGCCGCCGTCATCGCCCACTCGGCGCACTGGATGACCGCGATCAAGCTCGCGGGTGGCTGCTACCTGCTCTACCTCGGCATCCGGGGATTGCGCGCGGGAGCGCGCCGCGCCGGCCGGGATGCCGGTGCGCGACTTGCCGGCTTCGCCATTGCGCCAGATCGCCGGCGGCTTCCTCTGCAACGCGTTCAATCCCAAGGCGCCTATCTACTTCCTCGCGCTGTTCACCGTGGTGCTGTCGCCGGGGTTGCCGCTGCCGACCCTGCTGGTCTACGGCGCATGGATCATGCTGCTGCAATGGGCATGGTTCTCGCTGGTCGCGACGCTGTTCGCGCACCACGCGGTTCGCGACCGTCTGTTCGCCGCGCGTCACTGGATCGACCGCGCCTTCGGCGCCGCCATGGTGGCGCTCGGTGTGCGTGTGCTGGCGACTGCGCACGATTGAGCGCGCTTGAGCGGTTGGCCGCCAGTGGACAACCGGACTGACAACTCTGTCCTGTGTGTCTCGTCCGCAGACTCGCGCGACAAATAGACCCCAAACAACCCTCGAAACGTCGCGCGTGGAGATTCTCTGATTGACAGCGACGCCACGCGGCATAAGCTCCGTCGCGCGTCTTTTCAGCAAAGTCTCGATCATTGCTGGTGGCAACGGATTTTCGCCACCGACCGTAAGGGGCATGGGACATGGAATTGCGAAAGTTGATTTCATCCAACGCGATCCTTCCGATCGCGCCCCTGCCTCCGCGGTATCCGCAGTAGAACAAGACTTCCGTTCTTGACCGGCCGGCGGCTGTCACCGGCTTTCTTGTTAGATGCCACAGGGGGAATAACATGGCTCTTCGCTCGAGAATTACCCGCGCCATTTCAATTTTTTGGGTGGCGCTCATGGCGCTGTTCGCGCCGCAACTCTTCGCACAGTCCTTCAACTACGGTGAGGCCCTGCAGAAATCGCTGTTCTTCTATGAAGCACAGCGCTCCGGCGATCTGCCCACCACCAACCGCATCAACTGGCGCGGCGACTCCGGCGTTGCAGGACGGCGCGGATGTCGGCCGCGACCTGACCGGCGGCTGGTACGACGCCGGCGATCACGTCAAATTCGGCCTGCCGATGGCGGCGTCCGCAACCATGCTCGCCTGGGGCATCGTCGAAAACCGCTCGGCCTATGTGTCGACCGGCCAGCTCGATACGGCACTCGACCAGTTGAAGTGGGCCACCGACTACTTCATCAAGGCGCATCCGACTGCCAACGAGCTCTACGGGCAGATCGGCACGGGAGGCACCGACCACTCCTGGTGGGGACCGGCCGAAGTCATGCAGATGGCGCGACCGGCGTTCAGGATCACCAGCACCTGCCCGGGATCGGACCTCGCCGGTGAAACCGCCGCCGCGATGGCGGCCGCGTCCATCGCGTTCCGCCCGACCAACGCCACGTATGCGAACACGCTGCTGTCGCACGCACGGCAGCTCTACACCTTCGCCGACACCTTCCGCGGCAAGTACTCCGACTGCATCAGCGATGCGCAGGGCTTCTACAACTCCTGGAGCGGCTACAACGACGAACTCGTGTGGGGCGCCATCTGGCTCTACCGCGCGACGAACGAAACGGCGTTCCTCGACAAGGCGCAGAGCTACTACGCCAACCTCTCCAACCAGCAGCAGACCACGATCAAGTCGTACAAGTGGACGCACGCCTGGGACGACAAGTCCTATGGCAGCTACGTGTTGTTAGCCAAGCTCACCGGCGCCACGCAGTATCACAACGACGCGCAGCGCTGGCTCAACTGGTGGACGGTCGGCGGCACGGCGCTCGGCGCCGATGGCACGCGCGTCAACTACAGCCCGGGCGGCGAAGCGGTGCTCGACCAGTGGGGCTCGCTGCGTTATGCCGCGAACACCGCGTTCGTCGCGCTGGTCTACGCCGATTCGATCACGGATGCGACGCTGAAGACGCGTTACCACGATTTCGCGAAGCGCCAGATCGACTACGCGCTCGGGCAGAATCCACGCAACAGCAGCTATGTGGTGGGCTTCGGCGCGAACCCGCCGCGCAATCCGCACCATCGCACCGCGCACGGCAGTTGGACCGACCAGCTCACCTTCCCGGTGCGAGAGCCGGCACATTCTGTATGGCGCGCTGGTGGGTGGACCCGAAATCCGCCGACGACGCCTACGTCGACGACCGCGGCGATTTCGTCATGAACGAGGTGGCCACCGACTACAACGCCGGGTTCACCGGCGCGGTCGCGCGGCTCGCGGGGAATACGGCGGCGCGCCGCTCGCGAACTTCCCGCAGCCTGAAGCGGTGGTCGGCAACGAAATCTTTCCGGAAGCTGCCATCAACGCTTCGGGAACCAACTTTACCGAGATCAGGCTCTATCTCAACAACCAGTCCGGCTGGCCGGCGCGCATGGGCGACAAGCTCTCGTTCCGCTACTACTTCACGCTCGAATCCGGTGTGACGCCAAGCCAGATCACGATAAACGCCAACTACAACCAGTGCCTGGCGCCCATCGGGCCCGACACTGCATGCGGGCAGCGTCTACTACATCACCGTGAACTGCACCGGAGTGAAGATCTATCCCGGCGGACAGTCCAACTACCGCAAGGAAGTGCAATTCCGCATCGCGAGCTCCGGCGCCTGGGATCCGAGCAACGACTGGTCGTTCACCGGCGTCGGCACCACGCCGGGCTCGACGCCCGTGCTCGTGCAGCGCATTCCGGTGTACGACAACGGCGTGCGCGTGTTCGGCAACGAACCCGGCGGCTCGACGCCCGACATGCAGCCGCCGACCGTGCCCGCGAACCTGCGCGTGACCGCGACGACCAGCAGCAGCGTGTCGCTCGCGTGGGACGCGTCGACCGATGACGTCTCCGGCGTCACGGGATACCAGGTGTTCCGCGGCGCGACGCAGGTCGGTACGCCGACCGGCCTCACGTTCACGGACACGGGTCTCGCGGCGAGCACCACGTTCTCGTACACGGTGCGCGCGGTAGACGCCACGGCGAAGGTCTCGGCGGCCAGCACGGCGGTCAGCGCGACGACCACGGCAGTCACCCAGGACTTCACCGTCACGCCTTCTCCGAGCGCAGTCTCGGTGACGCGCGGAGCCAGTGCGGCGACGACGGTGGCGATCGCGCGCACCAACTTCACCGGTGCGGTGACGATGAGCGCCAGCGGACTGCCGGCGGGCGTCACGGTGGCGTTCAATCCGTCGACCGCAACCACCGGCAATTCGGTGACGGCGACGTTCACCGCATCGAGCACTGCCACGCTCGGCGCGGCGACGGTCACCTTGACGGCCACCTCGGGCGCGCTGACGCGCAGCACCTCGGTGTCGCTCACGGTGAACGACGGGTCGACGCCGACCTTTACCGTCGCGGCATCGCCGGGTTCGCTGTCGGTGGCGCGCGGCGCCAGCGGCGCGTCGACGATCGCGATCACGCGCACCAACTTCACCGGCGCGGTGACGATGAGCGCATCGGGACTGCCGACTGGGGTGACCGTGGCATTCAATCCGTCGACGGCAACCACCGGCAACTCGGTGACCGCGACGTTCACCGCATCGAGCACCGCCACGCTCGGCGCAGCGACTGTCACGATCACCGCGACCTCGGGCACGACCTCGCGCACGACGACGGTGGCGCTCACCGTTACCGGCGGCGGCACCGGCGGGACACTCACGGCGACACCCGTGGTGTCGACCAACAGCCCGTGGTTCAACGAGCTGCAATTGCAGGTCGCAAACACCGGTTCGCTGACGGCGCTGTCGATCACGATCGTGGTGCAGCGCACGACGGGCGTGAGCTACTCGGGTCAGTACAACACGGTGGGTGGACAGATCGCGCAGACCAACAGCAGCACGACCGCCGCCATCACGTACCAGTTCACGCTGGCCGCGGGGCAGACGCTGCCGGCCGCGACGGGCAGGACGTTTGCCGTACAGACCAGCGGAAATGGCTCCTTGCATCCCACGGCGGGTGACACGTACAGCGTGACGTACACCTCGGGAGGCACGACGACCACGACGACCGGCCACTTCTAACTTGTCAATGCAAGGCCGCGGCGGACGCCACCAGGCGTTCGTCGCGGCCTTTTCTTTCCCTTTCCCTGAGGAAGTGGGAGAAAACACGGAGACGCGACAGTAATAGGAAGCGGCGCAGAACAATTCCCTGACTGCCGCTGGCATCCAGGTCGCCATGATCTCCACAGACGCACTTCGCTGGTTCAAGGAAACCTTCGGCCAGGATCTGGCCAAGGGCGTCGCAGGGACACCTTTCTCCGTAGACCTGCTGGTCGCCATCGCCGCGCAGGAAACCGGCGGAGATCTGGGCACCGCTGCGCAACAAGCTTGAGCGTCGCCTGAGCTTCTCGCAATTTGTGTCGGTGACACGCTCGATGCCGACAAGGGGCGCGTCGCGTTTCCGCAATCAAGCGCGCACCTCGTGATCGGCGCCGCGCGGCGAAGAGATGTTTCGCATCGCGCACGATGCGCTGGTGTCGATGGCCGCATCATGTGCCGGCCTACAGCAAGGTCGCGAAACTCCCGCACAAGTTCTGCCATGGCTACGGCATCTTCCAGTACGACCTGCAATTCTTCCTGACGGACCCTGACTACTTCCTCGCAGGGTCGCTGGCGTAAATTTCATTTCTCGCTCGGCAAGTGTCTCGAGGAATTGCGCGCGGCCGCGCGACGTAGCGGGCCTGCAGGATCGCCAGATCACTCACCGACCTCGAGCAGGTGGCGGTCGCGATCGCCTACAACGCGGGCGTGTTCCGCCCGAAGAAAGGCTTGAAGCAGGGTCACCAGTCTGCCGACGGCCGCTTCTACGGCGAGAACATCTTCGACTATCTACGTCTGTCGCAAACGCTTGGCACTCCGTCGGCACCCGCGGTGATTCCCGCGCCCGCTCCGGGATCCGCGGCGCTGCCGCCACCAACGCCCGTGACCTCGCAGGGGCCTCTCTACGAAGTGAACGTCGATGCCTCGCAGCTGCGGCTACGTCGCGAACCCAGCATCGATCGGGCGAAGCCGTCAGCCAACGTGATCGCCCACCTGCCCGACGGGCATCGCGTGCGCTGGCTGTCGGGGAAGTCCACCGACGCCTTCCTCGAAGTGGAGACCAGCTTGAACGGCGCGCATCTGCGCGGTTTCGCGTCGTCAAAGTACCTGGTGAAGATCGCCGCGGCTGGCGATATTCCCGTCGTGGTGCCGAGGGCGTCCCCGCCGACTACCGGTGTGATCGCCGTGTCGGCGCCACGCAAGGCGTCACGCGTAACCCGGCGCACCGAGATCGCGAATGCGCTGTCGCTCAACGAGCCCAACCAGCCCGCGCGCGCCGGCAGCACACCGCAGGAACTTCGGACGAGCCTGTGGCGCATCGTGGACTATCTCGCCGTCGACAAGGCGTCGCACGCGCGCTACCAGCCACGCGATGGCATGACCTTCTGCAATATCTACGCGCATGACTATTGCGCGCTCGCGGGCGTCTATCTACCGCGCGTCTGGTGGTCGCAGGAGGCGCTGGAACGGCTGACGCGCGGAGAAGCCGTGGAGCCGCGTATCGGCGCCACCATTCTCGAGCAGCGCGCCAACGACCTGTTTCGCTGGCTGCAGTCTTTCGGGCCGCGCTTCGGATGGCGGCAAACAGGAACGCTCAGCAAGCTGCAGGCCGAAGCCAATCTCGGGGCGGTGGCGCTGGTGATCGCGAGACGAAAGCTCGAAGGGAAATCCGGGCACGTGGCGCTCGTGGTCCCCGAGAGGGATCAGTTCCAGGCGCGGCGCGATGCGACGGGCGAAGTCATCGCGCCGCTGCAGAGCCAGGCTGGCGCGCGAAACTTTCGCTTCGGCACGGGCGCAGCCAACTGGTGGAACGGCGAGCAGTTCGCGGAGAGCGCCTTCTGGCTGCACCCCTGAGCGCGGATCAGAGCTTGTCGGCGCCGCCCATGTACGGCCGAAGCACGGTGGGCACCGTGACCGAGCCGTCGGCGTTCTGATAATTCTCGAGCACGGCCACCAGCGCGCGGCCGACCGCCACTCCCGAACCGTTCAAGGTATGCAGCGGTTCGGGCTTGCCGGTGGCGTCATTGCGCCAGCGTGCCTGCATGCGCCGCGCCTGGAAAGCTTCGCAGTTGCTGCACGAGGAGATCTCGCGATATTTGTTCTGCGCCGGCAGCCACACCTCGAGGTCGTAGGTCTTGGCGCTGGCAAAGCCGACATCACCGGCGCACAGCGCGATCACGCGATATGGCAGCTCGAGCGCCTGCAGCACTTTCTCCGCATGACCCGCGAGCTCTTCGAGCGCGGCGTACGAATCCGCGGGCTTCACGATTTGCACCAGCTCGACCTTCTCGAACTGATGCTGACGGATGAGGCCGCGGGTGTCTTTGCCGGCAGCGCCCGCCTCGGAGCGGAAGCACGGTGTGTGCGCCACGAACTTCATCGGCAGAGTACAGGCTTCGACGATGCGCTCGCGCACCAGGTTGGTGGCGGGCACTTCGGCGGTGGGAATGAGATAGAAACTGTGTTCGCCCTGCACGCGGAACAAGTCGGCTTCGAACTTCGGAAGCTGGCCCGTACCCTGCAGCGCGGAAGCATTCACCATGTAGGGAACGTACAGTTCCGTATAACCATGCTCGCGCGTGTGCAGGTCGAGCATGAACTGCGCGAGCGCGCGATGCAGGCGCGCGAGGCTGCCGCGCATGACCGAGAACCGTGCGCCCGAGATCTTCGCCGCAGTTTCGAAGTCGAGCCCGCCGAGGCGCTCACCGATCTCCACGTGATCCTTGGGCGTGAAGTCGAAGGTCCGCGGCGTTCCGAATTTGCGCACTTCGACATTGGCGGACTCGTCGCGGCCTTCGGGCACCGAGGCATGCAGCGTGTTGGGCAGGCCTAACTGCCAGGCATCGAGTTCCTGCTGGACCTTGGCGATGGCGGCGTCGCTGGTGGCGAGCTGATGGGTCAGTTCTTCGGCACGTGCCAGAAGTGCGCTCGCGTCTTCGCCCTTTCCCTTGGCCATGCCGACGGCCTTGGCGTTGGCATTGCGTTCGGCGCGCACACGATCCGATTCGACCTGCGCAACCTTGCGTTGCTCTTCGAGCTGCGTATAGGCAGCCACATCGAGGGTGAACCCACGTCGCGCCAGGTTGGCGGCGACAGCATGCGGGATCGGCGCGAAGTTGTTTGGCATCGAGCATTCGTAAACCTAAAAAATGAGCAGTTGTCCCGATCTTCATGCCGGCGATGGCGCGCGAGCAGACAACCCACGACGGTTGCCACGAGGTATGCCGCGCCGGTCAGCGAAAAACCCAGCAGCGCGGTTTCCAGCGCGAAAGCGGAATAGGTGGTGAACCCGCCCAGCACGCCGGTCATCCAAAAAAGCCGCGCATTGTCAGCGCTGTCGCCGCGGGCCACAACATACATATATAAGAGTCCGATGGCGAACGAGCCCAGCAGATTGACCGCGAATGTGGGCATCGGCCAGCCTCCGGGCGCCGCCGGCCACAGTCGATAAGCGCCGAAACGCGCGATGCTTCCCAGGGCTCCGCCCAGTCCCACGAGTATCCAGCTCATGACTTACCCTCCTCCGAATCGTCTTTGGGCGCAGGCTTGTCGCCACGCAGTCGCGCGAGCGCCTCGCCGATCTTGATCTCGAGTCCGCGCGGCGCGGGCCGATAGTAACGGCGTTCCGGCAACTCGTCGGGAAGATAGCGCTCGCCTTTCACGTACGCATCTGGCGCGTCGTGCGCGTACTTGTATCCTTCGCCGTAACCCAGACCCTTCATGAGCTTTGTCGGCGCATTGCGAAAGCGCAGCGGCACATCGAGCGTACCGAACTGCTCCACGTCGGCCTTCGCTTCGCCGTAGGCGACGTACACCGCATTGCTCTTGGGAGCGACGGCGAGATACACCACCGCATTGGCCAGCGCGAGCTCACCTTCCGGGCTGCCCAGCCTCTCGAAGGTCTGCCACGCATCGAGCGCGAGCTGTTGACCACGCGGATCCGCGAGCCCGATGTCTTCGACGGCCATGCGCACGATGCGCCGCGCGAGGTAGTGAGGGTCGCAGCCTCCATCGAGCATGCGCGCAAACCAGTACAACGCGCCGTCCGGATCGGTGCCGCGCACGGCTTTGTGCAGCGCCGAGATCTGGTCGTAGAACTGTTCGCCGCCCTTGTCGAATCGGCGGCGGCCACCCGTGGCGACTTCGCGCACCTGTTCGATCGTGATCGTCGCGCGGCCGTCCTGTTCCTCGGCGAGATCCGCGGCGATCTCGAGCATTCCCAACGCGCGGCGCGCATCGCCATCCCCGCCATGCGCGAGCGCGACCAGCGCTTCGTCGTCGATGGCGAGCGCTCGCTTGCCAAGCCCGCGCTCGGAGTCTTCGAGCGCACGGCGCAGAACCTTGACGATGTCCGCCACATTGAGCGAGCGCAACACGTAGACGCGAGCGCGCGACAACAACGCGCTGATGACTTCGAACGAAGGATTCTCAGTGGTCGCGCCGATGAACGTCAGCGTGCCGTCTTCGACGTACGGCAGGAATGTGTCCTGCTGCGCCTTGTTGAAGCGATGCACTTCGTCGAGGAACAGCACGGTGCGGCGCCCGCGTTCGGCGCGCACGGCGCGCGCACGTTCGACGGCTTCGCGAATATCCTTGACGCCGGCCATGACGGCCGAGAGCTGCATGAATTCCGCGTCGGCGCGGCGTGCGATCAGCCGCGCGAGCGTGGTCTTGCCCGTGCCCGGCGGCCCCCAGAGGATCAGCGAATGCAGCTGGCCGCGTTCGAGTGCCTGGCGCAGCGGCTTGCCCGCGCCGAGAACCTGTTCCTGGCCGACGAATTCATCGAGCGTGCGCGGCCGCATTCGATCGGCCAGCGGCCGCAATCCATCGTCGGGATCCGGTTCGCGCAGGAAGTCGGACTGTCCACCGGAACTTCCGGCTGCGCCCGCGGGGTCATCCAGCCGTCCGCCGTCCTAACAACCAGGCGGCGAACTCAGGCCAGCGCGCGAGTCCACATCGCGCCAGCAGCAGCCCGAACGCGGCGCCCAGGGAATTCGCGATCACGTCACGCGGGTCACCATCGCGGCCGGCATGCATGTAGTACTGCGCAAACTCGATCGTGATGCCGAACAACAGCAGGAAGACGAAGATCTTCCACCAGCCGCGCCGCGGCACGAGGCCGGCAAAATACAGCGCCAAGGCGCCGTGGCCTATCACGTGGCTGACCTTGTCGTTGAGCTCGAATTCCGTTGGCATCTCGGTAGACGGCATCAGGCAGATGACGGCCGCAGCGATGACCAGCAGAACGCCCAGCGTCCACCACACTCGCGTGAGGTTCATGGTGTCGGCGTGCCGATGACGTCCGCGCCCGACGGCGGCGTGAATTTCACTTCCGACTCCGCCACGGGCGGGTTGCGCTCACTCTTGAAAAACTCGAGCCGCACCGTCTGGCCCAGCTTGTCCTTGAGAACCATGCGCTTGAGTCTCGGACATCAGCCGAACCCGAGGCGCGCCTCACGAAAGTCCGCGTCACTCTCCCGCGGGGTGACCAGCACCCAGTCGAACCCGTCTTTTTTTCCGGCGGGCGCCACCGTGAACAACTCGCGAATGTTGCCATCGCCAGAGAGCAGCCCGGCCGGCGTCGCGGTGAGCGCGGCCGTTGCCGCCTTGACCGACACCTGCTCGAGATCGCGATCGTAGAACCACAGGTTCTTGCCGTCGGCGACCATGAGTTGCGGTGAGCCGCCATCGGGCGTGAGTTCCCAGCGGAAGCGTCCGGGTCGCACGATGACCAGCGTGCCTTGCGCGTTCTGTACCTGCTCGCCCTTTCCGTCGGTGACGGTCTGCGCGAATTCGGCGCGCAGCGTCTTCAGGTGGGAGAGATAGGTGTCGAGCGGCGTCTGCGCCTGGGCCGCAGAGACGAGCGCGAGGCTCGCCAGCAATCCCATGAGGCCCGTCTTCCGGAATTCGCGGGATCATTCGTAGCGTCATTCGCTTCCGGGCGGTGCGGGCGCGAGGATTTCGCGCGCGCCATTCGGCTGCAACGGACCCACGACGCCGGCGTTCTCCATCGATTCGAGCAGCCGCGCGGCGCGGTTGTAGCCGATCTTGAGCCGGCGCTGCACGTAGGAGATGGAGGGTTTGCGTTCGGTGGTGACGATCTTCACGGCTTCGTCGTACAGCGCGTCCTGTTCGCCACTCTGCGTCACCGCCCTCCGCCTGCGGCTCGCCCGAGATTCCGGCGAGCGGCATGCTGGGGCCTTCGAGCACGTCTTCGATGTAGTTCGGCGCGCCACTCTTCTTGAGCGACTCGACCACGCGATGCACTTCGGCATCGCTGACGAACGCGCCATGCACGCGCGTCGGCACCGAGGTGCCCGACTGCAGGTAGAGCATGTCGCCATGGCCTAACAAGGACTCGGCGCCCATCTGGTCGAGGATGGTGCGCGAGTCGACGCGCGCCGAGACCTGGAAAGCGATGCGGCAGGGAATGTTGGCCTTGATGAGTCCGGTGATCACGTCGACCGACGGGCGCTGGGTAGCGAGTATCAGGTGCACGCCCGAGGCGCGCGCCTTCTGCGCAAGCCGTGCGATCAGCTCTTCGACCTTCTTGCCGACGATCATCATCATGTCGGCCAGCTCGTCGATGACGACGACGATGTACGGCAGCGGCGTCAGGTCCTGGATGAGCCGCTGGTCGATCGAAGGATCGTTCGCGGCGGCAGCCGTCATGATCGGATCGCGGATCGGTTTGCCCGAGTCGGTGGCGTCTTTCACCTTGCGGTTGAAGCCCGAAATATTGCGCACGCCAAGCGCCGCCATGAGCGCGTAGCGCCGCTCCATCTCCGCCACGCACCAGCGCAACGCGTTGGCGGCGTGTTTCATGTCCGTGACCACGGGCGCGAGCAGGTGCGGGATGCCCTCGTACACCGAGAGCTCGAGCATCTTCGGATCGATCATGATCAGGCGCACATGTTCCGCGGTGCTCTTGTAGAGCAGCGACAGGATCATGGCGTTGATGCCGACCGACTTGCCCGATCCGGTGGTGCCCGCGATCAGCAGGTGCGGCATCTTGGCGAGATCCGCGCATACCGGCGCGCCACCGATGTCCTTGCCGAGCGCGATGGCGAGCGGCGAGGTCACGTCGTCATAGGCCTTGGATTTGATGATCTCGCCGAGCGTGACGATCTCGCGCTTCTCGTTCGGGATCTCGAGGCCCATGACGGACTTGCCCGGAATGACTTCGACCACGCGCACGCTGATGGCCGACAGCGAACGCGCGAGATCCTTGGCGAGACCGGAAATCTGACTCACCTTGACGCCGGGCGCGGGCCGCATTTCATAGCGCGTGACGACGGGGCCGGGCTGCACGGCGACCACTTCCACTTCGACGCCAAAATCCTTGAGTTTGAGCTCGACCAGGCGCGACATGGCTTCGAGCGATTCCTGCGAATAACTGGCCTCGTGCACCGGCGGGTCGTCGAGCAGTTTGAGCGGCGGCAGTTCGCCGGACTTCGGTGCGTCGAACATCGGCACCTGCCGTTCTTTCTCCACGCGCTCGCTCTTTTCGACCACGGGCGCGGGCGCCTCGATGCGCGGCTTGACGCGCGTCGCGACACGCTTCTCTTCCACCTTGGCCGCTTCGACGCGCGCCTTCTTGGCTTCGAGACCCACCGCGACGTCCCGCGCCGTACTGCGGCGCGCCTTGATCCAGCCGATGGTGTTCCAGATGCCGGCGCCGATCTTGTCGACGATGGTGAGCCAGGACACTCCGAAGGACAGCGACAGGCCGGCCATCCAGCAGCGCCAGCAGAACCAGCGTGGCGCCGAGGAAATTCATGATCGACTCGAGCGACTTGCCGATGTGACCGACCACTCCGCCCGCGCTGGCGGGCAGGTCACCGGCGGACCAGTGCAGTGTGGCGAGGCCGCAGCTCGCGAACCAGCATCAGCGTGAAGCCGCCGATACGAACCGCGGTGTTGTAGCGCGTGCGCCCTTCCTCGGCGTCCGACTGCCGGAACATCACGAAACACGCGACGCCCAGCATGATGGGAAATAGATAGGCGGGGCGGCCGAACAGGAAGAACAGCAGGCTCGGCGAGCCAGGCTCCAAAGGGACCGATGAGGTTTTGCGCAGGCCGCCCGGCACTGCCCGTCGAGGAGTAACGCCGGATCGTGCTGTGGATACGACACCAGCGCGATCAGCATCACCAGCGCGATGACTCCGATGGCGAGCACAGCGCTTTCACGCAAGCCCGCGCGACACCGTCGCCGTGAAGCGCTTCTGCGGCTTGGTGCGATCGTAGGTAGTTTCTGCCATTAGCTCGCTATGTGTTTGTACAGACTGGAGATATTAACTCAAGATCAGCTCAGCAGCGCCGGATGCGTGACCTTGCCGCCTTCGACATTGATACCGCGAACGAGACCCGGATCGTCACGCCACTCGCCGTCCGCCAGCCGCACGGCAAACGGAGCGATGGCGGCCGACAGCGCCTGCGATGAGGTGCGCGGAACGGAGCCGGGCATGTTGGTGACGCAAAAATGCGTCACGCCTTCGCACTGATACGTGGGCGCTTCCCAGGAGGTGGGACGCGTCGTCTCGATGCAGCCGCCCTGATCGACGGAGATGTCGACGATGACACTGCCCGCCTCCATCGTGCGGACCATGTCGGCCGACACGACGTGCGGCGCGCGCGCTCCGGTGACGAGCACCGCGCCGATGACCACGTCCGCCTCGCGCACGGCGTCGGCCACATCGGCGACGTGTGGATACAAACCCGTGACATTGGCGCCCATGGCGCGCGCCGCGACCAGCTTGTCGCGGTCCTTGTCGAACACGATGACTTCGGCACCGAGACCCGCGGCGACCAGCGCCGAATTGCCGCCGGCCACACCGCCACCGAGCACGACGACCTTGCCGCGCTTCGCCGCGGGCACGCCGCCTAACAAGATGCCCTTGCCGCCCTGCGGCTGGTGCAGCAGCGTGGTGGCGTACTGCATGGACAGGCGTCCGGCGATGTCACTCATGGGCGCGAGCAGCGGCAGGCGCCCGGCGCGATCTTCGACGGTTTCAAACGCGACCGCGGTGAGTCCGATGTCCACCAGCCGGCGCGTGAGCTCGGGCAGCGCCGCGAGGTGCAAATAACAAAAAAGCAGGTGGTCCTTACGCAATCGTTTGAGGTCGGGCTCGATGGGCTCCTTGACCTTCACGATCATCTGGGATTTGTCGAAGAGCTCGTCGGCGCTCGGCAACACCGTGACGCCCACGTCGCGGAAGTGTCTGATCCGAATAGCCACTCTTGCTCGCCGGCGCCGTGCTCGACGAAGACTTCATGGCCGCCGCGCACCAGCTCGACGCAGGCCGCGGGAATAAGTCCGACTCGCCCCTCGCGGGGTTTCAACTCACGAGGTATGCCAATACGCATGGGTGTCCCGTTAACATGTCGCTCGGTCGAAAAGGCAGCGCGCCTGCCTGACCCGAAAGGAAGATTGAAAACAGCGTGCCCGCGCGCAATCTATGAGGCATGAACGCCATTTGAATGGCCGAAATTATACATGAGCACTTCTCGTCACAGCCCTCTCGTCATCCTCGGATCCGGCCCTGCCGGCTACACCGCGGCCGTCTATGCGGCGCGCGCCAACCGCAAGCCGCTGCTCATCACCGGCGTGGAGCAAGGCGGCCAGCTCATGACCACCACGGAAGTGGACAACTGGCCCGGCGACGCGCACGGACTGCTCGGCCCCGCACTCATGGAACGCATGAAGGCGCACGCCGAGCGTTTCAACACCGAAATCGTCAACGATCACATCCATACGGTGGATTTCTCGAAGCGCCCGTTCGTGCTGACCGGCGACTACGGCAGCTACACCTGCGACGCGCTGATCATCGCCACCGGCGCCTCCGCCAAGTATCTGGGCATCCCGTCGGAAGATAAGTTCCGCGGCAAGGGCGTTTCGGCCTGCGCCACCTGCGACGGATTTTTCTACAAGGGTCACCGCGTCATGGTGGTGGGCGGCGGCAATACCGCGGTGGAGGAAGCGCTCTATCTATCGAATCTCGCAAGCCACGTGACCGTCGTGCATCGCCGTGACAAGTTCCGCGCGGAGAAGATCCTGCAGGATCGGCTGTTCGCGCTCGAGAAGACCGGCAAGGTCCGCATCGCGTGGAATCACACCGTCGATGAAATCGTCGGCGACCAGACGCGGAGTGAACGGCGTGCGCATCAAGCCCACGGAGCACGGCGGCACCATCGAAAACATCGATGTCACCGGCGCGTTCATCGCGATCGGGCACACGCCCAACACCGGCATCTTCGCCGGCCAGCTCGACATGCGTGACGGATACATCATCATCAAGAGCGGCGCTGACGGCGCCGCCACCGCCACCAGCGTTCCCGGTGTATTCGCCGCTGGCGACGTGGCCGATCACGTGTATCGTCAGGCCATCACCTCCGCCGGATCCGGCTGCATGGCTGCACTCGATGCGGACAAATACCTCGACCAGCATCACGGCCATTGATTCCGCCGCCTGGGACGCGCTCGACGCCGGCGGTTCGCCCTTCCTGCGCCACGCGTTCCTGTCGTCGCTCGAGAGCACCGGCTGCGTAGGCGCCGGCACCGGCTGGCTGCCGGCGCCGATCACGCTGCATGACGACAAGGGCCTCGCCGCCGCCGCGCCCGCCTATGTGAAGGCGCATTCCTTCGGCGAATTCGTCTTCGACTTCTCCTGGGCGCAGGCCTACGCACAGCACGGACTCGACTACTACCCGAAGCTCGTGCTCGGCGTGCCCTTCACGCCGGCGAGTGGCGCTCGCCTTCTGGTACGGCCCGACCTCGATGCAGCGAAAATGCGCGCGCAGCTCATCGCGGCCATTCGTGAATTCGCCGCCGACGAACGCCTGCTCCTCCATCCATGGATTGTTCGTCTCCGATACGGACCGGGAGGCCATGGCCAAGGACGGCTGGCTCGCGCGCCACGACGTGCAGTTCCACTGGCACAACAGCGGATATCGCGATTTCGATCACTACCTGGAAAGCTTCACCGCCGACAAACGCAAGAAGGCAAAACGCGAACGCCGGCGCGTCCTCGAGGACGGAGTCACCTTCGAAACCTTGTTAGGCACCGACCTCGATCGGAAGTCCATCGACGAGGTGTACGACCTGCATCGCGACACGTTCCTGCGGCACGGCCATGAGCCCTATCTGACTCGCGCGCTCTTCCGGGCGATGCCGAAGGCGCTGGGTGAGCAATTCATGGTCAAGCGCGCGCGTCACCACGGCGAGACCGCGGCGGTCGCGGTGTTCTTCTGGAGCGCCGAGTCGCTGTACGGCCGCTACTGGGGCGCGAGCGCGCAGCACCACAGCCTGCATTTCGAAACCTGTTACCACCAGGGCATCGAGTTCTGCATCGAGCGCGGCATCGCCCGCTTCGAACCCGGCACGCAGGGCGAACACAAGGTGAGCCGCGGGTTCGTCCCGGCGAACACCTGGTCCATGCACTGGATCGTGGATCCACGCTTCCGGGCCGCCATCGGCGACTATCTGCGGCGCGAGGGTGCGCACGTGGACGAATACGCCCGCGACATCGAGCACCACGTTCCGTACCGGGACGCCCGGCGCATCGCCCGTTCGAAATCGTGAATCTCAGACCGTGAACAAGACCATCACCTGGCTGACTCCGGAGGGCGATCGAGAGTGGTTTCCGCCGCTCGAACAGGCGCTGGACGAACCCGAAGGCCTGCTCGCGGCCGGTGGCGATCTGTCGCCGCCGCGGCTGCTGGCCGCGTATCGCCGGGGCATCTTTCCGTGGTATTCGGCGGGCCAGCCGGTGCTGTGGTGGGCGCCCGATCCGCGCGAAGTGCTGTTCCCGGCGGATTTTCATTGCACGCGCAGCCTCGCCAAAACGCTGCGAAATCGCGGCTTTGAGTTGAGTTTCGATCGCGACTTCGCGGCGGTGGTCGACGCCTGTGCGGCACGACGCGAACACTCCACCGGCACCTGGATCACGCCCGAAATGCACGCTGCCTACTGCGACCTGCATGAGCGCGGCCATGCCCACAGCGTCGAAGTACGGCTGGGCGGCGCGCTGGTGGGCGGGCTGTATGGCGTACTCGTCGGACGCGTATTTTTCGGCGAATCGATGTTCAGCCGGGAGCGCGACGCATCGAAAGTCGCGCTCGCGCGCCTGGTGGAGCGCGGCGTTGTGGCGGGACTCCAACTGATCGATTGCCAGCTACCTACACCGCATTTGCGCTCCCTGGGGTCGAGACCCATAGCCCCGCACCGAATTCAGCGCGCTTGTCGCCCAATTGACCGCCGGGGCCGACGCGGACGTGTTCAGTGAGACCTGAAAGCTGCTCGCCAAAGGCGCTTTTCTGGCAGAATTCGCCGCCTTCTCGGGTGCCACAGGTAACGGATGTCGAAAGAAGATGCGATTCAGATGGAAGGCGAAGTCGTCGAGACTTTGCCTAACACTACTTTCCGCGTGAAGCTGAAGACTGGTCACGTCGTGACCGCCCATATTTCCGGAAAGATGCGTAAGAACTACATCCGTATTCTCACGGGCGACCAGGTCACCGTGGAGATGACTCCGTACGACTTGTCCAAGGGCCGCATCGTCTACCGCGGTCGATAATCCGCCGCGATCTTGGCCGCCTCCCGCGCAGCCAGGCCGAATACAACCGGCGCATGCATGCGGTGGTCGATTACATCGACCGGCATCTCGACAAGAAACTCGACCTTGCGGCACTCGCCGAATATCGCGAGTTTCTCGCCCTTCCACTTCCACCGGTTGTTTCGCGCACTCATGGGCGAAGCGCTGGGGGACTACGTGCGGCGGCGTCGCCTGGAAATCGCCGGAGTCCGCCTGCTCTCGCAGCATGGCGTGTCGGTGCTGAATATCGCGCTCGGAGTGGGCTTCGGCTCGGCGGAAGCGTTCACGCGCGCATTCCGCGCAAGATTCGACTGCTCACCAACGGAATGGCGAAAGAGCAAGCGCGGTCAGATGGCCAGCAAGCGTGGTCAGGCTGCGCGACGCGTCGGGACGGAAGAATGGCGTCACCACACCCAAGGAGACCGCCATGAAAGTCACGATCATCGAACGACCGCCTGTCCACGTCGCCTACCTGCGCCACACCGGTCCATACGGCTCAGGGATCGGCCGCTTCTGGATGGAAACCGTCGCCCCCTGGATGTCCACTAACAACCTGATCGGCCGCGAGAGATTCGGAATCGCCCTCGACGACCCCACCGTGACCGCACCCGCGAAGTGCCGCTACGACGCCTGTGTACAGAGCGACGCAAAGGAAATGTTGAGCGGCGATCCCGGGCGCAAGATGATTCCCGGAGGCAAATATGCCGCATTGGCGTTCGAAGGGACCAGCGCCGGAATCGGCGCGGCCTGGGAAGCGTTGCTGCGCGACTGGCTGCCGAAGAGCGGCCTGCAGCTCGACTCACGCCCGTTCTTCGAGCACTACCCGACGGATGGCCGTTACGACCCGAAGACCGGCAGCTTCACCTGCAACATCTGCGTTCCGGTGGCACCGCTCTAGTGGCACCGGGGTCTGGCTACCATTTTCGTTCCTGCGAAAATGGTGCCTGACCCCATTCTTACTGCAACGTTGCAGGAAGCGCCGGTGTTTCAGTGGGCAGCGTGGTCAGCGCGAGTTCCTTGCCGTCGGCCGTGACACCGATCTTCACGGTGCCGCCCGCGGCGAGCTTGCCGAACAGCAGTTCTTCGGCGAGCGGACGCTTGATCTGCTCCTGCATCAGGCGCGCCATCGGACGCGCACCCATCTTCGGGTCGTAGCCCTTCTCCGCGAGCCAGCGGCGCGCGGCATCGTCGAGCAGGATGCTGACGCCCTTCTTCTCGAGCTGCGCCTCGATCTCGAGCAACAGCTTGTCGACCACGCGTTCGATCACCGGCATGTCGAGCGGCGCGAACTGGATGATGGCGTCGATGCGATTGCGGAACTCCGGTGAGAACAATCGCTTGATGGCCTCGGCGCCATCCGAGGCATTGTCCGACTGCACGAACCCGATCGAGGAGCGGCTCATCTCGAACGCGCCCGCATTGGTCGTCATGACGATCACGACGTGACGGAAATCGGCCTTGCGTCCGTTGTTGTCAGTGAGCGTGCCGTGATCCATGACCTGCAACAGCAGGTTGAACACGTCGGGGTGCGCCTTCTCCACTTCGTCGAGCAGCAGCACGCAATGCGGATGCTTGGCGATGGCTTCGGTGAGCAGGCCGCCCTGGTCGAAACCCACGTATCCCGGCGGCGCGCCGATCAGGCGCGAGACCGTGTGACGCTCCATGTACTCCGACATGTCGAAGCGAATGAACTCGATGCCCATCGCGATCGCGAGCTGGCGCGTGACTTCGGTCTTGCCGACGCCCGTGGGACCCGCGAACAGGAAACTGCCGACGGGTTTGCGCTGATCGCCCAGTCCCGAGCGCGCCATCTTGATGGCAGCCGCCAGCGAGTCGATCGCCTTGTCCTGCCCGTAAATGACGAGCTTGAGATTGCGCTCGAGATTGCGCAGCACTTCTCTATCCGACTGCGACACGCTCTTCGCCGGAATGCGCGCCATGCGCGCGACCACGTCTTCGATGTGCCTGACCTCGACCGAAGGTTCGCGTTCGTTGACCGGCTTCAGCCGCAGGCGCGCGCCCGCTTCGTCGACGACGTCGATCGCCTTGTCGGGCATGTGGCGTTCGTTGATGTGGCGGGCGGCGAGCTCGGCCGCGGCGCGAATCGCATCGTTCGAATACAGGATGCCGTGATGCTGCTCGAAGCGGGGCTTCAGCCCCATGAGGATGTCGATGGTCTCGGACACCGAGGGCTCGACCACGTCGATCTTCTGGAAGCGACGTGCCAGCGCGTGGTCCTTCTCGAAGATGCCGCGGTATTCCTGGTAGGTGGTCGAGCCGATGCAGCGCAGCTCGCCGTTCGTCAGCACCGGCTTGATGAGATTGGATGCGTCCATGACGCCGCCCGACGCCGCGCCGGCGCCGATCACCGTGTGGATCTCGTCGATGAACAAAATGGCGCCCGGCTGCTTCTTCAGTTCGCCGATGACGCTCTTGAGGCGCTTCTCGAAATCGCCGCGATATTTCGTGCCCGCGATCAGCGAGCCCATGTCGAGCGAATAGATAGTGCAGTCCGACAGCACGTCGGGGACCTTGCCCTCGACGATCATGCGCGCCAGGCCTTCCGCGATCGCCGTTTTTCCTACACCGGCTTCACCGACGTACAGCGGATTGTTCTTGCGGCGCCGGCACAGGATTTCGATGGTGCGTTCAACCTCGAGCGTGCGGCCGATCAGTGGATCGATCTTGCCGTCCTGCGCGAGCTGGTTGAGATTGGTGGTGTACTTGTCGAGCGCGCTGCCGCCGTCGCCGTCGCGATCGGGACCGTCACCGCTGGTTTCTTCCTTGGCGGTCTTCTCTTCGGCGATCTTCGACAGGCCGTGCGAGACGAAGTTGACCACGTCGAGGCGCGTGACCTCGGCGCGATTCAGCAGGTGAACCGCGTGGCTCTGCTTCTCGCTGAAGATGGCGATGAGCACATTCGCAACACCGACTTCCTTCTTGCCCGAGGATTGCACATGGAACACGGCACGCTGCAGGACTCGCTGGAAGCCGAGCGTTGGCTGCACTTCGCGGTCTTCGTCGTTCGGCAGGCGTGGCGTGGTGCGATCGAGGTGCTCGTTGAGTGAGTCCTTGAGACGGGCCAGGTCCGCGCCGCAGGCACGCAGGATCTCGCGAACCTTGGGCGTGTCGAGAATCGACAGCAGCAGGTGCTCCACCGTGAGGAACTCATGGCGGGCTTCACGCGCCTTGGCGAAGGCGTCGTTCAGACAGAATTCGAGCTCTTGCGATAACACCTTTGCAACCTCTCGACCGTTAGATCATCGGAGAGACGGGACTCATGCCTCTTCGAGCGTGCACATCAAAGGATGATGATGGTCACGGGCATAAGAGGTAACAAGGGCCACTTTGGTTTCCGCTATTTCATATGTGAACACACCACAGATGCCTTTGCCCTGGGTATGTACCTCGAGCATGACGCGCGTCGCAGTCATACGGTCCATACGGAAGAACTTCTCCAGGACATCGACGACGAACTCCATGGGCGTGTAATCGTCGTTGAGCAGCACCACCTGATATAAGGGCGGCTGCTTGGTCTTGGGCTCGGCTTCTTCAACTGCGAGGCCCGCGCCCCCGTGATCAGGGCGTTCGGATTCGGAAATGGGCATTGGCGCTCTTTATAGGGGTCGTCGATTGGCAACACAAGGGTGCTCGCGGTGGCCTCGGTTTGCCATGACAAAACAAGAGCTTGAGGCTGCTGCAGAGCGAAACGTATCATCATGGAAATGACGGCAAACTTCTGGAATCCGGGCGCGGGCGGCGGAGGCGACTTGCGCGCTTCGGTGCTTGCGCGCGCGCCCCAGGTGGCCACCTTCGTACTCGCGCTCGCGTTGCCGCCCAGCTTGCATTCATCGTGGTTGCCATGACTAGCCGAAGCCGGCAGGCACCCCCGCCGTCGGGCGCCTCTGGCGCGCCGGTGGCCCAGCTCGACATCGGCGGGCTGGTCAACGCACATCTGTTTGGCAACGCAGCCGCTCCGGCGAGCGGCGATGCCGCGAATGCGCCGCCGTCGAGCATGCCGCTGGTGCTCGCAGGAGTCCTCGCGACGGACGACCCCACGCAAGGCATGGCGATCATTGGCGAGAGCGCGCAGGCCGCGAAGGTGGTCGCTGTCGGTCAACAGGTGCCCGGCGGTGCCCAGTTGCACTCGGTGTACAGCGACCGCGCCATCATCGATCGCGGTGGCGTTCTGGAATCCGTATACCTTCCGCGCCGCACGGGAGGTCCGGTCGTCATGCCGTCGATGCCCCCTCCGGTAGCCGAGGGAGACGGCAATGAGGCTGCGCTCGACCGCATGCGCAAACTGGTCAGCGACGATCCCGGGTTGATCAGCCAGGTCATGAGGCCGCAGCCCGTGTTCGCGGGCGGCGAGATGAAAGGCTTCCGCGTCTATCCAGGCGCCAATCGCCAGGCCTTCGCACGCATGGGACTGCGGCCGGGCGACATGGTCACGGCCATCAACGGCACGCCGCTCAACGACAAGGACCGGGCGCAGGAGATTTTTGGCACGCTCGCGTCTTCGACCGAAGCTCGCGTCACCATCACGCGCAACGGCAGGCAGCAGGAACTGGTGCTCAATATCGCCCAGATCAGCGCCGAGGCCGAACGCCTGGGTTCCGGCGGTGATGGCAATATCCCGATGCCCAACGACCAGCCGCCCGTCGAGCCGACTGGGAACGAATAACAATATGTACGGAATTCTCAATTCAATGATCAGACTTCCTTTCCGTGCGAGCGCCTTGCTCGTGCTGGTGGCGTTCACTGCCACCGGCATCGTGAGTGCCCAGAACACCGGCCATACCAACGGCCAGCGCATCACGCCGAGTTTCAAAGACGCGGAAATCGGCCAGGTCATCGAAGCCGTAGCCGCGGCCACCGGGAAGACCATCATTCCCGATCCGCGAGTGCGCGCACAGGTCACGATGCTGTCGCAGACGCCGATGACACCGGACGCGTTCTACGAGGCGTTCCTCGCGCTGTTGTCGGTGCATCAGTTCGTCGCCGTGGAGTCCGGCGGCATCATCAAGATCGTGCCGGACGCGAATGCACGGCAGATGCCAAACATCGACCTGCCGTCGCGCGTGAAGTCGGGCTCCGATGAGCTCATCACGCAGGTCATCGCCGTACATAACGTGAACGCCGCGCAGCTCGTCCCGGTCTTGCGTCCGCTGATGCCGCAGGCCGCGCACATGGCCGCTTATCCCAACGGCAACATCCTCATCCTCTCCGACCGCGCCAGCAACGTGAGCCGCGTGATGCGCATCATCGAGCGCATCGACCAGGAGGGTGACAACGAGGTCGACATCATCAACCTGCAGCATGCGTCGGCGGCCGAAGTGGTGCGCGTGGTGAATACTTTCTTCGCGCAGCAGTCCGCACAGGAAGGTGGTGGTAGCGGGCCGTCGCGCGTCATTGCTGACGATCGCTCCAACAGCGTCCTCGTCGGCGGCGAGAAGTCACTGCGCCTGCGTATCAAGGCGCTGGTTGCCCATCTCGACACGCCGCTCGAAAGCGGCGGTGATACGCAGGTCGTTTACCTGCAGTTCGCGGATGCGGAAAAAATCGCCGCCAAGTTGAAGGAACAGATCAGCGCCACCGTCGCCATCACCTCGGGTGGCGCGCCACCAGCCGGCGGCGGCGCGCCGAGCAGCGTGGGCGCGAGCGCCGATCGTTCCACCACCATCTGGGCGGAGCCGGAAACCAACGCGCTGGTCATCACCGCGCCCGTCAAGGTCATGCGCTCGCTCAGGAGCATCGTCGACAAACTCGACATCCGCCGCATGCAGGTGCTGGTGGAGGCGATCATCGTCGACGTCAATGTGAACAAGAACGCCGAGCTCGGCGTGAACTGGGCCGTGTGGTCTGACGACGACGACACGCGCATTCCGGTGGGCACGTTTCAGCAGCCCATCGGCGGCGTGAATCTCGCCTCGCTGGCGCAGTCGATCGACAATCCCAGGCGGTGCGGGAAATCCGTTGCTGGGCACCGGCACCACCTTCGGCATCGGCCGCATCGCGGCCACCGGCGTGAACTTTGCCGCGATGTTGCGAGCGATCCAGGGTGACTCGAACACGAACATCATCGCCACTCCGTCGACCGTCACGATGGACAACCAGGAAGCCGAGCTGAAGGTGGCGCAGGAAGTGCCGTTCGTCACCGGCTCGTATACCAACACCGGCAACAGCGACAACAACGGCAACGTGAACCCTTTCACGACCGTGCAGCGCCAGGAAGTGGGCACCATCCTCAAGATCACGCCGCAGGTCAACGAAGGTGGCGCGCTCGTGCAGCTCAAGATCGAGCTCGAAAGCTCGTCGCTCACGGGGGATTCGGGTGATGCGAACAGCCTCATCACCAACAAGCGCACGGTGAGCACCAACGTGCTCATCGAAGACGGCGGCATCGTCGTGCTGGGTGGCTTGATCCAGGACAGCGACATCCGCGGCGAGCAACGCGTGCCTTACCTGGGACGCATCCCGGTGATTGGTGCGTTGTTCAAGACTCGCAGCCGTGCGTCTGACAAGACCAACCTCATGGTCTTCATCCGCCCGAAGATCCTGCGCGACGGATTCGCCACCGCGATCGAGACCAACGCGAAGTACAACTACATCCGCGAAGAACAGCGCTCCACGATGCGGCCCAAGACCGAAATCCTGCCGCTGCTGCCCTTCAGCGCGGAGCCGCTGCTGCCGCCAATCCCGGCACCGCTGCCGGATGCGAATCCGCCGCCTGCCAAGCCCATGAACCCGGACGGCTCGTCGCCCGAGGCGCCTCCGTCTTCGCCGCCAGCCGCGCCGACCGGGGAAGGCGCGCCACCCAAGCCATGAACGAAGTCGCCGCGCCCGAGATCATTCGTCCGCAGCGCGTCGGCTTCGCCTTCGCCAAGCGTCACGGAGTGCTCGTGCAGCGCGTGCACGAGGGCATCGCCGATTGCGTGTATCGCCACGATGCGGCGCCACTGGCCGTCGCAGAGGTGCGCAGGTTCCTCGGTGTCCCGTTGCGGCTCGAGAAAGTCGAAGAAGCCACGTTCGACTCGCTGCTGCGCCAGGCCTACGAAGCCGGCAACGACGCCATGCAGGCAGCCGAAGGCGTCGAGGAATCCACCGACCTGGCGCACCTCGCGCAGGATCTGCCCGAACAGGCCGACCTGCTCGAAAGCGAAGACGACGCGCCCATCATCCGACTCATCAACGCGGTGCTCACGCAGGCCGTGAAGGAAAACGCCTCGGACATCCACGTCGAGCCGTTCGAAAACCGCCTGGTGGTTCGCTTCCGCGTCGACGGTGTACTGCGTGAAGTTCTGCAGAGCCGGCGCGCCGTTGCTCCGCTCGTCGTCTCGCGCATCAAGGTCATGTCGAAACTCGACATCGCCGAGAAACGATTGCCGCAGGACGGACGCATCAGTCTCAAGATCGCCGGACGTTCGGTCGACGTGCGTGTATCGACGCTGCCGTCGGGCCACGGCGAACGCGTGGTGATGCGCATCCTGGACAAGCAGGCGGGCCGTCTGCATCTCTCGGCGCTTGGCATGGATCCGATCACCGAGCGGCGCATCGCGGAGCTGTTCCGCAAACCGCACGGAATCATCCTGGTGACCGGCCCTACGGGGTCGGGCAAGACGACGACGTTGTACGCAGGCCTCGAGCACCTGAACGACAACACGCAGAACATCATGACGGTCGAGGATCCGATCGAGTACTACATCGACGGCATCGGTCAGACCCAGGTAAACACCAAGGTCGAGATGACCTTTGCGCGAGGTTTGCGCGCCATCCTGCGCCAGGACCCGGACGTCGTGATGGTCGGCGAAATCCGCGACCTTGAAACCGCGCAGATTGCCGTGCAGGCCTCGCTCACCGGCCACCTGGTGTTGTCGACGCTGCATACGAACACGGCCGTCGGCGCGCTCACGCGCCTGCGTGACATGGGCATCGAACCCTTCCTGCTGTCGTCGAGCCTCATCGGCGTGGTCGCGCAGCGCCTGGTGCGCACGATCAACCCTGACAACAAGGTGCCTTTTGAAGCCGGTGAATACGAGCGCCGCCTGCTGGGGTTGGGGCCCGACGATCCTTCGCCGACGTTGTATCGCCCCGGGCCTGGACCGGGCGGCTTCCGCGGCCGCACCGGCATCTACGAGCTCGTGATCGTCGACGATCAGATGCGCACCATGATTCACGACGAAGCCGCCGAGCACGAGCTCGAGCGCTACGCGCGCACCATGACGCCTTCCATTCGCGACGATGGCCTCGAGCGCGTCCTGCGCGGCGAAACCACGGTCGAAGAAGTCCTGCGCGTCACGCGCGAGGACTAACTGCAGATGTCCTGACGCGTGGGTGCCTTCGAATACACCGCTCTCGACACTGCGGGCCGCGAGCAGAATGGCGTGGTCGAAGGTGACACCGTCAAGCACGTGCGGCAGCTGCTGCGCGAGCGGCAACTCCTGCCGGTCACCGTCGCCGAGGTCAAACACGGAGAAGCCAAGCGCGATCGCGGCTTCGCGATGCGGCGCGGTGTCTCCGCCTCCGATCTGTCACTGCTCACGCGGCAGCTCGCCACGCTGGTCAAGGCCGGCCTGCCGCTCGAGGAAGCGTTGCTCGCGGTCTCACAGCAGTCGGAGAAGCCACGCGTTCAGAGCATCATGCTCGGGGTACGCGCCAAGGTCATGGAAGGCCACACGCTGGCCGATGGCTTCACTGAATTTCCCAAGGTGTTCCCCGAGATCTATCGCTCGACGGTATCCGCGGGTGAGAGCTCCGGACGTCTCGACGGCGTGCTCGAGCGCCTCGCCGACTACACCGAGAACCGCGAGGTCACCCGGCAGAAGGTGCTCGGCGCGATGCTCTACCCGATCGTGTTGTCGATCATCTGCCTCGGCATCGTGACCGGCATGATGGTTTACGTCGTGCCGAAAGTGATCGAGGTGTTCGAGTCGAGCAAAGGCAAGCTGCCGTTCGCCACCCAGGTGCTGATCGTCGTCAGCGATTTCCTGCGCAACTGGGGCATTTATCTCGCGATTGCGATCGTTGTCGCTATTGTGTCGTTCGTCTACTGGCTCAAGAATCCCGACAACCGGCGGCGCTTTCACCGGTTTCAGCTCAAGCTGCCGCTCGCCGGACGCCTGGTGCGCGGTTTCAATACCGCGCGCTTCACGCGCACATTCAGCATCCTCACGGCCAGCGCCGTGCCGGTGCTCGATGCCATGCGTATTGCGGGCGAAGTGGTCACCAATCTACCGATGCGCGATGCGGTGACAGCCGCCGCCGCGCGCGTCCGTGAAGGTGCACCCATCGGCCGGTCGCTGGCGCAGAGCAAACTGTTCCCGCCCATGACGGTGCACCTCATTTCCTCCGGCGAATCGAGCGGCGAGCTCGACAACATGCTGGATAGAGCCGCAACCAACCAGGAACGCGAGCTCGACTCGATGATGGGCGCCCTGGTCGGCCTGCTTGGGCCACTTCTCATAGTTGTGATGGGCATGTTCGTCATGGGCATCGTTTTTGCAATGCTCATGCCGATATTCGAGATGAACAATTTGATTCACTGAACCTTGATGGAATCTTCGGTTTGGGCATTGCATGACGCCCGCCGTCGTTTTATAACGCGCCCATCTGAGGTCGCGGCGCCATGAACGAGAAACCGGAATCAGAAGAGTTCGACGAGGACGAAGAGGAAGTTGCCTTCGAAGCCACCAGCGAAGTCGACTTCGATCGTCTTGCGAAAGATCTGGACGCTGCCAAGAAGCGCGGCCAGAAGCTCGGCGACCCCGCGTGGCGCCGGCTCGAACGGCGTTTTGAAGACAAACACACCGCCGAACTCACCAGCGACTTCGACGATTACAACATCGACGACGACAGCACTGCCGTGCGCAAGATGACCAACGGCGAGAACGCGAGCTGACCGGAAATGGGGACATTCCTCATTTTCCTGTCACAAACAAATCGGTTCGCACGACGTAGCTAATTCGCAGTTTGTGACAGGAAAATGAGGAATGTCCCCATTTCCGGTCACGTATGCCCCGAACACTTTTTCACAGTCGTCGGATCCCGGGCGGATTACGATCCTCGGAATGACGCAATCCACGATACGCAAACCCATCGTCCTCGGTCCTGGCGAGGGACGCGCCTATCCCATGGGCCGCATCGACGCGGTGTTCAAGGCCGATGGCGCCGAAACCTCGGCGGGTTATTCGATTTCCGAGTGGTGGCTCGAGCCACATACCGCGGGCCCGGGTCCGCACTCGCATCCCGAAGACGATATTTTCTACGTGATCGGCGGCACCATGAGTGTGCTGGTGGGCGATCAGTGGACGCACGCGTCCCCGGGTTCTTTCGTGCTCATTCCCGGTGGGGTCATCCACGATTTCGAGAATCGCGGCGAGGTGCGCGCCGGCGTGCTCAACTTCTATGCGCCGGGTACGTTCGAAGAAAACATGCCGGAGATCGCGCGCTGGTGGCGGGAAAATCCACCCAAAAATGCCGGCGGTTGATTCATCGAAAATCGCGTGATTGCGTCGTAAGCGTGCCGAGCATGCGCGTGCGATCGACCAGCTTCTGCGCCACCACGTGCGTGACCAGCCCTTCCTTCTGCAACATGCCGTGAACCTCCAGCAGCCGCGAGCCACTGGCGATGCGCCGCGCCCGCGACCACACACGCTCCCAGACGATGAGATTCACGAAGCCGGTTTCATCCTCGAGCGTGATGAACATGACGCCAGCCGCGCTCTGCGGCCGCTGGCGCGCCGTGACGATGCCCGCCACACGTACCACGCGGCCATGCGGCAGATCGCGCAGATCGGCCGCGGTAGCGATGTGCGCAGCCGCAAACTGTTCACGCAATAACGCGAGCGGATGACGACCGAGGGTCAGGCCCTGGGTGCGATAGTCCGCCGAGATGTTCTGCCCTTCCGTCGGCGGCGCGAGCAAGGGAGTGCCTTCGGCGGCTTCCGGCACCGGCGCGAGCGGCAACTCTTGTTCGCTGCCGGCGACCTGCCAGAAAGTCAGATGCCGGTTGCCGGACAACTCGCGCAACGCCCCTGCATCCGCCAGCGCTTCGAGTTCGCGACGCAGAAGATCGGCGCGTTTCGCCAGGTCCTGCACGCTGGCAAACGCACCTTGCGCACGCGCGGCTACGATGCGCTCCGCCGCCGTCTCGCCCAGAGACTTCACCAGGCGCAATCCCAGCCGCAACGCGGGCTCGTCATCCGTGCGGCGTTCCAGAGAACAGTCCCAATCACTGTGGCACACACTGAGGGGCCTCACTTCAACTCCGTGATCGCGCGCATCGCGCACCAGCTGCGCCGTTGCATAGAACCCCATGGGCTGACTGTTGATGAGCGCGCAGGTGAAGGCCGCGGGTTCGTAACATTTCAGCCAGGCCGATGAGTACACCAGCAGCGCAAAACTCGCGGCGTGCGATTCAGGGAAACCGTATTCACCGAAACCCTGGATCTGGCTGAAGATCTGGCGCGCGAAACTCTCGTCGTAACCCCGCGCACGCATGCCGTCGATGAGTCGCCGTTCGAAGTGGCCGAGACCGCCGCGCCGCTTCCATGCCGCCATGCTCCGGCGCAGCTGGTCCGCCTCGCCAGGCGTGAAGCCCGCCGCGACGATGGCGAGTTGCATCACCTGCTCCTGGAAGATCGGCACTCCCAAGGTGCGCGACAGCACGCCCTTCACCGCTTCGCTGGGATAGGTCACCGGCTCGAGGCCCTGCCGCCGGCGTAGATAGGGATGCACCATGCCGCCCTGGATGGGACCGGGACGCACGATGGCCACTTCGATGACGAGGTCGTAGAACTCTTTGGGTTTCAGGCGCGGCAACATCGACATCTGCGCGCGGGACTCCACCTGGAATACGCCGATGGTGTCGGCGCGCGAAATCATGTCGTAGACTCGCGCGTCTTCTTTGGGGATGTCGGCCAGCGTGAACGGCTTGCGGCGGAAATCCGCGGTGAGCGCGAGGCTTCGACGCAGCGCTGACAACATGCCGAGCCCCAGCACGTCCACCTTGAGCAGGCCGAGATCATCGAGATCGTCCTTGTCCCACTCGATGACCGTGCGATCGGGCATGGCGGCGTTCTCGATGGGCACCAGCTCTTCGAGCAGGCCCTGCGAGATGACGAAGCCGCCCACGTGTTGCGAGAGGTGTCTCGGGAACCCCAGCAGCTGGCGAGACAAATCGAGCAGTAACACGAGTTGCGGATTGTCGGGCTCGAAGCCCGCCTCGCGCACCCGCTCTTCATCGACCGAGGTATCCCACCATTGCATGGCGCCCGAGAGCCGTTCGGCCTGCACCGCGTCGAGACCGAGCACCTTGGCCATGTCGCGCAGTGCGCTGCGCGGGCGGTAGCAGATGACCGTGGCGGTGAGCGCGGTGCGATCGCGGCCATATTTCCGGTAGATGTACTGGATCACCTCCTCGCGCCGCTCGTGCTCGAAATCGATGTCGATGTCCGGCGGCTCGTTGCGCTCGCGCGAGATGAAACGCTCCATGAGCAGCTCGCCGCGGGAAGGGTCGACCTCGGTGACGCCGAGCGAATAACACACCACCGAGTTCGCGGCCGAGCCGCGGCCCTGGCACAGGATGTTGAGACGGCGCGCTTCGCTGACGATGTCGTGCACGGTGAGGAAATAGGATTCGTAGCGCAGCTCGGCGATGAGCGCGAGCTCGTAGTCGATCTGCGTGCGCATCTTGTCGGGGATGCCGGCGGGCCAGCGCCGGCGCGCGCCCGCTTCCGTGAGCTTTCGCAGGTGCGAAGCCGCCGTTTCGCCGGCGGGCACCAGCTCGCGCGGATATTCGTAGCGCAGCTCGTCGAGCGAGAAGTTCGCGAGCGCGGCGATCTTCACGGTTTCGGCCAGCAGTTCGGGTGGATAGAGCCTGGCAAGGCGCGCGCGCTCGCGCAGGTGGCGTTCGCCATTGGGATGCAGCCGCGAACCCGCCTCGGCGACCGTGACGCCGTGGCGCACCGCGGTCAGCGCGTCCTGCAAACGGCGCCGCGCGCGCACATGCATGTGCACATCGCCCGCCGCCGTGAGGGGCAAGCCGCATGACTCTCCCAAGGCTCGCGCTCGCGCCAGACGTTCACGATCGAGGCCATCACGCGTGAGCTCCACGGCGATCCAGGCGCGGCCGGCGAAGGTGCGGGCTATCCACTCGCCCTGCCCGTCCGCTTCCGGCCCCAGCGGCGGCAGCCACAGCGCCAGCGTGCCAAGGCTCGCCGCTTCATCGCCGAGGAACTCTTCGACGTCGGCGCGCGCGAGTGAATAGCTGCCCTTGGCCGCCTTGCGCCGTCCTCGCGTGATGAGCCGCGACAGGCGGCCATAACCTGCGCGGTCGCGCGCGATGATCACCAGGCGCAGGCCGCAGACGAGAGTGAACTCCGCACCTATTATTAGTTTCATGGGTAGTTTGACGCCGCCGAGTTTCTTCACCGCCGAGTGCGCGCGCACCACGCCGGCGAGCGAACATTCGTCGGTGATGGCGAGCGCCTCGTAGCCGAGCTCTTTGGCCTGCGCGACCAGCTCTTCGGCGTGTGAGGCGCCACGCAGGAAGCTGAAGTTGCTGAGACAGTGCAACTCCGCGTAGGCCGGGGCATTCATCCGAAGATCCCGTGCAGGAACCATCTTCGCGAGGCGTTGTATTCCCGATAGATCCACAAACGCGCGCCGTGGGTATTACTCGCGACGTAGTAATCGCGCTGCACGTCGGCCCCGTCCCACCAGCCGCTCTCGATGCGTTCGGGACCGGCCAGCAACCGCAGTTCCCCGCCATGACGCGGCCTGCCCCGTTGTGAATCGAGCTCTTGGGGCACGTGCAGCAGCCACAGGGGACGATGAAACGGCGCACCCACGGACGAATCGCCGGCGGAAACCTTACTAACTACCGGAGCCAGCGCGGGTTCCGCCACCCGCCAGGCATTTTCGGGCCGGTGTTCGGACACGCCGGTGAGGCCGTAGACCGCGCCGGCACCGAGCCGCGCTCGCAAATGCTCGATGAGCGCCGGCATCTCGCCCGCGGGCGCATGGCCGCGCTCGCCCGCCGGCCACAGCGGCGAACTCGCGAGTGGCCGCTCGCTGAGCGCGCCGCCGCGCAGCTCGCAACGCCGCACGGGCTCAGGCAACACGAGATTCGCGAGCCGCTCGCGCAGCAATGACTGCAATCGCCCGGCGTTTGCCTCGGGATGGGCCAGCCGCAGCGTGCACGAGGTGGGCGCGGCGCGGTAGTGATGGAAACGGCATTGCAGCGCGGTGATGCCACGCTGCCGGGTACGCAGGAATTGCTCGAGCTCTGCAAGCAAAGGCCGCAAGGCCTCGAGGATACGTTCGTGATCTTCGATTTCATGATCGAGATCGAGACGTCCGCGATATCGCTCGCGTCGCACGAGGCGGCGACGCGGATCGGCACGACGCCCGAGCAGGCGGTCGAGATCGGCGAGCCGCTCGACACCGAATCGCTTGGCGAACCCCGCACGCGGCAGGCGCATGAGCTCGCCCAGCGTGCGCACGCCCATGCCGAGAAGACGAGCGTTTTCTTCTTCCGGCCAGCGCAGCGTGGCGAGCGGCAGTGGTTTGAGCCGCGCCGCCAACACGTTAGGGTCGGTGATGAAACAGCGCGCGCCGGCCCGTGCCGCCGCGAGCGCAGCCAATGCGGTGGGAGCGAGTGTGAAGCGTGGCTGCACCTGGGTCTGCGCCAGCACCGGATCTGCACGGCAGGCATCGCGCAACTGGCGGCACAACTCGCGCAGGCCGCCGAACAACGAGAGGCTCGGTTTGATCTCGAGCAGCAGGCCATCCGGCGGTTCGATGGAAACCTGCGGCGTGAACGTGGCGGCGATGCCGGCCAGCCGTCGCATGAGCGCGAGTTCAAGCGCTGCATCGCGCGGCCGCGCATCGAGATGAGGAACGAGCGCGAACGCGGCTCCCAGGGTCATGCCGACCTGCACTCCGGCCGCCTGCGCGTTCGCATCCGCGTCGATGATGCGCGGGTTGCGATCCGCAGCATCCACGATCACGAGCGGCGCGGACGAAGTGGCCGCGCCCGACTCCGCCGTAGCAATGGCCAGCAACGGCAACTGCGGCACATGCGCCGCGATCCACAATTCACGTGACGGAAGCTGGAGTGCTCCTTGTGAATCGGGCCCCTTGGGTGGAGGCGACGCCGGCCGCACCCGTAAAACGGACGGCGTCGCACTCGACCCAGGAGAACTTGTGGCCGGTTCGGGAAAGATGAGTCGATAGGAGCGCGGATGCATGCGACCCCCGCTCAGGCCGCGGCTGCGGCCCACTCGAGCTCGATGGGATCGCGGCTGCCACCGCGGCTCTTGAGCAGGCTCACGCGCGCGCCATGCCGGCCTGCATCGGCCAGGGGCTCGAGCAACACCCGCAACATGGCAGGCGATGGGTCACTCGCGAATGCCCTGCTGCGATACAGGACGCCGAGCGCACGGCCCTGCTCGGCGGCCAGCTGCAGCCGGCGGATGGCGCGCGGCGATGCGCGGGGCAGCCAGGCCAGCGCCACTTCGCACGCGCCCGAACGCAGCGCCTGCTCCTGCGCCCACAGCGGCAGGTGCGTGCGCACGATGAGCATGCGATCGAGCGCCACGCCGTGCGCCATGAGCGCCGGCGCGAACGGCTCGTGCGGCGGCGACACCCAGGTGCACCAGCGCGCGGGCGTGAGCCGCGACAGCGCGGCCAGCGCGGGCAGCAGTAGATAGAGCTCGCCGGCGCCGGGTTGCGGCGTGAGGATTTCTATGAGGCCGTGACGCGGCCAGCCGCCCCCGGGCAACCCCGCATCGAGCGCGGCGAAGCCGGTGGGGAAAGTCTCCACGGCGGCGCGGCTGCGCCCACGCCACACCGACGGGTGGGCGAGCAACTCTTCCAATTGCTTTGCGTGGGTTTCAGGCATGGAGGCGCTGGTTGCATCAGCTCGCGGGCAATGAGTAAAGGAAGTCGTAGAAATGTTTGCCTTCCACGATATTGATGCTGAGGGTGCCGGTCAGACCCGTGAGCTCGTCGGTGCCCGAATCGGGCACCACCATCACAGACAACGTGGGCGCTCCACGCTTCATGCTTCCCGAGTGCTGCAGCACGAAGCTGCCCTTGCGCCCGTCGAGCGAGCCTGTGACCTGGTCGATCGCCACGTAACCCGCGGAGCCTTTGACAGGCGTACCCGCCGATAACATGTGCCCTCGCGCGCGTGCATCGAGATCGCCGCTGAACTTCTTGGTGAGCAGGAAACGGCCCAGCAGCGGATCGCCCGAAACTTCTGCGTTGGCGAGCGGCTGCACCGTGACTTCAAAACTTCCGGACGCGCGTTTCATGAGCCCTTTCCTATAAGAGCTTGAAATTCGGATTTTCGATGATGCCGAACACGTTGCCCCACGGATCGAGCACGTCTGCCACGCGAATGCCCTCGCCCACGTCCTGGATGTCCGTGCGCGGTGCGGCGCCGAGCTCGAGCAGGCGCGCCAACGCCGGCACGATGTCTTTGACGCCCCAGTACGCGCCGATGGCAGATTTGGCACTATCAGGCGTGAGTCCGAGCTCGTAACCGCCGACATTGAAGCCCACGTAGAAAGGCTCGTCGAAGTACGGCGGGAACCCCAGGACTTTCATGTACCAGAGCTTCCCCGCCGCGATATCCGGCGTGTGGTAAATAGCCGTGCGAAGTCCTAACAACATGGGAAAACCTGTTCTTGTTACCGAAAACGAAGCGAAAATTGATCGGCGAGACGAAAGTCTCGCCGTAAACAATCACGCCGCCGAAGCGGCGGTGCATCTACTATTTAGGCAGCGAGAGCTTTACCTCGTCGCAACACTCCCACCACCACGCCCTCGATGATGAGCGGGTCTTCCTTCATGTTGACCTTGATGGGCTCGAAATCTGCGTTCTCGGGCATGAGCCACACCACCGCACCATCTTGTTTGTAGCGCTTGACGGTGACTTCGTTTTCCAGGCGCGCCACGATGATCTGCCGGTTGCGTACTTCAGGCGTACGATGCACGGCCACCAGGTCACCATCGAGAATGCCGGCGTCTTTCATCGACATGCCGACCACCTTGAGCAGGTAATGTGGCTTGGGCTGGAAGATGCTGGGATCGATGTCGAGCCGGGATTCGATATTCTCTTCGGCGAGAATGGGACGGCCTGCGGCCACACGGCCGATGAGCGGCAGACCCATTTGCTCGCGCATGGTGTCCATGAGCTTGATGCCGCGCGAAGCGCCGGGCACGAGCGCGATGACGCCCTTGCGCGCCAGGGCGCGCAGATGTTCTTCGGCAGCGTTCGGAGATTTGAAACCGAGCTCGTTGGCGATTTCCGCCCGCGTGGGCGGCATGCCGGTTTCGTTAATTTGGCGCTGGATGAGGCGCAGGATTTCGGTCTGGCGCGGGGTGAGATCGGACATGGCGGATTCCTTTAAAGAAGAATCAGGGCTGAGGATTTGTACACTGTGAATTCATACAGGTCAAGCACCCCAACGCGCTTCGATGTGGTGGTCGTGGGCGGAGGCCATAACGGCCTCACCTGCGCCTGTTACCTCGCCAAGGCCGGGCTCTCCGTGGGCGTCTTTGAGCGCCGATCCATACTCGGCGGCGCTGCGGTCACCGAGGAATTCCACAAAGGCTTTCGCAACTCGACCGCGAGCTACACGGTCAGCCTGCTGAACCCCAAAGTGATCAAGGATCTGCGCCTCGCCGAACACGGTCTCAAAGTGCTCGAGCGGCCCATGCAGAACTTCCTGCCGCTACCCGATGGACGCGCGCTCACCGCCGGTCCGGACAGTGCCCGCACCGCGGCCTCGGTGCGCTCGTTCTCGGCGCGCGACGCGGACCGCCTGCCTGCCTACTACAAGACGCTGGACGCAGCCGTCACGCTGCTGCGTTCCCAGCTGCTCGAAACCCCACCGGCCGATCCGCGCCGGTTGCGCGACCTGTGGGGCGCGCTGCAGATGGGGCGCAACTTCCGCAAACTCGATGCCAGTGTGCAGCGCGACATCCACGAGCTGTTCACGCGCAGCGCCGGCGACTTGTTAGATCACTGGTTCGAAAGCGACGCCGTCAAGGCGCTCTACGGCTTCGATGCAGTAGTTGGCAGTTACGCAAGCCCATACACCCCCGGCAGCGCTTATGTCCTTCTTCACCACGTGTTTGGTGAAGTGAATGGCAAGACCGGGGTCTGGGGACATGCGATAGGAGGCATGGGAGCGATAACGCAGGCGATGGCGGCGGAGGCACGCCGGCTGGGCGTCACCCTGGAAACCGACGCGCCCGTGAAACGCATCGTCGTCGAAGGCGGTCGCGCCACCGGCATCGAGCTCGAGGATGGGCGCGTGATCCTCGGCAACGCGGTCGCCGCGAACCTGGGGCCGAAGCCACTGTTCCTCAAGCTGCTGGCCGATGCCGATCTGCCATCGGAATTCCGCGCGCGAATCGAACGCCTGCGCGTCGGCTCCGCCACGTTCCGCATGAACGTGGCGCTATCCGAACTGCCGAAATTCCTCGCCGCACCGCGCGATGACGGGGGCGCACATCTCGGATCCGGAATCATTCTCGCCCCGTCGCTCGAATACATGGATCACGCCTTCGCCGATGCGCGCCTGACCGGCATGTCACGCCAGCCCATCGTGGAAATGCTTATTCCCTCGACACTTGACAGCACTCTCGCGCCCGCGGGAGCCCATGTTGCCTCGTTATTCTGTCAGCATTTCTCCTACAATTTGCCGGGCGGCCGCGACTGGCGTCAGGAAAAGACACGTGCTGAAGACCTCGTCTTCGCGACGGTGGAATCGTACGCGCCGAACTTTCGCGCGAGCATCCTCGGCCACTCGTCTTTGAGCCCGCTCGATCTCGAAGAAAAACTCGGACTAGCAGGCGGAGATATTTTTCACGGAGCGTTGGGCCTCGATCAGTTGTGGGCCGCGCGACCGATGTTAGGTTACGGTGATTACCGCACACCACTGAAATGCTTGTACTTGTGCGGTTCCGGTGCACACCCTGGTGGCGGAGTGACCGGACTTCCCGGTCACAACGCTGCGCGCGAGATACTGCGCGATGGCCTGTCAAAGACTGTTAGCAGCCCTAATAGGTGACAACTGGCTAGTGTCGCCGCAGACCGACACGAAATAAATTTCAGTTGCAAACAACGCGCGGGTTTGTTGCAGTAGCGCCCGCCTAATAGACGTCTACCTTCACTCAGATCGCATTCGATGCGAGTTGATGGGGAAGCGGACTTGCTCAACCACCAATAAGGGGATTTGTCGTTATGAAGAGTGCGATTATCAAGGTTGCTGCCGTTGCAGCGTTCACCGTGTTGGCCGGCTGCCAGGACCTCAAGCCTCTGCAAGCCGATGTCGACAATCTCAAACAACAGGTAAGCCGTCTCTCCGCTGACCTCGCCGCCGTCAAGAGCTCTGCTGATGCTGCCAATGCCGCCGCTCAGTCCGCTTCGTCGACCGCGAGCGGTGCCCAGAGCGCTGCTAACCAGGCGCTGGCCGCCGCACAGGCTTCGCAGTCCTGCTGCGACGCCACCAACGAGAAGATCGACCGGATGTTCCGTCGCTCAATCTCGAAGTAAGAGCCTTAGTTCGCTCTGTGAAAACGCCGCGCTCTGCGCGGCGTTTTTTTTGCGTCGTCCGCCACACAGTGAAACGCGTTTCATGAAAATCCGGCGCTGGTTCATGGCATGCGTGCTTGCCACCGCCCTGACGGGCAATTTGGCGAGTGCCGCGCCCCAAAACTATCTGTTCACCGACTCCGACGAACTGTCGCGCCTCGCTCCTTTGCTGAATCGGCCCGACATCGGCGGCGCGCAGATTGTCTATACGTGGAAATCGCTGGAACCGGCCAAGGATCAATACGACTTCACACAGATCGAGAAGGACCTTCGTTACCTCGAGGGACTGAACCGCAAGTTGTTCATCCAGCTCCAGGACCGATTCTTCCAGATCGAGCACCGGGGCGTGCCGTTGTACCTGCAGACGGATCCGGTCTACGGCGGCGGACTGGTTCCGCAGGCCGACAATCCCGGCGAGAACAAACCAGTCGGCCACGGATGGGCGACTCAGCAGTGGAATCCGGCAGTGCGCGAGCGTTACCAACGCCTGCTCACGGCTCTGGCGCAGAAGTTCGACGGGCGCGTCCACGGCATCAATCTGCCGGAGTCGGCGATCGACATCGACATCAAGAACGACAAGACGGGCTTCACCTGCGAGAAATACTTCGCGGCGGAACTCGAGAACGTGGCGTTTGCGCGGAAAGCTTTCGTGAAATCACACGTGGTTCAGTACGTGAACTTCTGGCCTTGCGAATGGAACAACGACAAGAAGTTCATGTCGCGTGCGTTCGAGTTCGCGCACGCCAACGGAATCGGATTGGGCGGCCCGGACATCGTGCCCTACAAGAAGGCGCAGATGAAAAACGCCTATCCATTCTTCCATCAATACAAAGGCAGGCTGAGACTGGTGGCGATGGCAGTGCAGGAACCGACGCTCACCTACACCAACCCCGAAACAAAAAAGCCGTTCACACGCGACGAGTTCGTGGCGTTCGCGGAGGACTATCTGGGAGTGGACATCATCTTCTGGGCGACGGCCTCGCCGTGGCTCAAGCCCGAACCCTAGCGCACGCCGCGCAGATAGCGACCGGGTTTGGGTGCTTCAGAGGGCACACCCTGTGCCGCAGGCACTGCCGCGGGCTGCATGACACGAGAGGCGACGACCTCGGGCACCGCCTGCCCCGTGTCGCGCAACCAGTCCTGCGCCAGCGTCACGAGTTTTGGATCACCGTGCGCCAGCGCACCGGCGATCACCTGCTTTTCGAGCTCCGGATCCTTGAGGAACATGGCAAGCTCGAAGCGCTGACCTGCAATCGTGAGATAGGCGTGCCACAGTGCTGTCGCGCGCCGCAATCTTTCCCCGGTGCTGTTCATGAGACTCATGGATCGCTACTCCACACTCTCTCCGTGAGTACTGACGTCGAGCCCCGCAGCCTCAGCTTCTTCGCTGACGCGGAGTCCGATGGTGACAGAGATGAGCATCAACAGGATCAGGCTCACCACCAGCGCGTAGGCCGCGCAGGCGCCGATGCCGATGAGTTGCGCGGTGATGCTGCCTTCGACGCCGCCGATGGCGACTGAGGCGAATACGCCGGTGAGCACTGCGCCGACGATGCCACCAACGGCGTGAATGCCAAAGGCGTCGAGCGAATCGTCGTAGCCGAACCAGGACTTGAGACCAACCACAGCGCCGAAGCACGCGAGGCTAGCCGCCACGCCGATGACCAGCGCAGCGCCGATGCCGACGTACCCCGCGGCCGGAGTGATGGCAACGAGACCGGCGATGGCGCCCGACGCGATACCGAGCACGCTCGCCTTGCCGCGTGCGGCCCACTCGATGGCCATCCAGGTGAGCGCTGCAGTCGCCGCAGCGCAGTGAGTGTTGGCAAAAGCCAGTCCGGCGCGACCGTCAGCCGACAGCGCCGAACCGGCGTTGAATCCGAACCAGCCCACCCACAGCAGCGCAGCGCCCGTGATCGTGAGCGCGAGGTTGTGAGGGAAGATCGGATCGGTACCGTAGCCTTTGCGCTCGCCCAGCATGATCACGCAGGCGAGACCGGTGACACCGGCATTGATGTGCACCACGGTGCCGCCGGCGAAGTCGAGTACGCCGAGCGTCGCGAGCCAGCCATCCGGCGACCACACCCAGTGCGCCATCGGCACGTAAACACACAACGACCATAGCGCCATGAACACCAGCATCGAGGAGAACTTGATGCGCTCGGCGAATGCGCCGGTAATCAGCGCGGGCGTGATGATGGCGAACATCATCTGGAACATCATGAAAACGGATTCGGGAATGGTCGGCGCGAGGTGGCTGACCGAAACCTGGCCACCCTTCGCATAGAAGAGTCCTTCGAGCGCGAAGCGGGTGGTGCCCCCGATCCAGGGTGAGTCCTCGGTGAAGGCGAGGCTGTAGCCAATCACCACCCACAGCACGGTGACCAGGCAGGCGATGGCGAAACTCTGCGCCATGGTGGAAAGCAGGTTCTTCTTGCGCACCATGCCGCCGTAGAACAGCGCCAGACCCGGCAGCGTCATGAGCAGAACGAACGCGGTGGAGGTCAACATCCAGGCGGTATCGCCGGTGCTGATCTGGCCGGCATCGACCAGGTACGGAGCGGTAGGAGCCGCCGAATCGGCGGCCGTCTGGGCGAACGCCCGCGAGGCGAGCGACCACAGGCCGGCCATAAGTGCGAAGGTTTTTCCTCTCATGCGCGCCATTCTGGCAAATGGCAAGCCTTAAGACTTTGCGCTTGCCACCACGATTTCCCATCGCAAATGTGCGCCATGTCTAACAAAACAAAATTCACTCGCCGCCGCACCAGCGTGGCGCGCGGGAGTCGTCATCCGCCGCGGCGTGCGCCAGTTCTCAGTCAGCGGTCGTCGGGCCGCTGCCGCAAACAGAAACGAACCGTCACGCCCTGCCCGGCCACCGCTTCCGCTTCGATTTCTCCGCCGTGGCGCCTCACGATGCGCTGCACCGTGGCGAGACCGAGTCCGTGCCCCGGAAATTCATCCTGGCGGTGCAGCCGTGTAAACGGCTTGAACAGACGCTCGGCGTGCGCCATGTCGAAACCCGCGCCGTTGTCACTGACGCAATACCAGGTGCGTCCGAAACGTTGCTGCACATCGAAACGTATGGAGGCCTGCGCCGTGCGGCCGGTGAACTTCCAGGCGTTGCCGAGCAGGTTGCGCAACACCGTCATCACGAGTCGCAGGTCGCCCCAGGCGGTGATGTCCGGTGCCACCTCGCACTGCACGTTGCGCCCGGTCTCCGCATGGCGCAATTCGTAATAGACCAGTTCGACCAGCGTCGTCAGATCGAGATGCTCGCAGGCCATCTCCGCGCGTCCTGCGCGCGACATCGCAAGCATGCCGTCGATGAGACCTTCCATGCGATCGCTCGCCTTGATGATCTCTTTCAGGAAGGTCTTGCCTTCATCGTTGAGCGTCTCACCGCACTCGTCTTCGAGTGCCTCGGTGAATCCTTTGAGGATGCGCAGCGGCCCGCGCAAGTCGTGGCCGGCGGCGGATGTGAACGACTCGAGCTCTTTATTGCTCTCGGCAAGTTCCAGTTCGAGTTCGGTCAGATCCTCTACGGTGGCGAGCCACGGCGCAGTGTCGCTCGCATCGGTGCCCAACAAAACGATCCGCACGCGGCCGATGAACGTGCTGCGATCCGATCGCCGCACCATGCAGCGGCGATCAACGCTGGCCGCTGACGCCTCGCTCCACCAATTTTCGAGATCCGGAAAGATCTCCGTCAGGAAATTGCCGGCGAGTGCTGCGGCATTGCAACGAAACAGACTGCATGCGGCCGGATTCGACGCGCTGATCCGGCCGGCACGCGTGAATATCAGCGACGCCACCGGATGGGCCGCGAACCACGCGCCCATTTCCTTAGGTTTCGGATCCTGATCCTCGCCGGTCAATATTTTTTCTACGAGATTCGTCATATGCCTGTCGCGAGAGAATCGGCAGTCCGGTGCGAGTCTGGATAGCGCCGCCCGAAAACTTTGTGCACAGGCGCGCAATTCCGCCGTGTGCGGGGTTTAGGCGCGCAGATCCTGGCCGATATGTGATGCGGGTCGGAACGAGCGGCAAAAATGCGCCGTTCCTTAAGGAATTGGCGATTGCCGCCGATATGACAACGTGTGGCGCAGTGCCGGGATGTGTGCGCCACCTTCATGGATAGTTATCCCGCAAACCTTGGGTCAAAAAAGCGCCGATGAGCACCAACGAATTCGATATCAGGAACATCCGATTGTTGTTAGTTGAGGACGACCCGGCCGATGCTCGCGTGGTAGAACGCCATCTCAAGGACGCCGGGCTCAACGAAGTCATCAGCGACTGGGTGCAGACCGCGAGCGAAGCGGCTGCGCGACTGCAGGCCGAGGAATACGACCTCGTGTTGCTGGATCTTGGTCTTCCGGACGCCACCGGCCTGCAGGCGCTGCGCGCATTGCGCGCCGTCGCGGACCTCACGCCCATCATTGTTCTCACCGGGTCGGACGACTACAAACAGGGACTCATCGCGGTCCGCGAAGGCGCGCAGGATTATCTCGAGAAGCGACGTGTCAACGCCGGCATGCTCTCGCGCATCGTTTCCTATTCGGTCGAGCGCAACAGTTTTCACCGCGACCTGGTGCGCGCCACGCGCCGCTACCAGGACCTCTTCAACAACGTGCCTGTGGCCTTGTTCACCGCCAAAAGCGACGGCGCGCTCAAGACCGCGAATGCCGCCTGCAAGAAACTGTTGTCGTGCCAGGGTATTCCGCTCGACCAGGTCAACTTCCTCGACCTGTTGTTCGAGCCGGGCAAGCGAGCTCACTTCCTCGATCTGATCTCGCGCCAGCGCATGGTCGAAGGCTGGGAGACGTCGATCCACGATGCCCAGGGCAACAAGCTGCACGTCCTCATCAACACGGCGCCGCTGTTCGACACCAACCAGGAATTCGCCGGCTGGGAAGGCTGCATCACCGACATCTCCATGCTCAAGCAGACTCTCGAGGAGCGCGACCGCCTCGAGGACAATCTGCGCCAGGCGCAGAAGCTCGAAGCCATCGGCCAGCTCGCCGCCGGTATTGCGCACGAAATCAATACTCCGACCCAGTACGTGGGCGACAACCTGCGCTTCCTCAAGGAATCGTTCGGCGAGCTCGACATCCTGCTCGCGCAGCTGGTCAACGTCGGCGGCGAGCCCGCCAGCGAACTGCTCGGCGAAGCCGACTTCGACTATCTCAAGGAAGAAATTCCGCGCGCGCTCAATCAGTCTCTCGAAGGCGTCGATCGCGTCGCCAAGATCGTGCGCGCCATGAAAGAGTTTTCACACCCTGCGCGCGAGAAGACCGCGACCGATCTCAATCGCGCAATCCAGAGCACGATCACCGTGGCCAGCAACGAGTGGAAGTACGTGGCGGAAATCGAGACGGATCTCGACGCCAACTTGCCTGCCGTGCATTGCTCGCCGGCCGAGTTCAACCAGGTGGTGCTCAACATGATCGTCAATGCCGCGCATGCGATCACCGACGTGGTCGGTGACGGCGGCAAGGGCAAGGGCAAGATCCGCGTGCGCACCCGGCCCGACGGCGAATTTGCGGTGGTGGAAATCACCGACTCGGGCTCAGGCATGCCGCCGCATATTCAACAGCGAATTTTTGATCCGTTCTTCACCACCAAGGAAGTGGGCAAGGGAACCGGCCAGGGCCTGGCCATCGCCCACAACGTGATCGTCGACAAGCACGGCGGAACCATCAAGGTGAACAGCGCGCCGGGCGCGGGCACTACATTCACGATTCGCTTGCCGATCGGCGGATCGAAACCCGAACTCGAATCTGCCGCGGGGGCCGCTGCGTGAACGCCATTCGCGTCATCTTCGTCGACGACGAACCACGAGTGCTCGAAGGCCTGAAGCGCATGCTTCGGCCCAAGCGCAACGAGTGGCAGATGACGTTCGTCGGCAGCGCGCAGGCCGCGCTCGACGCGTTGAAGGTCGAGCCCTGCGAGGTCGTGGTCACCGACATGCGCATGCCCGGCATGAACGGCGCCGAGCTTCTGGAGGTCGTGCAAAGGGAGTATCCCGACACGATTCGCCTGATCCTCTCGGGGCAGGCCGAAACCGAATCGGTGATGAAGGCACTGGGCGTTTCGCACCAGTTCCTGTCCAAACCCTGCGATGCGGAAGTCCTCCAGGGCACCATCAGCCGCGCCTTCGCGCTGCGCGATCTTGCCGGCAGCGAATCAGTCAAGGCGCTGGTCGCGCGCATCAACCAATTACCCACGCTGCCCGCGACCTACCAGAAACTGGTCGAAACGCTGCGCGAGCCGAACTCCAGCATCGAAGACGTATCGAGCGTGATCTCCACCGATCCGGCGATGACTGCCCGACTCCTCAAGCTGGTGAACTCCGCTTACTTCGGACTCGCCAAGCCGGTCGCCGACGTGGGGCGCGCGGGTGCGTTGCTCGGTCTCGATCGCATCATGGCGCTGGTGCTAGGCCAGGGAATCTTTTCCGACTGCGATCCACCCAAGGTGGAAGGATTCAGCATGGACGCGTTGTGGAATCACAGCGTGGCCACGGCAGCCGCCGCGCATCGCATCGCTATCGCAGAACACCTGGATCGCGACCAGGTCGCGGCCGCCTTTCTCGCCGGCATGCTGCACGACATCGGCAAGCTGGTGCTGGCGATGGGCCTGCCGGAGCAGTACGCGAAAGTGCTCAAGCAGGCGGGCGACCGGCCAGGCGAACTGCAGCAGATCGAGATGCTCGAATTGCGGGCCGCGCACACCGACGTCGGCGCGTACCTGGTGGGCCTGTGGGGCCTGCCTAACACCATCGCCGAGGCCATCGCCTACCACGAAGATCCTTCGCAGTCGCCGAACCTCAAGTTTGGCCTGCCGGGGATCGTGCACGTGGCCGATCGCCTTGCGCATTACCCGGACGTCACCGACGTGCGTTCGCCCGAACTCGGGTTGAATCTCGCCTATCTCGAATCACAAAAACGCATCGATCGTTGGAATGACTGGCGCGAAGCCTGCGCGCCGACGCTGCCAGGAAAGTCTTCATGAGCGCGCGAGTCCTGTTTGTCGATGACGAACCCAACGTGCTGGATGGCATTCGCCGTCAATTGCGCAATCGGCTCAAGGTCGAAACCGCGAACGGAGCCGCCGCCGGCCTCGCGATGATCGAATCGAATGGACCTTTCGCCGTAGTGGTCTCCGACATGCGCATGCCGGATATGAACGGCGCGCGCTTTCTCGCGCGCGTGAACGAAATCGCGCCGGACACCGTGCGCATGGTGCTCTCCGGCCAGGCCGACATCGACTCCACCGTCGCGGCCGTGAACGAAGGCCACATCTTCCGTTTCCTGCTGAAGCCCTGCGACACCGACAAGCTGATCCAGTCGATCAACAGCGGCATCGATCAATACAACCTGATCAACGCCGAAAAGCATCTGCTCGAGAACACGCTCAACACCACGGTGAAGATGCTGGTGGAGGTCCTGGGACTCATCAATCCTGCCGCGCAGCAGCGCGCCTCGCAGATCGAGAAATATGCCGAAGCGGCGAGCGTGGCGCTCAAGCTGCCCGGCGCCTGGAAGTATCGCCTCGCCTCCGTACTCTCGCAGGTCGGCTGCATCACGCTGCCCGCCGAAACGCTCTCCAAGGTCTACGGCGGACAACCGATGTCCGAGGAAGAAGCGAAGCTCTACGAGTCGCACCCGGAAGTCGCCGGCAAGTTGTTAGGTCAGATCCCGCGGCTCGAGGATGTCGCCGCGATGGTGGCGGGCCAATTGCGCGCACCGGCCAAGGACCTTGGCGTTGGCGATCTCGCCAGCAAGAACCCGCAGCAGCTCGGAGCGGCGATCCTGTGGACCGCCGTGTGCTTCGATCAACTCGTCAACCAGGGCAGCTCGGCAACGGCCGCCGCCCGGCAGATTCGCGAGCTCGTCCCGCACCTGCCGCCGGCCATCACCGAAGCCATGGTGAACGCGCCGGTCGCCGCGGGCGGCCGTCGCGAGTCACGTTCCGTGGGCCTGAACGATCTTACGGTCGGCATGGTCCTCGAGGAAGACGTGCTGGTGGCGAAGGGAATCCACCTGGTGCCGAAAGGCGTGGAAATCACTGATTCATTGCTGGGGCGACTACGCACTATCGCCGGCGGCGTAAGAGTGGCTGAACCCATCCGGGTTTCGGTCCTGGTGCGGGAATAAAGGTACTGTCTATGGAAAAGAGCAAACTACTGCTGGTCGACGACGAGCCGAACCTCACTTCGGCGCTGGTTCGCAGCCTCGATCGAACCCAGTTCGAAATCTTCACCGCCGACTCGGCGCAGCAGGGTCTGATGATCCTCGCGGGCCACGACATCGACGTCGTCGTCTCCGACGAGCGCATGCCCGGCATGACCGGAAGCCAGTTCCTGACCGAAGTGCGCAAGCAATGGCCTAACACCATTCGCATGATCCTGTCGGGCCAGGCAGACCTCGAAGCCGCAGTGCGCGCCATCAACGAAGGTGAGGTGTACCGCTTCCTGCTCAAGCCCTGTCATCCGAAGGAACTGCAGATGACCATCCTGCAGGGACTCCAGCAGAAGAAGCTGGTGGCCCAGAGCCGCAAGCTGCTGCAGGAGCATCAGAAGAACGTGAACATTCTCGAGACACTCGAGAAAGACAACCCGGGAATCACCAAGATCGAGCTCGACGAAGACGGCGCGATCATGATGGACGAAGATGCAGGCGCGACCGAAGACGTGCAGTCGCTGCTCGACGACCTCGAGCGGGAGATGGCGAAGGTCGCGCGCCGCTAATATCTGATGAGGGCGGAGCCCCAGGTAAAGCCGCCACCAAAGGCCTCTAACAAGAGCAGGTCACCGCGCTTCACGCGGCCATCTCGCACTCCGGTATCCAGCGCCAGGGGCACCGACGCCGTCGAGGTGTTGCCGTGGTCCTGCACGGTGACGATGACCCGCTCCATCGGCAGATCGAGCCGCTTGGCCATGGCGCCGATGATGCGGATGTTGGCCTGGTGCGGGATCAGCCAGTTGACCGCGGAATGCTCGAGTCCGTTGTGCGCGAGTGCCTCGTCGACGGCGCTGCCGAGCTTGGTGACCGCGACCTTGAATACTTCGCTGCCGGCCATCTTGATGCCGATGTCGACCTTGTTGGTCAATGGATCGATGTTGAAACCCTTGGATACGCCGCTGTCGACGTAAAGCAGGTCTTTGTAGGCGCCATCGGAGTGCAGGTGCGTGCTCATGATGCCTGGCTCGGTCGAAGGCTTGATGACCACGGCGCCTGCGCCGTCACCAAACAACACGGCGGTATTTCGATCCGACCAGTTGGTGATGCGCGAGAGCGTTTCGGCGCCGACCACCAGCGCGCACTTCGCCTCGCCCGCCTTCACGAACTTGTCGGCGATGGACAGTGCATAGATGAAACCGCTGCAGGCGGTTTCCACCGAGAACGCCGGGCAGCCGCGCGCGCCCAGGCGCGCCTGCAGCAACGTGCCGCAGTTGGGGAACACCAGGTCGGGCGTGGTGGTGCCGAACACGATGAAATCGATTTCAGCCGGCGTGACGCCCGCGGCCTCGATGGCGCGGCGCGCGGCGATTTCGCCGATATCGACGGTGGTCTGACCTTCAGCCGCGATGTGCCGGCGCTCGATGCCGGTGCGAGTGCGGATCCACTCGTCGGTGGTATCCATCTTCTTTTCGAGATCGAAGTTCGTGACGACCTTTTCCGGAAGATAGGAGCCTGTGCCGGCGATACGTGAATACATGCTGCCCCTTGTGTTGACGAGTCGTCAGGCCTGCGTTTTGGCCAGTGCGCTCGCAATGGCCGCGGGCAAACCCCGGCGCATCGCGGTGGCGGCCGTTGTCACGGCCTGGGCGAATGCGACGCTGTCCGCGCTGCCGTGGCTTTTTACCACGACTGCGGTCAGTCCGACCATGCAGGCGCCGTTGTAGCGTCGCGGATCGAGTTTCTCGCCAACGCGCCGCAGTACCGGGCGGGCTAGCAACCCTGAAATCTTGCTGGTCGTATCGCGCGAGAATTCAGTTCGCAGTTGTTCGACGATGAGCTTGGCGAGACCTTCCATGGCCTTGAGCGCGACGTTGCCGGTGAAGCCATCGGTGACCACCACGTCGACGTTCTCGTCGAAGATGTGATTGCCTTCGACGAACCCCAGATAGTTCACGCCGCTCGCGCGAATCAGCTCGTGCGCTTCCTGCACCAGCTCATGACCCTTGGTGTCTTCTTCGCCGATGTTGAGGAGCCCGACGCGCGGTGTCGCGATGCCAAACACATCGCGCGCGACGATCGAGCCCATGGTGGCGAACTGCGCGAGCTGCAGTGCCGTGGCCTTGGTATTGGCGCCAAGATCGAGGATGTGAGTGTGGCCGCCGTTACGCGCCGGCACCGACGACATGATGGGTGCGCGTTCCACGGGACCGACGGTCTTCAGCACGAAGTGCGCCATCGCCGTCAGCGCGCCGGTGTTGCCGGCACTGACCATGGCTCCCGCTCGCCCTTCTTTCACCAGGTCGATGGCGATGCGCATGGAGGAATCCTTGCGGCGGCGAATCGCCTCGCGCGGATGTTCGGACATGCCCACCACGGTGGCCGCCGCATGCACGGTCAGCCGCGCGCGCACCGCCGCCGGCGCATTGGCCAGCGCGGGTTCTATGACGGAGGGTTGACCCACGAGGATCAACTCGAGGGTGGGATCGGCGACGAGTGCGCGCAGCGCACCGGGTATGCACTCCGGCGCACCGCTGTCGCCACTCATCACATCGACGGCGACCGACGGCATGCGTTACGAGCGGAAGGCTTGAGCCCCCGCTCAGCAACTATTCTTCGGTTTCGACTTCGGCCGGTTTTTCAATGACGCGCTTGCCGCGATAAAAACCGTCAGGAGTGATGCGGTGACGCAGGTGGGTTTCACCGGACTGCGGATCGACCGACAAAGCGGGCTTCGTCAATCCATCGTGCGAACGATGCATGCCGCGCTTGGACGGCGTTTTACGACTTTTCTGAACGGGCATGGAACCAATCCTCTTGGGCGACTACTACTTGCGTTTCAACAGTTCGCCCAACTGTGCAAACGGTTTTTGAACCTGCGAATCGACCGACTCTTCTTCGTCGGCTTCCTGTCCGGGCAGCTGCATCTTGCTGCTCGCACACTCGCTTCCTTCCGCATGCCGCGCCACGTTCGGCAGCGCCAGCAAGATCTCTTCATCGACGAGGTCGCGCACACTGATGCTGTCGGCCTCGACCAGAAACACTTCCAACCCTTCGGGCACCCGGTCGGCAGCGTCGTAGTCGCTGACCAGCGCGATGCGCGATTTCACCGTTATCGGCCAGCGCATGGGCTGCATGCAGCGCTGACAAACTACTTCAGGCGCTGCACTCACATCGAGGTCGGCAACCGCTTGCCCCTGTGCCCGCGAGAAGCGCACGCTACCGCTGGCGTCTCCGTCTGCCGTCGACAACTCATGCGACACCCGGGGCAGTTCGGCCAGCGGGATCGTGAAATCGACCGCGGCTTCAGTGCCTACCAAGGAGTCGACGGGAGCGCGTCGGGACCAGCCCAGTGACATGGGGCGCGTATGATAGGGACCGCGTCTCGCCAAGTCAAAACAACAATAACTCTAAGCCATTGTTTTTATGAGCCCCAACGCGCCGACTCGTCCGCTGATCCTGGCCTCCACGTCCCGCTATCGCGCCAGCCTCCTGCAGCGCTTTGGCCTCCCGTACACCGCCCACAATCCGGCCGTGGACGAGGTCGAGAGGCATGGGGAAACGCCCCGTGGCCGGGCTTTCCGGCTGTCTGAGGCCAAGGCCGAGGCCGTGGCGGCCCAATTTCCCGACGCCATCGTCATCGGGGGCGACCAGGTCCCGGCCACCAGCACCACCATCCTCAACAAACCCGGCAATGCCGCCAATTGCCGCGAACAGCTGAAACTGCTGTCCGGCTCCACAGCCGAGTTCTATACGGCCTGCACCGTGCGTTGCCTGGAGACCGGCGTGAAGCTCTCGCATGTCGACACGACGGCCGTGAAGCTGCGGCCGCTGGCGGATGCTGAAATCGATCGCTACATCGAGCGTGAAAAACCCTTCGATTGCGCCGGGGGCTTCAAGGCCGAGGCCCTGGGGATCGTACTGTTCGAGCGCATCGACACCGAAGACCCCACCGCCATCATCGGCTTGCCGCTGATCTGGCTGGCCGGCGCATTGCGCGCCGTCGGATTCGCTGTGCCCTAACAAGTCTCATGGACGACGCCGCTTCGGCGGCGTTTGAAGGTGGGCGTCAGCCCTGAAGAACCTCGACTACGGCGGCGAGGTCCGCCGGCAGCGGCGCGCTGGCATTGAATTCCACGCCCGTGTCCGGCCACGTGAAGCTCAACTGGTGCGCGTGCAGGAACATGCGCGTGAGACCGGACGCCTTCATCGTTTCGTTGAATTCTTCTTCGCCATATTTCTCATCGCCCGCGAGTGGATAGCCGGCATGCGCGGCATGTACGCGGATCTGATGCGTGCGGCCGGTCTCGAGCGACACCTCCACGAGCGAGGCTTTCTTCCCGAAGAACTGAACCGGTTTGAATACGCTCACCGCTTCTTTTCCCGATTCATGCGCCTTCACCGTGCGTTCACCGCCTACGCGAATGTCCGTGCGCAGCGGCACATCGATGCGTTTCCTGCCGAGCTCCCACTTGCCTTTCACGAGCGCGAGATAACGCTTCTCCACCTTGCCGTCGCGCATCAGCGCGTGAAGCGTGCGCAGTGCCGCAGGCTTGCGCGCAATCATCAGCAAGCCACTGGTGTCGCGATCGATGCGATGAACCAGCTCGAGGGTCTCGTCGGGCCGCGCCGCACGCAGTCCCTCGATGACGCCGAAGCTGACGCCGCTGCCCCCGTGCACGGCGATCCCGGCAGGTTTGTCGATGACCAGCAGCCGCGGATCCTCGTAGATGATGGCGCCGATGAGGCCCTGCACCATCGCTGGCGGCGCCCGGCGTGGCGGCGCGGCCGCGCCGGTTCGCACCGGCGGCACGCGCACGATGTCGCTTGCCAGCAACCTTTGCTCTGGCTTGGCGCGCTTGCCGTTCACGCGCACCTCGCCTTTGCGGATCACGCGGAAGATGTGGGTCTTGGGCACATCCTTGAGGAATCGGGCCAGAAAGTTGTCGAGCCGCTGGCCTGCGCCGCGCTCGCCGGCTTCCACTTGCTGGACTTTGGCGGGTGCTTCAACCGGCGCTTCGACGGCTTTCGGAGGAGATTGACGCGCTGGCGCGACAGGAGTTTCGTAACGTCTTGTTTTCACTAAGGTCTCGGGCTATGATGCGCGCCGTCGTCGTCCCCAGCTTGTGTGTGACGACGCAATGCCGCGGCACCGCCGATCGCACTCTGTAATAAGACGACTCGAACGCGCCGCATGTTAGTTGGTCCCCGACAACGGGGCCATCGCTCGAAGGCCGACTTGAATCGTCGCGCCGGGATGCTCGTCCAAAAGACGCATCTGGCGCACCGTCGGTGAAGTAGCCCAAAGGGTTTTGGCGCTCCGCCCCATCACGGGACGGACATACAACGTGAATACACGTCCACCCCACAACAGTCTTTGGCCTCACGGCATGCACCTCCGCGTCGCGCGGTTGACCGCAGTGCCGTCCGTAAGGATATCCGCCGTTCGAATCGAGTTGGCCCGACAGAAGTCATTAGGGTCCAATTCAAATGAAGAGAATGCTCGTCAATGCAACCCAGCAAGAGGAGTTGCGAGTCGCGCTGGTTGATGGTCAGAAACTATTCGATCTTTCCATCGAGATACCTTCCAAAGAACAGAAAAAAGCCAACATCTACAAAGGCCGAATCTCTCGCATCGAGCCCTCGCTCGAAGCGTGCTTTGTCGATTACGGTGCAGAACGCCACGGCTTTCTGCCTCTGAAGGAAATTTCCAAGGATTACTTCCGGCAGAAGTCCGACGGCGGGCGCACCAACATGCGCGACCTGCTCTCCGAGGGCCAGGAAGTCATCGTGCAGGTCGAGAAGGAAGAGCGCGGCAACAAGGGCGCTGCCCTCACCACGTTCATCTCCCTCGCCGGACGCTTCCTGGTGCTGATGCCGAACAACCCGCGTGCGGGTGGTGTGTCGCGCCGCATCGAAGGTGAAGACCGCGACCAGATGCGTCAGGTCATGGACGAGCTGGTCATCCCGGACAGCATGGGAGCCATCGTGCGCACCGCCGGTGTCGGGCGAGCGGCTGCCGAGCTGCAGTGGGATCTCGACAACCTCAAGGGCCAGTGGGAACAGATCGACGCGGCCACCAAGGACCGCCCCGCTCCATACCTGGTGTATCGCGAAAGCGACGCGGTGACGCGCAGCCTGCGCGACTACCTCGCCGATGACATCGGCGAAGTGCTGGTCGACGACGACGCCACGTTCGCGACCGCGCAGGAATACATGACGCGGTTCATGCCGCCCGAAGCGCAGAAGCGCCTCAAGCGCTACACCGACGACATCCCGCTGTTCACGCGCTTCCAGATCGAGAGCCAGATCGAGTCGGCGTACGGCCACAAGGTCGACCTGCCCTCGGGCGGATCGATCGTGATCGACTACACCGAGGCGCTGGTGTCCGTCGACATCAACTCGGCGCGCGCCACGCGCGGCTCGGACATCGAGACCACGGCGACGAACACCAATCTCGAAGCCGCGGACGAAATCGCCCGTCAGCTTCGCATCCGTGACATCGGCGGCCTCATCGTCATCGACTTCATCGACATGGAGTCGCCGAAGAATCAGCGTGACGTCGAAGATCGCCTGCGCGACGCCGTGAAGATGGATCGCGCGCGCATCCAGATCGGGCGCCTGTCGCGCTTCGGCTTGCTGGAAATGTCCCGGCAGCGACTGCGACCCTCGCTGGGCGAATCGAGCCACCTGGTTTGCCCGCGCTGCACCGGCATCGGCAGCATCCGCTCAGTCGAGTCCATGACCCTCGCCATCCTTCGCCTCATCGGCGAAGAAGCGCGCAAGGACAAGACCGCCCAGATCATCGCGCAGGTCCCGGTCGAAGTGGCGACCTACCTCATGAACGAAAAGCGCGAATGGATGCGCACGCTGGAAGACAAGAGCTCGGTCGATCTCATGATCGTGCCGAACCCGCACATCCAGACGCCTGAATATTCGATCAAGCGCGTGCGCACCGACGAAATCGACCTGCCGGAAAACAAGGTACTCAGCTACAAGATGCCCGAGCGCCCGCAGGTGGCCGATCCGACTGGCACACGAGACGTGAAGCCGGTGCTCGAGCCCGCCGCCGTAATTCCGACTGCTCCGGCGACTTCCGCGCCGGTCGTGGTGCACGTGCCCGTGGCTGCCAAGGAGACCGCGGCAGTCGCCAAGGCACCGCCTGGCAATCTCGGCTTCTGGGATCGCCTCGTCTATCTATTCACCGGCAAGGCCCCGGATGCCGTCGCCGCCGAACCGGCGCTGCCTCGCAGCGAGCCACGTCGTGAAGGCCATCGGGATGGCCCCCGTGATCGCGACCGGAATCGTTCCCGCCATGGCGGCGACCGCGACCGTCCCCGACATGGTGGTGGCGACCGTGACCGCGGACGCGATCGTGATCGCGGCGCGCACGGACGCGACCGGAATCGTGACAAGGACGGCGGACGCGATCGTCAACGCGAGCCGGGCCGAAGCGCAGGTGGCGAGCATGGTCGCGACCGGGGCGCTTCGCAGCCGCCGCGTGACGCGACTCGTGACGCGCCACGTGAGGGTCAGCGAAACGATCAGCCGCGCGAGCGCGATCCGCAACGTGACGCCGAGCGCCAGGCACAGCGTGAGCGCCAGCGCGAACGCCAGCGTGAGCAACAGGCTGCCGCCAATGCGAATGCCGTTCCGGTTGTAGCCGCCCCTGCCGCCGACGGCAGCGTTGCAGTGCCGAACGATGCACCGCCGGCCTTCGAAGCGGGCAATGGTCCGGCGCAGGACGGTCCGCGTGGCGAAGGTCGTGGTCGGCGCGGACGCCGGCGCGGACGCCGCGGCGGTGGTCGTAACCGCGACGGCGGACAGCAGAACAACGTCGGTGGCGATTCACAGCCGGGCAGCGATTTCGCCGGCGCGCGTGAAGCCTCCGATGAAGAGCGCGAGTTTCATGCCCAGATGACCAACGGCAATCGCGGTGACTCTCACGGGCACGGTGAATCGTCGCAGCAGGAAGCTCCGCGCGAGTCTTCTCCTGCGTCATCGGATCGTGAGCCGCCGCGCGAACAGCGCAGCGAAGGATCGCAGGCTCCGCTCGATCTGCCGCCGCCGCCGCCCACCAAGCCATTCGTGGTCTGGTCCTCGTCGCCGAGCGACGTGACACCGGGCACGCGTCGCGACGAGTAGTCAGCGCTTCACGGCAACTCTGCAGAAGGCCCGCGCGCGCAAGCGTGCGGGCCTTTTTCATTCGCGAGACTCGCCAGCATTCCTCGCGCCGCCGCTTCGCAGAGATCCAGCACGCGCTCGAAATCCTCGACTCCGCCGTAGTAGGGATCAGGGACTTCCACGACTCCCGTCTCGGGCGCGTACTCCAGGAACAACCCCACGCGCGCCGTGGCGCTGCGCGGTCGTCGATCGTCGAGCTCGGCGAGGTTCGCGCGATCCATGGCGAGCACGAAGTCGAAGCGATCGAAATCGGCCGGCTGCACCTGGCGTGCACGCAAGCCCGAAAGCTCGTAGCCGCGGCGGCGCGCGGCCGCCACAGTTCGCCGGTCAGGCGGCTCTCCCACGTGATAGTCGGCAGTGCCTGCCGAATCGAGTTCGATTTCGAGGGAAGGAAATTCACGCGCGGCGATGGCGCGCACCACACCCTCGGCGGTGGGCGATCGGCAGATATTCCCCAGGCAGACGAACAACACCCTGCGCGTCATGGACTCGGGTGCGCCGTGGATTCAGCTGCCGTAACACTGGTTCGCACACTCCAACCGATTGCGTCGGGAGATTCAGGCGCGACGGGTGCCTTCTGCGTCGCCGGCGGCATCGGCGCAAGCCAGCCCACCAGCAGGAATACACCACCCGCGGTGATCACCGCGAGGATGTTGGCAAGCTCGCCCAGCGAGCCGAAATCGAGCAGCAGTAGTTTGATCGCGGCGCCCACCAGGAATGCGGCGCCGGCCGACCACTGCACGCGCGAACCCACGCGACGCGCCCAGATCGTGAGCGCGGCACCAATCGAAGCCCATAACAGCGACACCAGCGTCGGCCAGTTCATCCTGGCGACGTCGAGGGCGTTCAGAGGGCCCGGCGGCCCGAGCCAGCGCAGCAGATTGGCCTGCAGGACCAGCGCCACGCCAATGACTGTGGCCGGGATGATCCAGTGTCCGACGCGCACGCGCTCGCCATTCCAGCGTGCGATGAGCACCAGCGCCGCGATGCAGATCAGTTCGAGCAGCGCGGCCGACCAATCGCGTTCGATGTCGAAGGCGGCCGCGGCTGTCAGCACGAACGCGAAACCCACGGCGAAGAGGTCGGTGGCTTCGTTGAACCAGCCGGCCGAACGTGAGCGTGCGCGATCCCCCAGCAGCAGCACCAGCACGGCGAATGCGGCCGTCACCGCCAACGGGAATTGCCAATGAGTTCCCGCTTCGAGACGCGCCACGCGGCCGACCCACAGCGCCACCAGGATGGGAGCCCCGATCGCCGCGAGCACACGGCCGGATTGCGGATGCTCTCGATCGCTCACCGGACGCAATGCGATGGCCAGCATCGCGAGCCCCGCGATGCCGGCGCTGACCCACGACAAGTCCGGCACGGTTCTCCAATCGCGCGAGCACAGCGGATAGACCGATCGCGATGATCAACGGCACGATCATGCGATCGGCGGCTGCGAAACGCGGCGCCACGAAGTACATCGCGATTCCGGCAAGCGCCAGCAGCCAATGCACGATCATCCAGGCCGACACGAGATCGAGACGCACGATCTCGGCACCTACTGCGACGGCGGCCCAACCGATCGCGACCGTCAACATCAGGCTGTCGAGCGAATGCCGCAATCGCCGAAGCGTGAGCGCGGCGAACACCAACAGCGCTGCGCCGACGATGCGCTCGGCGAAACGCCCGTTGAAGAACAGCGTGCTGCCATCGGCAGGTGCGAGCGCGCTGATCATGTGGACCGCGCCTGACAACAGGACCAGGCCCGCCAGAAATCCGTGCAGGCGCTGCGAATCGGAGCGTCGCGCGGCCAGCGCCAGCGCCGTCACGGCGATGCCGAGCGTGACCAGTTCCCACGGCAGATTGCGAAAGCGCGCCGCGAGGCCAAACCCGAGCATGAGCAGGCCGATGATGGCGTGACTCGCCATTCCCTCGCGCCGCCGCCAGAACAGGAACGCCGATGCGGAAAGCCAGATGCCCGCGAACCACCAGAATTGGGTTGCCAGTGCGGCGCGCGACGGCGAGATGGCGAGCGCGGTCAGCGCCGCGACCGCCGGCAGCGCCAGTAGATAGACCGTGTCGAGCGATTCGACCACGGCGCCGCGCGTCCAGCGACTCTCCGCGATGGGCATGGCCACGTGCACCGCCACCAGCACCGCCAGCAGCGGAAACATGACGGCGGAGTTTTCGGGCTGGAAGTAGCCGGCAGTCCAGGCAAAGAACGCGCCGCCCGCGAGCGTGAACAGGAAGCTCAGGTGAATGAGCGGACGCCAGCCCCGCAACGTCACCATGAGGAGCGTGAGCACGCTGATGGCCACGTAGTAGCCGTACACCACGTCCGGACCCGGATCGTCCGCGGCAAACGCTGGCGCCATGAAGGCGCCGATCATCGACAGGACCGCGAGCGACAGCGCGCTGCGCGATACCGCGAATACACCGGCGCCCACGGCTGTCAGCACCAGCAGCCCCAGGCCCTGCGTCGTGGGCAGGTAACCGAACAAGGCATAAGCGCTGTAGGCCGTGAGATAGGCGACGCCGAACGCTGCACCGCCGAGTGCCAGCGAGATGGCACGCCGATGCGGCAATCCCGCCGTGAAGAACGAGGCGTAGCCGAGTGCAGCCACCGCCGCGATGCCGAAGCCGAGCTTGAGTGCGGGAGGCGCGTTGAAGTTGATGGCGGCATAACGCAGCAGAGCGCCCACGCCAATGACCATCAGTGTCCCGCCGATTTTCGCGGGCCAGTTGCCGCTGACGATCCAGGTGAGCAGGCCGCGGGGTCGCCTTTCGAGCGACGGGTCACCGCCTTCCAGCGCGACGACCGTTACAAATACCGCGGCAACAACCGACAGAAAGATCAGAGCCACCATTCCATTTCCCCTCGTCTTGTCAGCGCCGTGAATGGTGCCTGTTTGGCGTCACCGCCGGGGGAAATCCTGAAAGGTTCGGATACCCCTACTTCCGGTATCAAACGACGTGACCACGTGCACAATTCAGGCGAAACAGTGGCAACTGACGCTGCATTGAGACGCCTTGCGACTCCCTTCCGGCTGGCCGCGCCGGTATAAAGACGGTATGCGCAAGTACACGCTTGGCCTAACTCTCGCCAGCATCGCCGCCCTGTTGCTGACCGCCTGTGGCGGCGGTGGCGGGAGCAGCAGTAGCAGTAGCAGCAGCGGTGGTAATACCAACACCGCGCCGATTGCCAATGCGGGCTCAAACCAGACGGTGACCTCGGGCGTGACAGTCACGCTGAATGGCACCGCCAGCAGCGATCCGGATGGCACCATTGCCAGCTACGCGTGGACGCAGACCGCTGGCACTCCGACCGTTACGCTCGCCAGCGGCACGACCTCGCAACCCACCTTCCCCGCGCCGACGGTCGCGACCGCGACCACGCTCACCTTCTCACTCGTAGTTACTGACAATGTTGGCGCGACCAGTCCGGCCGCCAGCGTCAACGTCACGGTGAATCCAGCCGCTGGCGGCAATGTCGATGTCACGGGCCAGGTGACCTTCGCCCGCGTGCCATTCGGGCCGAACCCGAATTCGGGACTCAATTACGCGAGCCCCGTTCAACAGCCTTCGCGCGGAGTGATGGTGGAGGCACTCGCTGCGGGCACGACGACTGCGCTCGCCACCGCCACTACCGACAACCTCGGCAACTACACGCTGACTGTCGCCAACAACACCAGCATCACCATCCGGGTGACCGCACGGATGCTGCGCACCGGCAGTCCGCAATGGGATGTGCGTGTGCAGGACGGCGTGGCCGGGAACTCGCCCTACACCTACACCGAGCCCGGCAGCTTCAACTCGAGCGCTGGCACCGCGCACAACGTCGCCATTCCCACCGGCATCAGTGCCGCCGGCGTGGCCACCGGCGCACGCGCCTCCGGACCTTTCGCGGTGCTCGACACGATCTACCAGGGCATACAGACCATCCTCGGAGCCGTCCCCACCACGAGCTTTCCCGCGCTCATCGTCGATTGGGGCAGCCAGACCGACGGAACATTTTTCTCCGGAGGTGGCACGTCAGCACATCGCGCTGCTCGCGGACCTCACCGAGGACACGGATGAATTCGATCAGCACGTGATCGCGCACGAGTTCGGCCACTACATCGAATTCAATTTCTCGCGCGCCGACAACATCGGCGGCGCCCACGGTCGTCGGCGACAAGCTCGATCCGCGCGTGGCCTTCGGCGAAGGTTTCGGCTATGCGTTCGCGGCGATCGTGCTCAACGATCCGGTGGCGCGTGACAGCTACGTCGAACGGAACGACGCCAGAGTCTCCGGCCGCTTCAACGTCGAAGACAATCCGCCGACCAGCCCGGCCGGCGCGCAGAACAACGATTACGGCTGCTGGTGCAGCGAGTCGTCGGTGTGGTCGATTCTCTGGGACGTCTACGACAACGTGGCCGACGCCAACGACACGCGTGGCGCTCGGGTTCACGCCCATCTGGAATGTGCTCACCGGTCGAGCAGCGCAGACACACCGGCATTCACCACCATCTTCAGCTTCGTCACCGGCGCTCAAGGCCCAGAACGCCGGCAGCGCCGCCGCCATCAACACTCTCGTGGCTGCGCAAAACATCGACGCCAGCAACATCGACATCTATGGCACGAGCGAAACCCATTCGCCGACGGAGGTGCCGGCGAACGCTGCACTGCCCGTCTATACACTGGCAACCATTGGCGGTCCGGCCGTCGTGGTGCGCACGTCGGACGACGCCGGCCACCACAACAAGCTCGGCGATCGCCGCTTCGTCCGATTCACTCTCAACACGACGCGCAACGTCACGATCACCGCGAGTTCGTCCAATCCGAACACATCCGGACACCGACTTTCGCGTGTATCGCAACGGCCTGCTCGTCAGGTCGGCAACCAGCCCTCCCGCACCGAATGAGCAGACGACCTTGTCCAGCGCAGCCCGGCGAGTACCTCATCGACGTGTACGACTGCGCCAACGGTTGCGACCCAACCCGACGGCACACGTGAAGGCACACCCGGCGACTACGACCTGACCGTGACGGTCAACTGAGACGAAGATCATGCGCACTAACAATCTTGATGCGGCATTTCGCACGGCGACAGGTGCGTTGCTGTTAGCCACACTGCTCGCTGGTTGCGCAAAGCCCGCGCCGGTTCCGGAATCCGCACCGACGGAATCGCCACCGCAGGTCGCGCCTGCGACTCCCGACGCGCCGCCTCCTGCAGAGACGCTTCCCGCGCCGGAGGACGCTCCGGCTTCTCCCGCACAGCCAGCACCCGATGCGCCCGCCGCCCACCGAACCTTCCGCGGTACCCAAACCGACGGCCGCCAACGAACCCAGCCTCGAGTCAATGAGCGTCGCGACGCCCAGCGCCAAAATGAGCGTGGCCGTGGATGTGCGTTACAGCTTTGACTCCGCGGCACTGCCGGGCCAACCGGTGACATTGCACCTGGCCGCCGTACCACGCGTGAGCGGCAGCAATCTCAGCGTGAGTGTCAAGGAAGTCGCCGGTGTACAGCTCGCCGCCGGTCCGCTGAATCTGCAGAAAACCGATGGATCGAACGTGTATCGCCAGCAGTTCTCGGTGACGCGCGGCACCGATTCCCCCACGCAACTGCGCGTGCTCGTGACCATGGACTATGCCTCCGGGTCGGGCTTCGGCTTCTTTTCCGTTCCGTTTGGTAGCGGAACCAATGCTCAGAAACAGGATTCGGTAAAACAGCGCTGACCGCAGTGCAGCGTGGCCGCGTAGACTACGCGCCGTGATTCGCACGAATACCAGGAAGGCACGGCTCCGCGTCAGCTGCCTGCTGGCACTGTTGGCCTGTGTGCTGCAGCCGGCAAATGCAGCCTGTGTCGGCACGCAGACCGGCGATCTCGCCGCGATCGAAGATCTCGCATTTCGCGATCCTGCCGCCGCTCTCCCGCAGCTCGCCACCCTCATCTCGGCCAACGCCGACATGCCGCCGGCACGCCGCGCGGCGCTGCACGCCATCGCCGCGGAGGCCTCGCGCCAGCTCGGCTTCAGCCGCCAGAGCATTACGTACGCGGAAACCGGCCTCGCGCTGCTGCCCGCGGGTGACATGTCCGACATCGCCGTGCGCATGCGTACCGTGCGCGCGGTGGTCAGCACCAATGTCGGCGGCATCGACGCCGCCAACGTCGAGCTCACGCGCATCGTCGATGCGATTCGCGATCGTCCGCTCGCGCTCGGTTGCGTACTGCGCGATCGCGGCTGGCTCAATTTTCGCGACGGCAATGCCGACCAGGCGCTCGACGACCTGCTGCGCTCGTACGCTTTGCTGCGCCGGCATGCGAGCCGCGAAGAAGCCATGGTGGCCGCGGGCCGTCTGTCGATGGCGCAGTTCAGCGTGCGCGACTATCCGCAGGCGCTCTCGCTGGTGGATGAAACCATCGCGTTCTTTCGCGAAGAGAAAGCGCAGATCCGTCTCGCGACGGCGCTCGACCGCCGCGCGCGAATCCTCAAGGCCGCTGGCCGGCTCGAGGAGGCACTGATCGCCGCCACCGAATCGCTGCGCATTCATGAAAGCATCGGCGATCGCGTCGGCACGGGCCTCTCGCAGATGACCATGTGCAATGTGCAGATCGAGCGCAATGCGCTCACCCAGGCGGCGAACTGGTGTGATCGCGCCGAACTGACACTCAGCCAGACCAGCGGCATGGACGACAACGACTACCGCACGCTGGCGGCATTGCGCGGCCGGCTGTTCCTGGCGCTCGGTCGCTCCAAGGAAGCCGTGGCGCAATTCGATCGCGCCATCGCGCCGGGTGGCGCACAGCCGGCGGACGACATCGCCGAGTTGTACGAGCTGCGCTCGCGCGCGCATGCCGCCGTCGGAAACTATCCGGCCGCGTTCACCGACCAGGGCGAATACCTGCGCCGCATGCGCGAACAGGGCACGCTCGATCGCATCCGCGAAGTCGCGCAACTGCGCGTGCAATTCGAGAACGATCAGGAAAAGCAGAAGATCGTGCTGCTCGAAAAGGACAAGAAACTCGCCGAGGAAAGGCTCAACAGCCAGACGCGTACCACGCAGCTCGTGGCCATCGCGGGCCTCACAGGCCTCGTGACGGCGTTCTTCCTGGGCTACGCGCTGCTCTCCAATCGGCGGCATCGCGCCGAGTTGATCCGGCTTGCCGAACGCGATGAGCTCACGGGCTGCTCAATCGTCGCGCCATCGTGCGCAAGGCCGTCGAATTCCTGACGCGTGCCCGCGAGGCGCGCGGCACGCTCATCATCGGGCTCATCGATCTCGATCACTTCAAGTCGATCAACGATCGTTTCGGGCACGCCGTCGGCGATCAGCTCCTGCAGCGTTTCGCTGCGGCGCTGCGCACCTCGATGCACTCACGCGAGGTCTTCGGGCGCTACGGCGGCGAAGAGTTCCTCGTGCTGTTCCCGGATGCCACGCTGGACGACGCCCGCCAGTCGGCGGACCGACTGCGCAACGCATTGCGCGAACAGCGCATTCGCATCGACGATCAGGATGTGACCGTGACACTGAGCCTCGGGCTCGCGGGATATGAGGCCGGTGATGTGTTGTTCGACCAGGTCGCGCGCCGCGCCGACATCGCGCTCTACGTGGCCAAGACCCAGGGACGCGATCGCGTCGAGGTCTTCAATCCGGCGCGCCATGGGATTCTCGCGGCGAACGCCGCGCAACGCCAGCGTTAGTGGGGAGTGCCCCTATTTCCACGCGACGTCGAAGCGCTGTCCGACCTGCAAGTGCTCGCCGACTCCATCGACGATGATCGCGTTCTGCCCGAACAACACGCCGCGCAGCTTCGGGTCGTAGCGATATTCCTTGAGCGTGTGCAGCGGCTCGACGCCATCGACGGCGCCGCGCTGCTGGTCCGTGGTGGTGATGGAGCAACGCGTGCAGGGCTTCACGATGCGCAATGTCACAGCGCCGGCGCGCAGTTCGTGAATGCGGTCTTCGTCGTAGGCTTCGACACCATCGATGACCACGTTGGGCCGGAAGCGCTCCATCGGCAGCGCCTGCGGCAATCGCGCGTTGAGGTCCGCGAGCGACGCGCGCGAAATCACCAGGATCGGATAGCCGTCGCTGAACTCGGTCACCGCGTGCGCACCGGGCGTCCATTCCGGGCTGCACACGCGCGGCGCGCTGGGATCGAATCTCACCAGCCGCAGCGGCGTCTCCAGGTATTGCGTCGCCCATTCCGCGGCGTGATCGCCGCAGTCGATGCCGCGCCCGTCGAATTTCCACACGGTGACGGCGAGCGCCGGCCCCCGAGCGTCGCGGCTCACTTCGAGCGTCGGCATGCCGGGCGCGGTCAGCGCGAGCGAGGTGGGCGTGAGCTGCGTGCCGACGAGCGCCAGGCGTGGCAGTTCGCGCTGCGTGACGAAACGGCCGTTGGGCCGCACCAGCATCCAGTGCCGATCACCTTCGAACCCTGTGGCGGCGAGTTGCGCGCGTTCATGCGCGATGCCCCGGCAGGACTTGACCGGGTAGGTGAAGATTCCGGTGATCGCGGCGGTCATCGATTGCGCGGCGCTACGGGCGCAACAGCAGCGCGCGTTCGGCCCGCTCCAGGTCGGACGCCGTGTTGACGTCCGACAGCGGTCGCTCCACGGCGAGCGCCACGCGAATCTCCATGCCGTTCTCCAGCGCCCGCAGCTGTTCGAGTTTTTCGATGAGCTCCAGGCGACCCGCGGGCAGACTCGCGAGCTTGCGCAGTGCCGACACGCGGTAGGCGTAGATGCCCACGTGCCGAAGGTGCGCGCCGAGCAGCGTGGTCGGCGCATCGCGGTTCCAGGGGATCGGTGCGCGCGAGAAATACAGCGCGCGACCCGTGGCGTCGCAGGCCACCTTCACGTTGTTAGGATCGGAAAGATCGGTCAATGCATCGATTTTCACCGCGAGCGTGGCGATGTCGGCGCGCGCGTGCACGTTGAGCAGCTGCGCGACCTGGTCGATGACGGGCGGCGGAATCAGCGGCTCATCGCCCTGCACGTTCACGACGATGTCGGCGTCGCCCCAGCCGCGCGCCGCCGCCACTTCGGCGATGCGGTCGGTACCGGAGACATGGGTGCGCGCGGTCATGGCCACATCCGCGCCGAAAGCCCGCGCGGCAACCGCGATGCGCTCATCGTCCGTGGCGACCACCACTTCGGAAGCGCCGCAGGCGCGCGCGCGCTCGTGCACCCACTGCAGCATCGGTTTGCCCGCGAGCGGCAGCAGCGCCTTGCCCGGCAATCGCGAGGAATCGAAACGCGCGGGAATGACGACACGAAAATCCATGAGTAGCCCTTATCGCTCCAGCAGCGGATCGTCGGAGGCGAGCTGGCGCGCGTCTTCCTCGAGCATCATCGGCACGCCATCACGCAGCGGAAACGCCAGGCGCTCGGCGCGGCACACCAGCACCTGCGCAGCGCGCTGAAACTTCAACGGACCCTTGCACACCGGGCAGGCAAGGATGTCGAGCAGTCGGTCATCCATTTTTGTCACGAGAGAGTTTGAAAGCCTTGACGCGCGCGAGCACCAGGTCGACGAGTTCGTTCGACTGGATGTCGGAGAATTCGGCCGTGACCGGCACGTACCAGCAGCGCTCGTCGGCGAAGGCGGCGCATTTTACGGCATCTTTCTCGGTCATGAGCACCGGCAGATTGTCGCCGAAATTCAGATCGCCCGGCTTGAACGCGTGATGATCGGCCATCGGATGCTCATACAGCGTGAGCCCCGCGGCACGCAACATGTCGAAGAAGCGCTGCGGATTGCCGATGGCCGCCACCGCGTGCACGCCCGCGCCGCGAAAACTCGCGAGCGCCCGCAGGGATGCGCCGCCTGAAACGGGGCGCGCATCGCCGGGCCGCATGTTCATGACGAAATGCGTGCGCGTGACGAAGCCTGGCAATGCGAATGCCGGCGCGGTGATGGAGCCGTTGACCACCACCGCGTTCACACGGCGCAGCCTCCGCGGCAGTTCCCGCAGCGGGCCGCGAGGCAGCAGACAGCCGTTGCCGAAACCCCGTTGGCCGTCGATGACCACGATTTCGCAATCGCGCATCAGCGCCAGGTGTTGAAGACCATCATCACAGAGGACGATGTCAGCTCCTTCAGCGACCGCGGCCTTGGCAGCCGCCACGCGGTCCTTGCCGACGAAGACCGTGGCCTGCGCGCGCCGCGCCAGCAGCAGCGGCTCGTCGCCCACTTCGGAGGGACGGCTGTGCACGGTGACACGCGTAACGCCGCGTGCGCGCCCTCCATAGCCGCGCGACACGATGGCCACGCGCATGCCCACCGCCGACAGCCTCATCGAAAGCCACGCGACCAGCGGCGTCTTGCCGGTGCCGCCGACGGTGAGATTGCCCACCACCACCACGGGCACCTTCATGCGCACCCGGTGGCGCAGGCCCATGCGGTACAGCAGGCTGCGAAACCCGATCAAGGCCGCCATATAACAAGGAGAGCGGCGCCAGCCACAGCGGGCCGCCTGCCGCCGTACCACATCGCTTCGATTTTCGACCGCATTCGTTACGAATGGCGGTCAATTGCGGAATTCGGCGCGCTCGCAGACGAGGCGTAGGCGCCATCACGCGCGGCGAGCTCGGCGTGCGTGCCGCGCTCCACGACGCGCCCGTCTTCCATGACGACGATTTCGTCGGCGTGCTCGATGGTGCTCAGGCGATGCGCGATGACGAGCGTGGTTCGATTGCGCATGAGGCCCACCAGCGCCTGCTGGATGCGGCGCTCGGATTCGTTGTCGAGCGCCGAGGTGGCTTCGTCGAGGATCAGGATGGGCGCGTCCTTGAGCAGCGCGCGCGCGATGGCGATGCGCTGGCGCTGGCCGCCCGACAGCAGCGTGCCGCGATCGCCGACCTCGGTGTCGAGGCCCTGCGGCAGCTCGGCCGCGAATTCGTCGACGTAGGCCGCCTTCGCCGCGGCCTCGACGGCTTTCGGATCCGGCTTCTCGACACCGAACGCGATGTTGTTGCGGATGGAGTCGTTGAACAGCAGCACGTCCTGGCTCACGAGCGCGACGTTGGCGCGCAGATCGCGCAGGTTGCAGTCGCGCACGTTGATGCCGTCGACGAGCACCTCGCCGGAATTGGCGTCGTAGATGCGCGGCACCAGCGCCACCAGCGTGGACTTGCCGCTGCCGGAGCGTCCAACAATGGCGACGGTCTTGCCGGCCGGCACCGCGAGTGACACCGAATGCAGCACGCCGCCCTTCTCCGCCGCGTATTCGAAACTGACGTCGCGAAATTCCACGGCGCCGGAGACGCGGCCGAGCGCGCGGCCGGATTTGAAATCTTCAGAGGGCGTATCGAGCACTTCGAACACGCTGGCGCCGGCGGCCACGCCCTGCGCGAGCGGCACGAACGAATCCATGAGCCGCTTGAGCGGCTGCGTGGTCATGAGCAAGGCGGTGAGAAAGCCCATGAAGGTATCCAGCGCCAGTGTGCCCTTGGCAATCTGGCGCATGGCGAACCAGAGAATGCCGCCGAGCGCCAGCGACGCAATGAACTGCACCACGGGGTTGCTGGTCGCGCGCGCCGCGATGAGCTTCATGTTGCTGCGGCGGTTGTGCTCGTTGACCTTTTCGAAGTCGGCGGCTTCCTGCGTCCTGCGCGTTGAAGACCTTGATGACGCGCTGGCCGTCGAGCGCTTCCTTCACGATGCGCGTGACGTCACCCATGGAAGCCTGGATGCGCGCGCTGTAGCGGCGGAACGAACTCGACACCTTGCGCACCAGCCAGGACAGCGGCGGAGCGATCAGGAACACCACCGCGCCCAGCTGCCAGCTGTTGTAGAACATCATGCCGATCAGCACGACGATGGTCAGCGAGTCGCGGATGATCGAGGTGATGGATTTGGTGGTGGCCTCGGCCACCTGCTCGATGTTGTACGTGAGCTTCGACAGCAACATGCCGCCCGACACGCGGTCGTAGTAACTCGCCGGCAGGTGCAGGTACTGGCGGAACAGGTCGCCGCGAATGCTCTTGATGACCTGCCGGCCGACATAGCCGGGAAAATAGGTGGACATGTAGTCGCCGATGCCGCGCAGCAGGAACAGCAGCGGGGCGCCGATGGGAATCAGCCAGAAGATCGCCGGATTCGCTCGAGGCGAGCGACTCGTACTGCAGTTCGGTCATGCCCTTGACGAACTTCTGCACGAAGTAGACGAAGGCGCCATCGGTGGCTGCGAACAGCAGCATGCCGAAGACACCGATCATGAACATGCCGCGGTGGGGCCGCGCGTAGCTCAGCAGGCGTTTGTAGACCTTCGCGGCGCTGGGCAACGGCGGCGTCGGCGGTGAATTCATTGGCTTGAATTCATTTCGCGGGCGGGGACTCTTCGACGGTGGCGATGTTGATGCGCACGAAACCGAGCTTGCCGAGCACGTCCATGGCGCTGATCACGGACTGATGCGTGGCGCGGCCGTCGGCGCGCACGGTGACCGGCTTGTTCCGGTCGGCGCCCGCGACTTCGAGGATGGCCGCGCGCAGCGTGTCGGTGGACGAGTTGATCAGCTCGCGGTCGTTGACACGATAGCTGCCGCTTTGCGTGACCGACACCACGATGGGATCGGTTTTCTGCTTGCCGGTGGGCGCGAGGCTCGCCTGTGGCAGTTCGATCTTGAGGCGCGACTTCCTGCATGAAGGTGGACGACAGCATGAAGAAGATGACCAGCAGCAACGAGACGTCGATCAACGGAATCAGGTTGATCTCCGGATCTTCCTTACCCTTGCGGGTCTGCATCTTCATGCGCTGCGCGCGACGCCGCCGTCGCTGTCCCCGACCTGCATGTCGGCACCCAGGGAGTCGGCGAAATTCACCGCGATCTTTTCCATCTCGATGACGATGCGCTCGACCTTGCCGCGCAGATAGCGGTAGGCGAGAACGTAGGCCGGAATCGCCACCGTGAGACCGGCCGCGGTGCAGACCAGCGCTTCGGAGATACCACCCGCCAGCATGCGCGGATCACCCATGCCGCCGAGCATCACCGCATTGAACGCGCGGATGATGCCGGTCACGGTGCCGAGCAGCCCTAACAAAGGTGAAATGCTGGCGATGGTGCCCAGCGGAGTTGACGAAGCGCTCCAGCTCGTGAGTCACATGGCGGCCCATGTCTTCGACGCGTTCCATCATGATGTCGCGACCGCGATGGCGGTTGGCCAGCGCCGCGGCGAGAACTCGGCCGAGCGCCGAGTTCTTCTCGAGCGCTTCGATGACCTTGGGATTGACCTGGTTGCGCTCGGCGAGCTCGGATACCTTCTTGATGAGCTCCTGGGGCAGCACGCGCTTGCGCTGCAAGGTCCAGAGTCTTTCGAGAACGATACCCACGAGCTACGACCGAACAGATGATGATCGGCCACATGAATGGGCCGCCGGCCCGCACGATTTCCCACATGGGGCAGGATCATACCGGAGGGCGCGTCCGAAAGGGTTATTGCGAGCGCCGCCAGACAAACGGGTATCTCGAGGTGCGCGCGATGGCGAGCACGCGCACGCCGCCCGTCCCTATCCCGAGCTCGATCCCGCCATCGCGTCGAGTGTCGAGGATCTCGGCGCCCGCTCGTCGCCAGCGTTCGAGTGTCATGGCACGGGACTGTGAATCGGCAATACCACCGGTAGCGATTGCCAATCCCGCGCCGGTCGCTTCTATCCACTCGGGCGCGGAGGCGAGCGAGCTGCCCTGCCGGCTCATCAGCACCACGTCGCTCGCGAGTTCACCAGGGACGCGAGACACCAGGGCCCGTTCGGCTGCGGCATCGAGATCCCCGGCTAGCAAGATGCCGCGCGCACCTGCGGACACTCGCAGCGCGCAGTAGCGTCCGCCGGGACCGCTCGCGTAAGTCCGAAACTCCACGCCGTCCCATTCAAATCCCGAGTCGGTGCACGGGGCGACCGGCAGCGAGGTGGCGGGCCAGCCGCCACCGACGCGCACGCCATGCAGTTGGCGTTCGAATGCCAGCAATGCCGTGCCCTGTGCGCGGTCTTCGTTGAGCGTTGGCAGCACCAGCATGTCCACGGCGCGGCGCCCCAGCGCGTCGAGCTTTGGCAGGATGAGCTGCCTCAGGCGAACCCCGTGCGTGTTCCAGCTGTCGCCGGTGTCGAACAGCAGCACGCGCGAATGCGTGATGACCAGCGCGGCCGAACCACGTCCGGCGTCGAAGACGCTCACGCGTGCCGTGCCCGGCGCGGGACTGGCGGCTGGCACGAACAGCAGCGGAAGCGCCACGCAGACGGCGGACAACCGCAGCGTCCACGGCCAGCGCCTCAACAGCACGACGCCCGACAACGCCGCGAATGCAATCCACCACGGCGACGGCGTCGCACGCCACAACGCGAACTCGCCGTCGGCAGCCCACACGAGTCCTGGCCAGGCGAAATCGTAGAGCGCGGCCGCGGCGCTGAACGGCATCTGGCTCAAGCCCGGCGCCACCAGCACCGCCAGCGTGCCGATCAGCACCAGCGGCACGAGCACGAACGAGACCAGGGGAATGGCGATGAGATTGACCCACAGCCCCGCGATCGACAACCCATCGAACACCGCGAACGTGAGTGGCGCCAGCGCCAGCATGATGGCGAACTGCAGGCGCACGGCGTTCGACGCGCGTGCCACCATCGTCGCGCTCTTCGACGATCCCGCGCTGGTCGCCGCGAGAATCACGCCGACCGCCACGAACGACAGCCAGAAGCCCGCCGACAGCGGCGCGAAGGGATCGAGCAGCAGGACGGCGATCAGCGCCAGCGCCCAGGTGCGACCCGAGCCTGCGTGCCGCGCCGCGAGCCGCGCCAGCGCCACGCAGGCGAGCATGAGCCAGGTGCGTTGTGCGGGCACCGAGAACCCGGCCAGCAACGAATACGCTCCTGCGGCGGCGAGGCCGAGCGTCACGGCGAAAGGCTCGCGTTCGACGAAGCGTGCCCAGGGCAGCACCAGCAGCCATTTCCACACCAGACGTGCGACGAAGAAGGCAATCAACGCGAACAGCGTGATGTGCAACCCCGAGATGGCGACGAGATGCGTCGTGCCAGTCGCATTGAACACGCGCCATTGATCTGCGCTCAGCCGATCGGTGAGCCCCACGGCAAGCGCCACCAGCAGCGCCGCGGCGTCCGGATCGGCGACCTGATCATCGATGCGCGCGGCGACGCGGGCGCGTGCGCTGTCGATGGACGCGTTTGCCAGCGCGAGCCTGCGATTGAGCCTCGAGGGCAATACCCGGCCCGCGAGATGCACTCGGTCGCGAAACGCGAAGCGCGCGGGATCTGCGCCTGCGAAATTTCGTGTGTCCGAAAGCGGAGCGAGGCGCACCAGCAGGCGCCAGCGTTCACCCACGCGTGGCGCGTAACGGCGCGTCACGCCATATGAGTCGCGCGGTGCGCACTCGCGTATCCGGGCCGTCAACGAGCGTGCCGGTGACATCGAAGTGCATCTCCGCGCCCTCGCGCGCCGGCACCGAAAGGATGCGTCCTTCCAGCAGCACGCGTTGGTCCGCCGCGGAGGCTGGCACGCGCAGCGACAGCCAGTGCCAGGTGCTGCCCCACGCCACACCCAGGCCGACGAGCAGCAGCGCCGCACGCAGCGCGAGATTGCGCATCGGCGCAGCGGCGTGAGCAGCACGACCATGGCGCTGACGCTCGCCACGATCATCCACGTGAGGCTGGGCAGTGCTGCGGAGCCCAGGCCGAGCAGAACACCCGTCAACAGCAGGAGTCCGCCGATCACGCGAGTCGAGCCCGGGTGTTAGAGTGCCCGCCAATGCCACGTGGACTGTTTCGCAAGATCACGCCCCGCAGCGAAACGCTGCGCACACATTGGGCGCTCAAACCCTTTAGCCGGTTTTTCGGCGACCCGCGTCTGTGGTCATTGCAGCGTCGCACGGTGACGCCCGCGTTCGGCGCGGGCCTTGCCATCTGCTTCGTGCCGCTGCCCATCCACATTCCGCTCGCGGCGATGACGGCGATCTTCTGCCGCATTCACATCCCCACCATCATGGTGACGCTGCTGCTCGCGAATCCGTTCACGATGGGGCCGCTGTACTACCTCGCCTACAAGGTGGGCGTGCTGGTGACCGGCGCGCCGCGAGCTGAAGATGAAGTTCGAGATGAGCTGGGAATGGGTGCAGCACGGCCTGGGCCCGATGTGGAAACCCTTCCTCGTCGGTTGCGGCCTCACCGGCGCGTTGTTCGGGCTGGTGGGTTATGCCCTGCTCGACGTGCTGTGGCGCTACAACGTGCGCAAGAGATACCGCGAACGCGCCGGCGCGACCAGCCGCTAATCAGCTGCGTTCGAGCAGATTCCCGGCTTCGAGCTCGAGGATGCGGTCCATGCGCGCCGCGAGTCGCCGGTCGTGCGTCACCACGATGAGGCTGGTCGCAAGCTCGCGATTGAGCTGCAAGCATCAGCTCGAACACCGACTCGGCATTGCCGCCATCGAGATTTCCCGTGGGCTCATCGGCGAGCACGATGCGCGGATTGGTGACCAGCGCGCGCGCCACGGCTGCGCGCTGGCGCTCGCCGCCCGACAACTCATGCGGACGATGGATCAGGCGTGCTCCGAGGCCCACGCGCTCGAGGATCGCGCGGGCGGTCTGCTCTGCTTCGTGCCGCGGCGTACGACGTACCAGCAGCGGCATGGCGACGTTTTCCAGCGCGGAGAATTCCGGCAGCAGGTGATGGAACTGGTAGATGAATCCCAGCGTGCGATTGCGCAGTTCGCCGCGTGGCTTTTCATCGAGCGAGTGAATGTCGCTGCCGGCGATCTTCACGATGCCGGCGGTCGGCCGGTCGAGGCCGCCCAGGATCTGCAACAGCGTGGTCTTGCCGGAACCCGAGGCGCCGATGATGGCAATGCGCTCTCCGGCGCGCACGCTGAGATTCACGCCCTGCAGCACCGTGAGGTCGATGGGGCCCTGGCGAAATGCGCGCGTGACGCCGGTGGCTTCGAGTACGACTTCTTTCATGGCCCCTTCATTCATGACGAAGCGCCTCGGCGGGCAGCGTGCGGCCGGCGCGCCACGCCGGGTAGATAGTGGCCAGCGCCGACAGCGCGAGCGCCGTCAGCGACACCTGCAACACGTCGCCGATGCGGACTTCGGAAGGCAGATCGCTCATGAGGTACACACTCGCATCCAGAAACTTTATACCGAAAACACTTTCGATCCCGTGGATGGCTTCGGTGACGTTGAGCGCCAGCACCCATCCGAGCAGCGCACCCGCGAACGTGCCGACGAGGCCGATGAGCGCGCCCTGCACCAGGAACATCCGCAGCACGTTGACGGGGGCCGCGCCGATGGTGCGAAGAATGGCGATATCGGTTTGCTTCTCTTTCACGATCATCACCAGCGTCGCCACCAGGTTGATGGCCGCCACCACCACGAGGATCAGCAGGATGAAGAACATCATCGACTTCGTGAGCTCGATCGATGCGGAAGAAATTCGTATGGTCGTGGGTCCAGTCGTTCACGAAATAGCCCTTGCCGTCGTAGTCGATGGCGCGCGCCACGGTGCGCACCACCAGCGGCGCCAGAAAGGGATCCTTGAGCGCGAGCCGCAGGCCCGTGACGCGATCGCCGAGCCGGTACAGCGTGGCGGCATCCTTCATGTGCGTGAGCGCAAGGCCGCGGTCGAACTCGTACATGCCGGAATCGAAGATGGCGCTCACCGTGAAGCGCTTCATGCGCGGCTGGAATCCTGCCGGCGTCGCGCTGCCTTCGGGCGCCATGAGCACCACCTTGTCGCCCACCTCTACGCCGAGTTCCAGCGCGAGCGCACTGCCCAGGATGATCTGGTACTTCCCGGCTTGCAGAGATTCGAAGGTGCCCCCGCGCATGCGCGCGCCCAGGCCCACCGCCTTCACCTCTTCTTCCGGAAGCACGCCGCGCACCATGACGCCGGCCACGCGCTCGCCATTGCGCGAGCAGGCCGCGCGATTCCACGAAAGGCACCACCGCCACGACTTCCGGCTCGCGCGCCGCGTCGGCCTGGGCTTCGCGCCAGTTGGCGATGTAGCCGTCGACGCCCGTGATGGTGGCATGGGAGGTCACGGACAGCATGCGGCTGCGCAGCTCACTCTCGAAGCCGTTGAGCACCGACATCACCGACGATGAGCACTGCGACGCCGAGCGCGAGCCCGATCACCGACATCGACGCGACGAACGATACGAAGCCGCTGCGATGCGCCGAGCGCAGGTAGCGCGTACCGATGAGCCATTCGTAAGGAAGGTTCATGGTCTACTCGTATCGCAGCGCGTCGGCCGGCGGTATGCGCGAGGCGCGGAAAGCCGGGTAGATAGTGGCGAGCAACGTGATGAACATGGCGATGCCGGCGATCCAGAGGATCTGCGCGCCGCGCACCTCCGACGGAATGCGCGTCACGGTGTACACCTCGGAGCTGAAGATCTCGAAGCTGAACAATCGCTCGAGGAACGCGGCCGCCTCTCCGGCGTAATGCCCCAGCAGCGAGCCGAGCAACACCCCGAGCGCCACGCCAAACCATGCGATGACGCTGCCCTGGATGAGGAAAATCGCCATGACCCTGCGCGGCGAAGTGCCGAGGGTGCGAAGAATCGCAATGTCGGTGCGCTTGTCGGTCACCACCATGGCGAGCATGGCCACGAGATAGAACGCGGCCACCGCCACGATCAGCATGAGGATCACCGCCACCATGGTCTTCTCGATGCGGATGGCGCGGAAGTAGCTGGCGTGATCCACGGTCCAGTCGCGTATCTCGAGGCCTGGCGGCAATGTCTTCGCGAGCGCCGCCGAGTTCTCGCTCGCGGTCAGCGCATCGTTGAAGTTCACGTGCAGCGACATGCGCGCATCCGGATTCGGCAGTAGCGCGCGCACATCGTCGATATCGGCGATCAGCAATTCGCTGTCGTAGTCCTGCACGGCCGCGTCGAACACGCCGGCGACGACGAATTCGCGCAGGCGCGGTTCCGGCACGCCGTTGCTGTCGGTGGTCGGAATCAGCACCGTGATCGAATCGCCGAGTCCGAGGCCGAGCATCTGCGCAATGTCACGCCCGACGATCACGCGATCGGAACCGGCAGTCAGGTCGGAGAGCCTGCCTTCGACGATGGACTTGGCGATGCGCGCCACTTCGGCTTCGTGGCTGGGATCGATGCCGCGCAGCCGTACGGGCAGCATGTCGGGCTTGCGCACCGCCAGGGCTTCGAGCTCGATGAATGGCGCCGCGCCCGTGACGTTCGGCTGCCCGGCGCACGCTCGCGGCCAGCGCATTCCAGTCCTGCGTACCGCTCGCCTGCGGCGACACGAAAATGCGTGCATGCGCCGAGAGCGACAACAGGCGATCGCGCAGCTCGCCTTCCAGCCCGTTCATCACCGACAGAATGACGATGAGCGCCATTACACCCAGGCACACGCACAGCAGCGATACCCAGGTGATGAAGGAAACGAAGAACTTGTGGGAACGGGCCCGCACGTAGCGCAGGCCGACGAACAGGGGCAGGGAATTCAGCATCGACTAGGATTCTGCGCGCAAAAACCGGACGGGCATCACAAAAGTGCTGTTAGTTCGAGTCGTCACATGGCGACAACGGCTGACTTTGCCACAGCGGGGGGTATATTGCCGCCACGGTCGAGTCGCCGGCCGCAGGAGAAAGCCATGCTTGCTCGCACGTTGAAGATGACAGTGGTCGCGTTGGCGCTTGGCGCCGCGGTACCCGCATTCGCAGAGACTCTGGCCATTGACGGCCAGGTGGCCATCAAACCCGCCGGGATCGAAACCCCGCAGCGCGGCGCCACCATGACCGCCGTCGAACAGAAGTTCGGCGCCCCGGCCAACAAGAGCAGCTCGGTGGGCAATCCGCCGATCACCAAGTGGTTCTACCCGAACTTCGTGGTGGTGTTCGAGAACGACAAGGTTCTGCACGCGGTGGTCGTGGCCGGCTGAGAAGAATCGCGCGGCGCGCCGTCAAGGCGCGTCGCGTTCGCAGGGCACGGCCAGCCTCTGCGCCAGGAGGTTCGCCATCTCATCGAGCACGAGTCCTCGATTGGCCACCGCATACGCTCCTTCGATGTGCGCCCAGCCGGGTTGCCCGTTCTTTCGCTCTCCCATCCAGGCCACCGGCTTCGGGTCATAGCGAATGTCGCTCAGTCGGTGAAGGTAGTCGCGCGGTATCCAGCCGCGTGGCGCAAGTTCTTCTTCGAGGGCTTCTCTGAAAAACGGGACGATGTAGTTGCTGTCGCGGTCACGCGCCACGCGGCCCTCGAATCCCAGCCTGATCCATTGTCCTTTGCGCCGTCCGAGCAGGAACATCGCATCGCCGCGCTGGAGTTCCGGCTGGTGAATGATAGTTAGAGTCTTGGGCGGCGTGACGCCGGACAGTACCCTCCTGATCCTGATATCCACATACGACGGCGGGTGTATTACGAGATCTTCGGTGTCGTACTCGACCATTTCGCCGACCCGCTCGATACGAGCGATGACTACCGATTCGACGCACGGCCAGAGGGCCGGCTCAGCGACGGGATCATCTGCAGCCAGCGCCGCAGTCGACAGCAACAGGAACATGCTCCCCAACAGCCGTTTCATGGGGCGAAGTATGCGCGAGACGGGAATATTCCGGCCATTTCCACAGTCGGCTACGGCAGAGTAAGCTGCCGCGCTTTTCGTACCGACCCGCCTTAGATGCCTGCATTACTCCACCCCGTCGTTCCCACTCCCAAGTCGCGCCAGCGCTGGCACCAGCTCTATGGTTCCGCGCGCAGCCTGGCGCTGGCCGAAGCCATTGAATCGGACACACGCCCATACCTGGTCATCGCGCGCGATGCACGCGAGCTCGATCAGCTTCGCTCCGAGCTCACCTTCTTCCTCGGCAATGCCAAATCGATCCACGTGTTGCCTGACTGGGAAGTGCTGCCCGTACGACCTCTTCTCGCCGCACCCGGACATCATTTCCGAGCGCCTCGCGGCTCTCGCGGAGCTGCCGCGCCTCAAGTCCGGAGTGTTGCTGGCCGCGGCCGACACGCTGGGTCAACGTATCGCTCCGCGCGGCTATGTCGATGGCCGCACTTTCAATCTCGCGGTGGGCGACAAACTGCCGATCGACCCACTGCGCGCGCGGCTGGTGGAGTCAGGCTATGCCTCGGTGTCGCAGGTCAGCGCACCCGGCGAATTCGCACTGCGCGGCTCGCTGTTCGACGTGTTTCCGATGGGCGCGGAGACGCCGCTGCGCGTGGACCTGTTCGACGACGAGATCGAGGTCATTCGCGAGTTCGATCCGGATACGCAGCGCTCGGGCGATTCGCTGAAACAGGTGCGCCTGTTGCCGGGCCGCGAGATGCCGCTGGACGCCGATTCGGTCAAGGCATTCCGGCTGCGCTATCGCAAGCGTTTCGAGGGTGATCCCGACCAAGAGCGTGATCTATCGCGGCGTCAGCGACGGCCTGGCGCCGCCGGGCATCGAGTTCTACCTGCCGCTGTTCTTCGATACCACCGACACGCTGCTCGACTATCTACCAAAGGATACGGTGGTGTGCGCCGGCGCGGACCTGCCCGCGGCCGTCGATCGCGCCGCGAAGAGCATCGCCGAGCGATTACGAGGAACGGCGGCACGATGTCGAGCGCCCGGTGCTGGCGCCCGACGAGCTGTACCTCGCGCCGGAAGAGCTGCAGGCGCGGCTCGATACCTTCACGCGGGTCGACCTCGAAAGCTTCAAGATCGAAGATGAAAGCCAAGGGTTTCAACTTCCCTACCGCCGCGCCGCAGGAATGGCGACTGGACCTGCGCGCCGAGCGGCCGCTCGCGCCGCTCGAGGATTTCCTCGACACGTATTCAGGCCGCGTCCTGCTGGCCGCGGATTCAGCCGGGCGCCGCGAAGTCCTGCTCGAGATGTTGCGCGCGCATGGGCTCAAACCCGCAGTCGATCGCAAGCTGGCACGAGTTCGTCGACAGCAACGCGCCCTTCGCGCTGTGCATCGCGCCGGAGATGGCCGGGCTCAACATCCTCACGCCGCCGATCGCCGTGCTCGGCGAAGCACAACTCTTCGGCCAGCGCGCACGGCAGGAACGCCGCCGGCGCCGCGCCGCCTCCGACCCGCAGGCCATCCTGCGCGACCTCACCGCACTCGGGCCGGGCTCACCGGTCGTACACGAGGAATATGGAGTGGGCCGGTACCTGGGCCTGCAGGTCATGCAGGTCGCCGGGCAGGACGGCGAGTTCGTGGTGCTCGAATACGCCGGCGGCGACAAACTGTACGTGCCCGTGCAGCAGCTGCACCTGGTCTCGCGCTACTCGGGCGCCGCGCCGGAAAGCGCACCGCTGCACAAGCTCGGCACCGATCAATGGGCCAAGGCGCGCAAACGCGCCGCCGACAAGATTCGCGACGTGGCCGCGGAGCTGCTCGACCTGTATGCGCAGCGCCAGGCAAAACGGGGTCCGGCCATGCCGCAGCGTGAGCTCGAGTACCAGTCATTCGCGAGCAGCTTCCCGTTCGAGGAAACGCCCGACCAGGCCGAGGCGATCCGCCAGGTGTTGGCCGATCTCGCGACCGAGAAGCCGATGGATCGCGTGGTGTGCGGCGACGTCGGCTTCGGCAAGACCGAAGTGGCGATGCGCGCTGCGTTCATCGCCGCGCAGGCCGGAAAGCAGGTCGCCGTGCTGGTGCCCACCACGCTGCTCGCCGAACAGCACACCAACAACTTCCGCGATCGCTTCGCCGACTGGCCGGTGCGCATCGAGACGCTTTCGCGCTTCCGCACCGGCAAGGAGTCGAATGCCGTGCTCGAAGGCATCGAACGCGGCACCGTCGACATCGTGATCGCCACGCATCGGCTGCTGCACGCCAACGTGCGGTTCAAGGACCTCGGGCTCATCATCGTCGACGAAGAACATCGCTTCGGCGTGCGCGACAAGGAAAAGCTCAAGACGCTGCGCGCCGAAGTGCACGTGCTCACGCTCACGGCCACGCCGATTCCCGCGCACGCTCAACATGGCGCTGGGTGGGCTGCGGGATCTGTCGTTGATCACCACGCCGCCCGCCGAGCGGCTCGCCATCAAGACCTTCGTGACCGAGTGGCACGCGCCGACGCTGCGCGAGGCGGCGCTGCGCGAGTTCCGGCGCGGCGGCCAGGTGTACTTCGTGCACAACGTGGTCGAGACCATCGACAAGACTGCGCAGGAAATCGCGAAGCTATTGCCCGAGGCCGAAGTGCGCGTGGGTCATGGACAGATGCGCGAGCGCGACCTCGAACAGCTCATGGTCGATTTCTATCATCGGCGCTTCAACTTCCTGGTGTGCACCACCATCATCGAAAGCGGCATCGACGTGCCCACCGCCAACACCATCATGATCGACCGCGCCGACAAGCTCGGGCTGGCGCAGCTGCACCAGCTTCGCGGCCGGGTCGGCCGCTCGCATCACCGCGCCTACGCCTATCTGCTGACACCGCCTCGCAAGGCGCTGTCGCTGGACGCGGTGAAGCGGCTCGAAGCCATCGAGTCGCTCGAGGACCTGGGCGCCGGCTTCGTGCTCGCCACGCACGACCTGGAGATCCGCGGCGCCGGCGAGTTGTTAGGCGAGTCGCAGAGCGGCGAGCTCACCGAAGTGGGCCTGACGATGTACCTCGACCTGCTCGAGCGGGCGGTGAAGGCGCTCAAGGAAGGTCGTGAGCCCGAGCTCGATCGCCCGCTGGCCGCGACCGCCGAGGTGGAACTGCGACTGCCCGCCCTGCTGCCCGAGAGTTACGTGGCCGACGTGCCGGTGCGCCTTGCGCTGTACAAACGCCTGGCGGCGGCGCCCGACAACGCGGGCATCGACGCGCTCACCGAAGAGATCGTCGACCGCTTCGGGCCCCTGCCCCCGCCGGCCACGAATCTGCTGCGCGTGGCAAGACTCAAACTAGCGGCACGTTCGATCGGAATCCGCCGACTCGATCTCGGCGCCCAGGGCGGTTATGCATTGTTCGAGGAGCAGAACCAGGTCGACCCGCGCGCGGTCATACGGCTGGTGCAGCATCCCGATCGTGATTACCGGCTCGAAGGCTCGCTCAAGCTGCGGATATCGGTCGAGACCGACGAAGGTGGCGAGCGCTTCGAGTTCGCCGAGAAGTTCCTGAACGAGCTCAAGGGCACGGCGATGCAACCCAACGCAAAACGACAATAGCGAACCGATATACTTCGCGCCCATGACGACACCCGGCCGTTTTCGCCACTTCATTGCCGCCCTGCGCATTCGCGCTGGTCAGTGTCAGCGCATCGCTGCCCTTCCGCCCAGGCGCAGACCGCCAATCCCCGGGTCTACAACGTCGAAGTCATCGTGTTCCGCAACTCGAGCGGCGCCGGTGGCGCGGAAGACTGGAGCGCCAAGCCGGTCGCGCGTGGGCTCGACACTCCCGACGCGCCGGTGACCGGCAAGTTCGTCCAGGCGATTCCGCCGGCGCAGTTCCAGCTCAACGACGTCGCCAGGAAGCTGCAGGGCACCACTAACTATCAGCCCATCGCGCACTTCGCCTGGCAGCAGACCGCCAGCTCCTGGGGGTCGCGCGCCGGTTTCACCGTGGCGAAGCTCGCGGGAAACGTGCCGGGCCTCTCGGGCATCATTTATCTCGAAAGCGGCACGTACCTGCACCTCGGCGTGTCGCTCAACTATCAGACCTCGAATGCGCCCGAGGCGCTTGCCGCCGCGCCCGGCACCGTCTTCATGCTCAATGAATCGCGGCGCATCCGCTTCGACAAGCTGAGCTATTACGATCACCCGGCCTTTGGAGTGATTGCGCTGGTGACGCCGGCGAATCGCGCAACGGGCGGCAGATAAATGGGGACATTCCTCATTTCCTTGTAACAATCGATCGGCTGAGACGGAAAACGCGCTCTCAGGGATTGTTACAAGGAAATGAGGAATGTCCCCATTTATCGGAAGTCGGCCTCTTCCGCGACGATGATGCGGTTGCGGCCCTGCTCTTTGGCGCGCGCCACGGCGGCTTCCGCCGCCTTCAGGAACGCCTCGGCGGTGTCTTCGGGCCGCGCGGTGTGAATCGCGACGCCGCCGCTCACGGTCACGTATTTCTGCGTCGACCGCGGATGGTGGATCTGTTGCTCGCGCACGCGATGCGCGACGGTGGTGGCGTGCTGGATCACGTGATCGGCTCTGGGTGCCGTGCATGAGGACGATGACGCTGGCGCCTTCCCAGCGGCCGACGATGTCCGTGCCGCGACGGAATGAGCCGGCAATCGCGCGCGCCACGCGCTTGACCACCGCGTCGCCGCCGGCGCGTTCGAACACCTCGTTGTACGGGCCTAACTGATCGATGTCGAACAGCAGCAGCGCGATGTCGGTCTTGTCGCGCTGCGCGAGCGCGAAGTCGCGCTTGAGCACGTCTTCGAAGTAGTAGCGCGAGGCGAGCCCGGTGAGGCGGTCTTCACGCACCCAGTTCGGCAGCCCGCGGATGCCGGTGTCGCCCGTGCGCACGCGCGTTCCGCCTTCGCGGTGGTAGCCGATGAGGTGCGTGGCCTTGCCATCGCCATTGCGCAAGCGGATAGATCTGCATGTCGTTGACGAACACCGTGCCGTCCTTGCGCAGGTTGCGCACCAGCACACGCACGGGTTCGTTGTGGCGCAGCGCTTCGCGCAGCGAATCGAGCTCCTGCTGATCGCGGTCTTCGCCCTGCAGCAGCCGCAGATTCTTGCCGATCAGATCCGAAGGTTCGTAACCGGTGAGGCGGCAGAAGGCGGCGTTCACGTACACCACGACGCGATCGCCGGTGGCTTCGCAGATGACCACGCCTTCGGGCGACACGTCGAGCGCGCCGCGCAGGAAGTCTCCCTGGAACCCGTTCATGCGTTGCCCGCGGTGAGCTTGAGCTTTGGTGCGCTCGCTGCGCGCGCCAGCAGGTCCTGGCTGGTACGCCAGGCATCCCCGGCGTACAGCGCTTCACGCTCGGGCGCGGGACGTCCGCGCATGCGCACCAGCCGCAGATGTGCCGCGGGTTCGATTTCGATGTCGAGTTCGTCGAGCAGCTTCGCGACACTCGTGCGGTCGTTGCACACCGGCAGCACGTCGCAGCCGGCGTCGAGCGCGGCTGTGGCGCGCGCCACGATGTCGCCGAATTCGGCAGCGCCACCCATGGACAGATCGTCGGTGAACACCGCGCCCTCGAAGCGCAGCTCTTCGCGCAGCGCGTTCTGCATCCAGCGGCGCGACAGACTGGCGGGCGCGGGATCGACGGCGGGAAACTGGATGTGCGCCACCATGACCCCGGGAATGCCGTTGGCGATGAGCCGGCGGAATGGCAGCAGGTCGTCGCCGAGCTCGTTCCAGGCTCGCCTATCTACCGGCAGGGCCTTGTGTGAATCGGCCACCACGGCGCCGTGCCCTGGAAAATGTTTGGCGGTCGCGGCCATGCCGGCATCCTTCATGCCGGCCATGTAGGCGAGCGCGAGTTGCGCCACGACCTCGGGCCTGGAATGAAACGCGCGATCGCCGATGACTTCGCTCACGCCGTAGTCGAGATCGACGCAGGGCGCGAACGAGAGATCGACACCGTGAGCACGTAGTTCGGCGGCCATGAGCCAGCCCATGGAACGCGCGAACGCGATGCCGGCCTTGGGATCGACGTCGAATTCGTGACCAATGCGTCGCGGCGCCGGCAGTGCCGAGAACCCGGGGCGGAACCGCTGGACGCGCCCACCCTCCTGGTCGACGGCCACGATCAGCGCGGGCGAGCGCACGGCATGGATGTCGGCCACCAGGCGCGCGAGCTGCGCGGAATCGGCGTAGTTGCGGGTGAAGAGGATGACGCTGCCCACGAGCGGATGGCGCAGCACTTCGCGGTCCTCGGGCGTCAGCTCGAGACCGGCCACATCGACCATCAATGGCCCAAGGGTCACAACCTACTTCCTGTCTAGTACTGCTATCGATTCCACATGCGTGGTGTGCGGGAACATATCAAGTACACCGGCGGCGCGTAAGCGGAAGCCCAGTTCGTGGGTCAGGACACCCAGATCGCGGGCCAGGGAACCAGTGTGACAAGAGATATACACCACCCTGCGCGGGGCAAGATGTGCCACGGCGCTCAAAACTTCACGTGCCCCGACGCGCGGCGGGTCTAACAGCACCTTGTCGAACCCCCCTCGCAGCCATGGGAGGGCGATGTCGGGGGCAACGGACAGGTCCGCCACGACGAATTCGGCGTTGGAAATGCCATTCAGGCTGCGCATTGGCACGCGCCCGGGCAATGAGACCTGCCTCTCCTTCCACGCCAACTACCGCCGCGGCGCGGCGCGCCAGGGGCAGCGTGAAGTTGCCGAGCCCGCAGTACAGGTCCAGCACCCGGTCGGTGGGCGCAATCTCCAGTAGTTCGACCGCCCGCGCGACCATGGACTGGTTGATAGCGGCGTTGACCTGCACGAAATCGGAGGGGCCGAACTCGAGCTTCACGTCGAAGGCGTCGAGCCGGTAGTGAAGATCGACCGGCCCTTCGGTGAGCGGCGCGATGGTGTTGAGCCCGCCCGGCTGCAGCAGGATGCGAAGGCCATGCGCACGCTCGAAAGCGCGCAAGGCTTCGAGGTCCGCCTCGGGCAGCGGGTCGAGCACGCGAAACACCAGCACGCGCTCGCCGTCGGACAGGGCGACCTCGATCTGCGGGATGCTGGTGCGTCGCGCCATGCCCGTGAGCAGCTCAGCCAGCACGCCGACCAGCGATGCGACGGGCTCGGCCAGCACCTCACAACGCTGAACGTCGGCGACGTACTTGCCCTGCTTCTCGCGGAAGCCCACCAGGCTGCGGCCCTTCTTCGCGACGAACCGCGATGACAGGCGGGCGCGCCGGCGATAGTTCCAGTGAGGGCCTAACAACGGTGGCAGCCATTCGTCAGGCTCGACATTGCCGATGCGCTGCAGATTCTGCGCAAGCTCTTTCTGCTTGGCCTCGATCTGCGCTGCCGGATCCAGGTGCTGCATCGCGCAGCCGCCGCACACGCCGAAATGCGCGCAGCGCGGCGTCGCGCGCGCCGGGGATGCCTCGTGCACTTCGAGCAACTCGGCTTCGTCGTGACTCTTGTGAAAGCTGCGGCGCCGGAAGCTGATGCGTTCGCCCGGCAAGGCGCCAGCGACGAATACGGTCTTGCCGCCGGCCTCACTACCCCGCACCACGCCTTCGGCTTCGTGCGTGAGATCGGCGACCACTCCGTTCTCGACGGCGGCACCTTCGCGGGCGCGCGCGACGCGGTCACGAGCCCGCGCCCCAGGCGGCGAGGAACTCGTCGAGGTGCGGTTGTTTGGCGTCGGTGAGCCAGGCGCGGGTGCGCGCCAGCTCGTCGGCCAGCCCGGCATCCGTCAGCCGGCCGCGCATGTGCTGGAAGCGCAGGAATACGAGCCAGGTATTGATGACGTCGGTCTCGCAGTAGCGGCGGATGCGCGTGAGCTCGCCGGCGCGATAGGCATCCCACACCTGCGAACCATCGAATCCGAGTTTGCCGGGATAGCCGAGCAACACCGCCGTGTCGGACAACGAGGCGCGCGCGCGTGCCTGGTAGCCCGACAGCACGTCCATGACGTCGACGTGGCGCCAGTGAAAGCGGCCCAGGTAGTTGTTGTAGCGAAACGCATTGTCTTCGTCGCCGGTTTCCCAGTAGCGAGGCGCCTGCACCTGGAAGCGCAGCGCGCGGTAATGCAACACCGGCAGGTCGAAGCCGCCACCGTTCCAGCTCACGAGCTCCGGCGTGAACTTGTCGATGCCGTCGAAGAAGCGCTCCACCAGCTCGCGTTCGGTGGCGCTCTCGTCCCCCAGGCTCCAGACGCGGAATCCCTCGCGCGAACGGAAAGCGCAGGAGATGGCGACGATGCGGTGTTGCTCATGCGGCAGGAAATCGCTGCCCGATTCCTGCCGGGCGCGAGCCTGCATGGCCTTGCCGACTTCGTCGTCAGACAAGCCTTCGAGGCCGAACAGACGGCGGCCGAACTCCACGTCCGGCACGGTCTCGATGTCGAATACCAGTGTGTTCATCGGCGACGCGCCTTGGTCCTTTTCGCCTTTCGCCTTTTTCTTCTTCGCCTTGGGCGCCGCCTCGAGCACGGCCACCGCGACGATGAGCCCTGCTTCGTCGGTGAGCGTCACGTGGCCGTCGCCGATTCCCAACTTGCGGCGCATTTTTTCGCCGCGGGGTGAATAGGCGACTTCGGGTTTTCCCCAGGCGTTCTGCACCACGCCCACGTCGCGAATCCAGATGCCATGCGCGAAGCCCGTGCCCATGGCCTTGACGATGGCCTCCTTCGCGGCGAATCGCATGGCGATGAATCGCTCCGGGCGCTTGGTACGCGCGAGCTGTGCGCGTTCCGCGGGCATGAGCAACCGTTCGATGAAGTGATCGCCGAATCTCGCCAGGGTCTTCTTGATGCGGGCGGCTTCGAGTACGTCGACGCCGATGCCGAAGATCATCGCCGCGCCCCGTTCATGAGGGTCTTCATGTCGCGCACCGCGGCTTCGAGGCCCGTGAAGATGGCGCGCGCGATGATGCAGTGGCCGATGTTGAGCTCGACGATTTCCGGAATCGCGGCGACCGGCGCCACATTGTTGTAGGTGAGGCCGTGGCCGGCGTGAACTTCGAGCCCGAGATTCGCTGCGCGTTTGGCAGCCGTGGAGAGGCGCTCGAGCTCGCGCGCCTGCGCAGATCCGGTCGCCTCGGCATAAGTGCCCGTGTGCAATTCGATGACCGGTGCGCCCGAGCGTTTCGCGGCATCGATCTGCGCGAGGTCCGGCGCGATGAACAGCGCCACGCGAATGCCAGCCGCGGCGAGCTTGCGCACGCCTCCCGCCACACGTTCGACATCCGCCGCCACGTCGAGTCCGCCTTCGGTGGTGATCTCGGCGCGATTCTCGGGCACGAGGCAGCAGTCGTGCGGCCGCACGCCAACGGCGATCTCCACCATCTCGTGAGTCAGGCCCATTTCGAGGTTCATGCGCGTCTGCAGCAGCGGCCGCAACGCGTGCACGTCGCGATCCTGGATGTGACGGCGGTCTTCGCGCAGATGCAGCGTGATGTTGTCCGCGCCGGCCTGCTCGGCCAGCAGCGCTGCATGGACTGGATCCGGATAAGAAACGCGGCGCGCCTGCCTGACGGTCGCGACGTGATCGATGTTGATGCCAAGCTGAATTGCAAAGGAGTTCATGCATTTCCTCGCCGCGCCATGGATCGCGCAACCGTGCGCGTCCGCAACTCGCGGCCTTCCAGACAATGATCCAGCGCCTGGCGCAATACGCGCCGCGCGACGTCGAGCGACTCGGCGTCGTTCAGCGACTCCTGCTGCAAGCGCCAGCAGGCAGCGGCCTGGATAGGCGTCCGAGGCGCTTTCGCGCACTTCGGCCACACCCTGCGCCGCGCGGAATTGATAGAAGCCCTTCGAATCGACTTCGAACTCGAGACCGTAACCGATGGACGCCAGCAGCCGCTTCTCGAATACGCGCAACGCAGGCTCGGGCGCAGCGTCGACGCACAGGCGCCGCAGCGTTTGCGAATAGTCTTCGAAGAGCTGCGTCTGCGGATCGTGCCGAGTGGTGAGATGGATGATGAGCTCGTTGAGATAGAAGCCCGAGAGCACCTGGCGTGGCGGCAATGACAGCGCTTCGCCATGCGCCTCCGCGGCCGTGAGCTGTGCGGCGTCGCCGCGCCCAGACCAGGACACGAGCAATGGCCGGAACGGCATCAGCAGCGACGCGAGTTTCGACTTGGGTCCGCGCGCGCCGCGCGCGAACAAGGTCAGGCGACCGTGGCGCGCGGTGAATACATCGAGGATGCGACTGGTGTCGCGATACTCGCGATGGTGCAGCACGAAGGCCGGCTCCAGAGCGATGCGTTCGCGCGACTGCACCTCTCACTCCATGCCGAGCTGCGCCAGCGCCCGCGCATCGTCGGCCCAGTCCTCGCGCACCTTGACCCAGAGATTGAGGTGCAGGCGTTTGCCCAGCCTCACGTTGAGCTCCTCGCGCGCCTTCTGGCCGATGCGCTTCAGGCGCGATCCCTTGGCGCCGATCACGATGGGCTTCTGCCCGGCGCGATCCACCCAGACTATGGCATCGATGACGAGCTGCCCGTCGATCTCGCTCTGCTTTTCGATCTCGACCGCGATGCCATAAGGCAGCTCTTCCACCAGCTCCATGGTGAGCTTCTCGCGGATGGTCTCGGAAATCTGGAACTCGACGCTGCGGTCGGTGCGCTGCTCGGGCGGGAACAGCTCGGGAGACAGGGGCAACCGCGCGGAGATCACATCGATGAGCCGGTCGAGATTGACGCCCTTCTCCGCCGACACCGGCACTACGTCGAGGAAACCATGCATGCCGGCGAGCTCCGCCACGAACGGCAGCAGCTGATCCTTCGGGTAAACCTTGTCGACCTTGCTGATGACCGCGATGGATTCACGGCCCGCCTCGCGGATGCGCTGCAGGACCGCCTGGTCTTCCTCGCCGAAACGCAGCGCTTCGACCACGAACACCACGAGATCCGCATCGGCGAGCGCGGACGCGGCCGTTCGGTTCATGGCGCGATTGAGGGCGCGCTTCTCGCCAAGATGCAGGCCCGGCGTGTCGACGAAAGGCGATCTGGACGCCCGGCCGGTTGAGCATGCCGAGTACGCGATGGCGCGTGGTCTGCGGGCGCGACGTCACGATGGAAAGTTTTTCTCCGACCAGCGCATTGAGCAGCGTCGACTTGCCGACGTTGGGGCGGCCTACGAGCGCGGCGAAACCCGCGCGGAATGTGGCGGGTCAATCACTCATGCAATACCCAATGCGCGTAGCGCCGCCTGCGCCGCGATCTGCTCGGCACGGCGCCGGCTCGGTCCTTCTCCCTCGGTCTCGATCGAGGCATGCGCCACGACGCAGGAAACAAGGAAGGTCTGCGCATGCGGCTCGCCGCTGGTGCGCTTGACGGTGTACTGCGGCAGTGCGCGGCCGTTGGCCTGAAGGTATTCCTGCAGACGCGTCTTCGCATCCTTGAGCGTCGACGGTTCGGGCAGCGCCGCGATGCGCGCCTCGAACATGGGTCCGATCGTCGCACGCACGGCTTCCAGGCCGCCGTCGAGATACAGCGCTCCGCATAACGCCTCGAAGGCGTCCGCGAGGATGGACTGACGACGGAAGCCGCCGGTCTTGAGCTCGCCCGAGCCTAACGACAGCAGCTCGCCGAGCTGCATCGCTTGCGCGATCTCCGCCAGCGGCTCTTCGCTCACCAGGCGCGCGCGCAGTCGCGACAGGTCGCCTTCGCTCGCCATGGGAAATTCGCGGTACAGCCGTTCGGACAGCAGCAGGTTGAGCACCGAATCGCCGAGGAACTCGAGGCGCTCGTTGTTAGGGCCGTCCGCGCTGCGGTGCGTGAGCGCGACTACGAACAGCGTGCGATCGCGCGGCGCATAACTCAGCCGGGCGGCGAGAGTTTCCGCCTGACTGGGTGGCATCAGCCCCATGAGCGCTTTTGCATTCAGTTGATGACTACCGTTGTCTTGAAGACCATGATCAGATGGAGATTGCCGAACAGCGGCACGGCCTTTTCGTAGTCGGCCGTCATGGCCCAATCGCCCTGTTCGCCTTTCGCCACGGCAATATCCTTGACGTTGGGCTCCTCGACGTAGCCGGTGTCGAAACGCTTCTCCGACGGCAGCGCGAATTCCGGCCGGACTCAGCGTCTCATCACTCTTGAGCTGCGCGGCAGTTTCCTTCAGCGCAGTGACGACCTTGTAGTAGTTGAGGTATTCAGGGACGACGCGAATGCCCGCATATAGCACCACGGCCATCGGGGCCAGCAGGAAGATCCAGCCGATCATCGTCACACCACGTTGTTTACGCATTTGCACTCCCAATGACGTTCACTGAATGCCATCACCGATACGACCCCAGTTGACCACGCTGGAACGCTGCAGGTCGAAATTGAACCAGATTCGAGTCGCTTTGCCGACCAGATTCTTGTCGGGCACCAGGCCCCAGGCACGACTATCTGCGCTGTTGTCGCGATTGTCGCCGATCATCAGGTAGTGGCCGGGCGGTACCACGCCCGGGAATACATAATCGTTCGAGTCGCGCTGCCCTTGCGAGCGGGACTCGTCGCACAGGTAGCCCCCGTTGCCGGACTCGCGAATCCTCGTGCGATCGCAGAACGGTAGTGAGGCGGAAGCGCCTCCTGCCGATAGCAGATCGCGCGCCGGCGACATCCCGTACGCCGATCGGCACGACCACACCTCGTGGGTGTGTTCGCCGAGCGTCTCGTTGGGTCTGCCGCATGTTGAGATAACAGCCATCGGTGAAGCGCCCCTGGTCCACCTGCTCGATCACCTGGCCGTTGATCACCAGGTGGTCGTCACGAACCTCGATGCGATCACCGGGCAGCCCTACCAGGCGCTTGATGTAGTTGATGCTCGGGTCCGGCGGATAGCGGAACACCACGACTTCACCGCGCTGCGGAGTTCCGGTCCCCAGGAATTTTTGATTGAGTACCGGCCAGCGAAGACCGTACGCGAATTTGTTCACCACGATGAAGTCGCCGTCGAGCAGCGTGGGCATCATCGAATCGGAAGGAATGCGGAACGGTTCGAAAATGAACGCGCGCACGATCAGCACGATGAAGGCGACCGGAAAGAAGCTGCGTGCGTAGTCCACGGTGCCGGGCTCCGGCAGGGTCGTCTCGCCGCCGACGCCCTTCAACATCGCTTTCTCGCGCTCCTTGCGGAACACCAGGTGGTCGATCAGCCAGACGAGCCCCGTAGCGACCGACAACAACAGGAGTACCAGGCTGAAGTCGAGCGTTTCCGCACTGATCAGACGGATGATGACCGCGACGACGAGCACGGGGAGCAGCGCGTACGCGGCGCGCAGCACCGGCGGATCCTGGATGTCGCGTGCGCCCTTCTGGATCTGGCGACGCGGCGCGAAGATCCAGCTGTCGATGGCGCACCAGAGGCCGATCGGTGCCGCGAACCAGCTGAGCGGAATCGCGATGTCCTTCGCCCAACCGAACACCTCGCTGACACCGATTTTCAGCACCACGGCGACCAGCACGAACGGCAGCAGGAGGTCCGCGACTCGCACGTACAAAGGGCCCGGCGCCACCTCACCTTCGGGCGTACGCGGCCGCTTTGGCGCGAGTATCCATTTGTCGTACGCCGCGATCAGCAGCACCGGCACGGCCAGAACGGCCAGCAACAGGATCAATGGTTGAAGCTTGTCTAACATGGACGCTACTTCTTCCCGACCTTGAGCACCGCGAGAAACGCTTCCTGCGGTATCTCTACCTGGCCGATGTTCTTCATGCGTTTCTTGCCCTCTTTCTGCTTTTCGAGCAGCTTTTTCTTGCGCGAAATGTCGCCACCGTAGCACTTGGCGAGCACGTTCTTGCGCAGCGCCTTCACGGTGGCGCGAGCGATGATATGGCTGCCGATGGCGGCTTGCACCGCGACCTCGAACATCTGTCTCGGAATCAGCTCCTGCATCTTGTCGACGAGTTGCCGGCCGCGCTCATAGGCGCTGTCTTTGTGGACGATGAGCGCCAGCGCGTCGACCTTGTCGTCGTTGATGAGGATGTCGAGCTTGACCAGGGGCGCAACTTCGAAATGACTGAAGTCGTAGTCGAATGAGGCGTAACCGCGGCTCGTGGACTTCAGACGGTCGAAGAAGTCGAGCACCACTTCGGCCAGCGGCATTTCGTATTGCAGCGAGACCTGGTTGCCGAGGAACAGCATCTTCTTCTGCCGGCCCCGCTTTTCATTGCAGAGCTGCAGCACACCGCCGACGTGATCGGGCGGCACAAGGATGTTGGCGATGATGATGGGTTCGCGCAGCTCGTCGATGCGATCGACCGGCGGTAGCTTGGTCGGGTTGTCGACGAACGAGACTTCGCCGTCGGTCTTCTTCACTTCGTAGATGACGGTGGGCGCCGACGTGATCAACTCGATCTGGTACTCGCGCTCGAGGCGCTCCTGCACGATGTCCATGTGCAGCAGACCCAGGAAGCCGACGCGGAAACCGAAGCCGAGTGCGGTAGACACCTCGGGTTCATAGTGCAGCGCCGAATCGTTGAGCCGCAGCTTCGACAGCGCATCGCGAAACTTGTCGTAGTCGTCCGAGACAATCGGGAACATGCCTGCGAAAACGCGCGGCTGCACCTGCTTGAAGCCGGGCAGCTGCTCCGTCGCCTGCTTGTATTCGAGCGTGATGGTGTCGCCGACCGGGGCGCCGTCGATCTCCTTGATACCCGCGATGACGAAGCCCACGTCGCCGGGTCCGAATTCGCGCGCGGCCACCGATTTCGGTGTGAAGCGGCCCATCTTGTCGACCTGGTGCGTGCGGCCGGTCGACATCACGCGAATCTTGTCGTTGACCTTGAGCGTGCCGTTGAAAACACGAACGAGCGTGACGACGCCTACATAGTTGTCGAACCAGGAGTCGACGATGAGCGCCTGCAGCGGCGCATCCGGATCGCCCTTCGGCTGCGGAATGCGTTCAACGAGTCTTTCGATCAGGTCTTCGACACCCTCGCCGGTCTTGCCGGAGACCATGAGCGCGTCATCGGCCGGAATGCCGATGATCTCTTCGATTTCCTTGATGACGCGCGCGGGATCGGATGACGGCAGATCGATCTTGTTGATGACCGGCACGACTTCGAGGCCGAGCTCCGTGGCGGTGTAGCAATTCGCGACGCTCTGAGCCTCGACGCCCTGCGTCGCGTCGACGACGAGCAACGCACCATCGCAGGCCGCGAGCGAGCGCGACACTTCGTAAGAGAAGTCGACGTGTCCGGGCGTGTCGATCAGGTTCAGCTGGTAGGTCTCGCCGTCCTTCTTCGACTTGTAATAAAGGGTGACCGCCTGCGCCTTGATGGTGATGCCGCGTTCGCGCTCGAGTTCGAGGGAATCGAGCACCTGATCCTGCATCTCGCGGGCTTCGAGGCCGCCGCAAATCTGGATGAACCGGTCGGCGAGCGTGGACTTGCCGTGATCGACGTGGGCGATGATCGAGAAATTACGTATGCGTTGCATCAGGGAGAGGTCGGCCTGCCGCCGAACTGAGGTGAGCAAATGCTCAACCCTTGCGCCGGCAAAAAATTAGCGCGGGATTATAGCCGCAGGGCGCGCGACGAGCCGTAAAAGTTCTTTGGAATTCAGCGTGTAATGGCAAATAACGCTGCCATCGAGCAATAACACGGGCACTTTGAGCCCGAACTGCCGCGTGAGCTCGGGATCCGAGTCGACGTCGACGACGGTGACAGGAGGCAGGGATTGCGAGAGTTCGAGCTCTGCGAGTTCGTGCAGCATGTCCTGGCACAGCCCACAGGCCTCACGGCTGAGGACCACGAGCCCGGCGGGGACCATCACTTGCGCTGTGGCGCGAGCCCCAGACCTTCAGTCGCACTCGTAGACTGGCGGGCGGCCTTGGAAGCCTTCACCTGCTTGGCGATGAGCTCCACCGTGGTGGGGGGGACTTCGCCAACGGCGGTGATCTGGTGGCCATCAACCACGGTCGAGAAGGCCGACGAGGAACCGACTCGCGCCGGACCTTCAGCAGGCTGGGTGTCGGGCTTGCGCGGCTCGACGAATACGGACACTGAAGCGATGCCGTCAGTGAAGACCAGGTGCGCAACCGGCTCGCTGGAGCCAGGCAAAGACTGGGCCGAACGCGTGGCCATGCGGAACCCTGGCGGCAATCTCATGGCTTCCCACAAGGCCGGCGCCGTGTTGCTCGCAACCTGGCGATCGGCGCGGAACCAGCGGTAGTTGGACGCATCCATCTGCGGCTTGAACATGGCGTCGGGAATGCGCTCTGGCAGATCGATGGTGGAGAACACGATCTGCTCGATGACTTCGCCGGTCTGGTTGCAGAGCTGGGTCTTGAGCGGCATGGAAGTCTGCTCGTCGATCCACAGCCGGTAACCGTAACGATATTCGTCCCGGGGATGCAGCGCGACCACGCGCGTGGAGCGGCCGAGCAGGCGTTCACGTTCGCCGCCACGGATTTCGTAAACCTGCGTGCTGGCATCGTCGATGGCCGGCAGCGCGCCGAGCAACGGCCCGTCGGGAGCACGACGCTCGACCAGAACGGTACGCCGATCGGGGAAATAACAGGTGACTTCGGTACCTTCGCGAATGAATTCGCGGCCCGAGCCGTCGAGCGACAACAGTCGCTCGGAAACGTCGCGCCCGCGCACGCGGTGGATGATGCGCAGAGTCTCAACGCGTCCGCCGTGCACGTGAGTGAACACGCCCACGTAATTGCGGGTGGTGAGCGCCTTGTTCATGCGCTCGAGCCACTCCTTCGGTTCGGCGCCGAAGGCAACGCCCGCGCCTAGCAACAGCGCCAACGCCACGAAGCGCGCGCCATTGCGCTGGCTCACGCCAAATCCACGCGAGCCAAATCCATGAGACGACGTAGCGCGAATCACGGCCCATCAACAGCTCCTGCGGCGGTCGGTTCCGGGGACTCCTCGTCCAGGATGGCCGGGACTTCGGATGGGTCGGTGGCCACCAGGCCGAGCAACGCCATGCGGCGCGACAACGGACCGGAATATTCGCTGTGCGCCACCACGTAGTTCGCGAGCCGTGCCGGCGGCACGATGCTCGCGTTCGAATTGGGCGCCGGCGTGACATAGCGATCGGGCTCGCCATTCGACGCCCGTTCTTCGACAACCGGAGCCGTCGCGCGCGCCAGGGCCGCGCTGGAGGTGTCGGGCTGCAGGACGATGGACTCGGTCACCGGATTGGCCGCGAGCTGCATCTGCGAATCGTCCTGGGTGCGAAGCCAGAAAATCGACATCGCGGCAACGCCAGCGGCAATGCTGGCACCGGCTACGGGTCGCGCAAAGCGCAACCAGCGTGCGGCGGAAGCTGCCCGCAGTTCGCTGGCCGGAACAATGACCGCGGTACGCGAGTTGACGGCCGAATCGACCGAGCCATCGCCGTAAGTGGCTTCCTGGGCGACCGTCGACTGCACACGCCACGCCACCCGATCGTGCAACGCCACGCCCCGTTCGGAACGCAAGGCGGCGCCGATCATCGAAAAACGAGACCACTGAGCCCGCAGCAGTTCATCGCGCGTGAGTCTTCGTGCGAGCAATTCGCATTCGGCGGAAGGCAACTCGCCATCGAACATCGCGGAGAGCTGGCTGTCTCTCTCGCTCTGGCGTTCCTCGCTCATACCATTTCCTCGGTGCGGCCCAGGCCGCCTTCAAATACTTCGCGCAGGCGCTTGTCGATGGCCTCGCGCGCTCGAAAAATCCGTGAACGAACCGTACCCACAGGACACTCCATGGCCGCCGCGATTTCCTCGTAGCTCAGACCGTCGAGCTCGCGCAGCACGATGGCCGTCTTGAGTTCTTCAGGCAATGCTTCGATCGCAGAGTTCACGATCTGGCGAATTTCTTCGGTGAGCGCCATGCCTTCGGGCGTATCGGGGTCCTGAAGTTTGGTTTGCACGCTGTGCGATTCCTCAGGGTCAGTCAGATCCAGGTCGTATGCGATCGGCGAGCGATCGCGCGACGCAAGACTGTTCTTGGCGGTGTTGATAGCGATGCGGTACATCCAGGTGTAGAAGGCGCTGTCGCCACGAAACTGAGGCAGGGCCCGATAAGCTTTGATGAAGGCTTCCTGTGCAATGTCTTCCGCTTCCGCCGGATTGCGAACGTATCGCAACACCAGCTTCACCACCTTGTGCTGGTACTTGCGCACCAGCAGATCGAACGCAGTCTTGTCACCGCGCTGAACGCGTTTGACGAGAACCAGGTCACTCTCTTCAACTGTCACAGGAGCACCTCGGCTCCTTGCGAGCTGAATAGACCCTGAACGCCTCCAAAAGTTTCCTTCCGGGACGCAGCTAATCGAATGATTTTTAATGGCGCGTGACGCACTTCAAACCTTGGGCCGGATGGTAACAGCGGGGCCGGCGCCGCGCCCGGATGCCCGACGCAGATGCGTCGTCAGACAGCGCGACAGGCGCCGAAACTTCTCTTCATCCTGTACGCCGCCTGCAATAAGTACCGGCCGGAGCCCCGCAGGTGTCATGAACCGCAAAACCCATAGCTGAACTCCCAGTCGGAACGAACCGGCGGCAAGCGTGGCCGGATGGGGTGTGAGTTGTGGCCCCAGACGGACGCCGAATTCACCCTCCTCTGACCACTCGATGGCCCGCACCGCCTGTGATCCGGCGAGAAGGACGAACGATCGGACGCAACGGATTCCCGGTAGCAGTACCGCCAGACTTAGAACGAGTCGCAGTGCCAACGGCAGCGCCACGCCGGTCAGAACGACAACGCAAACGAGCGCAAGCCACGCGAACCAGAGCACGGCCGCAAGTCGCGAGGGAATCAGGTCAATTCGAGAGCAATACGCGACACAGGGCAGCGTGTCTGGAATCGGTTGGGACATCGCCTGCCAGCAGATAGCGTGCGATATCGGGGTCGGGCAATTCGAGAAACTCGACGAAAGCCGCGCGTTCGTCACTTGCCGCGTCGGGATGGCGTTCCCGCAGGTATCGCAGCAACAGGAAATCGAGCTCCTTCATGCCGCGTCGGCAACGCCATTGCAGCATACCCAGGGGCTCACGCCCCACGACGGAAAACGTCGCCGAAGCGGCGCCGTCCATTGAGCTTAAAGAAGGTTTGCATCGGGCTAGTGCTGGCGCTCGAGCATCATCTTCTTGATCTCGGCGATGGCCTTGGCGGGATTCAGATCCTTCGGGCAGGCCTCGGTGCAATTCATGATGGTGTGGCAGCGATACAGGCGGAAAGGATCTTCGAGCTCGTCGAGCCTTTCGCCGGTGGCTTCATCGCGGGAATCGATGATCCAGCGATACGCCGCGAGCAGGGCCGCGGGGCCGAGATAACGGTCGCTGTTCCACCAGTAGCTGGGACAGGACGTGGAACAGCAGGCGCACAGGATGCATGCCGAGGGTCGATCGATCTTTTCCTGATCTTCCCGCGATTGAGGCCGCTCACGATCCGGAGGTGCCGGCGTGCGCGTCTGTAGCCAGGGCTTCACCGCCGCGTACTGCGCGTAGAAATTGGTGAGATCCGGGACGAGGTCTTTGACCACCGGCATGTGCGGCAGCGGATAGATCTTCACGTCGCCCACGCACCTCATCGCAGGCCTTGGTGCACGCGAGCGTGTTCATGCCGCCGATGTTCATGGCGCAGCTGCCACAAATTCCTTCGCGGCACGAGCGGCGGAATGTCAGCGTGGAATCGATCTCATTCTTGATCTTGATCAGCGCGTCGAGAACCATCGGGCCGCAGGCGTCCATGTCCACTTCATAAGTGTCCATGCGCGGGTTCTTTCCCGAGTCCGGATCGAAGCGATAGATGACGAACTTGCGAACATTCTTGGCGCCGGCTGGCGCCGGATATTTCTTGCCGGCGGCCTTGTCGATCCTGGAGTTCGCGGGGAGTGTGAGCTCAACCATCAGTACGTTCTCGCCTTTGGGCGGAATCGGCTCGACGTCTTTCGTGAGGGTGGTCATGTGAACGGGCCGGTATTCGATGCGCGTCTTGCCGGCTTCGTCCACCCAGCACAGCGTGTGCTTCTGCCAGTTCACGTCGTCGCGATCCTTGAAGTCTTCGCGTGCATGCGCGCCGCGGCTTTCCTTGCGGTTCTCGGCGCTGACGATGGTGGCCGTGGCCTGGCCCAGCAGGTTGTCGAGTTCGATGGTCTCGATGAGATCGGTGTTCCAGATGAGACTGCGATCGGCGACCTTCACATCGGCGAACGAGGCGTGAGTCTTCGCGAGTGCCGTGACACCTTCTTTCAAGGTATCGCCGGTTCGGAACACGGCGGCATCGCGCTGCATGGTCCTCTGCATCTCCAGCCGGATCTCGGCCGTGCCGCGTGCCCCCTGGGCATTGCGGAACCGGTCGAGGCGCGACACGGCAAAGTCTCCTGCATCCTTCGCGAGCGGCGCATGTGACTGGCCCGGTTTCACGATGGTGGCCGCGTGACGTCCGGCTTCGCGACCGAACACCACGAGATCCAGTAGCGAGTTGCTGCCGAGACGATTCGCGCCGTGCACGGACACGCACGCCGCCTCGCCCACCGCCATGAGGCCGGGCACCACGAAGTCAGGATTGTTGTCCTTGAAGGTGACCACTTCGCCATGCACGTTGCAGGGGATTCCGCCCATGTTGTAGTGCACGGTGGGCAGCACGGGAATCGGATCCTTGTTCACGTCCACGCCCGCAAAGATGCGCGCGGTCTCGGCGATGCCGGGCAGGCGCGCATGGATGACCTCGGGGCCGAGATGCTCGAGATGCAGGTGGATGTGATCCTTGTCCTTGCCGACGCCGCGGCCCTCGCGAATCTCGATGGTCATCGAGCGCGAGACCACATCGCGCGACGCAAGATCCTTGGCATTCGGCGCGTAGCGTTCCATGAAGCGCTCGCCGTCGGAATTGGTCAGGTATCCGCCCTCGCCGCGCGAACCTTCGGTGATGAGACAGCCGGAGCCGTAGATGCCGGTGGGATGGAACTGCACGAACTCCATGTCCTGCAGCGGCAAACCGGCGCGCAGCGCCATGCCTCCGCCATCACCGGTGCAGGTGTGCGCGGACGTGCAGGAGAAGTAGGCGCGGCCGTAGCCACCGGTCGCGAGGATCACGGTGTGCGCGCGATAGCGATGCAGCGCACCTGTGGCGAGGTCGAGCGCCACGACGCCGCGGCAGGCGCCGTCCTGCATGATGAGATCGAGCGCGAAGTACTCGATGAAGAACTCGGCGTTGTGTTTGATCGACTGCTGGTACAGCGTGTGCAGCATCGCGTGGCCGGTGCGATCCGCGGCCGCGCAGGTGCGATGCGCCGTGCCCTTGCCGTAGTGAGTCGTCATGCCGCCGAACGGGCGCTGATAGATGCGGCCATCGGCGGTGCGCGAGAACGGCACGCCGTAGTGCTCGAGCTCGATGACGGCGGCCGGCGCTTCCTTGCACATGAATTCGATGGCGTCCTGATCGCCCAGCCAGTCCGACCCCTTGATGGTGTCGTAGAAATGGAAGCGCCAGTCGTCCTCGCCCATGTTGCCGAGCGCCGCCGAGATGCCGCCTTGCGCGGCCACCGTGTGGCTGCGTGTCGGGAACACCTTGGTGATGCACGCCGTCGACAGCCCCGCCTCGGCGAGACCCAGTGTCGCGCGCAGGCCGGCTCCACCGGCGCCGACCACGACGACGTCGTAGGTGTGATCTATGAATTCGTAGTCTTTGATGGTCATGTCAGGCCGTTCATCAGGCGTCATTCTTCAGGATAGGGCCAGCGCCAGGATCGCGAAGATGCCGGCAACCGCCGCACCGATATGCACGAAGGTGGAGAGCAGGAGCAAAGTGGTCTTCGCTCCCTTGGCGTGCACGTAGTCTTCGATGACCACCTGGACGCCGAGCTTGGAGTGCCAGGCCAGCGTGAATACCAGCAGGATCGTGGGCACGGCGACCCATGGCTGGCCTAACCACCCGCGCATCGCGTCGTACGATTGCAGAGACTGGCCAAGCAGCGAAATGACGAACCAGGCGGTCAGCGGCAGAAGTGCCACGGCGGTAACCCGCTGAACCCACCAATGCCCGACGCCCTCGCCGGCCGAGCCACGTCCGATCACTTTCGACAGGGGCGTACGCAGGCTCATGGGCTTATTCCAAACGCGCGGCAGCCGAACCAGACGGCGACCGCGGTCAGCAGCAACGCCGCAACCACCACCACCGTCCCGCTGCGGCGCGCCTGCGCGCGCTCGAGACCGCGGCCGGTATCCCACACGAGGTGACGGATGCCGTTGCAGAAGTGGTAAACAAAGGAAAACGTGAAGCCCACGAGCAGTAGTTTGGCGAGTGGCGAACCCAACGCGCCCATCGCCGAGGCATAGGCGGCAGGGCCCGAAGCCAGGGCCATGAGCCACCATACGAACAGGAGGAACCCGACCGCTGCCGCACAACCGGTGATTCGATGCAGGATCGACAGCGACATCGTGTACATGAACTTGTACACGCCGAGGTGTGGTGACAGTGGTCGCTGGTTCATCATCCCGCCTTAGAAATCGACACAGCGGCCATTCTTTTCCCAATCCCCGAAGCGCGTGGGCTCGGGCCCGGGCGGACCTCCGATTTCGGCGGGCGCATCGATTGCGGCCACCTGCACGGGGTCTGCAGGCGCTGACGCCTGCTTGACGGCGGAAACGCTCGGGGAATCTACGTCGGAAGGGACATTCGGCACGGGCGCGAATTCTGCCAGAATCGCACCGCGTACGACCATATGAAACCCTTGCAAAAACAAAGATGAGCACTCCCGTTGGCATCGACCTGTCGAGCCCGCCCGATGGATTGGGCGTGCTTGCATTTCGCGGCATTGACGCCGCGAAATTCCTGCAAGGCCAGCTTTCAGCAAATGTGGAAAAGCTCAGCACGGGAGCCTCGACACTGGCGGGCCTGCACAACCCGCAGGGACGCGTCATTGCGTTGCTCGCCGTGGTTCGCACCTCTGCCGACGAATTTTTCGCGGTGCTGCCGCGCGAACTCGCCCCGGAGGTCGCTCAACGCCTGCGCAAGTTCGTGCTTCGAAGCAAGGTGGTCATCGAAGAGGTCTCGGGCATTTACTGCGTGCTCGGCAGTGCGGACGCGGCGCCCGCACCAGACATCGCCACTCTCGCCTGGGGTACGCGCCGCCTGCTGCTGGCGCCGCGGGATCGCCTTGGCGAGTTCGACGTCGCCGATGCGGCAGCGTGGGCGCGCTGGCAGAACGCCGACATTGCTGAAGGACTGCCGCAGGTCAACGCAGCCACCAGCGAAGTTTTCGTGGCGCAGATGCTCAATCTCGACTTGTTAGGCGCGATCGCCTTCGACAAGGGGTGCTACACCGGGCAGGAAGTCATTGCGCGCGCCCATTACCGTGGCCGGGTGAAGCGAAGGCTGCAACGCTGGATCAACAGCAGCGGCGTCTCCCTCAAGCCCGCGGATACCGCGCGCGGCCCCGACGGGCGCGCATTGAGCGTCGTGCGCGTTGCGCCGCGACCGGACGGCCAAGAGGAAATTCTCGCGGTGGGCAATTACGCGGCGGTGCTCGAGCCCGTCGCGGAAACCGCGCCGGCCACCGAAGCCGCGAGCGCGGAAGTCAGCGGCCCGCTGCCGCTGCCCTACTCTCTTCCCGAATAGCTAGCGTCGCGCGAACGACACGATCACTTGCGCATACTCGGCCGCGCGCGATGGCGTGAGCACGGGGTGATTGCCTTCGAACTTGTGTCCGCGCGAATTGCGCGCGCGCTCGAGCGCGCGGTTGTAGGCCGGGGCGAGAGCGTCGGAATCCGAAGTCATGACCAGCACGCGCTGCGACACTTCCCCGAGGCGCGCGAGCACGTCGTGGGTGCTCTTGCCACCTTTCGCGTCCGCCTCGGCGCCGGCGACAATGGCGTCGTAGCCCAGTTCCAGGTAGTCGCGCATGAACTCATAGACCAGCGGCAACGTTTCTGGAGTGAGCTCGAACGACGGGTCCCACTCCTTGAGTGTGCGCACGCTGACGTCGAACACAAAGCTGCGATGGCCGCCATCGCTGCCGATCGTCGGCAAGAGCCCCGCAGTCGGCCCCTGCACCTTGCGCAATTCTTCGGGCGCCAGACCCGACACTCCGTCGAGCACTGCGCCTGTGACCTGCGCAGGCGAGGCTAACAACATTTCCACCGCCACCGACGCGGAGAAGCGCCCACCTACCACGGTGTAAGGCACTGTATGCAGCGAACCGCAGGCTTCGAGCACGTCCGCCGCGTACTGCTGGACCGTCCAGTTGCGGCTTTTCTTGTGGGAGCGGCCTGAACCGGCGAGATCGAAAGCAATGGCGCGGAATCCGGCGCGAGCCAGGTGGGGCATGACGTGTTCGTACATGCGCCCACTGACCGGCAGCCACGGCAGCAGCACGATGTCGGGGCCGGCACCGCAGGCGCGGAAATGCAGCTGGCCCGAGAGCGTGTCGGCAAATCCGAATCGCATCGGCATCACGGCCCGGTCGTGCGCGACTCCTGATCTTTCTCTCATCTGAACTTCCCTTGTAAATCACCCGCGCGCAGCGCGCGTCGGGGGCGCCAAGTGTAACCGTGTTAACGGAAGTATCTAGACTTCAGACTACAGGTCGATGGCTTCGACGGACCTTTCGGCGATGGATGAGCCCAAAAATCGCGCACCGACTCGCGCGAAACGTTCGGGACTGTCGGTAGCCAGAAGGCGCACCGTTCCGATCCGCGAAACGTGCGTGGCGAGATTACGGGCCGCGAGTTCGGCCGCCGTGGCGCGCGCCGTGGTGGCCGCCGAGTCCACCACGCGCCGCGCGGACCCCAGCTGACGGGTAATGGCGCCGGCCAGCAAAGGAAAGTGCGTGCAACCGAGCACGACGGTATCCACGCGTGCGTCGAGATGCGCCAGGTAGCGCTCGGTGACTGCATCGACTGCCTCGCCCTCGCTCCATCCTTCTTCTGCCAACGCCACGAATATCTGGGCCGCCACCTGGGTGACATGCGCGCCGGGACGCAACGCCAGGATGGCGCGCTGATAGGCGCCGCCTCTCACCGTACCCTCGGTGGCGAGCACTGCGATACGGCCACTGGCAGAGGCTTCGCAGGCCGCCTGTGCACCGGGCTCGATGACACCGATGACCGGAAGCGTTGGAAATTTTTCACGCAAGCTGGGGAGCGCCGATGCCGATGCGGTATTGCAGGCCACCACGAGCGCCTTGATGCCGCGACTGACCAGCGCTTCGGCGGCCCGCACTGAGTAACGCGCGACCGTATCCGGACTCTTGGTGCCGTAGGGAAGGCGCGCCGTGTCGCCGAGGTACAAAAAGTCTTCGGCCGGTAGCACGCTGATCAGCGCGCGGAGTACCGTGAGTCCACCGACGCCCGAATCGAACACGCCGATGGGCGCATTCATTGCTTCATTCCGATTCTGGACGCATGTGCGGAAACAGCAGCACGTCGCGGATCGACGGCGCATCGGTGAAGAACATCACCAGCCGGTCGATGCCGACCCCGAGGCCCGCGGTCGGCGGCATTCCGTATTCGAGCGCGCGCACATAGTCGGCGTCGTAGTACATCGCTTCGTCGTCGCCCGCGTCCTTGCGCTCCACCTGCGCGCGGAAACGCGCCGCCTGATCTTCGGCATCATTGAGCTCGGAGAATCCATTGGCGATCTCGCGGCCCGCGACGAAGAATTCGAAGCGATCCGTGACGAACGGATCCGCATCGTTGGCGCGAGACAGCGGACTCACTTCGGTCGGATACGCATAGACGAACGTGGGATCCATGAAAGTGTGCTCGGCGTACTTCTCGAACAGCCCGATCTGCAACTTGCCGGCGCCATCCCCGGGCTTGAACTTCAGGCCAGCCGCCGTGCACAGTTCACGTAGATAGGCGACGTCGCGCGCGCGGGTTACATCGAACCCTGGCGTGTTCGCGGCCACCGCTTCGAGGACCGTCAGGCGTGTGAACGGTTTGTCGAGATCGTAGGCCCTGCCCTGGTATTCGAACTGGCGCTTGCCGACGATGACGTCCGCGACGCCCTGCATGGCGCGCTCCACCATGGCGATGAGGTCCTGGTAGTCGGCGTAGGCGACATACAGCTCGAGCATGGTGAACTCGGGGTTGTGCCGCGTCGACACGCCCTCGTTGCGGAAATTTCGATTGATCTCGTACACACGCTCGAGACCGCCCACCACGAGCCGCTTGAGGAAGAGTTCCGGTGCGATGCGCAGGAACATGTCCATGTCGAGCGCGTTGTGATGCGTCTTGAATGGCCGGGCAGCGGCGCCACCCGGGATCGTCTGCAGCATCGGCGTTTCGACTTCGAGGAAGTCCATGGAATCGAGGAAGTCGCGCAGGTATTTGAGAATGCGCGTCCGCGTCACGAAGACATTGCGGCTCTGCTCGTTGACGATGAGGTCGACGTAACGCTGGCGATAACGCGTGTCGACATCGGCCAGTCCCTGCCACTTGTCGGGCAGTGGACGCAATGACTTCGTCAACATGCGCAGCTCTTCGACTCGCACCGACAGCTCACCGGTCTTCGTCTTGAACAGCGTCCCCGTCGCCGCGAGGATGTCGCCGACGTCGTACTTCTTGAATGACTCGTACGCCTCGCCGAGCGTGTCGCGCTGCAGGAAGATCTGGATCTGGCCGGTGCGGTCCTGCAGCTTGGCGAAGCTTGCCTTGCCCATGATGCGCTGGAACATCATGCGGCCAGCCACGTGCAGCCGCACCGGTGGATTCGCGTCGAACCACTCCGCCGGTTTGTCGGCGTACTCGGCCTGCAGCAGCGATGCCAGCACGTCGCGGCGATAGTCGTTCGGAAACACTGGTTTGCCGTCGGCTTTCGCCTGCTCGCGCAAGGCGACGAGCTTCGTGCGCCGTTCGGCGACTAGCTTATTTTCGTCGGGCTTGTTGTCGTCTGGCTTCTGGTCGTCGCTCACAATCCCGCCTTCAGTGACGCTTCCATGAATGGATCGAGGTTTCCGTCGAGCACCTTGTTGGTGTCGCCGATCTCGACCCCGGTGCGCAGATCCTTGATACGCGACTGGTCGAGCACATACGAACGGATCTGGTTGCCCCAGCTCACGTCGCTCTTGGAGTCTTCCAGAACTTTCGCCGCTGCATTGCGTTTATTGAATTCGAGCTCGTACATCTTCGCCTTGAGCATTTTCATGGCCGTGGCGCGATTCTTGTGCTGGCTGCGCTCATTCTGGCAGGCAACGACGATGCCCGTGGGTCCGTGCGTCAGGCGTACCGCCGATTCGGTCTTGTTCACGTGCTGGCCGCCGGCGCCGCTCGAACGGTACACATCCATCTTGATGTCGGCAGGATTCAGGTCGACCTTGATGTCGTCGTCGACTTCCGGGGAGATGAACACCGACGCGAACGACGTGTGGCGGCGATTGCCGGAGTCGAACGGCGACTTGCGCACCAGGCGATGCACGCCCGTCTCGGTGCGCAGCCAGCCGTAGGCGTAGTCGCCCTTGATCTCGATGGTGGCGCTCTTCATGCCGGCGACTTCGCCCGCCTGCGAGTCGATGACTTCGGCGTCGAAGCCGCGCGACGCGGCCCATTTCAGATACATGCGCAACAGCATCTGCGCCCAGTCCTGCGCCTCGGTGCCGCCGGCACCGGCCTGGATGTCGAGGAACGCGTTGTGCGAATCCATTTCGCCTCGGAACATGCGCTTGAACTCGAGCTTGCGCACGTCGGTCTCGAGCTTGGCTGCATCGCGCTCGATTTCGGTGGCCATGCCCTCGTCGTTCTCGCTCTCGGCGAGTTCGAGTAGTTCGGAGGCGCTGGCGACGGCGCCGATGGCCTTGTCCATGTCGGACAGCTCTGTCGTCAGGCGTGCGCGTTCCTTGCCCAGTTCCTGGGCAATCTCGGGCTTGTTCCAGATTGCGGGGTCTTCGAGCTCGCGGCTTACTTCTTCGAGCCGCTCTTTCTTTTGGTCGTACTCAAAGAAACCCCCTCAAGGAAGACATACGTTCCTCGAGATCTTTGAGCTGACGCTTCAGCATGTTGATTTCCATAGGGGGCGCACTCTACCTGAGGGCGCGCTCCATGAATATCGACAACGGGTCCGGTTTGTAGGGTGGAAACGCAGGAATTTCCTTGAATCCCGCGCGCCGATAGAGCTTGAGCGCGCCAACGCTGACATTTCCGGTTTCGAGGCGCGCCAAGGGCAGCTTCTCGGCGCGCGCCCAGTCGAGCAGCCTCACCAGCATCGCGAGCGCGATACCCTCGCCGCGCGCCTTGGGCTTCAGGTACATGCGCTTCAGCTCCGCCCAGCCGCCACAATTCTTGGCCGCGCCGCAACCCACCAGCTCGCCGTCCTGCTGCACCACCAGAAAGATGCTGCGCGTCGCGGCGAGAGCCTCCGGCGGATCGAAATGGTTGCTCTCCGCCGGATACAACGCGGAGTTGAACGCATCGAGCTCGGCGATGAGCGTGCGCACCTGCGGGTCGAGCGGATTGCCCTCGCGGATGGTGTAGTTAGTCGTTGGGGCCGCGCTCATGGCATCACGTGATCGACGAGCAGCTGCAGGCGGCGCTCGCCCTTGTATTCGTTGATGTCGAGCCGGTATACAAGACGAACGTCACCGAACGGCAAGTCCAGACCCTCATCTGCTCCCTTGAAGTTGAAGGCGATGGCATCGAAGTTGCGCGACTGATCGGCCGGTCGTCACCCACATCTTGAGATGCTTGTCGCCCACCACGCGCGCGTTCTTGATGGCGAACATTCCGTCGAAGCAAGGCTCCGGAAATGCCTGGCCCCATGGCCCGCCGTCGCGCAATGCCTGCGCCGTCTCGAGCGCGATCTCGTCGCTCGTGAGCTCACCATCGGTCTCGACACAATTGGTCGGAATGGACGGGTCGCGCCAGCGCGTCACTTCCTCATCGAATGCGCGCGCGAAGGCATCGAGGTGGCGCTCTTCAATCGTCAGGCCCGCGGCCATGGCATGTCCGCCGAAGCGGCTGATGAGCTCGGGATGACGCACCGCGATGCCATCCAGAACGTCGCGGATGTGCACGCCGGGCACCGAGCGCGCAGAACCTCGCAGCGTGCCGTCCGCGTTGCGCGCAAACGCAATGACCGGACGACGCACGCGATCCTTGATGCGACTCGCGACCAGGCCGACGACGCCCTGGTGCCAGTCCGGATCGAACAGGCACACGCCGTGCCGACTCGGACCATCGACCTCGGGCGCACGCAGACTGCTCACGGCCGCCAGCGCCACGCCTTGCATGCGCGCTTCGATCTCGCGGCGCTCGACATTGAGCGCATCGAGACGTGCGGCAAGCGCCACCGCTTCGGAATCGGTGTCTGCCAGCAGGCAGCGAATGCCGATCGACATGTCGTCGAGCCTGCCGGCGGCATTCAATCGCGGACCGATGGTGAAGCCGAGATCGGAGGCCGTGAGCGCACTCACCGATCGTTTGCCGATTTCGAGCAGTGCACGAATGCCTGGTACCGCGCGCCCGGCACGAATGCGGCGGATGCCCTGCGCCACCAGCACGCGGTTGTTCACATCCAGCGGCACGAGATCCGCGACTGTGCCGAGCGCCACCAGGTCGAGAAAATCCGTGACCGGCGGCATCACCACCATGCCACGCGTATCGATCTCGCGACGCACCGCGGCCATCACGTAGAAGGCGACGCCCACGCCCGCGAGCGCTCGCGAGCCGAAGCGGCTGCCGGGAACGTTGGGATTCACGATCACGTCCGCGTCGGGCAACACAGATCCGGGCAAATGGTGATCAGTGACCAGCACCTGGATGTCGCGAGCACGCGCCGCGGCGACTCCGGCAATGCTCGAGATGCCATTGTCGACGGTGATGATCAGCGACGGTCGCCGTTCGGCGGCGAGTCCGACAATCTCCGGCGTGAGCCCGTAGCCGAACTCGAAACGGTTGGGCACCAGAAAATCCACCGACGCGAATCCCCAGGCGCGCAGACAGCGCACGATGAGCGCAGTGCTGGTCGCGCCGTCCGCATCGAAGTCCCCGACGACGAGGATGCGCCGCTCGCGATGCTCGAGGATGAGGGCGACGGCCGCATCGACACTGTCGAGCGTGCCTACCGGCATGAGTCGATCGAGGGTGAGCGCGAGGTCCTGGCCGTCGCAAACACCACGCGCCGCGTAGGCGCGCCGCAAGTACCGGATGCAGCGCGAGATCGGTGATTTCGTTGCCGCGCGCGGCGCGTCTTTCGATGACCAGTTCCATGGGAGCGGATTCTATAGTCTCAGGAGCCGAGTCTTGCGAGCCAGGGTTGGCTTCGACGCCAGAATTTCCATTGCGGACGCGCGCCGATCCTGAAGCGTCGATTGTTCGCCACGAGGTCGACTTCGCGAATGTTCCCGGTTACCAGCGCCGACTTCAGGCACGCGAACCAGTTCGCGTCGAGCGCCTCCAGGGATTCGTGAGATTCGCCGGTCAGCGCGGCGAACTCCACGACCACGTGCGGCGCATCAGGATCGAGATCCACCAGCTGTTTCGGAATGCCACTCGCGTCGCCGCCTTCGAAGTCGGCTGAGTGCGGCGATCAGCGGATCCCCTCCGAAGTACACCGCGTCCGCCCGGCAGGGTTCGACGCGTCCACCGGGAGAAGGCGTTGCCCGCGCGCCCCACAACCACAACGCGGATACGCGCTGCTTTCCCGCGCGCGCTCTCTCGCTGTTGAATGTCGCACCCTGAAGCCACATTTCGATTTCCGTCCACAGCCGACGCATTTCACCGGCGTCGCGTCCGGGCAGCGCAGGACCGATTTCCGTACCGATAATTCGCGCGGGATCCACCGCAGGCTCGCCGGTCGTGGGCAATCCACTCAGGAAGAACGCGCGTTCGCCGCCATCGTGGAGCAGGTACTGCGGGCCAAACACGCGCGAAAATTCCTCGCGACAACTCTCACGTTCTGACTCGTCGAGACGCAACAGGCCGCGATCCAGCAGCCGCACATGATCGAGCCGCGCTTCGAGGGCCACGGGCGTCGCCAGCCAGGTCGAGTCGAGGTCGCGGCCATCGATGCGTTCGTACGCGCTGATCGAGGCAACCGGCAGAGTCTTGAGAACCGGAACCGTTTGCTCCAGCAGCCACGGCCGCCAGTCACCGATGCGTTCGGGCGACTCGGCAAAGCGCAGCAGCCATTCGAGATTGGGCAGATCGACGCGTCGTCGGAACGGCCATCCCACGCTCCGCCTCTTCGGGAAGGTAGAGGTCCGAGAGGATCAGCGTGAGGCGGCGCATGGCGGTATCGTATCGGACCCATGAAGTTCACTCAGCAACTGCCCTCCGGCATCAATCTCATCCGGCGCTACGGCGCGGACTTCATCGCGATCGGCGAACAGGAAATTCGCGAAAGCTGCCTCGTCACCGCCAACTCGATCGAGTCGTGGGCACCGCGATCGGTCGATGAATTGCACGTCGAACAACTCGCCGCGCTGTTCGCGCTCGCGCCGGAAGTCGTGGTGTTGTCGACCGGCGCGAAGCAGCAGTTCCCGCGCGCCGCACTGCGCGCGGAATTCGCAACGCGAAGGATCGGGCTCGAGGTCATGGAGATTGGCGCGGCCTGCCGCACCTACAACGTGTTAGTCGGCGAAGAGCGGCGCGTGCTGGCGGCGATATTGCTGCCGGGTCCCTCGAAGGGACCCGAGTGAAGACACAGGGGGAGAAAGTTGTTTAGCGAGGCCAATGGTTCGAAGCTGACAGACTCGAATTACTGGCGAATTTTTTTTTCTTCTATTCGGCTTGTTCTTCTTATTGCCGCGACTTCCCCGTTCTCCCCTGTGCCTTCACCCGGAACCCCTCGCAAACTCTTACTAGGATCTCTGTCGGCGGGCGGCGACATGAAAACATGTTAAATCCTGACTGACAAGCCTTTGGGTTTGTGAGCCCACACATCCTCACAAAAAGCACCGTTGGCTGAGCAGTAAAAACAATAACTTACCTGACCTTTCGCATTCGAGAATTTACTCGAATACTGTGGCGCAGCGAGAACTCAGGCCATCCCGCCAAGCATCGGAACGAACGCCACAGGCCCTAACACCTCGCGTTCCAGGTGATCGTCGCGCCGGGTGAACCGGATCAACTGCTGAGCGCCTTCGGGTCCCACCGGCACGATGAGGCGGCCCTTGTTGGCGAGCTGCGCAAACAGCGCCTCGGGCACCGCCAGCGGCGCAGCCGCCACCAGGATGCCGTCGAATGGCTTCTGCGACTTCCATCCTGTGGTGCCATCACCATGCTTGAGCATCACGTTCTTGATGCCGAGTTCCTTGAGCGTCGCCTTGGCGCGTTTGGCGAGCGGCGCGATGCGCTCGATGGAGTAGATCTTCTTCACCAGCGGTGCGAGCACCGCGGTCTGGTAACCGCAACCTGTGCCCACTTCGAGGACCTTGCCGATCTTGCGGTCGCCCTCGATCAGCGCCTCGGTCATGCGCGCCACGATGTAGGGCTGGGAGATGGTCTGGCTGAATCCGATGGGCAGCGCAGTATCCTCGTATGCGCGCGATGACAGCGCTTCGTCGACAAAGATGTGCCGCGGCACATTGCGGATGCGATCGAGCACCGAGAGATTAGCGATGCCTTGCTCCTGCAGACGCTGAATCAGACGGTCGCGCGTGCGCGCGGACGTCATGCCGATGCCCGCGAGACGATTGCCGTTCACTTAGATCAACTCCCGAACCAGTTGCGCAATCCGTCGAGCGCGGCGTGGTTGGTGAGATCGATCGTCAGCGGCGTGACCGAGACATAGCCTTCCGCCACCGCGTGAAAATCGGTGCCGGGTCCCGCATCCTGGCTGGCGCCCGCCGGTCCCACCCAGTACACCGGACGACCGCGCGGATCTTCGGCCTTGATCACCGCTTCGGAGCGATGCCGATTGCCGAGGCGCGTGACCTTGATGCCTTTGACGGCGCTGACCGGAATGTTGGGCACGTTGACGTTGAGGATCGTGGCGCGTCCGAGCGTCAGCGCCAGCGGTGTAGCCAGCAATCGCTCGACGATCTGGCGCGCGAAGTGCGCACCGGTTTCGAAATGTCGCTCGGCATCGCCGCGAAGTCCGTCGGTTTGCAGGGAAACGGCGACGGAAGGTTTGCCGAGGAAGCGTCCTTCAGTCGCGGCGGCGACCGTGCCGGAATACAACACGTCATCGCCAAGGTTCGAGCCATCGTTGATGCCCGACACCACCATGTCCGGCTCGAACGGGAACAGACCTGAAACGGCGAGGTGCACGCAGTCCGTCGGTGTGCCTTCGATGAAGTACACATCGCGCTTCCGCCTGGCTCACGCGCAGAGGCAATTCGAGCGTGAGGGAATTGCTGGCGCCGCTGCGATTTCGATCCGGCGCAACCACGGTCAGATCGCCCAGGCCCTTGAGGCCTTCGCGCAGCGCATGAATGCCGCGGGCGCGGTAGCCGTCGTCGTTGGATATTAGGATTCGCACCGGCGCGCAATATACTCAAAGCATCAACGCGGAGGTAGCTTGAGCAGCAAACGCACCGATCCGGAAGCGGATGTGTTTCGCGAGGCGATGCGCGACGTCAAGCCGATCGACGTGCGCGCTCGCGTACCAGCGACCAAGCGCAAGCCGCCGGCCAAAGCGCGGTTCACCGCGGCCGACCGCGCCATGGTGCTTGTCGAAAGCCTCAAGGGGTTCGGAGAAGGTGAGATCACCGACACCGGGGACGAGATCTCATTCCGTCGTGCGGGCGTGCAGGACAGCGTCATGCGCAAGCTGAAGAGCGGCGAATATCGCGTCGAAGACACCTGCGACCTGCACGGCCTGCGCGCTGAAGCGGCCAAGGCCTGCTTGCGCGAATTCCTGGCGCACGCACTGGCGCACAACCTGCGCTGCGTGCGCATCATTCACGGCAAGGGCAAGAACTCGGGCCCCAGGGGACCTGTGATCAAGACCGCGGTCAATCTGGTCCTGCGCAAGACGGGGCCGGTGCTCGCATTTACGTCGGCCCGACGCGTCGACGGCGGCACCGGCGCCATCAACGTGTTGTTGAGTCAGGGCTGAATTTCTCAGGGCTGACGCCCACGTCGGAAAACGCCGCCGAAGCGGCGGCGTCCGTTAGCGTTTTTTGAGGAACATCGATTTCATACGCTCCTGAGTCGCGGGCGCGAACCACATCTCCGCGCCCATTGCGCCGAACTCGCGTTCGCGGTGCGCGGTTTCATCCGGTGTACCGTACAGATCGGTGAGGTCACGGCGCGCCATTGCCCGCGTGCGCAGCATCGGTTCTCGTGGCAACGCGCAGAGTTCGCGCGCGACTTCGACAGCGCGCGCCGTCACGCTCGCGGCCTCGCAAAGCTCATCGACCAATCCCATGCGCAGCGCTGTCGCCGGATCGATCAATGCACCTCGCGTGAGCAACTGCGCGGCATGCCCTCCCACCAGGCGCCTGAAGGCGCCGTGAATCGGTCCGCCCGGAAACAGACCCACCTGCACTTCGTTGAGCCCGAGACGGAATTCGCCCTGCGCCATCACGCGGTAGTCACCGTTGATGGCGAGCACCGTCCCGCCGGCCGGACAGTGACCGGTGATCGCGAACACGATCGGAACGGATGAGATGGCGATCGCACGCTGCGCACGCCAGAGGTCGACGAACATGGTGGTCAACGCTTCGCGATTGAGCGCCAGCAACCCCGGCACATCGAGCCCGGCCGAAAACAACCCGGGTTGGCCTGCGATCACCAGCGCGTCCGCATCGCCGGCACCTTCGACCGCGGCAATGAGCTTGCGCACCAGCTCGCCATTGAGCGCGTTCACCGGTGGCCGAGCGAGGGTGATCACTCGCAATCCTGAGTCGTCGCTGATATCGAGCATGCTCACTCCCCGGTGGCGGCACCCGCGATGATCTCGCGAAGCACGGTGGTAGCAAAGCTTCCGGCCGACAGGGCAAAACGCAGCCGCAGCACATCGCCCGAATACTCATGTTCAAGGTCGCGAACGCGGATGCGCAGCGCGCGCCGCTCTGGCTTCATGCCTTCGGCATGAATCACGGCCAGCGCCTCCGGGAACTGCGCGGCGATGGCCTCTTCGAGCGCGAGCACCTCGCCTCGCGCGAGCGACTCTCCCTGCCCGACCAATGGCGCGGTGGGATGCACGTCGAGCGCGGCACAGCGCTGCTCGAGTTCGGCATCCAGGGCATCGATGGCAAACACGCTGCCACGGCCATCGAGATTGGCGACGTCGCCGATCGACAGGCGATTCCAGGTGCCGCGCGTCACGCGCTCCGCCAGCATGGCATTGAAGATCAGGCTGCGCGCCGCGGACAACATGAAACCGGCATCGTCGCGGCCACGGCTCCTTCGATCGCCGCGACCGCCTTCGCCAAGGCGCTGCGCCTTGTGCAGCACTTGTGCCAGATTGCCCGCGTCGCGGCCGAATCGCTGCTCACCGAAATAGTTAGGACAACCACCCGTGGCAAGGTGGTGCACGCGTTGCTTTGAGTTGCAGCGCATCGCAGGCGAGGCCGCGCACCACGATCACGAACCGGTTGCCCTCGAGCGCTCCGCGCGGCAGCTTGCGCTGGTGAGCCGCGGCGCTCAACACCTCGTAGCCCTCGCCCTTGAGGCCGACGAGTTCCTCAGCGGCGCGTTTGCCGCGCGGCACCGTGAAATGCTGGGTGGTGATCGCGTTGCGGTCTTTGAGTCCCGCAAAACCGACCTCGAAGGGTTTGACGCCCATCGTGCGGGCCAGCTCGCGCGCCACCCATTCGGTATTGGCGCCGCGCTTGCGTACGCTCAGCAGCGCGTGAGGACCCTCGCCGCTCGCCTCAAACCCCAGCGTCTCGTCGACTTCGAAGTCTTCCGGACTCGCGCGCAACACGCCCGTGCCGAGCGGTTCACCCCAGGCGGTCGGCGGCGCGAGCGCCGCGCGGCGCCAGTGGTCCGGGATCATGCGGAAGGTTCGGGCATCGTCTCTAACAACACCACGGCCTGCGCCGCGAGGCCCTCGTTGCGGCCAACGAAACCCAGGTGCTCGGTGGTGGTGGCCTTGATGTTCACCTGGTTTTCGGTGACGCCGAGCATCTGCGCCAGCGAACGCCGGATCTCCAGTCGATAGGGCGACACCTTCGGGGACTGAGCGAGCAGCGTGATGTCGGCATTACCCACTTTCAGCCTGCGAACGCTGAGCATCTCGAGCACCGCGGCGACGAACCGGCGGCTGTCGGCGCCTTTCCACACCGGGTCGGTGTCGGGGAAATGCATGCCGATGTCGCCCAAGCCCGCGGCGCCTAACAAGGCGTCGCAGAGCGCGTGCAGCACCACGTCACCGTCGCTGTGTGCCACCACACCGCGCGTGTGCGGAATGCGCACACCGCCCAGCACGATGGAGTCGCCAGGCCCGTAGGCGTGTACGTCAAACCCCGAGCCAATACGCATTACTTCAACTCCTGCGACTCGCGCGCACTCAAGATGGCGGCGGCGAGCGCCAGATCGTCGGCCGTCGTGACCTTGATGTTATCCGCGCGGCCTGCGACCAGTCGCGGCCGCTGACCGCTCCATTCGATGGCCTGCGCTTCGTCGGTGGGTGTGCGATTCGCATCGAGCGCGGCTTCGAGCGCGCGCAGCAGCACACCGCAGCGGAACACCTGCGGAGTCGCGGCGCGCCACAGCCCATCGCGATCGATGGTCCCGTCGACGTGCGTGACGTGGGCGCCCGGCTCCAGCGCGCGCTTGAGCGTATCGGCGAGAGGCACTGCCAGCAAACCACCCACCGGATGCGAGGCCAGCTCGCGTTTGAGCAATTGCAGATCCGTGCCCGAGAAGCAGGGGCGCGCGGCGTCGTGAACCATGATCCAGTCATCGTCGCGTGCGCGCGAGGCGAGCGCACGCAACGCATTGCGCACCGAGTGCGCGCGCTGCTCACCACCCACGACGCCTTCGATGAGGCGCGATCGCCGCGCCGCGATCGCCGGCCACCAGGGATCATCCGCCGCGATCGCGACGACTACACCGGCGCAGTCGGGATCTTTCTCGAATGGAGCGAGCGCATGTTCGATGACCGTCGCCGCGCCGAGTGGCGCGTACTGCTTTGGCAGGGACGACGAGAACCGCCGGCCACTGCCCGCGGCCGGGATGACGACGAAATAGCGCATGGGCGCGAAGCTTAGCGCGAGATCAGCGTGCGGCGGTCTGCCTTTGCGGGGCCGGCTTCGCGGGAAGCGCCGTGCGCGGGCGCACCGGCACGACCTGATAGAAAGTTTCGTTGCGTCCGATCATGCCGAGCTCGCTGCGCGCGCGCTCTTCAATGGCCGCCATGCCAGCCTTCAGATCCGCCACTTCGGCGATGAGCTGCTTGTTGCGCTCCACGGCCTCGGCGTTGTCCGACTTCTGCCGCTCCACCGCTTCCGACAGGCGCGCAAGTTCGCTGACGCCGTCGCCGGACAGCCAGAGCCGGTACTGCAACAGCAGTACGACGGTAAGCAGGGCGCTCGCCAGCCACTTCATGAAAACACCTTTCCCATGGCCACTAGACTAAACTAAACTAAGTTCACTGTGAAGACCGCCAAGATAAACATCCATGAGGCGAAGACTCACCTGTCGCGTCTCGTCGAAGATGTGGCCGGTGGCAGCGAGGTGCTGATCGCCAAGGGTGGGCGCGCCATGGCGCGGCTCGTCCCGCTGCGGCGCGATGACACGCCGCGCCGCGCGGGAATGCTCAAGGGCAAGCTGCGCATCGCGGACGATTTCGAGCGGCCCTGGACCGAAGCCACGCCGCTGGCCTGAAACCGCAGGCGCCCTCCCCTACCCCACCAAATGCGCTTGCTGCTCGACACACAGATCTATCTTTGGTGGCTGGCGGACTCGCGCAAGCTGACCAAGGCGACGCGCGAGCGCATCGAGGCGGCCGACGAGGTCTACGTCAGCGCCGCGTCCATCGTCGAGTGCGAACAGAAGATCAGTGCGGGACTGCTGGATGCAGACGCGGAAGAACTGGTGCGCGGGATCAAGTCGAGCGGCTTTACTGAATTGCCGGTGCGGGCAACGCCCGCCGCGGCCGCGGCTTCACTCAAGCCGCAAACGGGCGTCGATTTCTTCGACCGGCTGCTGGTTGCTCAGGCCATGCACGAGCCGCTGCGGTTCCTCACCGCGAACGCGGCGCTGAAGCAGTATTCAGAGCTCGTCGAAGTGGCGTGACCGCGGCTGACTACCGCACGACCGGCTTCCCGTCCGTGTCGATCACCGTGACTTCGCCCAGGTTCAACGCGCGCACCTTGGCCTCGATCTTCGAGAGTCGCCGACCACGACCCATGTGAGCACCTCGGGGTGAATCAGGCTTCCCGCGGACTTGTTGATTTCCGCGAGAGTGAGCGACGTCACTTCGCCCACGAAGTCGTTCCAGTAACCGTCCTTGAGTCCGTAGGTCAGGATTTCGCCGTACGAATCGGCGATTTCATCAGAGGTCTCGTTCTTGCCAGGCAGCGCGATGGCAATGGTGTCCTGCGCAAACTTGAGCTCTTTCGCGTCGGGCTTGCGGGTAGTCAGTATCTCGCGCAACTCCTTCTGGATTTCGACCATGGACTCGGCCGTCTTGTCGGTCTGCACGCCGCCACCGGCGCGGAAGCTCCCCTGCCCGATTGCCTCGGCAAGCCGCGTGCGCGCGCCGTATGACCAGTGCTTGTCTTCGCGCAGGTTCATGTTCAGGCGCGATGTGAAAGCGCCGCCGAGAATGGTGTCGAGCGCGACGAAGCGGATGTGATCCGCATCGGCGCGCTTGGGGCCGATCGTGGCCGCAACGATCTGTGACTGCTCGGCGCCAGGGCGGTCGATGAGAAATACGCGCGGTTTGGTGGCGAGCGCCACGTCAGAAAGATTCTTCGCAGGCTTCGCTTCAGCCGGCGCGCGCCACGCGCCAAAACGCTGCTCGAGCAACGGCTGAATCTGCTTGAGCGTGGTGTCACCCACCACCAGCATCACCGAATTGTCCGGACGAACCCATCGCTTGTAGAACGCGGCAAGCTCCGCGCTGGTCAGGCTCTTGACCGCCGCTTCATTGCCGCTGCCCGAGGCGGGCGTCGAGTAGGCATGTCCTTCACCGTACAACAGCGTGGGCAACACGCGACTGATCATGCTCGTCGGCTGCGCCTTTTCCTGCTGGATGGTGGCGAGCGTCTGCCCGCGAAGGCGATCGAGTTCCTTGTCGGGGAAGATTGGGTTCAGCAGCACGTCAGCGTAGAGATCGAGCGATTCCGGCAGTCGTCCGCTGAGCGCGTTCATGTTGAGGAACGAGCGATCGAGCGTCGAGCCCACGGCGAGCGGCGCACCAAGCGATTCGGATGCCTCCGCAATCTGGACCGAATTGCGGGTCTTCGTGCCTTCCTGGAGCATGAGCATGGAAAGGCGCGCGGTGCCGGGCTTTGCCGATGCGTCCGCCGCGAAACCCGCGTCGGCCAGCAGCGTGAAATCCACCACTGGAGCGCTGTGCCGCTCGACCACGACGACCTCGAGTCCATTCGAAAGTTTCGCGCGCTCGGGCGCCGGAAGTTTCAACGAAGGTGCGGCGCCGGGCGTGGGCACCTTGCTGCGATCCACCGTGCTCGCCACGGTCTTGAAGGTGCTCACGGGTTCGACGTTGAGCACGAACTCGCCGTCCGACATCCATTGCTTGGCTACCGACTGAACATCGGCCGGCGTGGCCTTGCTGATCCAGTCAAGCCGCGTCTTGTAGAAATCCGGCGAGCCGGCATACACCTGGCTCTCGGCGAGAATGGACGACTTTCCGCCGAAGCCATCGATGCGTTCCATGCCGCGCGCGAAGTTCGCGTAGTTAGTCGTCCGGATGCGTTCGAGTTCCGCGGGCGTGGGCCCCTGGGCAAGGAAGCGCGCGACCTCTTCGTCGATGGCTTTCTCCACGGCAACCGGATCGCCGCCGGGTTTCACCGTGACGATGATCTGCAATTGCGACCCGATTTCGAAGGGCGACACGCCGGCCATGACTGCGGTGGCGCTGCGATCCGTGTACACCAGGCGCTTGTAGAGTCGGCTGTTCTTGCCGCCTCCGAGCACGTCGGAGGCCATGTCGAGCATGATGAAATCGCGGTGCCGGTAGCCGGGGATGTTCCACACCTTGTATATGCGCGCCTGCGGCACGGCGTCCTGCATGACCGCGCGATGCGTGCCCTCCATTTTCGCAATCGAGTCCACCTGGCGGCGGATCGGGGGACCGGCGGGAATGTCGCCGAAATACTTTTCGACCTTTTGTTTCGCTTCCGCGACGGTGATGTCACCGGCGATCACGAGCACCGCATTGGCGGCACCGTAGTACGCGCGGAACCAGTCCTTCACGTCCTCGAGTGAGGCGGCATTCAGGTCTTCCATCGACCCGATGGGTTCCCAGGAATACGGATGTCCTGTGGGATAGGTGCTGAGCGTGATGACCTCGGAGGTCTTGCCATAGGGCTGGTTCTGCCGCTGGCGCTTTTCGTTCTGCACCACGCCGCGTTGTTCGTCGAGCACCTTCTGGTCGATGGCGCCGAGCAGGTGACCCATGCGATCCGATTCCATCCACAGCGTCATGTCGAGCGCCGAAGTGGGTACGTTCTGGAAGTAGTTCGTCCGGTCGTACCAGGTAGTGCCATTCAACTTGGTGGCGCCGGCCGCCTCCATGACCTTGAACCAGTCGTCCTTGTAGTTTTCCGACCCGTTGAACATCAGGTGTTCGAACAGGTGCGCAAACCCCGTGCGACCGGGTCGCTCGTCCTTGCTGCCGACGTGGTACCAGACGTTCACCGCGACGATAGGTGCCTTGTGATCCTCGTGCACGATGAGTGTGAGCCCGTTCGCGAGCACGAACTTCTCGTACGGGATGTCCACCGATGGCAGCGGCGCCGGCTTCGGCGCGGCGAACGCGGCACTGGTGAACAGAAGCACAGGAACGATGAGGCGCAGGACTTTCATGGCGAACCTTTACTTTTCGAGATGACGAATGTTAGCCGGAACCCGAAGAGACATCTGCAGGGGACGACGAAACGATGACAGCCCGCGGTGAAACGTTTACGCCGGCTGCGCAGCAGTGAAACCGCGGCAAACTGCCGCGAGTTTGTTGCCATCCGGATCGCGAACATAGGCCGCGTAGAAATCCGGGTTGTATTGCAGACGCAGACCGGGTGCGCCGTCAGAGGTTCCGCCATGTGCGAGCGCGGCGGCATGGAAGGCGTCGACCTGCGCCCAGTTCTTTGCCCACAGCGCCACCATCGCACCGTTGCCCACGGTTGCCGGCGCTCCATTGAACGGCGTGCAGACCCACAGCGCGTCCTGCACCGCGCCATCCTTTTCGTACAGCCCCCAGCCCACCCAGCCATTCCAGCTGGTCTCGCTCTCGGCGGAGGTGTCGCAGCGCGAGTAGCCGAGGACGCCGAGCGCGGCGTCGTAGAACTTCGCGGACCGGCGCAGATCGTTGGAGCCCAGGCAGACATACGCGAACATGGATTTGATCGAGGCCATCGCGCGGAGTGAGTAGCTAGTGCGCACCCGGCGCGACGATGGTGAAGCCCGGCACTGCGGCTGGCTCCACGTATCCGGGATGGTACATGTCGACGAAGATGGTGAACGCCGGCGGCGCGTCGCAGACGGCGTCGTAGATGTCCATGATCGATCCGTAGGGACTCAAGGTTCCGGCCGAGCCGCGGCGCTCGACGACCGGCGGTTTGTCTTCCGGACACCTCAGGCGGGCGAGATAAACGTATTCACCTTCCACGCCCTGAGCCTTGACGGGATTTTCTGCCGAGCCCAGCGGGTGCTTCACGATCTCGGCGAGCTCGCCCGCGCTCAGATTCTTGCGGGGCGCCTGTCCCGAAAGAATGCTTTCGAGTCCGCTATCAGCACTCGATGCGCAGCCGGAAAGAAACAGGACTCCCGCGGCGACGACGGCTTTCAAGAGACGCCCGACTACTTTTCCCAGCGAACGTCGATGCCCTCGGAGTCGCCGATGGCGGCGAGCAGCATGTCCACGAGCACCTTCGAAGCGCCTGCGGCCTCGAGGATGCTCACCGTGGAGTTGTCGATGAAGTAGTCGGTGTCGGCAATGTCTTCTTCCTCGAGCTCATCGATGAGCACTTTCACATCCGCATCGCTGATGGCACCGAGGTAACGATCGCCATCCTTCAAGATGAGCCGAGGCATTTTTTCTTCTCCGTTGGAACTGACCGGACCTAAATCTTGATCGGAAAGGCATCCTTGCCCGCGTAACGCACCTTGCCGCCGAGCTCGCCTTCGATGCGCAACAGCTGGTTGTACTTGGCGATGCGATCGGAACGTGACATCGAGCCGGTCTTGATCTGCGAGGCGCTGGTGGCAACAGCAATGTCGGCAATGGTCGCGTCTTCGGTTTCACCCGAGCGATGCGACACGATCGAGGAGTATCCGGCGTCGGCGGCCATCTTGATGGCGGCCAGCGTCTCCGACAGCGTGCCGATCTGGTTCACCTTGATCAGGATGGAATTGGCGATCTTCTTGTCGATGCCTTCCTTGAGGATCTTCGTGTTGGTGACGAACAGGTCATCGCCCACGAGCTGCACATCCTTGCCCAGCGCGTTGGTCAACGTCGCCCAGCCCGCCCAGTCTTGCTCCGCCATACCGTCTTCGATGCTGATGATCGGATACTTCGCCGCGAGCTTCGCGAAGTACTTCACGAAATCCGGTGACGTGAACTTGCGGCCTTCGCCGTGCAGGTCGTACTTGTTCTTCTTGTAGAACTCTGAAGCCGCGACATCCATGCCGAGATAGATCTGCTTGCCGAGCTTGTAGCCGGCTTTCTCGACGGCCTGGATGATGACCTTGATGCCGGCCTCGTTCGACGAGAGGTTCGGGGCGAAGCCACCTTCGTCACCGACCGCGGTCGTGAGCTTCTTCGACTTCAGGATGCCCTTGAGCGTATGGAAGATCTCGGCGCCGTAACGCAGTGCTTCGCTGAATGTCGGCGCGCCCACGGGGATGATCATGAATTCCTGCACGTCGAGCGAATTGTCCGCGTGCGCGCCGCCGTTGATGACGTTCATCATCGGCACAGGCATCACGGGTTCGCGACCGCGCGCCAGGTATTTCCACAGTGATTGTTTGCTGTCGATGGCCGCGGCCTTGGCATTCGCCAGCGAGACTGCGAGCAACGCATTTGCGCCGAGGCGGCTCTTGTTCTCGGTACCGTCGAGATCGATCATCACCTGGTCGAGCGATTCCTGCTCAAAGGCTTCCTTGCCTAACAAGGCGGCCTTGATCTGGGTGTTGACGTTCTTGACGGCCTTGAGCACGCCCTTGCCGAGGTAGCGCTTCTTGTCGCCGTCGCGCAGCTCGACAGCTTCGCGCGTACCGGTGGACGCGCCCGATGGCACAGCGGCGCGCCCCATAACGCCGGAATCGAGGATCACGTCGGCTTCAACAGTGGGATTGCCGCGCGAATCAATTACCTCGCGCCCGACGATATCAACGATACGACTCATAGAAGCGATTCCTCGAATGGTTGTTGTTTGACTGCGGAGTCGAGCGCCTTGAGCGTCGACAGTAAATTTTCCATGCGCGCCAGCGGCCAGGCGTTCGGGCCGTCACTCAGCGCCTTGGACGGATCCGGGTGCGTCTCCATGAACAGACCGGAAATACCGGAGGCCACCGCGGCGCGCGCCAGCACCGGGATGTGTTCTCGCTGTCCGCCAGACGCATCACCCTTGCCGCCCGGTAGTTGGACCGAGTGCGTGGCGTCGAACACCACGGGTGCGCCCGTGGCCCGCATGATGGCGAGCGAGCGCATATCCGAGACGAGATTGTTGTAGCCGAACGAGAAGCCGCGCTCGCAGACCATGATCTGCTCGTTGCCGGTGGAGCGCGCCTTGTCGACGACGTTCTGCATTTCCCACGGCGACAGGAATTGGCCTTTCTTGATGTTGACTGGCTTGCCCTGCGAGCAGACCTTGATGATGAAGTTGGTCTGCCGCGCGAGGAACGCCGGCGTCTGCATGACGTCGACCACGCTCGCCACTTCGGCGAACGGCGTGTCTTCGTGCACGTCGGTGAGTACCGGCACGCCGATCTTGGCGCGAACGTCCGCCAGCACCTTGAGACCCGCGTCGAGACCGGGACCGCGGAAACTCTTCGCCGAGGATCGGTTCGCCTTGTCGTACGACGCCTTGAAGATGAAGGGGACGCCGAGGCGCGTGGTGATGTCCTTGAGCTTGCCCGCGATTTCCTGCGTCAACGTCTCGCCCTCTATCACGCACGGACCAGCGATGAGGAAGAACGGACGGTCGATGCCGACCTGGAAATTGGCCAGTAACACGGGTTCCCCGGGTCAAAAAGTGAGTTGCGGAGGATACACGGGGCGGGCCGATCCGGGCCAATGTCTGGCGGGACAATCGCGCGGCGGGCGTTCAGGGCCTTTTCAGGGGATGCGTGAGGAACACCGCACCGTCGTCGTTCAGCGCCACCAGGACCTGCTCGGCCCGCGTCCCCTGGTAGATCTCGCAGGAACAGGCCTCGGCGCGCGGCGGCATTGTCATCGCCATGACCAGCGCGAGCATCGCGTAGATGCGACGCCCAGACACTGCGCTCAATCCGGAATCTCGGGCACGACTAGTTTGACGAGCTGCTCGAGCGACTCCTGCCATCCGAGGTAACAGGCTTCCGGCGGAATCACGTCTGGAATTCCCGCTTGCACCACTTCGAGCTCGGTGCCCACCGAAACCTTCTTGAAAGTTACCGTCACTTCCATGGTGCCGGGCAGATTCGGATCGTCGAACCGGTCGGCGTAACGCAGCTTCTCGCTGGGGCGAAGTTCCAGGTACTCACCGCCGAAGCTGTGGCTGGTTGCCGGTGGAAAAATTGGTGAATGACATACGGTACTTGCCGCCGACGCGGGCGTCGGATTCATGCACCTTGCCGGTGAAGCCATACGGCGGCAGCCATTTGGCGCGCGCATCGGCATCAAGAAACGCCTTGAAGACTCTGGCCGGCGGAGCATTGAGTACGCGATGCAAACGAATGGTTCCAGGCATTTGATTCTCCTGTGCCGTTGTCCGTTCAGCAGTCGATGTTACTCACTGTCCCCGCACTCACATAGACCCACGCGCGGCGGCCCGAAGCGAGAGTTGCCTTCACGCGCACGTATTCGGCGTCGTGTTCGTAAGCGTCGGTGAGGACCAGCTCCGCGTCGGTGAGCTCGAACACCATGCCCGCGACGCGACCGCCGGAACCGGGGGAGAATTCAACATTCGCGTAGTGAGTGGCTCCGGCTGCCGCGGCCTTGTGCCAGGTGGGCACTTCGACCTGTGTATGGATGCAATCGACAAGTTCATCGGGCTCGCCATCCAGCACGCGGCCGTAGATCGAAACCTGCACGTCCGGCTGTTGCAACGAGCCGTGAGAAAAAATCACGGGCACGGGTTTTTCGCGCCTACAGCGCTCGCGCGGCGCGCAACGCACTCGCGGCGGTACCAACCGAAACCTTTCGAAAGCTGATTGTGACTTTCATGGAACCTGTCAGATTGGCGTCGTCGAACCGGTCGGCGTAACGCAACTTTTCTCCGGGTAAGAACTCGAGATATTCCCCACCGAAGCTATGGCTTTTCCCCGACGAAAGATTGGTGAACGACATTCGGTACTCGCCCCCTACCCGGGCGTCGATCGAGTGCACCTTGCCGGTGAACCCGTTCGGCGGCAGCCACTTCGCCAAGGCGTCCCCATCGGTGAAAGCCTTGAAGACGCGCGCGGGTGGCGCGGTGAGCACCCGGTGAAAACGGACGGTACCTGGCATGGCAGATTTCCTGGCCGACACGGCACCACCCCCGGTGACGTTGACGGCGAACATACCCCAGCTTCGGAATCAACATGAAACCCATCAATCGTCGCACCGTCCTGCAGGCCGCGTCGGGCACCGCAGCGCTTGCCATGCTTCCCGCGCACGCATCGGACTCACCCGACAAGGCGGCGCGCGCCGTGGCGGAAGACGGCCACCTAACTATTTCCTTCGATGCGGCGCTGCGCACGTCCCTGCGCGCCGCCGGGAAGACGCTGACCGGGTGGGACCCAAGCGAGAGCCTGCTGCTGGCGGCGGGACCCGCCGACAATTTCGCGTTCGTCGAACAACGCGCGGAGAGTCTGGCCGACGCCGCGCACGGCGCGGGCCGGCGCACGATCATAAATGGCCGCACGACGACGGGCCTGGAAAAGCAGGTGCGCGTCGATTTCTTCGACCGCTACTCAGGCTTCGCCCTGCTGCAGGTGACCTATCGCAACACCGGGACACAAACGCTCGAGGTGAAAGGCTGGCGCAATGGTGCCCATGAGTTGGGCGACGCTCCCGGCGGCTTCTGGAGCTTCTCCGGTGCGACGCACGAGGATCGACGCGACTGGGTGCAGCCGTTGAAAGCCGGGTTCGACCAGCGCAATTCTTTTGCGATGGAGGCATCCGACTACGGTGGCGGGACGCCGGTCGCCAATATCTGGCGGCGCGATGCGGGGCTCGCTGTTGGCCACGTCGAAGCTGTCCCGCGGGTGCTGGCGATGCCGGTTCGCAGGACGTCGAAAGGCGCGCGGATCGCCGTCGAGAACGCACTTGAATCGACGTTGGCGCCCGGCGAGTCGCTCACGACCGATCTCACGTTGCTGTGCGCGCACACGGGCGACCACTTCGCGCCGCTCGCGCTCTACCAGCGCTACATGCAGGACGCCGGCATCGCGGCGCGGCCCGCGCCAGCGTCTGCCTTCGGCGCGATCTGGTGCGCCTGGGGCTACGAGCGCAATTTCACCACCGAACAGGTGCTGGCGACGCTGCCCAAAGTGCGCGAGCTCGGCTTCGAATGGGCGGTGCTCGACGACGGCTGGCAGACGAATGAAGGCGACTGGCACCTCGACCAGCGCAAGTTTCCGCGCGGCGACGCCGACATGAAGGCCTTCGCCGACGCCGTCAGGGCGCACGGCATGCGTCCGCGCCTGTGGCTCGCGCCGCTCGCGGCCGACCCGGGCAGCGACGTGCTGCACGATCACGCGGACATGCTGTTGCTCGACCAGGACGGGTCGGCGCAGAAAGTGAGCTGGTGGAACGCGTTCACCCAATGCCCGGCCTATCAACCCACGATCGACTACTACGTGGCGCTCACGCGCAAGATCGTCGGCGAGTGGGGCTTCGAGGGCATCAAGCTCGACGGCCAGCATCTGAACAGCGTCGCGCCCTGCTACAACCCCGCGCACCGGCATGCGCATCCCACCGACTCGGTCGAGAAGTTAGGCGCGTTCTGGATGGCGATCCACAAGGCTGCGCATGACATCAATCCCGATGCCGTCATCGAGCTCTGTCCCTGCGGCACTGCGTTCGCGTTCCACAACCTGCCGGCGACCGACCAGTACCCGGCATCGGATCCGTTGTCGTCCTGGCAGGTGCGCAGCAAGGGCAAGACGGTGAAGGCACTGATGGGCCGCGGCAGCAGCTACGCGGGCGATCACGTGGAACTGAGCGACGGCGGCAATGACTTCGCCTCGAGCGTCGGCGTCGGCGCGGTGATCTCGACGAAGTTCACCTGGCCGAAGGACACGGACAACCCGACCGACAAGCTCCCGCCGGGCGGCTTCGTGTTGACGACAGAGCGCGAGGCTGCGTGGCGCAAGTGGGTCGGCATCTACAAGCAGCACATGCTTTCGCAGGGCGAATACCGCGGCGGGCTCTACGACATCGGTTTCGACAAACCCGAAGCGCACGCCATCGCCAAGGACGGCGCGATGTACTACGCGTTCTATGCGGAGCAGTGGAAAGGCCCGGTGCAGCTGCGCGGCCTCGGCAAGGGCACCTACCGCGTGCGCGATGTATTCAAGGACACCGATCTCGGCTCGGTCGATGCGCGCGCGAACACGCTCACGGCGAGCTTCGAAAAATTCCTGTTGTTGCGCGCGGCGCCGGTCTGAGATCGGACATGCGGCCGATCCCGTTTGCGCGCGAACTCAGGCGCTCGCGGCTTCCGGCAACTCCGCGTTGCGATGTTGGCGCGCAGCTTTCACGAAGCCCGCGAACAGCGGATGACCATCACGCGGCGACGAGGTGAACTCCGGATGGAACTGCGTCGCCACGAACCACGGGTGCCCCGGTAGTTCGATGATTTCGACCAGGTCGTCCTTCGAGAGCCCCGAGAAACGGAAGCCGGCCTGCGTGTAGCGATCACGGTACTTGTTGTTGAACTCGTAGCGATGACGGTGACGCTCACGCACGGTCTCGTTTCCGTAGATGGCGCGCGCCAGCGTGTTCGACCCGACGAACACGTCTTGCGCGCCGAGACGCATCGTGCCGCCCTTGGCGGCGCTGTCGTCGCGCTTCTGCTCGCCCTTCGCGGCATCCTGCCATTCGGTGATGAGCGCGATCACCGGATGCGCGCTCGCGCGATTGAACTCGGTGCTGTTGGCGTTCTCGAGGCCGAGCACATGCCGGCCGTATTCAATGACCGCAAGCTGCATGCCGAGGCAGATGCCGAGGTAAGGAATCTTGTTCTCACGCGCGTAACGCACCGCGGCAATTTTGCCTTCGATACCGCGCTCGCCGAAGCCGCCGGGCACGAGGATGGCGTCCATGCCGGAGAGCGCGTGCGTGCCGTGCTTCTCGATGTCAGTGGATTCGATGTAGTGCACGTTGACGCGCGTGCGCGTCTTCACGCCCGCGTGGGTCAGCGCCTCGTTCAACGAGATGTAGCTGTCCTTCACCTGCACGTACTTGCCGACCATGGCGATGTCGACCTGGCCGTCGGGGTTCGCCTTCGCGGCCACGACCTGCTTCCACTCGGTGAGATCGGCCGGCGGCACATTGAGCCGCAGCTTGTCGACTACGATGTCATCGAGGCCCTGTTCGTGCAGCAGCATCGGGATCTTGTAGATGTCGTCGGCGTCGATGCCGGAGATGACCGCGCGCTCTTCCACGTTGGTGAACAGCGCAATCTTGCGGCGCTGTTCGTCCGGCAGCGGATTCTTGCAGCGGCACAGCAGCACGTCGGGCTGGATACCGATGCCGCGCAGTTCCTTCACGCTGTGCTGTGTGGGCTTGGTCTTGATCTCACCCGAACCGCCGACGATGGGCACCAGCGTCAGGTGCAGGAAAACGCAGTTGTTGCGGCCGAGTTCGACGCCGAGCTGACGAATGGCTTCGAGGAACGGCAGCGACTCGATGTCACCGACCGTACCGCCGATTTCCACCATGCAGACGTCGGCATCGCCGGCGCCCAATTGGATGGAGCGTTTGATCTCGTCGGTGATGTGCGGGATGACCTGCACGGTCGCGCCCAGGTAGTCGCCGCGGCGTTCCTTGGCGATCACGCGTTCGTAGATGCGGCCCGTCGTGAAATTGCTGTGGCGGCCGGTGGTCGTGCGCACGAAGCGCTCGTAGTGCCCCAGGTCGAGATCGGACTCGGTGCCGTCATTGGTGACAAACACTTCGCCGTGCTGGAACGGACTCATCGTGCCCGGATCCACGTTGATGTACGGGTCGAGCTTGACCATGGCGATCTTGAGCCCGCGGCCCTCGAGAATCGCGCCCAGGGACGCGGCGGCAATGCCTTTTCCCAAAGAGGAAACGACGCCACCAGTGACGAAAACAAATCTAGTCATGTGAGGCCCGCCGAGAGAGGTGAAACCGGAAACGCAAGATGCGCGTGTCGACGGGCCGGCAGGTTAACAAATCGATGAGGGCTTCGAAACCTCTGCGGGAGTTCGCCGACAAAAAATCACTCGGCGCGTGTCCATTTGAGGCGAGCGCGGCGCCGGGATTTGACATTCGCGGCGATGGACGCGTCGTTCCAGCGATCGGCGACCGCGATCAGGCGATCCCCGGCAAACAAAAGCGGGAGGTGGGCGCGCTCGCTCGCTGGAATCTTTGCGTTCTGCAGCAGTGCCTTCAGGGTCTGTGTGCGCGCCTTTGCAGACACGCGCAGGCGCTCCCCTCCAGATCGCGCGCGAAGCTCCAGCACGCGCGGCAAACGCGCCAGGTCGATTGGCCCGGCCGCGTCGTCGAGCAACTCGAGCGATCCCGCGTCGCCCAGAAGCAGCAATCGGTCGGCGCGCCAGCGCCATGATTTCGCAATGAATTCATGGGACACCTCACGCAACGCGTGAAGTTGCAGCCGGCCGCCGCTTCGAACCAGGCGAGAGTTCGCCCAGCGGACTTCGGGGTGCGCGTCGGCCCGCGCATCGAGCAGCGGGCCGGACATCTCACTAAGGCGCGACGCCTCGGGCATTTCGAGTCCTGCAGCCGCGATGAATCCTCGCAGTGCATTGCGACGGCGCGCCACGGGAAGTGCGCGCAGCGTACTGACCGACAGTCCCGCACCGTCGGCGAGACCTGCGAGGTCCTGCGCTGCGAGCTCGTCGAGCAACCGGGCGGCTTCGGCCATGTGCCTCGCGCTGCGTGCCAGCGCCTTGTCCGCGCCGGGCCAATGCTCCCGGATCATTGGCATGAGGCGCTGGCGCACGAAATTGCGCGAGTACCGGGTATCGGCGTTCGACGGATCTTCGATCCAGCGCAAGCGCGCCGTGCGCGCTGCGCCCTCGATTTCGGCGCGCGCCACGCTCAGCAGCGGACGCGCAATGGAATTTGCGCCGAACGCGGCAATTCCTGGCATGCCGGCAAGACCCGACACCCCTGCGCCGCGGAACAGTTGGAGCAGCAGAGTTTCGACCTGGTCGTCGCGATGCTGGGCGGTGACCAGCACCTCGCCCGGTTGCATCGCGCTCGCGAGCAATTGGTAACGCGCATCGCGTGCGGCGGCTTCGGGAGACTCGCCCTTTGGACGTTCGATCCTGGCGCGCAGCGATACGAACGGTACTCGCCAGCTCCGCGCCATGTGCGCGCAGTGACGGCTCCATTCTGCGCTCGCGGGTTGCAGTCCGTGGTCCACATGCAGTATCCGCAGGCCACCGAGCCTGCGGCGTTGCTTCACCAGAAAGTGCGCGAGCACGGTGGAGTCCACTCCGCCACTGAACGCGAGCGCGACGCGCGGCTTCGGCCCCGCGAGCTCGATCAGCTTCGCGACGGGATCGAACGTCGAGGTCCGGCCCTTTTTCCAGCCGTGTTTTTCACTCGGGGGGCTGCCCCCTTAGCTGGCGACTTCGCTGAATACGCCGAAGCTGTCGATGCGCGCATTGCGCGCGGCGCGCAACTTGTCGGGCGGCAGCTGCTGGAGTTCGCCCAGATACTTCAACAGCGCGGTCTTGATCGTCGCGGCGACGGCCTCCGCGTTGCGGTGCGCGCCACCCACGGGCTCCGGCAACACTTCGTCGACCAGCTTGAGTTTGAACAACCGGTCAGCCGTGAGGCTCATGGCGTCCGCAGCCACTTCCTTCTTGTCCGCACTCTTCCACAGGATGGACGCGCAGCCTTCGGGCGAGATCACCGAGTAGGTAGAGAACTGCAGCATGAGCAGTCGGTCGCAGACACCAATAGCCAGCGCGCCGCCGGATCCACCCTCGCCGATCACGCAACTGATGATGGGAATTCCCATCACCGACATCTCGAACAGATTGCGTGCAATCGCTTCGGACTGATTGCGTTCTTCGGAGCCGACGCCCGGATAAGCACCCGGAGTGTCGATGAAGGTGATGAGCGGCAGACGGAATCGTTCGGCGAGCCGCATGAGGCGCAATGCCTTGCGATAGCCCTCGGGCTTCGGCATGCCGTAGTTGCGACGCACGCGCTCTTTGGTGTCACGCCCTTTCTGGTGGCCGATGAGCATGACCGGCGTGTCATCGAGTCGAGCGGGGCCGCCGATGATGGCGAGATCGTCGCCATACATGCGGTCACCGTGCAGCTCCGTGAAGTCCTTGAAGATCAGCCCGGCGTAGTCGAGCGTGTAAGGACGCTGCGGGTGGCGCGCCAACTGGGTGATCTGCCAGGGCGTGAGATTCGCGAAGATGCTTTGCGTGAGCTGCTCGCTCTTGGCTTGCAGCCTCGTAATCTCTTCCTGGATGTTGACCGCGGAGCCCGAAGGAACGTGTTTCAGTTCTTCGATCTTGGCTTCAAGTTCGGCGATCGGCTGCTCGAAATCGAGGAAATTCACTGCCATAGGGGCGCGAGAATACCCTATCCGCTAATGGAGGTTACTCCGGCGCTCACCGGCGGCGGGCTGTAGAGCACGGCGATGCGGCCACGACCCAGCAGCTTCTCGAGATCTTCGATCAGGGTCGGGGTTGGCCTGACATTCCAGTCTGGGCCGAAGGACAACGTGCCGCGGGCACCCGGGGCAAAGAACTGTACGGCGACCTGGCAGCCGCCACCGCGATGCTTCGAGAGCAGACCCTGAAGCTTGTCGAGCGATAGCGAGTCCGCGGTTCGTACCTTGAGCACGATGCGCCGTGCTTCCTTCTCGCGCAGACGCTCGAGTTCGCTGACCTTGTTGGCGCGCAGCACCCAGGTGTTCGCGAATTCATCGAAGCGCAGCTTGCCTTCGATGAGCAACAGCGCGTCCTTGACCAGGATCTCGCGGTATTGCTGGAAAGTTTCGTCGAAGAATCCCACCGATATGCGGCCGGAGTCGTCGTCCAGCACGACCTCGATGCGCGGGCCGCGCTTGCGCAATTCTTCCACGACGCCTGCGATCGCCACCGGCTTGCCGCCGAAAAACGCCCGCCCACCCTCAGCACTCGCGGCGGGCTTGTCGGCGTCGATGTAATCGACGATGCGGCCGGTGATGAAGCGCGGCAGATCGTTCACGAAGCGATCGATCGGATGTCCGGAGATTGCGCGCCCAGTGTTTCGCGCTCGGCACGCAGACGCGACCGAGTCGGTCCATTCAGGCTGGTCGGGCGCCGTGGCGCGCACGGCTTCGGGGACGTGCGCCGCCGAAAGGCCGAAGATGTCGTGCTGACCGGTTTCGTTGGCCTTGCTGTTCTGCTCGCCCAGCGCCAGCGCGGCGTCGAGCCGATGCATCAGCGTCGCGCGGTTCGTCGCGAGCCCGTCGAGGCTGCCGGATTTGATCAGCGCTTCCAGCACGCGGCGATTGATCTTCGAGAGATCGAGGCGGCGGCAGAAATCTTCGAGCGTCGAGAAATCGCCATGCGCGCGCCGCTCGGCCACGATGGATTCAACGGCACCCTGCCCCACGCCCTTGATCGCGCCGAGGCCATAACGAATGGTCCGGTCATCGACCACCGCGAATTCATACGACGACAGATTCACGTGCGGCGGCAGGATCGTCAGTCCGACTTCCTTGCGGCAGTCGTACAGCATTCCCACTACCTTGTCGGTGTGGTCCATGTCGGCTGACAGCACGGCCGCCATGTAGGAGGCCGGCTCGTGCGTCTTCAGCCAGCCGGTCTGGTACGACAGCAATGCGTACGCGGCGGAGTGCGACTTGTTGAAGCCGTAACCTGCGAACTTCTCCATGAGGTCGAAGATTTCCGCGGCCTGGCCCTCGGGCACGCCGTTCTTCACCGAGCCGCCCACGAACTTGCCGCGCTCCTTCGCCATCTCCTCGGGCTTCTTCTTGCCCATCGCGCGGCGCAGCAGGTCGGCGCCGCCGAGCGTGTAGCTGGCGAGCACCTGCGCGATCTGCATCACCTGTTCCTGGTACAGGATCACGCCGTAGGTCGGCGCGAGCACCGGCTGCAGCGAAGGATGTAGATAGTCGATGGGCGGCGCGTGCGGATCGTTGCGGCTGTGCTTGCGGTCGATGAAGTCGCCGACCATGCCGGACTCGAGCGGGCCCGGACGGAAGAGCGCCACCAGCGCGACGATGTCCTCGAACCGATCCGGCTTCAGGCGGCGGATCAGGTCTTTCATGCCACGGGATTCCAGCTGGAACACCGCAGTGGTCTTCGCCTCCGCCATGAGGTCGTACGTGGCCTGGTCGTCCATCGGCAAGGCCGAAATGTCGAGCAGCGCCTCACCGGCCGCGGCGCGCCGCGCGTTGATGATCTTCACCGCGCGGTCGATGACCGTGAGCGTGCGCAGGCCCAGGAAGTCGAACTTGACGAGACCCGCGGCCTCGACGTCGTCCTTGTCGAATTGCGTGACCACGCTGCCGCCCTTGTCGTCGGCGTACAGGGGCGCGAACTCCGTGAGCTTCGAGGGCGCGATCACCACGCCACCGGCGTGCATGCCGGCGTTGCGCGTAAGCCCCTCGAGCGAACGCGCGAGGTCGATGAGATTCTTGACCTCTTCGTCTTCCTTGTAGAGACGCTTGAGCTCGGGCTCTTTCTCGATGGCGTCGTCGAGCGTGATGCCGAGCTCGAACGGAATGAGCTTGGCGATCTTGTCGACGTAACCGTAACCCATGCCGAGCACGCGGCCCACGTCGCGCACCACCGCCTTCGCGGCCATGGTGCCGTAGGTGATGATCTGCGAGACGCGCTCGCGTCCGTACTTCTGCGAGACGTATTCGATGACGCGGTCGCGCCCGTCCATGCAGAAGTCGATGTCGAAGTCGGGCATGGACACGCGTTCGGGGTTCAGGAACCGCTCGAACAGCAGGTCGTACTTCAGCGGGTCGATGTCGGTGATGCCGAGACTGTAGGCCACCAGCGATCCGGCGCCCGAGCCGCGGCCCGGCCCGACCGGCACGCCGTTGGCGCGCGCCCAGCGAATGAAGTCCGCGACGATCAGGAAGTAACCCGGGAATCCCATCTGGCAGATGACGCCGAGCTCGCGCTGCAGGCGATCGCGGTATTCAGTGATGCGCGCGAGTTGGGACGCGTCGAAGACTTTCTCGCGCTCCGCGAATCCGCGCTCCGCCTCGGCGCGAATATGCGCTTCGACGGTCGTGCCTTCGGGCAGTGGATAGTTGGGGAGCCGCGACTCGCCGAGCTTGAGCGGCAGCGAGCAGCGCCTGCGCGATCTCCACGGAATTCGTCAACGCTTCCGGAATGTCGGCAAAGAGCTCGGCCATCTCCGCGGGTGTTCGCAGATATTGCGCCGCGGTGTACTTGCGCGCGCGATTGGGGTCGGTGAGCAACGCGCCATCGGAAATGCAGACGCGCGCTTCGTGGGATTCGAAATCGCTGGCGGCGAGAAAACGTACATCGTTGGTGGCGACGACCGGGATGCCGGTCTTCTGGCTCAGTGCAACGGTCTTGGCAATCAGCGATTCATCGTCTGCGCGTCCGAGGCGCTGCAGTTCGAGGTAGTAGCGAGAGCCGAACAAGCGCCTGCCAGTCGCGCGCATGCGCCAGCGCATCGGCGTCGCGGCCGTTGGTGAACGCGCGACCCACATCGCCTTCCGCAAACCCCGAGAGCGCGATCAATCCGGTGGTGGTTTTCGCGTCGAGCCAGCTTCGATCGAGCAGAGGTACGCCGCGATCCTGACCCTCGAGCCAGGCGCGCGTGACCAGGTCGGCGACATTCTGGTAGCCGCCTGGATCCTTGCAGAGCAGCGTCAGCCGGTTGGGCGGCTGGCGTTCGCCGGCGCGCAGCAGGACGTCGACACCGATGATGGGTTTGACGCCGGTTTTCAATCCTTCGCGATAGAACTTCACCATCGCAAACAGATTGTTCTGGTCGGTGACCGCGATCGCCGGCATGCCGAGCGCGGCTACGTTCGTTCCACGAGCTCCGGTATGCGCACCACACTGTCCTGCAGCGAAAATTCGGTGTGCAGGCGCAGGTGTACAAAAGCAGCTGACGGCATGGCGCGCGAGTTTACACACGAACCCGCGCGTTAATCGGCTTGGCAAAAGGATTCAACGAGATGGAAACGGAAGCGCACTGAGGTTTCCTCGCCCGGAACTCGCAAGGCTCCGTCCTTACGAGTCGCCCTGACCAAAGTGGGAGCGACTTCACACTCGCCCAAAGTCAGCGTGTCGGACGGCGGAAGGAGGTGCCGCTGGGGGTCCAGGAGACCCTTGAATTCTGTGAAGTTGTGAGTCGTTTCAACGGCCTAGAACCCGTGACCCGCGATAATTTCGACTTCTTTCCGATCGTATTCCGGGGACTTTCATGGCTTTGGCGCTGACGGCGGTGTCTTGATGCGCATTCAGCGCCTGCAGACCCGCATCATCGTGTTCTTCGTGGCACTGCTCGCACTGGTGCAGGTCGCCGCGTTCTGGTTCGTGAACGCCGCCAATTCGCGCAATGCGCAGACCAAGGTCGCCGAAGAACTCAACGTCGGCCAGCGCGTATTCGCGCGGCTGCTCGACCAGAATTCCGAAAAACTCAAGTTGTCGGCGCGAGTGCTCGCGGGTGATTTCGCGTTTCGCGAAGCGATCGCCACGCATGACACCGGCACCATCGCCTCGGTGCTCACCAACCATGGCGCGCGAATCGGCGCGACCGCCATGGTGTTCGTCGATCTCAAGGGCGTAGTGGTTGCGGACACGCTGCAGCAGCCGCGAGGGTCCACGCGATCGTTCGAATATCCGGAACTGCTCGGCAGGGACGCTCCCGGCGCCAGCCTGGAGGTACTCGACGGTCACGCGTTCCAGCTCGTGGCAGTGCCGGTACTCGCACCGCTGCCCATCGGTTGGGTGGTGATGGGGTTCGCCGTCGACGATGCGCTGGCGGACGATCTGCGCCAGCTCACCGAGCTCGAAGTTTCGTTCACGCTCGAGGCGGCGCCGCCGGCGCGGCGCATGCTCGCCTCGACGCTCGATGAGAACGCGCAGCAGGCATTGCTGCAGCACATGCCCGCGCGTTCCGACACCGCTTCACACCTGGTCATGAACATCGCGGGCATCGACCACCAGGCGCTGGTGATCCCGCTCAACGCCGACAAGGAAGATGGGCGCATCGTCGCGGTATTGCACCGCTCGCTCGATGACGCACTGGCGGCATTCGAGCGCCTGCGCAATACGCTCATCGTGCTCGCGGCCTTAAGTCTCGTGCTCTCCATCGTCGGCAGCGTCGCGGTCGCGCGTAATATCACGCGGCCTCTCGAGACCCTCGCCAGCGCGGCGGCGCGCATCGAAAAAGGCGACTACGACGCGCCGGTCGACGTGCGGCGCAGCGACGAAATCGGCGTGCTCGCTTCCAGCCTGAATCACATGCGCGGCAGCATCGCCGATCGCGAAAAACGCATTCTCAAACTGGCCTATGAGGATCCACTCACCGATCTCGCCAATCGCTCGCGCTTCTCCAACGAACTGGACCGCGCCATCACGCAGTCACGCGACGGCAGGCTCAAGCTCACGATCCTCATGATGGACCTCGACCGCTTCAAGTACGTCAACGACACGCTCGGACATGGCGTGGGCGATCATGTGCTGCGTGAAGTGAGCACGCGCCTGCAGGATCACGGTGAAAAACGCCGAATGTATCGCGCGCCTGGGCGGTGACGAATTCGCCATCCTGGTGCGTCACGAAGGGAACATGGACTTCGCCGCCACGGCGCGCCAGATCATTGCCGCACTGGAAGCGCCGATCCTCTTCGAGGGCCAGCCGCTCGACGTCGGCACCAGCATCGGCATCGCGCATTTCCCCGAGCACGGCCAGGACGTGCAGACGCTGGTGCGCAACGCCGACATCGCCATGTATGCCGCGAAGCGCAACAAGACCGGTTTCGCGACCTACGAGCAGCACTATGACACCAGCCAGCAGGAACACCTCTCGCTGCTCGGTGAATTGCGCCGCGCCGTGGAACACAACGAGCTGCGCCTCCATTATCAACCCAAGGTCTCGCTGCACTCCTCGCACGTGAGCGCGGTCGAAGCGCTGATCCGCTGGGAGCATCCGGTGCGCGGCATGGTGTCGCCGGCGCAGTTCATCCCCTTCGCCGAACACACCGGCTACATCAAACTACTGACGCGCTGGGTGCTCCGCGAGGCGGTGCGCCAGTGTGGCCAGTGGCTGCGTGAAGGCCTGACGCTGCAGGTATCGGTGAACATCTCGGCGCGCGATCTCATGAACCGCGAGCTGCCGGAGCAGGTGGCCGAGCTGCTCGCCGAACACGACGTCACCCCGGGCCTGCTGTGTCTGGAGATCACCGAGAGCGGTTTCATGGAAGATCCGGGGCACGCACAGAAGGTGCTCGATCGACTTGCGGAGCTCGGCGTGAAACTGTCGATCGACGACTACGGCACCGGTTACTCCTCGCTCTCCTACATCATGAAATTGCCGGTGCAGGAGCTCAAGATCGACCAGTCATTCATCTCGCGGATGGCGACCGACGAAGAGATCTCGACCATCGTGCGTTCGACCATCGACCTCGGGCACAACCTCGGGCTGCAGGTCGTGGCCGAGGGCGTCGAGGACCTGGAGGTCTGGAACATGCTGCGATCACTCGGTTGCGACGACGCCCAGGGCTACTTCATGAGCAGGCCGCTCGAGCCCCGCGCGTTGTCGAGCTGGATTCGCAACAATGCCGGCAAGTTCGCAACACCCGGTGCGACGGCGACAACCGTGGTTGCCGCTACGCGCTGACGGCCGACCGCCCTTCGTCTCACTCTTCGATCATGATCGCGTGGAAACTCGCGCCGACGCGAACCGGAGCGAAGCTGCGACGGTGCAGCGGACTCGGACCGAGCGCGTTGAGTGCGGCGACATGCGAGGGCGTGGGATATCCCTTGTGCCCGGAGAGCGAGAAGCCCGGATAGCGATGGTCGAGATCGCGCATGAGCGCGTCGCGCGTCGTCTTGGCGAGAATCGAGGCCGCGCTGATCGAAGGCATGATGGCGTCGCCGCTGACAACGGCTTTGAAGAGACATTCGAACCCGAGGCCGTCCGCGCAGGGACAGCGGTTGCCATCCACGAGCACCTGCTGGGGCGGTACGGCGAGGCCTAACAAGGCTCGGCGCATGGCCAGCATGGTGGCCTGCAGGATATTGATGCTGTCGATCTCTTCGGCGTCGGCCCAGGCCACCGAATAACACAGCGCCCGCTCACGAATGAGCAACGCCAGGCGCTCGCGTTCTTCCGGGTCGAGCACCTTGGAATCCGCCAGTCCACGAATCGGCCGCGACGCATTCAGGATCACCGCCGCCGCCACCACCGGACCCGCCAGGGGTCCGCGCCCTGCCTCGTCGACACCGGCCACCCGCAGGCGCACCCGCACTTTCATGGCTGCGCCGCCCGCGCTTCGACCAGCGCAGCCGATTTCGGCTGCGGCGCGCTCGGCGCCATCGCAGCGCAGACGCATGTGAATCGCGTCGAATTCCCGCTGCAGCTCGGCCACCTCGTCGGGGTGTTCAAGCCAGTGCGACAGTGCATTCGCAAGATTCTCGGCGCTCGCGGCTTCCTGGAAGAACTCCGGCACCAGCTCCTTGCCTGCGAGCAGGTTGGGCTGGGAGAAATGCTGGATCTTCACCATGCCGAGACGTACGCAGGAGGAAGGCGGTGATGAAGCCCAGCTTGTAGGCCACCACCATGGGGCGCCTGAACAGCGCCGTTTCGAGCGTCGCCGTGCCCGACGCCACCAGCACCACGTCCGCCGCCGCGAGCGCGAGGCGAGCCTGACCATCGAGCATGCGCACACGTGCCTTGGGAGCGTGTTGCGCGCAGCGCGCGGCAAACAGGTCGCGCAACGCGGGCGTCACCATGGGCGCGATGCTGACAAGGCCCGGTACGCGCGCTGCCAGCAACTCAGCCGCACCGGCGAATACGTCGGCGAGCTTTTCGACTTCACCGCGTCGGCTGCCGGGCAACACCGCGAGCACGCGATCGCTGGCATTCAGCTTGAGCTCGGCTCGCGCCGCGGCGCGATCGGCCTCGAGCGGAATCTGGTCGGCAAGCGGATGACCAACGAAAGCGGCACGTACGCCATGCTCGCGATAGAAATCTGGTTCGAACGGGAAGAGGCACAGAACCAGGTCCACCGACTCACCGATGGTACGCACGCGTCCCTGGCGCCAGGCCCAGACCTGCGGACTCACATACTGGACTGTGGCGAGGCCTGCGCGCTTGAGTTGTCGAGCGAGCCCTAAATTGAATTCCTTGTAGTCGACGCCGACGAACACGTCGGGACGCCAGTCGAGGATCTGGCTGCGCAACTTCGCGCGCAGGCGCATGAGGCGTGGGAGGTGCGTGACGACTTCGGTGAGGCCCATGACCGCGAGCTCGTCGATGTCGTGCCAGGCCGTACAACCGGCGGCCCGCATCTTCGGACCCGCGACGCCAGCGAACTCGGCTTGCGGAAATCGCCGGCGCAGCGCTTCGACGAGCGCGGCTCCCAGCGTGTCACCGGATGTTTCGCCCGCGACCAGTGCGATGCGCAAAGGCGGCTCCCGGGTTAGCAGACTTAACGCACGAGGCTGCGCGTGGACTCGCCGATGAAGTCGACGAAGATCTTCAGTTCCGGCTGAGTGGGCACCCGCGACTGAAGCTCCGCCACGGCATCGACGAGCTTCAGGTCCGAGCGGTACAGCACGCGATAAGCGTTCTTGAGATTGCGAATCTGCTCTGGCGTGAAGCCACGTCGCTTCAGGCCTTCCGAGTTGATCGAATGCGGCACCGCGGGCGTACCCACGGCCATGATGTATGGCGGGACGTCACGCGTCGCCGCCGAATTGTTGCCGAGGAAGGCATGTGCCCCGATCTTGGTGAACTGGTGCGTGCCGGCATAGCCGCCCATGATCACCCAGTCGCCGAGCACCACGTGGCCCGCAAGCGTTGCGTAGTTAGCCATCACGCACTTGCTGCCGACGCGGCAATCGTGCGCCACGTGCGTGAAAGCCATGAAGAGGTTGTCGTTGCCGATGGTGGTGAGGCCGCCGCCGCCCACTGTCCCGCGGTTCATGGTGGTGAACTCGCGAAACACGTTGCGATCGCCGATTTCGAGGCGGGTCGGCTCACCCTTGTATTTGAGGTCCTGCGGGGCGTCGCCGATGGAGGCGAACTGAAAGATCTTGTTGTCTGCGCCGATCGTGGTCGGCCCCTTGATGACCGCGTGCGGTCCGATCCAGGTGCCCTTGCCGATGCGCACCCCCGCTTCGATCACCGTGTATGGGCCCACCGAAACGTCGGACGCAAGCTCGGCCTGCGGCGACACGATGGCACGTGGATCGATGCCGCTCACGCGGGCGTTGCCTTTGCCGACGTCTTGTTGGTTTCGGGCGCGACCATCATTTCCGCGGAAGTTACCTCAACGTCCCCCACGTAGGCCACGGTGGTGAACTTCCAGATGCCGCGAATCGATCGCTCGAGCTTCGCGGTGAGTATCAGCTGATCGCCCGGTTCGACCGGCTTGCGAAAGCGCGCCTTGTCGATGCCGACGAAGAAAAACCGCGTCGAGTCGTCCGGCACCACGTCGGCCGTGACGAACGCCAGCAGTCCCGCGGTCTGCGCCAGCGCCTCGATGATCATGACACCGGGCATCACCGGACGACTCGGAAAATGCCCGGGGAAAAAGGGTTCGTTGGCGGTGACGTTCTTGATGGCCTTGATGCGGTCACCCTTGAAGCACTCCAGCACGCGGTCGACCAGCAGGAATGGATAACGGTGCGGCAGCAGGCGCCTGACGGCCATATGGTCGAGTGAAATCGACTCGGTCATTTAGTTAGTCCTCGGAAGAATCTTTGTCCGCCGCGCTGAAGCCCGTGTGTTTCTCGAGAGCGCGCAGCCGCTTGGCCATCGAGATCGAGCCGCTTGATGCGGCCGACGATCCTGCGCCATACGCCCGCCTCCTCGCTCGGCAGCGCGGAAGAATACACGCCCGGCTTCGTGATGGAGTGTGAGATGAATGAGGTTCCGAGTGCTACCACGTCGTCGCACAAGGTGATGTGACCGGTGAGCCCCACCCTGCCACCGAGGATGCATCGCTTCCCGACCACGCTGCTTCCGGCGATGGCCACGCCGGCGGCCAGCGCAGAGTGAGCACCGATACGGCAGTTGTGCGCGATCATGATGAGGTTGTCGATCTTGACGCCTTCTTCGATGACGGTGTCGTCGAGCGCACCGCGGTCGATGGTGGTGTTCGCGCCGATTTCGACGTCGTCGCCGACATTCACGCCGCCGATCTGCGGCACCTTGACCCAGGTGCCCTTCTCGGACGCAAAGCCAAACCCATCGCCACCGATCACGGCGCCTGGCTGCACGATGCAACGGCGCCCGAAGACCACGTGATGCCCGACGAACAAACGCGCGACGAGACGCGTGTCATCGCCGATCACGGCTCCGCGCTCGATGACGACGCCGGGACCTATGTAACAGCGCGCTCCGATCCGCACACCCTCGCCCACAAACGCCTGCGCGCTGATCTGCGCGGATGCGTCGATGTGGGCTCCGCTCGCGACGGTCGCCGCCGGATGCACGCCGGGTTCGAGCGGCGGATCCGGATGCAGCAACATCGCGACGCGCGCGTACGTGGCGTGGGGATTGGCCGCGATCAGGACTGGCACTGGCGAAGCAGCGGCTGACTTGCCATCGAGGATGACGGCGCCCGCGCTAGTCTCGGCGAGTTGCGCGACGTACTTGGGATTGGCGAGAAAGGAGATGGATCGTGGACCCGCCTGCGACAAGGCCGCGACGGAGTCCACGATCGCGGCCGGATCGCCGCGCAGCTCACACCCGAAACGGACCGCCAGTTCGCCGAGCGTCATGGGTCTAGCGATCGGCGCGCGCCCCGGAGAGGGAGCCCGTTCTCTTAAGGCTTCGCGGGTGGCTTGGGAGCCGGCGCGGTCGCGCCCGCGGCGCCGACAGGCTTCGTCTTCAGGACGTTCAACACGGCGGTGGTGATGTCGATCGCCGGCGTCGCGTAGAGCACGCCTTCAGCGATCACGACGTCGTAACCCTGCGCCTTGGCGTATTCACTCACTTCGCCGAACAGCAGGCGCTGCAGCTTGTTCATTTCTTCCTGGCGCTTGGCGTTCGAATCGTCCTGCAACTCGGCTTTCTTGCGCTCGATCTCGCGCGCACTGTCGCGCAGATCCTTCTCGGCCTTGGTGCGCTGATCGGCCGCCATGGTGGCCAGATCTTTCTGATACTTGTCGTTGCGGGTCTTCAACGCCTGCTCCTGGGCGACGAGCTGCTGAAGTCGCGGCTGAAACTCGGCGCGCAGGCCATCCTGCACGACCTTTGCCTGCGGAGACTCCGCAAACAACTTTGCGATGTCGACGACCCCGATCTTGATCTCGGCGGCGGCGGGCAAGGCGAACGTTGCCGCGATCAGTGAACCCAGAAAAACTTTGCGGAAAGAAACCTGCACAGGAAATACCTCTTAGAAAGCCTGACCGACCGAGAACTGGAATTCTTCTGTCTCGTCCGGATAGGTGTTGAAATCGCCCTTGTAGGCGTTCAGTGGCAAGGCATAGCTGAAGCGGAACACACCCAGCGGTGCGAGCCATTGAACTGCAATGCCCGTCGAATGCTTCAATTTATCATACTCGAATTCGTACTTGACCGGCTGTCCCGCGCGGCCGAGGAACAGGTAGCGATCGCCGGTCGAGAAGATGTTGCCGATATCGTAAAACCACGACAGGCGCGCTGAAGACTGGAATTTCTGCGGCAGCGGGATGATCACTTCAGCCCTGCCCACCACCTTCAGGTTGCCGCCGAACGGCCGGCCGTAGTCGTCCTTGGGGCCCAGGCGACTTTCCCGGTATCCGCGCACCGTCTCAGGACCACCGCCGTAGAACTGCCTGTAGGGCGGCAAGGCCGTCGTCTCACCGATGTCCATGCCGTAAGCGAGATCGGCGCCGAGCTGCAGCGTGAATCTGCCGAACAGCGGCACGTACTTGATGAACTCGTAGCTTGCGACGTAGTACTCCACGTCGCTGACCCCAGGAAGTGCATACGCAATGCCGAACGAGTGCCGCATGCCGCGATCCGCAAACAACGAGCGATTGCGGGAGTCATAGTTCCAGGACGTGTTGAACTCGACCGTGTTGTATTCGGTGCTCCACAAGGACACGTCGCACGAAGGAACCGCGGGTACGTAGTCGATACATTCGTGCGATGAATCACCGTTCAGCGCCACCCAGGCGATCGACTGGCGGGCGCTGCTGCCTTCGCTGGTGAGCAGGCTCGACTTCTGGAACTGGAGTCCCATGCGAATGCCCTGGTTCTCCCCGATCGGATAGCCCACATCGAAGCCGGCGCCGATGGTCTCCGACGAGAAGTCGGATGATGCCGAGACGAACTGCGTCTGGTCACGATAGGTCACGTTGCCGGTGAGCCCCACGCCGTTCGGCGTGAAGTAAGGCTCGGTCACCGACATGCCGTACACCTTGCTGTATTGACCGGAATTGAGGTCCACCGACACGCGGCGACCCGTGCCGAGGAAATTCGCGTCGGCATAGTTGCCGCTCAGGATGAACGACTGCGACTCCGAGTAACCAATGCCGCCGCCGAGCTGCGCGGACGGACCTTCCTCGATCTTGTAGATGACGTCGACCAGGTCGGTGGAGCCGGCCACCGGTTTGGTTTCCGACTCGACCTTCGTGATGTACGGAAGGCGTTCGAGACGCTGCTTGGAACGATCGAGTGCGGCATTGGAGAGCCAGCCGCCTTCCAGCTGACGCATCTCACGTCGCAGCACTTCGTCGTTGATCTTGGTCACGTCGTTGAAGACGATGTGGCGCACGTATACGCGGTTGCCCGGATCGACGAAGAACGTGAGCGAGAGCTCCTTGTTCTTGGGATCGCCAAATCGTCGTGGGCACGGGATCGACCTTGGCGAATGCGAATCCATCTTCACCGAGACGGTTCTGCAGCAGCTCCTGGGTGGCCGTGATGATCTTGCGCGAGAAGGTGTCGCCCGGCTGCACGAGCAGATAGCGCCGCAGCAGCGGCTCGGGCACCGTGAAAGTACCGGCGAGCTTCACTTCCTTGACCTTGAACACCTCGCCTTCGTTGACATTCACGGTGATGAAAATGTCGTCCTTCTCGGGGGCGATGGCGACCTGGGTGGATTCCACCTCGAAGTTCGCGTAGCCGCGATCCATATAGAAGGAGCGCAGCTTTTCCAGGTCACCCTGCAGCGACTCGCGCGAATAGCGATCGTCCTGCTTGTAGAAGGAAAGCAGGTTGGGCGTCTTGAGCTCGAAGGCTTCGAGGATGTCCTTTTCCTTGAACGTGTGATTGCCAACAATATTGATCTGGCGAATCTTGGCCCTCTTGCCTTCGACGATATTGATCTTGATCTTGACGCGATTGCCCGCGACTTCCTCGACGGTCGCGTCGATGCGAGCCGCGTACTTGCCGCGCGCGCCATACTGGTCCTGGAGGAAGGATTTGACGTCCTCGAGCACGGAGCGATCGAAGGTCTTGCCCTGCGCGAGGCCTACGTTTCGCAGGGACTTGTGCAGGTCTTCGTCCTTGATGTCCTTGTTGCCCTTGAGCTCGAAACTCTCGATGGTCGGGCGTTCGTTGACCACCACGATCAGTGTGTTGCCATCACGGCGCAACTCGACGTCACGGAAGAAGCCGGTGTCGTACAGCGCGCGCACCGCCTCGCGAATACGTTGCGCCGACAGGGTGTCGCCAATATTGATCGGTAGATAGTTGTAAACCGTTCCTTCGGTCACGCGCTGCAGACCCTCGACACGGATGTCGCCGACAGTGAACGCGGGCCCCTCCTGGGCGTGCAGTGGCGCAGCCAGCAGAACTGCACCGGCAACACAAAGACTCGCGAACCTCGTGATCAAGATGAACCCCTGAATTGAATTTCTTTTATGGACGCGCGGCGATGCCGGAGATGTCATTGAACAAGGCGACGCCCATCAGCAGCACCAGCAACAGCAGGCCAGCCTGCTGGCCCACCATCATAGTGCGATCGGACAATGGGCGACCCTTCGCCCATTCGACGATCTGGAACACGATCTGGCCGCCATCGAGGATCGGTATCGGCAACAGATTGAGAAAACCGAGCGACAACGACAACAACACGAGCAGGTGGATGAAGCTCTCCGGACCTGCATGTGCGGTTTCACCTGCGTACTCTGCGATGGAGACCGCGCCCGACAGATTCTTGATGGAGACGTGGCCGGTGAGCATGCGCACGAAGAACTTTGCCTGCGTGACCGTGAGCATCCACGCGCGATTCGCCGACATGCCGAAGCGCTTCGAGCGGGCCGAGCGCGACAGATGTCGTGAGCTCCTTTGGATAAGGAGGAACGGATGACAGGTCCGGTTCGATGCGGATGCGGCCGATGGTGCGGTCGCCGATCTTTTCGGCAGCGACATTCACGCGAATGGTCAGATCGCTGTTCGCGCGCCGCACTGCGAGCGTCACGGCTTTCGCCCGGACGCGCGTTGATGTATTCGGCGAGATCTTTGTACGTGCCGATGTGCGCGCCGTTCGCCGCGACGATGAGATCGCCGGATTGCAGACCGGCGCGCGCCGCGGGGCCGCCCTCGAGGATTTCACCGAGGCGAGCGGGCGACGATGGCCTCCAGAAATCGAAGCCAAGGCCGCGAAACAGCGCCTGCGGCTCGGTGAGCTTCCGGCGCTGGTCCGAATCCGGAATGCTCAGGTGCAGGTGACGCAACTGCCCATCGCGGCCGCGCACGTCGATGTCGGCGCTGCCATCGTCGCTGAGCATGTCTAACAAGGCGAGTGCCACGTCGCCGTGATCGCGAATGGGTTCACCGTCGATGCTCACGAATTGATCACCGGTGCGCAGCCCGGCCGCAGCGGCCGGCGACCCGAGAATTACGTCGCCCACCACGGGCGTGTGAAACGTGAGTCCGGCGTTCCAGAAGACGGCCCAGAGAACGACAATGGCGAACAGGATGTTCGCCGCGGGACCTGCCAGCATGACCAGGATTCGTTGCCAGGGTGGCTTGCTTCCAAATGCGCGCGGCAGGTCTTCGGTGCTTACTTCGCCGTCGCGCTCATCGAGCATGCGCACGTATCCGCCAAGCGGCAGTGCGGCAATGACGAATTCCGTGTGATCGGGCGCGGGCCCCACGCGCTTGTAAAGCGGCTTGCCAAAACCCACCGAGAATCGCAGCACCTTGAAGCCGAGCTTGCGCGCCACCCAGAAATGTCCGTACTCGTGCACCGTGACCAGCAAGCTCACGGCGATGATGAACCAGAGGGCGCTCCAGCCGATTTCCATCGAGGGTCCTTAGGCGTGCACGGCGCGGGGCCGGATAAAGGAGGAAGCACGGTCGCGCGCTTCGGCGTCGGCCGCCAGCACGTCGTCGAGATCGCGGATTGCGCCGCCCGAGGTGGTTGCCATCACTGACTCAATGACTGCCGGAATCCGCGCAAAGTTCAATCCACCCTCGAGAAACGCCGACACTGCCACCTCGTTGGCGGCATTAAGTGATGCAGGCCTCAAACCGCCTGCCCGAGCGGCCTCCTGAGCCAGCGCCAGCGCAGGGAATCGCTGCAGGTCCGGGGCTTCGAATCTCAGGGTCCCGACCTTGATGAGGTCGAGGGATTGTACACCCGAGGCTACGCGTTCCGGCCACGCCAGCGCGTGCGCGATTGGCGTGCGCATGTCCGGCGCACCTAACTGCGCGAGCAGCGAACCATCGACGTATTCCACCAGCGAATGGACGATGCTCTCGCGGTGAATCACCACTTCGACCTGTTGCGGCGTCACACCAAACAGCAGACAGGCTTCGATGAATTCCAGCCCCTTGTTCATGAGCGTCGCGGAATCGACCGAGATCTTGCGCCCCATGACCCAGTTGGGATGTGCGCAGGCTTCATCGGGCGTGACGCGCTCGAGCCGCGCGCGATCCGTGTCGAGGAACGGGCCGCCCGACGCGGTCAGCAGAATGCGTTTCACCCCGGGGGGCGCTTCGCCGCTGCGGGCATTGGGCGGCAGGCACTGGAATACGGCGTTGTGTTCACTGTCGATCGGCAGCAGCGTCGCGCCCGCGTTGCGAACACACTGCATGAGCAGCGGTCCCGCCATCACCAGTGATTCCTTGTTGGCTAACAACAGACGTTTGCCGGCGCGCGCCGCCGCGAAAGTGGATCGCAGGCCCGCGGCGCCGACGATGGCCGCCATGACGCTATGCACTTCGGGCAGGCTCGCAATTTCGACCAGTGGATCCGCGCCGTGGATGACACGCGTACCTGCCCCGCGCGCGCGCAACTCGCTTTCGAGTCGGTCAGCCGCGGCGTGGTCCGCCAGCGCCGCGTAGGAAACCGAGAAACGCCGGCACTGCTCGGCCAGCTTCTCCACGTTGCGATGGGCGCCGAGCGCCACGACGCGGAATCGGTCGGGATGGCGCGCGATGACATCGAGTGTGGCCTCGCCGACCGACCCGGTGGAACCGAGGATCGCGACGCCAATCATGAAATGACCTTCATGCTGATGAGCGCGAACACGAGTGCCGGAGCGGCTGCGGTCACGCTGTCGATTCGATCGAGCATTCCGCCGTGACCGGGAAAGAGGCTGCCGCTGTCCTTGAGTCCCGACGAACGCTTCAACATGCTCTCCGTGAGATCCCCGACGATGGACAGCGCCGCGACAGCGATGCAGGTGAAAACGAAAGGCCAGACGTCCACGGACAACCACCAGGTCGCGGCCGCCCATGCGACGATGGCGCTCGCGAATACTCCTCCGAGCGCGCCTTCCCACGTCTTCTTGGGCGACACGCGCGGCGCGAGCGGCACGCGGCCTAACCACCGCCCGGCAAAGAACGCGCCCGTGTCGGCGGCCCACACCAGCGCAAGCGTGAACAGCACCCAGTGCGTGCTCTGCGTCGTGAACGTGACGTACACCAGCGCGAGCCAGCAAGGCACCAGCGACAGCAGTCCCGCCAGAGCTGCGGTGACCTGTGTCACGCGCGCCGGCGCCAGGCAGATCCACAGGAACGCCACGAACCACCACACCATGGCGATCGTCAGCGTGATCCACACGAAGCCCGGCGACGCGGTATACAAGTAGAGGCACGCGACCAGCGCCAGCGCAACGACAATCGTGAACATCGCACGAGCGGCGGGGCTCGCGAACCCGGCGAAGCTTGCCCACTCCCACGCGCCGACCAGCACCAGCACGGTGAGCAGACAGACGGTGGCAATCGGCGGCAGGCCGAGCATGACGCCGAGCACGACGGCGACCAGGACGAGCGCGGTGAATACGCGTTCCTTAAGCACGCTGCGTGGCCTCGCGCGCCTGCTCGCGGGTCAGGCCGAAACGTCGCTCGCGGCCGGCGAAAGTGGCGATCGCGTCATCGAGATGCGCGACATCGAAATCCGGCCACAGCGCGTCGCAGACATACAACTCGGTGTACGCCAGGTTCCACAGCAGAAAATTGCTGATGCGATGATCGCCGCCGGTGCGGATGAAGAGATCGGGGTCGACGATCTCGCCGAGCTGCAGTTCGCGCGCGAACCGCTCTTCGTTGATGCCTTCGAGCGGCAATGCGCCGCTGGCGACTTCGGCCGCAAGGCGCCGCGCCGCATGCACGATGTCCCAGCGTCCGCCGTAACTCACGGCGACCTGCAGCATGAGCCCGGAATTGGCGGCTGTGAGTGCTTCGCTCGCCGCCATGCGCGCCTGCAGTTTGACGCTCAGCGAGTGCCGGTCGCCGATGAAACGCAGCCGCACCTTGTTCTTGTGCAGGTCCTCGACCTCGCGGTCGATTGCGTCGAGGAACAGCTGCATCAAACTAGTGACTTCGATCGTGGGCCTTCGCCAGTTCTCGCTCGAGAAGGCAAACAACGTGAGCGCACCGACGCCGCGACGCGCGCATTGCTCGATGCACATGCGAACCGGACGCACGCCTTCCTTGTGGCCGGCGTGGCGCGCGAGACCGCGAGCCTCGGCCCATCGCCCGTTGCCGTCCATGATTATCGCGATGTGTTTGGGAATGCTCACGATCGGTTGCGGCTTCCCACTCACACCTGCAGGAGTTCCTTTTCCTTGGCACCGAGCGCGACTTCGATGTCGGCGATGTATTTGTCGGTGAGCTTCTGGATGTCGACTTCGGCCTTCTTCTCTTCGTCCTGCGAGATGAGTTTTTCCTTGAGCGCTTCCTTGACGTCGGCGTTCACGTCACGACGGACATTGCGCACGGCGACCCGCGCATTCTCGGCATCGGCGCGCGCCACCTTGGTGATGTCCTTGCGGCGTTCCTCGGTGAGCGGCGGCAGCGGAATGCGGATCACGGTGCCGGCGCTCATCGGGTTCAGGCCGAGATCCGACTTGTGAATGGCCTTTTCGATGGCCTGCACCATGGACTTCTCCCACGGTGACACCACCAGCGTGCGCGCATCTTCGACGCTGATGTTCGCCACCTGCTTGAGCGGCGTGTCGGTGCCGTAGTAGTCGACCTTGAGATTCTCGATGAGCGAAGGATGCGCGCGGCCGGTGCGCAGCTTCTTGAGGTCGGCCTGGAAATTCTCGACGCACTTGCCCATCCGGGTGGCGGCGTCTTTCTTGATGTCGTCTAACATGATTATCTCTTCCTTCAGCCAAAACACGTCAGTCGCTGGTGACGACCGTACCGATGTCATCGCCGCGCACCACGCGCGGCAGGTCGCCCGCATTGTTGAGATTGAACACCTGCAGCGGCATGCGATTGTCGCGGCACATCACGATCGCGGTGGCGTCCATGACGTTGAGGCGATCGGCCAGCACCTTGTCGTACGTGAGCGTGGCGTAGCGCTTCGCATCCGGGTTCTTCATCGGATCCGAATCGTAGATGCCGTTGACCTTGGTGGCCTTGAGCAGGATGTCGGCGTTGATCTCGATCGCGCGCAGCGCGGCCGCCGAATCGGTGGTGAAAAACGGATTGCCGGTGCCGGCCGCGAATATGACGATGCGGTTCTTCTCGAGATGACGCATGGCGCGCCGGCGAATGTAGTCTTCGCAGACCTGGTTGATGCGCACGGCGCTCTGCACGCGCGCCACGCCACCGAGACTCTCGATGGCGTCCTGCATCGCGAGCGCGTTCATCACCGTGGCCAGCATGCCCATGTGATCGGCGGTCACGCGGTCCATGCCGGCGCGCGCGAGGCCGGCGCCCCGGAAGATGTTGCCGCCACCGATGACGCAGGCCACCTGCACTCCGCTCTTCTGGATCTCGAGCACTTCGCTGGCGATGCGCTTGAGGACCAGCGGGTCGATGCCGAACTCGGTAGTTCCGAGCAGCGCTTCGCCCGAGAGCTTCACGAGAATGCGTTTGTACGGCGCGGTCATTGGTTCCCCCACTTTGCCATAAAGAAAACCCCGCGAAAGGCGGGGTTTTCGTATCGACTAGTGCTTGGTTGCAGGCGGGTCGTTGCCATCCGACTTCTTGTCGTCTGACTTCGTCTGCGCCTTCACCTGCGCCATGACTTCTCCCACGAAGTCGTCCTGGCGCTTTTCGATGCCGGCGCCGACTTCGAAGCGTTCGAAGCTCTTGACGCTCGCCTTGCTGTTCTTGAGCAGCTTCTCGATGGTCAGGTCGCCGTCTTTCACGAACACCTGGCCGGTCAACGCGAACTCGTTGATCGACTTGCGCAGACGGCCTTCGATCATCTTGGCGACGATCTCGGGCGGCTTGCCTTCGGCAAGCGCCTTGGCGGTTTCGATTTCGCGTTCCTTCGCCACATGCTCGGCCGGCGCATCCGCCGGCGTCAGGTAACGCGGGCTGGCCGCAACCACCTGCATGGCCAGGTCTCGCGCCAGTTCGGCGTCGCCGCCTTCCACCGCCACCAGCGCGGCCTTCTTGTTGTCGGTGTGAACATACGAGCCCACTGCCGTCGGCGCCGACACGAACGCCACACGGCGCACGTCGAGTTTCTCGCCAATCTTCGCGATCAACGCACGACGCTTCTCGTCGACCGTCTCACCACTGGAGAGCTTGAGGGCATTGACAGCCTCGACTGTGCGCCGCCCTGGCGGCGAGCGCCGCCTTTGCCACATCCGCCGCGAAGCCGCGGAAATCGTCGCCACGCGCGACGAAGTCGGTTTCGCTGTTCACTTCGACCAGCACGCCGGTCTTGCCGTCGGCGGACTTCTCGATGACGACCACGCCTTCCGCCGCGACACGCGAAGCCTTCTTGTCGGCCTTCGCGAGTCCCGCCTTGCGCATGTTCTCGGCCGCGATATCCGCGTCACCGTTGGCTTCGACGAGCGCCTTCTTGCACTCCATCATGCCGGCGCCGGTGCGCTCTCGCAGTTGCTTGACTGCATCCGCAGTAATGTTCATTAAACCTTCCTCGTAACTGACAGGCGATCAACCGCGGCGCGGACCGCCGCCACCGCCGCGTCCACGGCCCGGCGCGTTGCCGGTGCCCGTGCGCGAGCGACCGGCGCTGGCCGTGGCGCTGCGCGGAGCCGCATCACCCGTATCCACGAACACGGCCGGATCGGCACCGTCTTCCGGATCAGCGGCAACGCTAGCGACCACCGGACGTCGGCGCGGTACGCGGTGTTGGCCGGACGACGGCCACGCTGCGGCGGCGGCGCCTTCGGGGGCGCTGAACGCGCGCCCTTCTTGCGCGGATTGCCGTTCTCGTCGAGCTCGACGAACTCGTCTTCGCCCACGGCGACCGCCGGAGCCTGCGAACGGCCTTCGATGACCGAATCGGCGATCCCGGCGGCATACAGCGAAATGGCGCGCATGGCGTCGTCGTTACCGGGGATCACGTAGTCCACGTTGTCCGGCGCGCAGTTGGTGTCCACCACCGCGACCACCGGGATACCGAGTTTCTTGGCTTCGAGGATGGCGATCTCCTCGTGGCCTACGTCAATGATGAAGATGACGTCCGGCGGGCGATTCCATCTGCTTGATGCCGCCCAGGCTCTTCTCGAGCTTGTCCTTCTCACGGCGCATCATCGTGCCTTCTTTCTTGCCACGCTTGCCGAGCGTGCCGTTTTCGGTCATCTCGGTGAGGTCGGCGAGGCGCTTGATCGAGCCGCGGATGGTCTTGAAATTGGTGAGCATGCCGCCAAGCCAACGCTGGTTGACGAAGGGCATCTCGCAACGGCGAGCTTCTTTCTCGACCGCTTCACGCGCCGAGCGCTTGGTGCCGACGAACAGCACTTTGCCGCCGTCCGCGACCACGCCACGCACGAAAGCGGCCGCTTCCGCGTACATGGGCTGCGTCTTCTCGAGGTTGATGATGTGGATCTTGTTTCGTTCGCCGAAAATGAACGGAGCCATCTTCGGGTTCCAGAAGCGGGTCTGGTGTCCAAAATGGACGCCCGCTTCCAGCATTTGTCGCATTGACACGCCGGACATCAAATTTCTCCTGGTGGGTTAAGCCTCCGCGCCGCCCGGGTGGATATCCTTTGATTTCTCTTGGGACACCCATCCACCCGTTATGCAGTCCCGCTTGGAGAAGCGAATCTTTTAAAGACCGGCTTTTCTTCGAAAAGCCTGGGCTGCAGGTTGCGCGTGTGGTTTAAGTGAGTTTCATTGCCAAAAAAGGCCGCGCTTTATACCATCCCTCCCCCGTCAAAACAATGCCTTACGCAGGTACACCCGATGGACTCCCTCGTGAGTCGCCACATCACCATTAAGTCCCCGGCCGAGCAGGAAAAAATGCGCGTGGCCGGCCGCCTGGCAGCCGAGGTTCTCGACATGATCGGGGACCACGTCAAACCCGGCGTCTCCACCGAGGAACTCGATCGGCTGTGTTTCGAGCACATCACCGAGGTCCAGAAGTCGATTCCGGCCAACGTGAACTACCGGGGTTTCCCGAAGACCATCTGTTCTTCGGTGAACCACGTGGTGTGCCACGGAATCCCGAACGACAAGGTCCTGAAGTCCGGCGACATCCTGAACATCGACGTCACCGTGATCCGCGATGGTTTCCATGGCGACACCAGCCGCATGTACTACGTGGGCAAACCCGCCCTGCCCGCGCAGCGGCTGACCGAAACGTGCTGGGAAGCCATGTGGCGCGGCATCGAACAGGTGAAGCCCGGCGCCCATCTCGGCGACATCGGACACGCCATCCAGACCTTCGTCGAGGATCGCAACTTCTCCGTGGTGCGCGAGTACTGCGGCCATGGCATCGGCCGCGTGTACCACGAGGATCCGCAGGTTCTTCACTATGGCGAACCCGGCACCGGCGATGAGCTCAAGGCCGGCATGACTTTCACGATCGAGCCCATGGTGAATGCCGGCAAGCGCCACGTGCGCTTGTTAGGCGACGGCTGGACGGTGGTGACCAAGGACCACTCGCTCTCCGCGCAGTGGGAGCACACCTGCCTGGTCACGGAGACCGGGGTCGAAGTGCTGACGCTCGGCGCTGGCAGCAAGCGCCCGGCGGCACAGTAGATGGCGTCGCTGGAAGAGGACATCGAGGCCAACGAAACCACGGTGCTGCGCAGCGCGCCCTGGTTGCGCCTTGCCCATCTGCGCGAACGCCTCGCCGAAGCTTCATACGCGCCGGAAGCGTTCCGCACGGAACTCAAGGAAGCGAACACCGAGCTCACCGAGCGCTTCCGCGCCGACGAGTCGGTGGAAGTGCTGGTGCATGCGCGCGCCGAACTCATCGACGCCATCCTGCGCGAGGTGTGGCGCTCGCAACTGCCCGCGGGCTACGAGAGCTGGACGCTGGCGGCCGTCGGCGGCTATGGACGCGGTGAACTGCATCCTCATTCCGACGTCGACATCCTGATCCTCGTGCCGGAAACGCCCGACGACGCCGGACGCGGCGTGGTCGAACGCGTGGTCACGTTCCTGTGGGACATCAACCTCGAGGTCGGTCACAGCGTGCGCACCGTGGCGCAATGCGCCGAAGAAAGCGTCGCCGATGTCGGCGTCATGACCACGCTGGTCGAGGCGCGACTGCTCGCCGGCAACGCGGAGTTGTTAGCCGCCATGCGCGCGGCGGTGTCGGCCGACCGCGTGTGGCCTATCAAGGCGTACTTCGAAGCCAAGGTTGCCGAACAGCAGGATCGCCATCTCAAGGCCAACGACACGGCCTACAACCTCGAACCGAATGTGAAGACCGGCCCCGGCGGCTTGCGCGACATCCAGACCATCGCCTGGGTGGCCAAGCGCCACTTCGGCGCGAGCTCGCTGGACGAACTCCTGACGCATGGCTTCCTGTCGGCCTCCGAGCTGCGCAAGCTCAAGCAGGCGCAATCGTTCCTCTGGAAAGTGCGCTTCGGCCTGCACGTGCTCACCGGCCGGCGCGAGGACCGCCTGCTGTTCGATCACCAGATCCGGCTCGCGCAGAGCTTCGGTTACGAAGATGCCTCGTACACGCTGGCGGTCGAGCAGTTCATGCAGCGTTACTACCGCACGGTCATGGACGTCATCCTGCTCAACGAACTGCTGCTGCAGCTGTTCCGCGAAGCCATCCTCACCGAGACCGCACCACCGCGTCCGCTCTCGCCGCGATTCCAGGTGCGCAATGACTACCTGGAAGCGGTGAACGAAGAACTGTTCGCGCGCACGCCGTCCACGTTGCTCGAGCTGTTCGTGGTGCTGCAGCAGAACCCGGACGTGAAAGGCGTACGCGCTTCCACCATCCGCGCGGTCAACAAGAACCTGTGGCTGATCGACGAGGAATTCCGCCAGAACCCGCGCAACCATCGCCTGTTCCTCGAAATCCTGCGTGCGCCGGCCGGCGTGACGCACGAGCTGCGGCGCATGAACACCTACGGAGTGCTGGGCCGCTATATCCCGGCGTTCGGCCGCGTCGTCGGCCGCATGCAGTACGACCTGTTCCACGCGTACACCGTGGACGCGCACACGCTGTTCGTGCTGAGCAATCTGCGCCGGTTGTCGCTGCCCAAGTACGACCACGAACTGCCGCAGCTGTCGGCCATCATGCAGCAGCTGCCGAAACTCGAGATCGCCTATCTCGCCGCGCTGTTCCATGACATCGCCAAGGGCCGCGGTGGCGATCACTCGCAGCTCGGCGCCGTAGACGCGGAAGCGTTCTGCCTCGAACAGGGCTTGTCGCGCTACGACGCGCGCCTGGTCGCCTGGCTGGTGCAGAACCATCTCGAGCTCTCGGTGACGGCCCAGAAGCAGGACATCTCCGATCCCGAGGTCGTCAATGCGTTCGCGCGCAAGGTCGGCGACGAGACGCACCTCGACTATCTCTATGTGCTGACCAGCGCCGACGTGCGTGGCACCAACCCGAAATTGTGGAACTCCTGGAAAGCGTCGCTGTTCCAGGAATTCTATGAACGCGTGAAGCGCGCGCTGCGCCGCGGACTCGAGAGCCCGATCGACCCCGACGAGCTCATGCGCGAGACGCAGGACGGCGCACGCAAGCTGCTGGCCGCCAGCGGCCGCATCACCGCGCCGGAAATCACGCGCGCCTGGGAACGTCTGACGGCAGCGTACTTCCTGCGCCACACGCCCGAAGAAGTGGCCTGGCACACGCAATTGCTGGCAGATCGCGAACCCGGCAGCGAGGACCCGCTGGTCGCGGTGCAATCGAGCAGCGAGCGCGGCACCACCGCCATCCTCGCGTTCGCACCGCACCGCTACAACGGTTTCGCCATCACGACCGCGGTGCTCGATCAGCTCGGCCTCAACATCGTCGACGCAAGGATCACGCCCACCGGCGACGGCTTCAGCCTCGACCTCTATCACGTGCTCGAGGAAGACGGCGCGCCGATCGCCGACAGCGAGCGCATCGGCGAGATCGAGCGCGCGCTGTGGCGCGCGTTGCAGCATCCCGACGAAGCCCCGGTCACCGTCACGCGCCGCGTGCCGCGCCAGGCCCGCATGTTCCGCACCGCCACGCAGATCGCCGTCACGGTCGACGAACGCAATCGCCGCTCGGTGCTCGAGCTCGTGGCCGGCGATCGTCCCGGACTGCTGTGCGATATCGGCAAGGTGCTCATGGAAGAGCGCGTCGACTTGTTGGCCGCGAAAATCATGACCGTGGGCGAGCGCGCTGAAGACGTGTTCTATCTCGCCTCGCTCGCAGGCCTGCCGCTCGACGAAGCCGCTGCCACACGCCTGCAGCAGCGCCTGTCCGGCACGCTCGATCGCCGCGCCGCCGCGTGAACCAGCGCCTCGAACTACTCGCCGCCTACCCGTTCGAGCGACTCGCGCGACTCAAGGCCGGCATCACACCGCCCGCTGCGCTTTCGCATATCGCCATGTCCATCGGCGAACCCAAGCACGCGCCACCGCACTTCGTCATCGAAGCACTGCGGCGCGAACTTGGAAAGCTGGACAGCTACCCCGTGACCGCGGGGCTGCCGGAAATGCGCGCCGCGTGTGCCGGCTGGCTCGAACGCCGCTTCAAAGTGCGCGTGCTGCCCGAGAGCATGGTGTTGCCGGTCAACGGCACGCGCGAAGCGCTGTTCTCGTTCGTACAGGCGGTGGTCAGCACGAGCGGGACCCAGTCGAAGCCCGTGGTCGCGATGCCGAATCCGTTCTACCAGATCTACGAAGGCGCGGCCTTGTTAGCCGGCGCCGAACCCGTATTCCTGAATACCACCGGCGGCAATCGCTTTCAGCCGGATCTCGACGCCGTGCCGGCCGAGATCTGGAAGCGTTGCGAGATCCTGTTCCTCTGCAGTCCTGGCAATCCCACCGGAGCGGTGCTGTCGCTCGAGTTTCTGCGCCATGCACTCAAACTCGCGGAAAAGTACGACTTCGTGGTCGCATCCGACGAGTGCTACGCGGACCTGTATCGCGACGAGAGCACCCCGCCTCCTTCGCTGCTGCAGGCGGCGCTGGCCGACGGCAATGACTTCATTCGAGCGCTGCATGGTGTTCCACTCGTTGTCCAAGCGCTCGAGCGTTCCCGGGTTGCGTTCCGGCTTCGTTGCCGGTGACGCCAGGCTGATAAAGCCCTATTTGCTGTATCGCACCTATCACGGCTGCGCGATGCCGGTGCCCACGCAGCTCGCGAGCATCGCCGCCTGGAACGACGATGCCCACGCGGCGGCCAACCGCGTGCTGTATCGCGAGAAATACGCGCGCGTGCTGCCCATTCTCCAGCCGGTGCTCGACGTGGTGGAGCCGGATGGCGCGTTCTACCTGTGGCCCGACATTCACGGCGACGACGAAGCCTTCACGCGCGACTTGTACGCCACGCAGAATCTCACCATTCTTCCGGGCAGCTATCTCGCGCGAGACACACGCGCGGGCAACCCCGGCCGTCAGCGCGTTCGCATCTCGCTGGTCGCACCGGTGGAAGAATGTGTGACCGCCGCGCAGCGCATCCGGACTTTCCTGGCCAGATAATCTTTGGAGATTCTCAAGTGACCGATCTGACTACTCTCGCCGCCACCATCGACGAGGCCTTCGAGCGGCGCGCGGATATCAACGCGAAGAATTCGCCACCGACGCTCCGCCACGCCATCGAAGAGTGCATCGAGCTGCTGGATTCGGGCCAGGCGCGCGTCGCCGAGAAAAAGAACGGTCAGTGGACCGTCAACCAGTGGCTCAAGAAAGCGGTGCTGCTGTATTTCCGCACGCACGACAACCAGATCATGGAAGCCGGCTACACGCGTTTCTTCGACAAGGTGCCGCTGAAATATGCGGCACGCTCTCAGGCGGACGATGGCGCGCTGCTCACGGGTGGCAGCACGCGCGTGGTGCCGCCCGCCGTCGCGCGCCGCGGTTCCTACATCGCTCCCAACACGGTGCTCATGCCGAGCTACGTGAACATCGGCGCCTACGTCGACAGCGGCACCATGGTGGACACCTGGTCCACCGTCGGTTCCTGCGCGCAGATCGGCAAGAACGTGCACCTGTCGGGAGGCGTCGGCATCGGCGGCGTGCTCGAACCCTTGCAGGCCTCGCCCACCATCATCGAAGACAACTGCTTCATCGGTGCGCGTTCGGAAGTGGTCGAAGGCGTCATCGTCGAAGAAGGCTCGGTGATCTCGATGGGCGTGTTCATCGGCCAGAGCACCAAGATCTATGACCGCGCCACGGGCCAGGTGCTGCAGGGCCGGGTGCCGGCGGGATCAGTGGTGGTGTCGGGCAACCTGCCCTCGTCCGATGGCAAATACTCGCTGTACTGCGCGGTGATCGTGAAGCGCGTCGACGCGCAGACGCGCGCCAAGACGTCGATCAACGAGCTGCTGCGCGCGGACTGAATACGCGATGGCCGACATGCACCCGCGCGCCGCCGAGCTCATTGCGAAACTCGAGCTCGAACCGCATCCCGAGGGCGGCTTCTATCGGGAGATTTTCCGGTCTGCGCGCCTGGTCGCGCCGCTCGACGGGCGCGGCCCCCGCGCCGCGCTCACGACTATCTACTTCCTGCTGCCGGGTGGGGCCGTGAGCCGCTGGCATCGCGTCACCTCTGACGAGGTCTGGCATCTATACGAAGGCGGACCGCTGGAAGTGCTCGAGGTCGATGCCGCCGTCGCTGCGCTCACGCGACATCGGCTGGTCGCCGCCTCGGAGACGCCCGTGTGCACTGTCGCCGCCGATTGCTGGCAGGCCGCTCGTGCGCTCGCGGACTACGCGCTGGTCGGCTGCACCGTCGGCCCCGGTTTCGATTTCGCAGACTTCACGCTGCTCGCTGATGATCCGGCATCCGCGGAACGCCTCCGGTCGCAGTGGCCGGAACTCGCATCACTCATCTGACACGCACGGGTGCATCGCACGTCACGCCTCGGCTCTCACCGCCTCGATGACGCGCGCCAGTTTCGTGACACCCGCGCGAATGGCAGCTGGCGACACGGAACCGAAGCCGAGCAGCAGCGCATTGGCGCGTTTGCCGGCACCGAAATAGTAGGCTGACAGCGGCATTGTCTCGATGCCGTGCCGTGCGGCTTCCTCGTGAATCCGCTCGGCGCTGACGCCATCCACGTCGACGACTGCGTGGATGCCGGCATGCACCGGACGCACGCGTAGAGGCGCGCCCGAACGGTCGATGGCACGTCTCAATGCATCGAGACGTTCCGCGTATGCGGATTGCATCCGGCGCACGTGGCGGGCGTAGTGACCACGGCTGATGAACATCGCGAGCACCAGTTGCTCGAGCACGGGCGGATGGAGATCGGTTGCCAGCCGGGCCGTGATGAAGCCCGCCTGCAGATCACGTGGCACGATCAGGAATCCGAGTCGCAGCGCGGGAAACAAAGTCTTGCTGAACGTCCCCACGTAGATGACACGACCGTCCGGATCAAGCGCATGCAGGCAAGGCAGCGGCTGGCTCTGATAACGAGTGTCACAGTCATAGTCGTCTTCCACGATCCACGCGTGCGATCGTCTCGCCCATCTCAGCAGTTCATGCCGGCGCGCAAGGCTCATCGCCACGCCGAGCGGAAACTGGCACGAAGGAGTCACGTAGGCGATGCGCGCATCGCCCGCGCAATTGGCATCGACGATCATCCCTTCTTCATCGATCGGCATCGACACCACGGTGGCGCTGGCCGCAGCCAGGGCGCCGCGTGCACCCGTGTACCCGGGATCTTCCATCCAGGCTTCGTCACCGGGATCGAGCAACATGCGTGCGATCAGGTCGAGGCCACGTTGCGCGCCCATGACGACCTGGATCTGATCGGCGTCGCAACGCGTGCCGCGCGACTGCACCTGCTCGGCAATGGCCACGCGCAGCTGACGCAAATCCCGCGAGTTGCGAGTAGTCGAGATGTGAAGGCTTCAGCGCACGAAGGCATTCGCGCGTGAGTTGCGCCCAGAGACGCAGCGGAAACAGATCCAGCGCCGGAGTGCCGAGCCGAAATGCGCTGGCGACCGAGGACGGAGGCCGCCGGTCTGGCGGGCGCATTCGTGCCAAAGCGGCCCCGCGCCTCGAAAAGAGCGGACGTGAGACCGGAAATTCCGGAGGAGTGGCCGCCGGTAGCGGAATTACCCGCGGCAAGCGCGCTGGCAGAATCGGGGCGACGAACATCCCGGAGCCGCGCCGCGCCACGACGTAGCCTTCGGCGCGCAACTGCTCCAGCGCCAGCAACACTGTCGTGCGCGACACACCAAGGTCGGCCGCCAGTGCACGAGTAGATGGAAGGCGCCGATCGCCCCGGACGAGGCCATCGAGAATCGACTGGCGAATGCTGCGATAGATCTGATCCTGCAAGGTCCGGCCGCCGGGCGCTTCGATAAAGATCGACAGGCTCGCTGTTCTCGGCATCCTTGCTCCCGCCCGCGCGCCCTCTCCCGGTGTCCCGGGAGAGGGCCGTCGCCGTGGTCTACCTACTGGCGGGCGAGACTATCAGAAGAGCATCGACAGATTGACCGCGTTCGCCATTGCTTCGTAACCGGCGTCGTTGAGATGGGTTCCATCGACATCGTAGAGAGGCAGCAGCCGCGTGGGATTCGCCGGATCGCGCACCGCGGCATCGAAATCGACGACGCCGTCGAATGCACCGGAAGTACGTATCCATCGATTCACCGCCTGGCGCTTGGCCTCGTTCTCCGGCGTGAAGGCGCCGGGCACGGTGCTCGAACCGTTGGGCGCAATGGTGGCGCCGAAGATCTTCATCCCACGCGCCCGTGCACGCAGCGTGAGCTGGTGCAACCCGACGATGATGTCACTGGCGCTGACGGCTTCCGCGGCGAAATCGGGTTTGCCGAAATAGGGCAAGATCGAAGGAATCGTGATGTCGTTGAGTCCCAGGTGCACGATGACACCGGTCGCACCGGTAACGCTGAGAACGTCGCGATCGAATCGCGCGGCGCCACTCGGTCCGCAGAAATCCCACAGCAGCCGTCCGCAGCCAATTCCTTGATTGATCACCGCAAGACGCGGCCGCGACGGATTGGGGTTGAGCCGCGCGGACAGTAAGTCCGGCCAGGTCCGGTTCGCGTTGCGCGACGACCCCTCGCCCTGCGTGAGGGAATCTCCGAATGCCACCAGCGTGGCGATCGGCTCCGACGGCAGCACTTCCACGGCTGACAGGTAGAAAGTCGAGAAGATCACTGTCGCACCCGGCAAATCGGTGGCCCCGGTAAAATTGCCCGCGACGGCGATGTAGGAGTCCAGCATCGTCTTCTCGTGGTAGGTAGCGGGTTCGGTCTCTGTCGGTAGATAGACACTCACGGCGAGGTCGCCCCTGGCCGGCACGTCGAGATCCACCGCATCACTCACCGCGACGGCGCCTGCAGGAATCACGATCGAAGTCTGTCCACTGAAGGTGAGCCTGCGGTTGGTGCCGGGATAAATCGAGGCACCAGTGCGGCGCAGCGCCACGCTGGCGGCACCCACGCTCAATCGCAGGAAGCCATATGCATTCGAAATGCGCACGCGTACTTTTCTGCCACCCACGCTGGTGTGCACGATATGACGGATGGTCTCGTTATTGAACGAGCGGCTCTTGTCGCCACCGAAGATCCCGTCGATGGTCATCGGGCCCGGTTGTTGCTGGGCCGCGCTCCACGTGGTTGACCCAGCGATTTCCCGAAATCGAACTCGATGCGTCGAGCGTCGTTGTCAATCCACTCTGCGCGGCGCACAGCGGCGCCACGCACAGCGCCACCAGTGTTCCGAGCCATTGCCGAAATCCCTTCGATCGATTCATGTCCCTCTCCTCGTGACAACTGCGGCGCAGTCGATGTCACAAGAGAGTCCGCGAAGCATGCGCGGGCGGGTAGGACCACTTTGGCGCAATCGAATGCGACCAGTCAGCGGTGTACCCGCAAGCGGGACGCGCCGACGCCTGCCTGACGCCGCCGTCCCCAACGCGGGATTACCTAACTAGTATCCGACGGATCAGTTCTTGACGGAAAATGTCGCCGGCAGCACGCCGGTCGCGGTGGGATCGAACTGCCCGCCGATGAAACCCACGTGGCGCGCGATGTTGCGCGCGTGATCGCCGATGCGTTCCAGCGAACGCATGATGAACGCCGCTTCGATCGCCGCCTGCGTCTGGCGCACGTCTTCCATGGCGCGCGTGAGAATGCGCCGCAACGCCGCCGCATATTCGGAATCCATTTCCTGATCCTGGTGGATCACCGCCGCAGCCGCGGCCGGATCCAGCAGGTCGAAAGCCTCGAGCGACGCGCGGATCATGAGCACCGCGAGTCGGCCTAACTGCCGCGCTTCGCGCGCGGTGGCTGCGCCCGGACGAAATCCATTCGATTCGGAATCAGAGAGCACTGCCAGCGCGAGTTTCTTCGCTTCGTCCGCGGCGCGTTCGAGTTCGGTGACGACCTTGTCGATGGCAAAGACTGCGCGCAGATCCTGCGCTACGGGCTGGCGCCTCGCGATCACCTGCAGCGCAGCTTCTTCGATCTCGGAGTCGTACTGGTTGATCTTTCGCTCGCGTTCCAGCACCAGCTTGGCCATGGAACGGTCCCAGCCTGAGTAGGCATTGACCGCAAGCTGCACCTGATCGATGACCAGCGCGCCCATCGCCACCGCCTGCACGTGCAGCGACGAGAGGTCGCCGTCGAACGCGCGTGCGGTGTGGCCTTCGAGACTCAGCGACATGGCGTCGATGTTATCCGAATCGGCCCGTGATGTAGTCTTCGGTCAGTTTGTGGCGCGGGTTCGTGAAGATGCGATCCGTCTCGCCCACTTCGATGAGATCGCCCAGGTGAAAGTACGCGGTACGCTGCGAAACCCGCGCGGCCTGCTGCATGGAATGGGTCACAATTACGATCGCATAGCTCTCGCGCAATTCCTCCATGAGGTCTTCGATGCGCGCGGTGGCGATCGGATCGAGCGCCGAACAGGGCTCGTCCATGAGGATCACCTCCGGATTGACGGCAATCGTGCGCGCGATGCACAAACGCTGCTGCTGGCCGCCCGACAGCGAGGTGCCTGGCGCCTGCAGACGGTCCTTCACCTCTTCCCACAATCCGGCGCGCTGCAGCGAACCGTGCACGATCTCGTCGAGCTCGACGCGATCACCCGCGAGCCCATGAATGCGTGGCCCGTAGGCAACATTCTCGTATATCGACTTGGGAAACGGATTCGGCTTCTGGAACACCATGCCGACTCGCGCGCGCAACTGCACCACGTCCTGCTTCTTGTCGTGAATGTCCTTGCCGTCGAGCATGATCGAACCTTCGACGCGTGCGCCCTCGATCGTGTCGTTCATGCGATTCAGGCAGCGCAGGAAGGTGGACTTGCCGCAGCCCGAAGGACCGATCATGGCGAGAACCTGCTTCCTGCCGACGTCGATGCCTACCTTCTTGATGGCATGTTTCGAGCCGTAGTACACATCGACGTCACGGCAACTGAAAATCGGATCTTCAACGGTGATGTTGCCGACTGTCGCACGGCTGCTCGCGTCGGTCGGCTCCTGCAGCGAGCCGGGCTCTGACGTGCGCATGCTCGGTTTCAGGTTGATGCCAGTAAGTTCGGCCGCTTCCATAGTTTTCACCAACGTCGTTCGAATCGTTTACGGAGGATTACCGCAGTTGTGTTCATGACCACCAGGAAGGCCAGGAGCACGATGATGGCGCCGGAGGTTTTCTCGACAAAACCGCGCTCGGGACTGTCGGACCAGAGGTAAACCTGTACGGGCAGCGCCGTGGCAGCGTCGGTGACACCGTTCGGAATGTCGACGATGAACGCCACCATGCCGATCATGAGCAGCGGTGCGGACTCTCCGAGCGCACGCGCCATGCCAATGATGGTCCCGGTGAGCATGCCAGGCATGGCGAGTGGTAACACATGATGTGCGACGGTCTGAATCTTCGAAGCACCCATGCCGAGCGCCGCTTCACGGATCGACGGCGGCACGGCTTTGAGTGCGGCGCGCGAAGCAATGATGATGGTGGGCAGCGTCAGCAACGTGAGCACCATCGCGCCCACCAGCGGCGCCGAGCGCGGCAGGCCGAAGAAGCCGATGAACACGGCGAGACCCAGCAGACCGAAGACGATGGAAGGCACCGCGGCCAGGTTGTTGATGTTCACCTCGATGAGGTCGGTCCAGCGATTGCGTCGCGCGAATTCCTCGAGGTAGATAGCCGTAGCGACGCCGATCGGGAAGGACAGCAGCAGCGTCAGCAGCAGCATGTAGAACGAACCAACCACCGCGCCCCAGATGCCGGCGTTCTCCGGCTCGCGTGAGTCGCCACCCGTCACGAAAGTCTTGTTGAACTTGAGGGCCAGAGCGCCTTCGTCGCGGAGCTTGTCGATCCACCCGACCTGGCTATCACCGATCGGCCGCTCCGCTTCCGGCAACTTGCGATCGATATGTCCCTTCATGAACAGATCCACCGCGTCGCTCGCGAGCAACCAGCGCACTTCCGTGGTGTCAATCACGGACGGGTCCGCGGTGACGCGTTTCTGCAAGTCGAACGCCCCGCTGCCGCTTACCAGGCGCGTCAGCTCACGCGTGGCCGCGCGCCCTTCCACTTCCGGAAACTTCGCCTTGAGCGCCGCGCGGATCAACGCCTGGTAGTCCGCGGCCTGCAGGTCGTCGGGATTGCGATTGCCACTGGGATCGATGACCTGCGGATCGTAGTAGATAGAGAGCCGCACCTGCGTCTGCTGGAAAGCGCCAATGCCATTCGAGAAAATCACGAAAAACAGGTAGACCAGGAACGCCATGCCGGCGGTGACGGCCGCGAAGCCGTACATCCGGAAGCGGCGCTCGGCCCAGTACCGGCGACGCAGCGAGCGCTCGACGATCGCCTGGGTCTCGGCAGGCGTACGGCGAGACTTATTCGTATTGCTCACGGTATTTCCTGACGATGTGCAGCGCGAGCACGTTGAGCGCGAGCGTGACGAGGAACAGCACCAGGCCGAGCGCAAACGCGGCCAGGGTCTTGGGGCTGTCGAACTCCTGGTCTCCGACCAGCAGCGTGACGATCTGCACGGTGACCGTAGTCACGGCCTCGAGTGGATTCGCGGTCAGGTTGGCGGCGAGCCCCGCCGCCATGACCACGATCATGGTCTCGCCGATCGCGCGCGAGACCGCGAGCAGCACGCCGCCGACGATGCCCGGCAATGCGGCGCGCAGCACCACCTGCTTGATGGTTTCTGAACGCGTAGCGCCAAGCGCGTAGGCGCCGTCGCGCAGACTCTGCGGCACCGCGCTGATCATGTCGTCGGCCAGCGAGGACACGAACGGAATGATCATGATGCCCATGACGAAGCCGGCGGCGAGCGCGCTCTCCGAGGCAACATTGAGGCCAATACCCTCACCCCAGCCGCGCAGCGCCGGGCCGATGGTCAGCGCCGCGAAGAATCCGTACACCACGGTGGGCACGCCCGCGAGCACTTCCAGCAGCGGCTTGGCCCAGGTTCGAAAATTCGGATGCGCGTATTCGGCCAGGTAGATCGCCGAGAACAGGCCAATGGGCACGGCAATGGACATGGCGATGAAAGAGATGAGCGCCGTTCCGGCGAACAGCGGCACGGCACCGAATGAACCCGATGACCCCACCTGGTCGGCGCGGATCGCCATCTGCGGGCTCCAGGAGGTGCCGAACAGGAAATCGATGGGCGAAATGATCGCGAAGAACCGGAAGGCTTCGAAGGCCACTGACGCCACGATTCCGATCGTGGTGAACACGGCGATCGTCGAGCAGCCGAGCAGCAGCCATTCGGTCACTCGCTCGACGCCATTGCGCGCGCGCAACTGCGGTGTGATGCGCGCACGAATCATGATGACTCCGCCGACTCGCGAGCACCGCGACGAGGACCGTGAGCGCCATGCGGCTGATGCCGCGCAGGTGGATGTACTCGGCTGAAGCGGCTTGAACCGCAGCGCTCACCGACGTGGCCGGAACATTGCCCGCCACCAGGTTGCGCATGTCGTTCAACACCAGCGACAGATCGTTCTCGGAAAGGTTACGAACGGTCTCTGGTAGTTGATCCGTGACCAGCCGGACGATGATCGCGTCCTGGGCCATCAGCCAGATCGCGATGACCGCGAGCGCCGGCAATGCGCACCACAATGCCGTCATCAATCCGTAATGACCCGGAAGGGAGTGCAGGTTGCGCACACCGCGGCTGCCGCCCACCAGTGCGAGCGAGCGCGATTTGCCAATCCAGAAGGCGCCGACTGAAAGCAGCGTCAGCGCAACGAGTAGAGCCGCCGGAGTCATGAGTATTGGTCGTTCCTGGCTGGGCGAAGCCCGTAAGGCCGCTCTTGTATTTCGCGGCCACCCTGTTTAACGCCGCTTTGTTACAGCTTCGTGAAATCGGCCAATCAGGGCCGGGGCGACCTCCGTGTCGCCCCGTATCGCACTTAAAACCGGAAATTCACATCCAGCTGCAAGCGTTTGTAATCACGGTCAATTACTCCGTTGATTACCGTCGTGTCATACGGGGTCGGAGTGGCCTCGTTGAACACCGTCACCGACTGCGGAACATCGTTGGACAAGTCATTGAGGAACAGCGCGGCGTTCAGCGTCCAGTTGCGCGCAATCGTGTAACCGCCGCGAAGGACGTAGCCATTCGTATCGGTGTTGCCATCGCCAAAGTCGGAGTCGACCAGCTGGCCAAACAATGCGTCCTTCTCGACCTGCTGGTAGGTCACTCCGAACTCCCAGGTTCCCTTGACTGCCGACGCGGCGCCAAACGAGACACCCGCGCCTAATGCCGTATCCAGCTTCTGGAGCGCCACCGGATTCACTTCAGCTTCGGTGTTCTGCGCGTAGTCGATGAAGAAGCGCAGCGGGCGGCCGCCCAGCGACGTGGTCAGATCGGCAAAGCCTTCGATGATGTCGAAGTCAGACAGCAGGCAGGCCGTAGGCGGAGGCCCGGCCGGCAGAGTCCGGCTGCAGATTGCGGCGCTGGTGGTCGTCGTGTTGCCAAAGGAGTTGCCGCCGAAGAACGGGGTATAGCCCTGTACGCCATCGAAGTTGAAGTAGGTGGCGGCCAGCGTCAGCTTCGTCGCGTCGGAGAACGGGATTCGATATCCCACCTGCGCGCCAAACATGATCGAGTCAGTGTTGGTGCCGGTGGTCACGTTGCCAAACGCCAGCGCGCGCTCGGCGAGCCAGTCGTAGTAGGTGCTGGCGAAGAAATTGCCCGTGGCGAAGTTGATCGCGACTCCTTCCGGATTCACATCGTTGTCGTAGAAGAAGGCACCCGTGCGCTGCCAGGGGTAACGTTGTTTGCCCGCCGTGAGCTTCCACTGCGCGTTCGGCGCCCAGGTCACGTACGCGAGGTCGAGGTCGAAGTCCTTGCGCGCGTTCTGATCGGTGAGCGTCTGGTTGCCCGAGCGCGGATCCGTGCTGCCGGTCGAAATTCCAAGCACGCCGTTGATCGTGTCATTGACCCGGAAGTTCGCGTTGAGCCGCGCGCGGATGCGATCACGCTCGCGATTGCGTTCGACGTACTGCACATCGAATCCTTCGTAGCGGTAACGCAGGTCGCCGGCGAAGCTCAGACGCGACTTTTCCTGCGCGACGACGTCGGCGGTCTTGTCGGCGGTGGCCTGCGTCTCATCGACGGTCTTCTTGGTCTGTGTCTGTGACTTCTCGAGCTGATCGATCTTGGCGGACAGTGCCGCGAGCTGCGCCTTCAGCGCCTCGATTTCGGCGTTCTGCGCGAAAGCCGCCTGTGGCGCGAGCAGCGCCGAGCCGACGATGGCGCTGGCCACGGCCAGCGGAATTAGTTTGCGTGTCATGTGTGTTCTCTGATTTCTTGGGATGACATTTGTCTTGCGCGAAAACGCTCAGAGCTTGAGCGGCTTCAACGCCTTGGCGTCGTCGCGGATCTTGCCGATCTCGTTCTTGAGCGGAGGGATCAGGCCTTTGTCGGCGAGATAACCCTCGTCGCCCAGCGCCTTCTCACTGGTGTACTCGGCGATGAAATCGGTAATGCCCGGAATCACGTTCACGTGCGCCTTCTTCACGTAGATGAAAAGCGGACGCGAGGCCGGGTACTTGCCCGAAGCGATCGTCTCGTAAGTCGGCGAGACGGTGTCGACCACGGCGCCCTTGAGCTTGTCGAGGTTCTCCTCGAGGAAGCTGTAGCCGAAGATGCCCACGGCATCCTTGTTGGCGCCTAACTTCTGCACGATGAGGTTGTCGTTTTCGCCGGCTTCGATGTACGAACCGTCTTCGCGAATGCTGTCGCAGGCACGCTTGAAGCGCGGCTCGTCCTGGGTACGCAGCGCGTCGAGCCAGGCGTAGTTGCGACAGCCCGCTTCCAGGTAAAGCTCGGCGAAAGAGTCGCGCGTGCCGGAGGTCGGCGGCGGACCCAGCACCTCGATCTTCACCGCGGGCAGCGACTTGTTGACGTCCTTCCATGTGTTGTACGGGTTTGGAATCAGCGCGCTCGGATTTGCCGGATCGGGGATGGTCTTCGCCAGGGCCAGATAGACGTCCTTGCGCGTGAGGTTCAGCGTGGTGCCCGCCTTGCTTTGCGCGAGCACGATGCCGTCGTAACCGACCTTGATCTCGACGACCTCCTTGACGCCATTCTTCTGGCAGGTCTGGAGTTCAGCCAGGCGCATTTTTCGCGAGGCATTGGCGATATCCGGGAATTGAGGGCCGACACCGTTGCAGAACAGCTTGATGCCGCCGCCCGTGCCCGTGCTCTCCACCTTGGGAGTCTTGAACTTTCCGCCACGCCCGAACTGCTCGGCAACCGTGGTGGTGAAGGGGTACACCGTCGATGATCCGACGATGTTGATGGAATCGCGCGCGGACTGCGCCTGTGCCGTACTGCCTATGGCGCAGACGATGCCGGCCGCGAGCGTGGAAACGAGGATGTTGCGAGTCACTGTATGAGCCTCCGGTTGTGACGCGCCGGACTTTATGACCGCAAGGTTGCATAAATATTTCACGAAACGGCATTTCACGGGACCGTCACAAAACTCCTTGCTGCTGCAGGGTGAGTTCCGTATAACGCGCAGCGATGTCAGCCACCGTCGATCTCACGCTCGATCTCATCGGGCGCAACTCCGTCACCCCCGCCGACCAGGGTTGCCAGGAAGTCATGACTAGGCGGCTCGCCGCCGCCGGTTTCGAAATCGAAAACCTTCGATATGGGAACGTGGACAATTTCTGGGCTACGCGCGGCAAGGGCGGGCCAGTACTGTGTTTCGCGGGCCACACCGACGTGGTGCCGACCGGGCCGCTCGAAGAATGGAAGAGCGATCCGTTCAAGCCTGCGGTGCGAGATGGCCTGCTTTTTGGACGCGGCGCCGCCGACATGAAGAGCGCGCTCGCGGCCATGATTACCGCCACCGAAGATTTCGTGCAGGCCCACCCGAAACACAAGGGCACGATCGCCTACCTGATCACCAGCGATGAGGAAGGTCCGTCAGTTGACGGTACCAAGCGAGTGGTGGAGACGCTGCGTGAGCGAGGCCAGAAGATCGACTGGTGCATCGTCGGTGAACCTTCGAGCGAGAACGCGCTCGGCGACACCATCAAGATCGGCCGCCGCGGTTCTCTGTCGGGCCGGCTCACGGTGCACGGCGTGCAGGGACATATCGCCTATCCGCAGCTCGCGGAGAATCCGGTGCATACCTTTGCGCCGGCGCTCGCGGAGCTCACCACGCGGGTCTGGGACAACGGCAATGCGCACTTCCAGCCCACCAGCTTTCAGATCTCGAATTTCAACGCCGGCACCGGCGCGCCAAATGTCATTCCCGGCGAGCTCAAGGCGCGTTTCAACCTGCGCTATTCGCCCGTGCAGACCATCGACGGACTCAAGACCATTGTCGAAGGGATCCTCAAGAAACACGGCGTGCGCTACACGCTCGAGTGGTACGTCTCCGGAGAGCCCTTCTATACGGCGCCGGGTGCGTTGTCGGCGGGCGTCACGCGGGCCATCGAAACCGAGACCGGTGCAAAACCCAAATTCTCGACGGGCGGCGGCACTTCCGACGGCCGGTTCATCGCCACGCTCGGCTCACAAGTGGTCGAGTGCGGGGTAATCAACGCCACGATCCACAAGGTGAACGAAAGCGTCAACGTCACCGACATCGACCGTTTGCATCGCATCTACCTGAATGCACTAAAGGAAATGCTGGCCTGACCCTTGGGGGCCATGCCGATGACCCTTTTGTGACAGCGCCGCGCTGACCCACTAAACTCCGCGTCGCAAACCGGTCCCGCGGAAAAAACATCAATGAATTTCATCTCGCGTTTGATGCCTCGCGAGGGGCGCTTCTTCAGTCTGTTCGATGGCCACGCCAAGTTCATCGTGGAGGGCGCGGTGGCCCTCGCCGACGTGCTTCGCCACTACGACGACCAGGCCGATCGCGCCACGCGCATCAAGCAGATCGAGGACGCCGAGCATGGCGCCGATCGCATCACGTACGAGACCGTGCAGCTGCTGCACACCACCTTCATCACCCCTTTCGATCGCGATGAAATCCATCGGCTGATCTCGCGCATGGATGACGTGCTTGACCTCATCCAGGACACCGCCGAATCGCTGGTGCTGTACGACATCCAGAAAGTCACCCCCGAAGCCACGCAGCTCGCCGAACTGGTGCTGCGTTGCGCGGAGCGCGTTCAGTCCGCGGTGGGCCTCATGGCCTCCATGGCGGATGCTCCTGCCATCCTCAAGCTCTGCCAGGAAATCGACAAGCTCGAGTCCGAGGCCGACAAGGTCATGCGCGCGGCCATCTCCGAACTGTTCCGCAACGAAACCGATACGCGTCAGCTCATCAAGCTCAAGGCGGTTTACGAACTGCTCGAATCGGCCACGGACAAGTGCCAGGACGTGGCCAACGTGATCGAAAGCGTCGTTCTCGAAAACGCCTGACCTGGCGCTTCGGTTTCATACATGGATCTCGGCACGGTTTCCCTCTCGCTGATTCTGCTGATCGCGCTGGCGTTGGCGTTCGACTTCATGAACGGCTTTCACGATGCGGCGAACTCCATCGCGACCGTGGTTTCCACCGGCGTGCTCAAACCCTGGCAGGCTGTGCTCTGGGCGGCATTCTTCAATGTCGTCGCCGTGTTCTTCTTCCACCTGGGCGTGGCCGCCACGGTGGGCAAAGGAATTGTCGATCCCGCCTTCGTCGACAATCAGCTGATATTCGGCGCCCTGATCGGCGCCATCGCCTGGAATCTCATCACCTGGTACTACGGCATCCCGTCCAGCTCTTCTCACGCGCTCATCGGCGGCCTGATTGGAGCCGCGCTCGCGAAGGCCGGCACCGGGCCGCTGCTCGCGCCCGGCATCATCAAGACCGCCGCCTTCATCTTCATTTCGCCGATGGCGGGAATGATTTTCGGTGCCGGCATCATGCTGCTGGTGTCCTGGATATTTTTTCGGCAGACGCCGCGGCGCGTGGACAAATGGTTCCGGCGGCTGCAGCTCGTCTCTTCAGCGGCCTACAGCATGGGTCACGGCGCCAACGATGCGCAGAAAACCATGGGCATCATCTGGCTGCTGCTCATCGCCAATGGGCTCACCACCAAGGATCACCTGCCAACCTGGGTGGTGTTCAGCTGCTTCGTCGCCATTGGTTTCGGCACGATGTTCGGCGGCTGGCGTATCGTCAAGACCATGGGTCAACGCATCACGAAGTTGAAACCCGTGGGCGGATTTGCCGCCGAGTGCGCAGGTTCGATCGCGCTGTTCATGGCGACCTACTTCAGCATTCCCGTATCAACGACCCACACCATCACGGGCGCCATCATTGGCGTCGGTACCACGCGCGGCACGTCGGCCGTGCGCTGGGGAGTTGCCGGAAACATCGTCATCGCATGGATCGTCACCATCCCAGCGTCCGCTGGCTTCGCGGCAATCGCCTGGTGGCTCGGCGGTCTGATCTTCTAGCGGCGCACGCGCACGGGGTAGACGGCGTTGTTCAAAATGCCGACGAGCCCCAGGCAAACCGCGGCGATCAACACCCAACCCGGCATCGAGATGCCGAGCATCGTCCAGTCGACGTTGGCGCACTCCCCGCCGCCGGCCATCACTTTGCGGACGACTTCGAGCAGCGGAAACATCTGCAACAGGTTGTCGAGGGGCGCTCCGCAGGCGGGCACCGTGCCGGGCGGCTGATGTTGAATCCACACGTGGCGCCCCGCCACCCAGGTGGTCGCTGCCGCGGCGAAGAACATGAATCCGGCGTAGACGATGGCGCCGTGATACCGCACGCGATGCAGGCCTGCGAATAGGAAAACCAGCCCCAGGGCCCCAATACAGACGCGCTGGAACATGCACAGCGGACAGGGCTGAAGGCCGAGGACTCCCTCGAAGTAAAAAATAGCGATGCCCAGCATTCCTGCGCAGACGAGCGCGCAGGCGAGATTGATTTTCTGGCGGCGGTCTAACATGGCCCCGGATTATCAGGGCTTTCGCCCGCAAACGGCTAGCGCTTTGCGGTCAAACCCCCGAGCCGCGGTCGCGCAGGTCGCGTTCCACGTCTTCGAGCTTGGTATGGCGTACGTCTTTGCCGTGCACCATGTAGATCACGTATTCGCAGATGTTCTTGGCGTGATCGCCGATGCGCTCGAGCGCACGCACGATCCACATGACGTCGAGCGCGCGCCGGATGCTGCGCGGATCTTCCATCATGAAGGTGATGCACTGGCGCTGGATGGATTCGTATTCTTCGTCTACCACGCGATCCTGGCGTGCGACCCGCAGCGCTGCCTCGCTGTCCATTCTGGCGAAGGCGTCGAGCGCCTCATGCACCATCTCCGAGACGATGCGGCCGAGATGCTTGATCTCGCGATACTTGTCGGCCGGGCGCTCCATGCTGGCGAGCCTCGAGGCGATGTAGCCGATCTTCTCGCCTTCATCGCCGATGCGTTCCAGGTCGGTGATCGTCTTGATGATTGCCACGATGAGGCGCAGGTCACCCGCGGCCGGCGCGCGCGTCGCAAGGATGCGCGAACATTCCTCGTCGATGGACACTTCCATGCCGTTGACCTTGAAGTCGTCCCGTCCCACGGAAACGCCCAGGTTGCTGTCACCTTCGATGAGCGCGGTCACGGCGTTGGCGAGTTGCTGCTCGACCATGCCGCCCATGGCCAGCACCTTGTTCCTTACGCGCTCCAGGTCTTCGTTGAAGCGGCGCGAGATGTGGTGGGACAGATCAGCGGTTTCCATGACGACCCTCAGGAGACTCGTTTGTTAGGCACTGGCGGCAACGCGCCGCTCGAGCACGCGTTCATTCGGAAAATGGCAGGTGAAGGTGCTACCACGGCCTTCAACGCTGTCGATATCGAGGCGGCCGCCGTGGCGATGCAATGCATGTTTGACGATCGCGAGTCCAAGGCCTGAACCGCCGGTCTCGCGCGAGCGGCCCGGGTCGACGCGGTAGAAACGCTCCGTGAGGCGCGGCAGATGTTCGGCGGAGATACCTGGTCCGGTGTCGCGCACCGAGAAGTGACCGCCCGCCTCGTCCGTCCACCAGCGAATCTGCACGCTGCCATCGGGTGGCGAGTATTTGGCAGCGTTGTCGACCAGGTTCGAGAACGCGGACTGCACCATGGCTTCGTCGCCAATGAGATTCGCCGGCGATTCGATCAACACTTCCACCTGCCGCGGATGCGTCAGTCGCGCGAGCACGTCCTTGCGCAGCATCGCGGCCATGGCCGCCACGTCAATGGGCGTTCCCTTGACGGGGGCCTCGTTGGCCTCGAAGCGCGACAGCTCGAGAAGGTCTTCGATAATGCGCGTCATGCGATCGGTCTGGCGGCGCATCTCGGCGATCGGTTCCGAGAGCTCGCCCAGTTGCGGATCGACGCTGAAATTCTCGAGATAGCCCGCGACCACGGTGAGTGGCGAACGCAGTTCGTGGGAAGCATTCGCGACGAAATCCTTGCGCATCTGCTCGAGGCGCACCTCGCGCGTGACCTCACGCAGCATCAGGAGGCGCTGGTCCTCGCCATAGGAGATGAGCTGAAAGGCGATGTACCTCTCGGTGGGCGTATCGAGGCGCACGATCAATGGAAGCGAATGCTGGCCGCCGCGCAGGTAACGCACGAAATCCGGATGACGCACGAGGTTGTCGATCCTCAAACCCAGATCCGCGCGCCGCGAGAGGTCTAACAACTCTCCTGCCTTGCGATTGAACCAGACGATTTCGCCTTCCGGGTCGAGCATCACGACTCCGTCGGGCATCGCGGCGGTCGAGCGGCGCAATTCGCGGAACAGCCGCGTGAGCCGTTCTTTGTGGAAACGTTTGCGACGGTGCAGGCGCACCACCTGCGCAACGACGTCACCCCATAGTCCCATGGCATCGGGCGGGTCGGCGACGCTGCGATGCTCCAGCCAGAAATGCAGCGCGCGAAGTTGCCAGAGATTCCAGGCGAGATAGATCCCGAAGGCGCCACTCACGCCAAGCCATACGGAACCCGCCAGCCATCCGAGCGTCGCGCCCGCACCCAGTGTTACGCCCAGGCGCACAGCGACGTAGACGAAGGCCGAGGTGCCCGAGTGCATCAGAGGGGTCGTGCCGAGAAGCGGTAACCCGAACCACGAACCGTCTGGATGAGCCGGTCGTAGCCGAACTCTTCCAGCGCCTTGCGCAGGCGACGGATGTGCACGTCGATGGTGCGCTCCTCGACATAGACGTTGCCGCCCCACACGCGGTCGAGCAGCTGTTCGCGCGTATACACGCGCTCGGGGTGTGTCATGAAGAATGCCAGCATGCGGTATTCGGTGGGACCGAGCGCCACGGTACGCTCGCCTGAGCTCACGCGCTGGCTGCTCTGGTCGAGCACCAGGCCCTCGATGTCGATACGCTCGGTGCCCTCGACTGGCGTCGTCCGCCGAAGCACGGCATTGATGCGCGCCAGCAGCTCGCGAGGCGAGAACGGCTTGGTGATGTAGTCGTCCGCGCCGCCTTCCAGGCCCGCCACCTTGTCGCCTTCTTCGGCGCGCGCGGTGAGCATGATGATCGGGACTTCACGGGTCTCGCGGTCGCGCTTCAAGGCGCGCGTGAACTCCAGGCCGCTCGTATCCGGAAGCATCCAGTCGACGAGCAGCAGGTCGGGAAGCTTGTTGGCCACCTCCGCGCGACCCGAGCGCGCGTCGGCAGCTTCGCGGACTTCAAAACCGGCACGGCGCAATCCGAACGCGATCATTTCGCGAATCGGGCGCTCGTCCTCTACGACCAGAATCTGTTTGGCTGACATGGTTGCTGACACGGCATCACAGGTGACGTTTTTGTGGCGTGCGCATTACACGGGCAGTCTATTGCAAATTGATGACAGGGCGATTCCGGCGACGATTACAGCGATGACACAGCCACGTTATCCCTGACATAAACCGGTAATGCGTCGGCAGGATCAAGAATCTGGCCGCCCGCCACCGCGGGATGGGCCAATGTCAGGATCTCACTCGCGCGCGGCAGTAGCTCGGGATACATCGAGGCGCCGGCGGCGCGGCAACGCTCCGCCAGTTCGGGCCAGACCTTCAGTCCCCGGCCGGCGGCGGCCCAGCCCCCCTCACCCGCGGGCAGCGTCACTTCGATGGCCGCACTCACGCGCTCGACTCCCGCAGGCGCCAGGGAATCGGCGTGCTCGAAAGCCGCCCAGTAGACCTCGCGCATACGCGCGTCATTCACCACCAGCACGCGCCGCGCCGAGGGATTCAGCTGACATACGTGCTGGGCAACTGCAGCCAGATCAGAGATCGGCACGACACCGATGCCGGCGCCAAAGGCCAATCCTTGAGCGACGCTCGCGGCGAGACGGACACCCGTGAATCCGCCGGGGCCGCGGCCGAAAGCGATGGCATCCAGATCGCCCAGGCTGACGCCGCCTTCGGCCAGCACTTCATCGATCATGGGCAGCAATCGCTCCGCATGACCACGTTCGAGCTCCAGATAGCGGTCGATGTGGCGATCGCCGATGCCGAGAGAGACCGAACAACCTTCGGTCGCGGTGTCGAGCGCGAGAATTTTCATGCGATCTCGCCGTTCATCTCATCGTGCACGGGTTCACGCGTCAGCGCCGTGGGCGCGGGCGAGAGGCCAGCGATGCGCCGCAGGAATTTTTCCGCATCGGCGGCAGCCCGCGTCACGGGCATGGGCGGAAGACTCGCCCGGAATACGCGCCCATAGGGTTTATCGACCAGGCGGGGATCGCAGATGACGACCACGCCACGATCGGTTTCGCTGCGGATCAGGCGACCGACCCCCTGCTTGAGCGTCAGGGCTGCCTCGGGTAACTGGTATTCGCGAAATGCGTTGCCGCCATTCGCCTTGAGGTGCTCGATGCGCGCCTTGGTCAGCGCATCGTCGGGCGAAGAAAATGGCAGCTTCTCGATGATCACCAGCCGCAGGGCATCACCCTTGACGTCGACGCCCTCCCAGAAGCTCGCGGTGCCGAGCAATACGGCGTTGCCCGATTCGCGAAAAGTGCGCAGCAGTTGTTCGCGCGGCGCCTCGCCCTGCACCAGCAACGGAAAATCGGCGAGCTCCGTCCAGCGGTCGCGCATGAGTTGCGCCGCGCGCTGCAGCGCGCGATGGCTGGTGAACAGCACGAACGCGCCGCCCGCCGACGCTTCGATGAGCGGCACCGCCACGTCGACCACCGCGGGCGTGTGCGCCGGCGCCGAAGGATCGGGGAGTTGCGCGGGTAGATAGAGAAGCGCCTGCGATTCGAAATCGAATGGACTCGCGATGGCGAGCGTTTCGGCATCGGCGAGCCCGAGGCGCGAAGTGAAATGCGCGAAGTCCTCGCTCACCGACAGCGTGGCCGAGGTGAATACCCATCCCGCGCGCGTGCCGCCGGTCATCTGCGCAAAGCGCGCGGCGATGTCGAAGGGCAACAGGCTCAGGGTGAACCCACGCTGCGTCAGCTCGACGCTGCGCGCGCCTTCGTTCTCTTCGGCGTGCACCACCGCGTCGAGCCTTGTCGCCAGTTCCGTGGCGCGGCCGGAGCACTGGGCGATCGCAGGCTCGCGACTGTGCTCGTTGAGCGCGGCCGCGACCTCACGCAGCGAGCGCGACAGGTCCTGCGCGGCATCCGCGAAGGGTGTATCCGCGGCGAGCCAGTCGAGCCGCGGCGTGGCCCGCAGGACTTCCGCGAGCGCCAGCAGAGACTTCTCCACGGCGCCGAACTCGACGCTCAGCGTCGTGGCAGGCGCGCGCAATTGCGTGAGTTCGAGTCGCGCGTCGCGCAGCAGCAGCTCGACCTGGCGGCTGCCGAGGCGCGTGCCGAAAAACTGCGTGGCGAGATCCGGGATCTGGTGCGCCTCATCGAGGATCACCGCATCCGCGGCGCCGAGCAGGTCGCCGAAGCCGTCTTCCTTGAGCGCAAGATCCGCAAGCAACAGATGGTGATTGACGATGACGATGTCGGCTTCGATTGCCTTGCGACGCGCTTCGACCACGTGACACCGACCGATGTCGGCGCAGCGGGCTCCCAGGCAATTCTCGCGCGTCGAGGTAATCTGCGGCCACAGCGGGTGTGCGTCACTCAGGTCGGGTACTTCGCTCAGGTCACCGCTTTTCGTGATGCCGGCCCAGCGCTCCACGCGCGTCAGCGTGCGGTCGCGCGTGCCCGCCAGGCTTTTCTGGCCTCCGAGTTGCCGGAGACGATAGGAGCACAGATAGTTAGAACGCCCCTTGAGCAGCGCCACGCGTGCGGGAACACCGATGGCGCCCGCCACCAGCGGCAGGTCCTTGTTGAACAGCTGATCCTGCAGCGTGCGCGTACCGGTGGAGATGAGCACGCGCTTGCCGGACAGCAGCGCCGGCACCAGGTAGGCGAAAGTCTTGCCCGTGCCCGTGCCCGCCTCGACCACGAGCGGCGCGCGGTTTTCGATCGCCAATGCCACGCGGTTGGCCATCGCCAGCTGCGAACGGCGCGGCGTGAAGCCGGGCAGCGTTCGCGCCAGCGGGCCGCGAGGTCCGAATAGCTCGTCGAGTGATTCCATCTATGCGCTTGTGGAGTGCGCCCGCCGTATTGGCGGGAGGCACGCTAGCGCGACGGACGCAGGCTGTCGAGGTTCAAATCCTTGAAAGTATCCTGGTCAGCCTTGATCCGGATCTTGACGTACGGGCCCTGCGCCGTATGGCGGCTGGCAGAGAAATCATCGTCCTGGAAACCCGCAACGTTGTAGCCCACCGAGATCCAGATGTTTTTCGCGAACGTCGCGCCCACGTCGAAGCCGGTGGAGTAATCGATGACGTCCGATTCCCAGGAATGCAGCGTCGCCGCGTGCACACCCAGGTCGAAGCGGCGCGAGAGCTGGCGGCGCAGGTCGAGGCCGAACAGATCTGACACGCCGGCATACTGCTCGCCTTCGAACGTGCTCGACACATAGCGCACGCCATACTGGGTACCGAGCTGCAGCGCCGGACTCAACTGCCAGTTGGCGTGCAGATTGTTGACCAACCTCGAAGACTCGAATGCATTCAACAATTCTTCGTGCTCGTCGTACTTCATCTCGAAGCGATCGAACACGATCCATCGGCTGTCGTCGGGGCGGAATGCCCAGGCGAGGCGACCGACGGCTTCAGTATTGCCGCCACCCAGCAGCGTGCTCGAGTCGAATGCCTGCAGCGACACGGACATCGCATGACCTTCGACCGGCTCGCGATACCAGCCCGTGGTCGAACTCCAGCGTTCTTCGCTGTCGGCATTGCGATGTTCCAGTCGGCTGGTGAGCTGCCACAGATCCCTGCGGTACTGAGCACCCACGAATGCCGCGAAGAAATCTTCAGTCATCGAGCCCGAGGCGAGCGGGGCATTCGGATTCAGCGGCTCGAGGTCCGGGCCGCGCAGTGTGTTGGACTGATCCACGCCGATATCGAAAGCCCAGTGTTCTTTCCACTGGAAACCCTGCGTGAGACCAAAGTTCGCGAAAGTGCGCGGACCATATTCGGTGGCCTGCGTACTGAGGCTCGACTTCAGCTGCGTGCGCTCCCAGGGACGTGTGCGCATGCCGATTCGCGTCATGTCGGATTCGATCTGGCTGCCGTCCGCGTGTTCGTATTCGGCGAATAGCGTGGTATTGCCCGACAGGTGGTAGTCGACGCCGAGAATGCTGCGCGCCGGATAATCCACGCTCGCGTTCTCGCCACCATCATTGTTTCCCAGGGACGCGTCGTGCGAACCGCGCAGCGTCACGCGGCCGTCCCAGACATCGAGCGTGCCGTTGACGAAAGCCTGATCCGAGATGCGGTCATCGCCGCTCGCGTCCTGGTCGGCTACGTGGCGCGCGCCGACGCCGACGCTGTAGCCGCTCTTGTTCATCCGTACATCGGCGCTGACCAGCATCCGGTTCGCGTCGCTCGCGAGAACATCCTGGTGCTGGACTTCGCCCGAAACGGTCAGCGATTCGGTGAACTTGTAACGAGCGTCCACACCTGCGCTGCGCGTACCCGTGTCCGCGGTGAGTTGCTGATCGACGCCGAAAGAAGCGCCGGTCTCGCGCGCCCAGGCGCGCGCTTCGAAATGCTCGGAAGCGTGGTTGCCTTCGACCAGCCACGCGGTCGAAGCATCGGGGCGCAGCGGATCTTCTGATTGCGACTGCGCCACTTCGGCGCGTACTTTCGTCTCCGGCGTCACGCGCCAGGTGAGGTCGCTGCCGACGATGTGCGTGTCACCGGCCTGCGCGCCCTGGAACACGGCGCTCGCCCCGATTTCCAGCTTGTCGGCGGCGAGCTTCGTAGCCACGCGCACGCCGGCCGCTGTCTCGTCTTCACCGCCGGTGCGGACTTCGTAGTCAGCGACGATGAAGACCGGATTCAACTCATGGTCGCGGCTCTGCACCGGCTCCTTGAAGAACACCGTGCCACGCTCGTAGTCGAGGTCGTAGTCGATGAAGCGCGAGAGTTCGTGGGTCTCGATCACGCGCGAGATTTCGAATCTATCGCGGACCTCGATGTGCATCTTGTCCGAGCCGATGACGATGGGCGCGCGCGACAGGTGATACAGGCCCGAGGTGCCGTCGCCCTGCAACTCGTCCTGCACCAGGCCGGTGTCGGTGCGCGCCGCGAATCCTGACATCTGAACGCGCTCACCACCGAAGTCGGCACGCAGACCTGAGAGGCTGCGGTTGTACTTGGTGAGTTCAGTGACGGTGAAGCCGGTGTCGAAGTCACCGAACAGCGCCACGAACTGGCGGCGCTCGATCTTGAGATACAGCTTGCTCTGCGAAGCGGCTTCGAATCGCTGCTCGGTACCGTCGCCGTACAGCAGGTAGTAGCGATCGGGTTCGATGGTCCCCTGCAGACGATCGCGCGCGTCTTCCTTCTCGCGCGCTGAATCGTAGGCGGCGGTCAGCAGGAAGTCGCCCTTGATACGACCCTTGGCGAAGAACGCCACGCGTCCATCGTCCTGCAGGCCTTCTTCGCGATCGGCGGCGCTCGCGGTCTCCATGTTGCCGGAGATCGTGTTGTAGGCCGCCGTGCCTTCCGCGATGCCGACCAGGATCCAGTCGCGCGCGGCCGGTGTCAGCCACACTTTGATTTCATCGCTCTGGCGCTCGTTGAAGCGCAGGCGAAGCATTGCGTTGCCGGTGGTCGTCGTGGGCTCGAGTTCGACCAGCGCCAGGCCGTTCTCGCGAACTTCGACCTGCGGCTCGCGCGAGCCGGTGGAGAGAATCTGGTTGTCATCGAGCTGCTCGACTTCCCACCAGGACCGATACGGCGAATCGACGCTGAAGTTCGCGATCGTGCCCGCGCGCGCCGGCTTGCCGTACTTGTCGAACATGCGCAGCGCAATTACCGGCCGCGTGCGGCCGTCGGCGATCAGCTTCGACGCCTGCTTGTCGAGCTCGGCGCGCACCGGGCTGCCACCATAGTGCACGGTGCGCTTGCCCTGCCAGACGACTGCGCCATTTTCGTCGAGGATCTTCGCGGCCAGTTCGTTGTCGCCGTCCACGAGGTCCACACCTCGCCAGCGGCTCAGCCCGATCGTTTTCGCATCGTTGAACGCCACGCCGTCGAAGTTCAGCGCATTGACCGCGACTCCGTTCAGCGAAAGTTCGGCGACCTGACGCGGTTCGTGCTGGATCGCGATCTTGATCGAGGAGATTGCCGGGACGGCGTCCGCCTCGGGCGTCAGCCAACGGATGCCGGGCGTCAGATCCTTGATGTCGATGGACTGCGTACCGCTGCGCTCAATCGGAGTGACGCTGTTGCGCACCGTGCGCTGTGCCGCACCGCCAGGACCGCCCGGACCGCGCAGCACCACGCCGACTGTTGCGAGCTTCTGCGGTTCGCCGCCAGCCTTGACGAGTTCGAGCGGCGCGTTCGCTTCGAAACGAGCGCCTTCGATGACGATCTCCACGCGGCGATTGGCGGCAAGGCTTGCCGCGTCCTTGCCGGAATTCACGGGTTCGTCCGAACCGTGGCCTTCGACGTGCACGCGGTTTTCCGGAACGTTCAGCGAGATCGCGAGGTAGTTGGCAACCGTCTGCGCGCGTGCATGCGACAGCGCGTAGTTGTCGGCGAAAACCTGTTTGTTGCGGCCGGCGATGGGCTGCGAGTCGGCGTGACCGACCGCGCGAATGGTGATGTCGCGGGCACCGCGCCAGGAATTGATGAGCGCGCGCAACGAAAACTCATCGTCCAGCGAGAGCTCGGTCTTCAGCACGTCGAATCGCGGGGTGATCGTCAGTTGCGAACGGCCGTAGCGCGCGGCGCCACGGTTCAGTTGCGACTCGATCGGCTGCGTGCGCAGGCCGGACTTCGACGGCGAATCGAACATCACGAGTGCGCGCACGGTCAGGGCTCCACCGGCCGCCGGCGTCGCGCGAGTCTCGAAGCGGAAGTCGCGCGTCGCGCCGGCCGCGAGCTCACCGAGGCGCGCGATCACGACGTTTTCCGACACGCTGACCGTAGGCTCACCCGCGGCCACGACCTGGCTCTTCGCGTCAGTGACTTTGGTGCCGTCCACAGTCGCACTGCCCGACACGTACTCGAAGCCTTCGGGAAGCATGACCATCGCGCGCGTGTTACCCACCGTGACGCCCGCGACGCGAATCACCGCCTCGTGCGCAGCCATTCCATCGTCAGCGCGACCGGGGAGCAGCGCGGACTTGAATTCCATTTGGACGTCGCCCTGCGGCGCCGCCTTCTGTCGAAGCACGAAGTCGCTGCGCCACAAGGTGCCGCCACGAAGCTCCGCGAATTGCGAGTAGTCGCGGCCGGCATGACCCATGCGTTCGCAAGGCGCGAGCTCGAGATATTCGGGCAGTGTCAGCTTGTCGAGCTGTACGGCGTGCGTGCCGGGCTCGAGGCCTTCGAAGTGGAAGCGGCCGTTCTCGTCCGTCACCCCGTAGCGGCCATCTTCGAGGTACACGCGAATTCCCGCGACGCCGGCATCCTCGCGGCCGTCCTGGTCGCAGGTGCCTTCGAACACGCGGCCGACGATGAAGCCTTTCTCCGAGAACAGCTCTTCGTTCATGCGCACCAGCGAGCGCGCTTCGTTCGAGCGCACGTTGCCCGGTGCGAAGGCCTGCGCGGTGTTGATGGCGTCCTTCACTCCGCGCATCGCCACGGTGAACTCGACCACGTAGCGCAGCTCGATGCTCTCGCCGGCGGCCAGCAGCGGATGCAGGTACGTGAATCCCGAGCCGTCGGCGGCCAGCGTGGGATCGGCGATGCGCACACCGTTCAGGCGTAGCGAACCTGCGCGATAGCGAGCACCTGTAGGCAGGCGATCGACCACCTGCACTGCGTTGAACGCACCGAGCTCGTTCAGGTTCTGCAAGGCCAGCGTGTACTGCACGAAGTCGCCGGTGGTGGCGATCTGCTGGCCGGCAGTCTTGCGCAACTGCAGCGAGTTACCGGCGGCGTCGAGCGGCACGTCGACCGCCACGGCAGGCGCCGCGGTGACGATAAATGCCTGACCGTATGAACCCGGCTGCAGGCGGAACGGAGCATTTGGCAGCGTCTGCAGGTCGGTCACCGTGCGCTGCGAAGGGAACGCGTGGCTGCCAGGCGGCACCACTTCGAGACGGTAGTTGCCCGGCGCAACGAGCGGGAATCGGAACACACCCGCCGGCATGCTGTACTGCGTGCCGCCCTGGTCGGTCACCGGCTGGCCGGTCACCATTTCGTTGGGATAACGGCTGACACCATCGTCACCGAAGACCACAGCGGGCAGACCCGTGGTCACGTCGATGAGCCGCACGCGCGCGCCGTTGATCGCGGCGCCGGTCTGTGAATCGAACACCAGGCCGTACGGATCGACCAGCGCATCGGCCTGCGCCGCATCGGTGTTGTCCGAGGGGTCGACATACGTCGCAACGAGTTGGGCGTTGCGCTCAACTTCCAGCGCGCAGTCCGCGCTGGCGGTGCGCGCGGCGGTCGCGATGTAGCCGACGAACACGCCGGTGTTCGCGCCCGTCTCGGACAGGCGCAGCACTTCGGAGTCACCGGTCGCCGTGACGGCGACGCGGACATCGACCGTTTCAATGACGTTGCCGTCACGGTTGCGGTCGGGATCGACTACGCGGACAAAGATCGGATCACCGGCGTGCGCGACGCGGGTGTCCTGCATGGGAATGGGCTGCGCCGGGTCGAGGGCGCCCTGGCCCTGGGGCGTCGGCAACAGCAGGGGGAAGAAGCCGCTGGCCGAACGACACTGCGTCTGGCCGACGGTATTGCTGCTCGGGCTTGCCGCGTCGTAGCGCGCGAGCGTGATCGCCGCGCGCGACGGCAGCGGTTGAACGGCAAGCTGGACTTCGTTGGAAAGCGTGGTGCGCGCGGCGCCGGAACCGAACTGGTAAGCCACGCTTGCGGCGTTGCGAACCACGGTTCCGGGTGCCGTGATCTGCGCCACGGAAACCTCCGACACAATGAGACACGCAGCAAATAACAACGAAACTCTCAAAGCCGCATTTACGCGGCCCATAAACGCGCCGAAGGCGGGGTAGCTAGTTGCTACCCCGCCCTCTGCGAGAGAGTACCCGTTGTTGCGGGCGTGGGACTTGGGTCGTCCCTTCGGACTCCAGGTCCGTTTGCCCGCTGCGTTGAACGTCATGACGATTGTTAGCCTCGACCCTGAAGCTTCAGTTGATCGTCACGCGGAAGGTCACTACCGCGACTTCTGCGGCAGTCGAACCCGGGTTGATGACACCGGCGGCAGCCGCAGGCGAATTGATCGCACCGCCAGTCACGTAGGGCATCGCACCTGAGACGTCCGAAACCGCCCCACCATTCAGCGTGGTCGAGCCGGTGACGTAGGTGGTGTTGGGCGGAACGGCTTCCGTCAACTGCGCACCGCTGGTCACGAGACCGTTGTTCTGCACGCGGATCGTGTATTCGACCGTCGCGCCCGGAATCGCCTTGTACTGACCAACCGCGCTGAACCCGTCGCTGATCACGGCCGCCGTCTTGCGGACCGAGAGCGTGCCTACGAGGTACTGGTCGAACGCCATGCTGATGCCGTCTTCAACGACGTTGCCGTTGAGAATGCCCGCGTTCGGCGAACACCACGTCAACCACGGTCGGCATTGTCGATGCCGGCGGTTTCCACTTCAGGCGTGACGCCGTTGGACGCGTCCGTCGTGGCGGTCACCATCAGGCGGATCGTCGACGCAAGGCCGTCCGCGGCGGTCGGCGATGCCGGCGTATCGGAACGAACGAACACGTATACGCACGTATCTTCGCGCGAGCTGCTCGATGTGCGTCACCGCAGGTTCATTGTTGAACGCCGGCGTCGTCGGCGCGCCCGTCGTACACGCCGCACCCGAGATGTGGTACGTGAAATTCGACATGTCGAAGTCATCGGCGTGGCCGAAGATGATGGCCGGCGGCTGAATGTTGTCAGCCAGCAGACCGAAGTCCTCCGCACCGTTGCTGGTATTGGTGACGCGGAACACCGTCACCACCTGCGTGAGGCCAGGGCTGGTCACGGTCGCGGCACTGTTGGTCTCTTCCGCGACGAAGAGGATTTTCTTGTCCACCTCAAACGTCGTCGGAACGCCGGGAGTTCCCGGAACCGAGTTGCCGGTGGGTGAAGAATTGATGGCTGTCTGCGGTACACCGCTGACGCTGTAGTTGACGCTGGCCGTATTGGTAATGTCAGTGCCGAAGTCAGTGCCGGCCGCGAATGCGGACGGCATGGCACCAATCAGGCCCAGCGCAACGACAGCGAGGCGAGCTCGCCGCAATTGCTGCTTGATCGATTTCATGGGTACTTCTCTCCTACTCTCTTAAGAAAAAATCAGTTCAGAACGGCGCGGAAGCGGCCAAAGCCCTGCCCTTCCGGCGCGAATGAGGTTTTGAAATTCCAGCGGACGTGCCGGTATTCGTCGGCACGAGCCTTGCGCGGCGCGCCGTTTTCCATGACGGTCAGCTGGTCGGCGGCGGCGAAGGTCTTGCCGTCCACCGAGAACTCGATGTCCGAGCCCGGGCCAACGGCAGAATCCGCCACGTAGGTCATGTGCTCGGGGACCGGCAGGTTGATGGACACTTTGTCCGACGGCACTTTGCAGATGTTGCTAGCCGTGGTCGTGTAGATGACTTGGACGCCGGGCACGACCTTGGCGACGGGCACGAGCTTGGTGGTCTTCTCACCCTTGTCGTTGACGACGACCTGTTCGGTCTCCACGACCGTCTTGACGACCAGGCAGCCCTGTCCCGGTTTTTGCGCAGCAGCCGGCGCGATCATGCTTCCCGCAAAGATCACGGCCAGGCCGAAAATTTTTAACCCTTTGATCATGTGTGTCTCCTTCACGACGTGCTTCCCCAGTACTTCAATTGATGGTTACGGCGAACGTGACCGTCTGCGGTCCGCTGGCCGTGGTGAGTGAACCAAGCGCGACCCGCACGTGCGCGGGCGTGGTCGCAGTGAAATCGCCGGCGTCGGTATCGACGCCGTCCGTGAGCAGCGCCGTATTGAGTCGCAGCGTCCCCGGCACGTAGGTGGTGTTCGCCGGGATGTTGTCCGTGAAGACCGCGTTGGTCGCATTCCCCGAACCGGCCACGTTGATGACAACCGAGTAATCGATGCGTGCGCCCGGCACCGGCTGCACACCGCCGAACTGATCAACCACGGTCTGCGTCTTGTTGGCCGTCAGGCTCACGCCCGTGACCAGGTAGCTGGTGTCGGCTTCACTGTCGGCGCCGCTGGTTCCCACCACCGCGTCGACCGCACCGTTGATGCCGTTGCCCGCGCCCGCGAAGGTGGTACCAGGCGCACCGGCCCCGGTACGTGCATCGGCGGTCAGACGCGTGATGCCGATGTTGGTATCGACGACAGCCGCGGGAATGTCATTGACGACCAGCACGATGACGAAACCATCGGCATTCAGAACCGGATCGTTGCTGCCAACGACGTAAGGTGTATCGCCTGCCGACAGTCCAGGCGTCGCGTCGCTGTCGAAATAGATAGACGTCGCCGAAGGTACCGGATCGAACTGGTCGCCGGCGATCGTGCTGTTCATGACCAGGCGAAACGTCTCACTACCGTTGCCGGTATTCGTGACGCGATAACGGGCAGCCTGCTGAGTATCACCGGCACTCACGCTGACGCTCGGCGTCTGCGCCGTGACCGTGACGTCGAGAATTTCCGCAACCGTGACCGTGACGAGATTGGAGCTCGCGGTGGCATTCACCGTGCCGACGCTGTAGCTCACCTCGGCGGTGTTGTTGATCACGGTACCGGCAGGCGCGCCGAGGGCATGAGCCTTGTTAGACCCGAGGCCCAACGCCAACGCAAACGCGCTGGCGACTCCCAGAATTCTCCATGCCTGCAAGTTGGAACTCCTCGTTATGCCTAGTGGCATTCGCCACTTTTCCCGCGACCGATTGCGGGCAAGGCGTCAAACCCATGACGTTCACGGGTTATGGCGCCTCGTTGCAGTGCATAATAGGAATCGAAGGTCTTAGGGCGCGTGACTAGGGTCACGGCGACCCCGTCGTCACTGGGGTACAGATCACATATAACGAGAGCAGTCCGAGCGGAGACCGCCCATGGCAGCCAAAAGACCTCGCCAAGCCCGTGAAAATGTGACGGAAATCAACTCCGTCGGAAACGAGGCCGCGAACGAAAATTCTCCTCAAGATGGCTTCGCAGCGGCCGATAAAGAGGGACAGCCGGCACTCGAACACGCCGCCGCCACTGACGCCGCCGAACAGATTCTCGGCGCCAATCCGCTGTTGGGCCTCGATCGGGAAGAGTTGCTAACGGCCGGCAAACGCCTGCTGCGGCTCATGACCATCAACCCTCAAGTGCTCATCGAAGAGAACCTCGCTTTCGGTCGCGAACTTCTCGCGATCGCCATGGGGAATTCCAAAATCGCGCCGGATCCGCGTGACCGCCGTTTCAGCCACGCCGTCTGGCAGAAGAGCGGCTATTACAAGCGGCTCATGCAGGGTTTCGTTGCGTGGCGCGACATGCTGAATCGTGTACTCGACCGTGCCGATACCACCACCGAAGATCGCGAACGCGCGCGCTTCGTGCTGCAGTTGTTCACCGAGACTTTTGCGCCGACCAATTCCTTGTTCGGCAATCCGGGCGCCTTGCAACGCATCACCGAAACCCGCGGCAAGAGCCTTCTCTATGGGATGCAGAACTTCATCGACGATCTCACCAACAATTTCGGCATGCCCCGCCAGGTGGACGAGCGCAAGTTCCAGGTCGGCAAGAACCTCGCGGTGACTCCGGGGGCGGTCGTCTTCCGCGGTGAGGCCTTCGAGCTCATCCAGTACACGTCGCAGACCGAGCGCGTGCATCGGCGGCCGCTGGTCATCGTTCCGCCGCAGATCAACAAGTTCTACGCCACCGATCTTTCGGCGGGCCGCAGTTTCGCGGAATACGCCGTGAGCCAGGGGATCCAGACCTTCTGCATCAGCTGGCGGAACCCCACGGCCGCACAACGCGACTGGAACATGGAGACCTACCTCTCCGCCTGCAAGCAGGCCATCGCAGCCACCTGCGAAATCACCGGCGCCGATAGCGTGAATACCATGGCCGCGTGCGCCGGCGGTTTCACGCTCGCCACCTTGTTAGGCCACCTCGCCGCGAAGGGTGAGGACAAGATCGCCAGCGCCACGCTGCTCGTGACGGTGCTCGACACCGAGGCCCCCACGCTGCTCGGGCAGTTCGCCTCGCGCAGTGGTGTGGCGGCCACGATCGAGAAATCGCGCGCCAAGGGAGTGCTCGAAGGAAGCGAGATGGCGCGCGTGTTTGCCTGGTTGCGTCCCAACGATCTGGTTTGGCTGTTCGTCGCCAACAACTGGGTCATGGGAAATCGCCCGCCCGCCTTCGACATCCTCTACTGGAATTCGGACACCACCCGGCTGCCAGCCGAGTTCCACGCCGACCTCTTGCGCATGTTCATGGAGAACCCGCTGAAGTCTCCGGGCAGGATCACGGCGCTGGGCACGCCGATCGACATGTCGAAAGTGAAAGTGCCGGCTTATGTCGTCGCGGGCGTCACGGATCACATCACGCCGTGGCAAGCGTGCTATCAATCGCGAAACATCCTGCGCGGCAAGATCGACTTCGTACTCTCATCGAGCGGCCACATTCAGAGCATCGTGAACCCACCCACCAATCCGAAGGCCAAATACTTCCTCAATCCGTCGATGCCGGACGCTGCCGAAACGTGGCTGGCCGGTGCGAGTGAACATGCCGGCAGCTGGTGGGAGCACTGGAGCAAGTGGTATGCGCAACACGGGGCCGGCGAAGTGCCCGCCCCTAAATTCCCTGGCAGCGCGCTGCATCCTGCCGGCGACCCCGCACCAGGGCGTTACGTTCACCAGAGATGAGCAGTCCTCAAGTCGAATTCATCGAGGTCGACGGCGTCAATCTCCGCGTCGCCACCCAGTCCGGTAAAGGTGGCCTGCCGCTTCTGTTGTTCAATGGGATTGGCGCCAATCTCGAGTTGTGTTTTCCGTTCATGGAGGCGATGCCGGAAAAGGAGATCGTGATCTTCGACGTTCCGGGCGTCGGCCGATCCGAGATGAGCTGGCGACCGCGCCGATTCTCGGGGCTCGCCAGGCTCGCCAACAAATTGCTCGACCGCCTCGGTTATCAGAAGGTGGATGTCATCGGTGTGTCCTGGGGCGGCGCATTGGCCCAGCAATTCGCACGCCAGTATCCGGAACGGTGCCGGCGCCTGATCCTGGCGGCGACATCGCCCGGCGCCATCATGGTCCCCGGTCGGCCATCGGCGCTGTCGAAGATGGTCACGCCGCGTCGATATCTGTCACCGACCTACATGCAGAAGGCCGCCGGCGATATCTACGGCGGCGAAGCGCGCCGCGACCCGAAGCTCATGTCCGCGCACACCGCGCGAATCATTCCGCCACAGTTCATGGGATACGTTTATCAACTGCTGGCGGGCATGGGCTGGACCAGCATCCATTGGCTGCATCGCATTCGCCAACCGACGCTGGTCATGGCGGGGTCCGAGGATCCGCTCGTACCGCCGGTCAATGCGCGGATCATTTCCATGCTCATCCCCAACAACCGACTGTTCATCCTTCCCGGGGGCGGTCACCTCTTCATGCTCCACTCCATAGATAAGGTGGTGCCCATGATCCGGAAATTCCTCGAGTCCGAAGCCCCGCTGGCTGCCTGATCCCGATCCTTGACTTCAGTCCTCCTGTCAGTATGATGCGGCGCAACATTGCTGCGACGCAGCACAGGAGACCTTATGAATTTTCAGGAAACATTGTTTGAATCCACCGCTGCTCTGCGCGCCCGCGCGGCCACTCTCGCAAACGTGGCGGTGACCACTGTCCGTGCCCGCGCCCGGGTTGCCGCCAAACGAGTCGACGCCCTGAAGGGCTCATTCGAAGCCCTGACGGTCGCCGGACGCGAATTCAACAAGGTCGCGCGTCGCCACGCCATGCGCTTCGTGAAGGAAAACTCCGCGATCGGGATCGAGGCCGGCAGGGACGTCTCCGCCCTGGCGCGAACGACTTACGTGACGCTGGCCAAGCGCACTGCGGCCCCGCAAAAGGCGCGCAAGGCACCCGGTTCACGCAAGCGAGCCGCCCGCAAGGCTGCCTGATCCGTCCCTCGGGTATCTTCGGATACGCGCTATCGGCGCGCCCCACGGGGCGCTGCCTTTTCCTTATACGTCACTCGTCTTTTCTGATCGCCGTGGATTTACGCGCCGCTATACTCCTTTGTCTCGCCGAGACAGGCAGACAATCGAAGGTACAGAGATGGCCACAGCGCCCCAGTCGATCGCCTCACTTCCAGAAATTTCTCCGGCGGTCGCCGATTGGGTTGAATCTGTCCGTCAGCTCACCACACCGGACAAGGTCCAGTGGTGTGATGGATCAGCGGCCGAACTAGCCAGACTGAAGCAGACCCTCGAGAAGACCGGAGAGCTCAAGCAGCTCAACCAGGCCACCTTTCCCGGCTGTCACATCGCCTACTCACACCCGTCCGACGTGGCACGCGTCGAGCACCTGACTTTCATCTGCACGAAGGATCGCGACGCCGCGGGACCTAACAACAACTGGATGGCCCCGGACGAGGCTCACGCGAAAATGCGCGGGCTGTTCAAGGGCTGCATGAAGGGCCGCACGCTGTACGTGGTGCCGTATTGCATGGGCCCGATCGATTCGCCCTATTCCCGATGCGGCGTGGAAATCACCGACAGCGCCTACGTCGTCATCAACATGGCAATCATGACGCGCATGGGCCGGCCCGCGCTCGAGCGCATCGCCCGCGACGGTAAATTCGTCAAAGGACTGCACTCCATCGGCGAGCTCGATCCGAATCGCCGCTTCATCATGCATTTCCCGGAAGAGCTTTCGATCGAAAGTTTTGGCTCGGGCTACGGTGGCAATGCGTTGCTCGGCAAGAAGTGTCACGCGTTGCGCATTGCGAGCTGGCAGGCGCGCGATGAAGGCTGGCTGGCCGAGCACATGCTGATCGTCGGCATCGAGAACCCCCAGGGCGAAACCCACTACATCGCAGCCGCGTTTCCGTCGGCCTGCGGCAAGACCAATCTCGCGATGCTCATTCCTCCCGACTCCATGCCGGGTTGGAAGGTCTGGACAGTAGGCGACGATATCGCCTGGTTGCATCCAGGGCCTGATGGCCGGTTGTACGCGATCAACCCGGAAGCTGGTTACTTCGGCGTGGTTCCGGGCACCAACCGGGCAACCAATCGCAACGCCTTCGACATGATCCACCGCGACACACTGTTCACCAACGTCGCGCTGACTGCGGACAATGAACCCTGGTGGGAAGGCCGGAAACTCAATACGCCGGTGCTCGACTGGCAGGGCAAGCCCTTCGATCCGGAGAGCGGCGGTGTTTCCGCGCATCCGAATTCCCGCTTCACGGTCTCCGCCCGGAACAATCCTATCTACTCGCCGCGCAGCGAAGACGCCGCGGGTGTGCCCATTTCCGCCATCGTGTTCGGTGGCCGCAGGCGCGAAGTCGCCCCGCTGGTCTACGAAGCGCGCAGCTGGCAGCACGGCGTCGTCGTCGGCGCATCGGTCGCATCCGAAACCACGGCCGCCGCTACCGGCGCAGTGGGCGTCGTTCGGCGCGATCCGATGGCGATGAAGCCCTTCGCGGGCTACAACTTCGGCGACTACTGGGGCCACTGGCTTTCAGTGGGCAAACGCCTGAAGAACCCACCGCGGCTGTTCCACGTCAACTGGTTCCGTCGTGACGCCGACGGCAGGTTCCTGTGGCCTGGCTTCGGGGACAACCTGCGGGTCATGGAGTGGATCCTGAGACGATGCGCCGGCCAGATTGACGCCGACGACTCACCGATTGGCTATCTTCCAAAGCCTGCGGATCTCAATCTCAAGGGCGCCGATGTGAGCGAAGGAACGATGCGGGAGCTGCTGGCGGTGCCGCCCGAGGCGTGGCGCAAGGAAGCCGCAGAAATGCGCGAGTACCTGAAGGAATTCGGGACGCATGCCCCGGCCGAGATGTCGGCCGAGCTCGCTGAGATCGAGAAACGCCTGGGCTAAGCCTCTTCGCAGTAAAAGCGAATGGTGAGCGGTGAATCGCGCTCTGGCACGCGGCCGAGGCCGATGAGCCCCTCGCCTTTGATCTGCACGCTGTCACGGCGCACGAACAATTCTTCGCCGCCTTCGGCCTGCACGAACGTGCCGTTGGTGCTTTGGTCGATCAGCACGAACTTGTTGCGATTGATCTCGATGCGCGCGTGCAGCCGTGAAATGAGATTGCCGCGGATCACGAGGTCATTGTCATCGGCACGACCGATGGCCACGTTGGGACGTTGCTCGGTGAGCATCACTTCGCCGCCGTCGAACGTGAGCCGCAGGCGCATCGCACGCCGGCCCTCGGTGGCGGAAATCCTGACGGACGGCAACATGCTGGTGATGTCTTCGTGCTGCCAGAGCACTTCGAACAAAGTGACTTCGGCGCCCTGACCTTTGAGAGTCGCGACGTCGATCTGCCGCACGGAGGACTGCCAGTCCGGCGACAGCAGCGCGACCATCGCTTCGGTCGTGATGATCTGCCCGGCCTTGGCCTGGCTGGTCATGCGATTGGCGGTATGAACGGTTGAGCCGAACACATCGCGATTTTCAACCACCACGGGACCGGCGTGACAGCCGATGCGGATGGCCACGTGGTGACCCTCGGCCGTTAGCTCGGGATTGCCGGTGATGGATTTCTGCATCTTGGCCGCGGCATTCAGCGCGTCGTTGGCGACCGCGAAGGTGGACATCACCTCGTCGCCCATGGTCTTGATGACCGTGCCGTGATGCTCTTCAGTGGCCTGCCGCATGATATCGATGCAGGTCTGCACCACTTCGCGTGCGCGCTGGTCCCCGAGCTCCTCGTAGAGCCGCGTTGAGCCGACGACGTCGGCAAACACGATGGCAAGTTCGATATCTTTGGCCATAAAGAGCTAATGGATGAACGCCGGGGATTATATACATATGACCTAGAATGGCAGCCCATTCCCTAGGGCCCATTTCAAACCGCAACATGCGCAAACAGCACTACCCGATTCTCATAGGTCTCCTGCTGGCTCTGTCCACCACCGCACCCGCAGCCGAAAAGGTCGAAGAATTTACACGTGCGGACCTCGCCGCCGCGGCGACGTTGCGCGAACGCGCGCTTGCCGACGCAACCGCCTATTCCTTGGTGGAGTCTCTGACAACGGAGGTCGGTCCGCGTCCGGCCGGCTCTCCGGGGGATAAGGCTGCCGTCGCCTGGGGCCTGCGCGAGATGCAGCGTCTGGGATTTGCCAACGTGCGAACCGTAGAGGCTTTCGTGCCCCACTGGGTCCGCGGAGAAGCCGAATTTTCGGTGACCGCCCCGTTCCCGCAATCGATGCCGACGCTCGCCTTGGGAGGAAGCGTCGGCACAGGAAATGAGGGGATCGAAGCGGACGGCGTGATGGTGAAGGACCTCGATGCGCTGGCCGCGCTTCCCGCGGGCGCAGTCAAAGACAAGATCGTGTTTTTCAGCAATCGCATGGAACGCACCCGTGACGGCTCAGGATACGGAAAGGCGGTGGCGGTGCGCGCCGGTGGCCCGTCGGCGGCCGCCGCACTGGGCGCCGCTGCGATCGTCATCCGGTCGATCGGCACCAGCGATTCGCGCTTTCCGCATACCGGCGCCACGCGATACACCAACGGCGCACCGCGCATCCCCGCCCTGGCGATTTCCAATCCCGATGCCGATGCACTCGTGCGGCAGTTCGAGAGCGGTAAACCCGTGCGGTTGAAGCTCAGGAGCAACTCGCGCGATCTGCCGCCCGTGCGTTCGGCCAATGTGGTCGGTGAGATTCCAGGGACCGACCGTGCAGGCGAAATCGTGATCCTCGGCGCGCACCTCGACTCCTGGGATCCCGGTGTCGGCGCAATCGATGATGGAGCCGGAGTCGCCATCATGATGGGTGTGGCCAAGCTCATCCGCGAACTCGATGTCAAACCCCGGCGAACCATCCGCGTGGTGCTGTTTGCCAACGAGGAATTCGGTGGATCCGGCTCGCAGGCTTACCTCGCCGCGAACGAGGCAGAAGCGCAGCAACACGTGCTCGGATTCGAAGCCGATTTCGGCGCAGGTCCGGTCTGGCGCCTAGCTAGTCGCGTCAATCCCGCACAGCTGCGGGTGGTCGAACAGATCTTTCGCGCCCTTGCACCTCTCAAGCTTGTGCGTGGCGACAACGAATCCCGCGGAGGAGCCGATCTCGAAGGCCTGAGCAAGCTCGGCATGCCCACCCTCGAGCCAGGGCTCGATGGCACGAAATATTTCGATGTGCACCACACCGCCAATGACACCCTGGCGCAGGTCGACCCGCAGGCCTTGCGACAATCAGTGGCGGCGTTCGCGGTGAGCGTATGGCTCGGCGCGCAGTACTCCGGCTCCTGGGAACGCGTGACGACTGACAAGCCGCCGCGGCGCTGAGCCTCAGCCGCTGTCAGCCAATCATTGGCGACGGCAACGGCGACGGCGATAGCGCTGGCACGGGCATGAGCCGACGGCGCTGTTCGGCATGCACTTGTTCGAGCGTCAGGCGTGTTGCGGCAGCGACAGAGTTCAAGACCGGATGCGTGGCGGTACGCGGCAAGCTGAGGCCGTGGGTCCGCTCCCAGGCGCGGATCCTGGCGTCAGGCGCATTGGTGGTTGCCGTCAACTCCGACAGTTCGGCACGACGGCGGTCGTCCGCATGGACCTGTTCGAGTGCGAGGCGGGTGCGGTATTCCGAAACCAATTCACCGGGAATCATGGGCAGGATGTCTTTCAATGAATGCGCTCCAGGGTAAGTTGCGCGGCAGTTTGCGCGCTTGCACAAAGGATTGACACCACGGCGACGAATGTTCGCTACCGGACGCCTGCGTGGACTCTATGCCGCGGCATCACTGAGCCTTTCGCAGGCTTCGCCGGCCTCGAGCAGCAGCTCAGCCGGCGCTTTCGGGTCGCGCGCGCCCTCGGATAGCTGTCTTCGGAATTCCCTGGCGCCTGGCAGGCCTGCATACAAGCCGAGCATGTGACGCGTGATCCAGCTCAGTCGCTCGCCGCGCGCCATCTCTCGTCGGGCATAACGCGTCATTCGCTCGAGCATGGCCATGCGCGACGGAGCCTCGCCGCCCGCTCGCCGACAGTTCCGCCAGCAGCATCGGACGGTGGTACGCCTCGCGGCCCAGCATCACGCCATCGGCCCACGCGAGCTCACTAACTACCTGTTCGCGAGTGCGCAAGCCGCCATTGAGGATCACCGTGACGGGTGCGAACCGGGTCTTGAGCGCGCGCACCACGTCGTAACGCAACGGCGGAATCTCGCGGTTGTCGCGCGGCGACCAGGCTCCGAGCACCGCCTTGCGCGCATGCACGATGATGGCGTCACAACCTGCAGCGACGATGCCACCGACGAATTCCTCGAGCGCAGCATGTTCGGCGGCCCCAAACCGCGCTGCGGCCTCACGTGCCGACTCGCGGCGCGACAGTCCTTCACCGCCGATCTCCGCGCCGTCGACCACGCCGATGCGAAGTTTCACCGTCACCGGAATACTCACCGAGGCGCGCATGGCGGCGACGCATTCCGCGACCAGCGATGGCTTCTTCATGAGGCAAGCCCCGAACGCGCCTGAATGAACGCGGTCGCTGGGGCAGCCGCAGTTGAGATTGATCTCGTCGTAGCCCATGTCTGCGCCGATGACCGCGGCGCTCGCCAGATCGGCGGGATTGCTGCCGCCGAGCTGCAGGGCGACCGGATGCTCTTCGGCATCGAATCGCAGCAGTTTCTCGCGATCGCCGCGCAGCACGGCGCCGGTGGTGATCATCTCGGTATATAGAAGAGTGTCGGGCGCGAAGCCGCGCAGGTAGTAGCGGCAGTGCCGGTCGGTCCAATCCATCATGGGCGCGACGGAGATTCGGCGGTCATGGATCTGCTTCATCGAGCGCATCCTTTTCGCGATTGTCGGCTCTGCAGTCATAGTGCGGATCCGACTGTGCTGGTCCAGCGTGAGGGCTGAAGATCGCGCCTTCGCGCTAGACTACAATCCGGCTTTTCTGCATGACACGCCCTCCCACATCTCCAGAAAACCCGAACACCCACGCCTCTCCAAGCGCATGGGCGAACTCGGCCTGTGCTCACGGCGCGAGGCGGATCGCTGGATCGAAAGCGGCTGGGTGAAAGTGGATGGCCAGGTCGTCGACACACTCGGCGTGCGGGTGTCACCCAACGCACGCATCGAGATCGATCGGGCTGCACGGGAACACCAGAGCGGACAGGTCACCATCCTGCTGCACAAGCCGGTGGGCTATGTCTCCGGCCAGGCCGAAGACGGCTACGAACCCGCCATCGTGCTGATCCGTCCGGAGAATCGCTGGGCGGCGGATCCCTCGCCCATACAGTTCCAGCGGGAACACCTGCGTGCGCTCGCCCCCGCCGGCCGACTGGACATCGACTCCACCGGGCTGCTGGTGCTCACCCAGGATGGACGCGTCGCGAAGCAGCTGATCGGCGAGGACTCCTCGGTCGAGAAGGAATACCTCGTGCGGGTCGAAGGCAACCTCTCTCCCGACGGCATGAAGCGCCTGCAGTACGGCCTGACGCTCGATGGCGTGAAGCTGCAAGCCCGCGCAGGTGTCATGGCAGAACGAACACCAGCTGCGCTTCGTACTGCGCCAGGGCCGCAAGCGGCAGATCCGCCGCATGTGCGAGCTCGTGGGTCTTTTCGTGACCGGGTTGAAGCGCGTCCGCAGCGGCAACGTCCCGTTGGGAGGATTGCCGGTGGGCAAGTGGCGGTACTTGGGACCTGACGAGAAGTTCTGAAGAGTTACTGCTTGCGTCTCAGAGTGCGGCGAGCCGCCAAAGCGAAGTGATTTCAGCCGCGCGCGCGTGATGGAGCGGATCCGTTTTGTCAGCCGCTCGCGGATGTCGCGGCGGCACATCGTTTCGGCCCAGGACGCGCAATCCCGCAGCCTCGAACTCTTCTAACAACTGCGCACGGGTCCGGAGGCCCAGATGCTCCGCCAGGTCGGAAAGGATCAACCACCCCTCACCGCCCGGCGTGAGATGCTCTGGCAACTTCGCCGAGAAATCCGCGCAGCATCCGGCTTTCGGGATCGTAGATTCCGTTTTCCATGGGCGAGCTCGGCCGCGCGGGAATCCAGGGCGGGTTGCAGATCACGAGCGCCGCGCGACCTTCGGGAAAAAGATCCGCCTGCACGACATCGATGCGTTCGATGAGCCCGAGCTGTCGAACGTTCTCACGCGCACACGCCAGCGCACGCGTATCGAGATCGGTCGCGACCACGCGTTCGATGCCACGCCGTGCCAGTACCGCGGCGAGCACGCCGGTGCCCGTGCCGATATCGAACGCTACGCTCGTTGAAGCGCACGCCGCGGGCAGAGGCGTCGTCGCGACGAGGTCCACGTACTCACGGCGAATCGGCGCGAAGACACCGAAGTGCGGATGAACTCGGCCACCTGCCTCCGGAATCTCGATGCCTTTCGTGCGCCACTCGTGCGCACCGATCACGCCTTGCAACGCTCGCAGTGATGTGACCGATGCAGTCTCCGCAGGACCGTAGGCCTCCGCGCAGGCTTGCCGGATATCGGGCGCTCTTCGCAACGGGATCGAGTAGTCGTCGTTGAGCGGGATCAACAAGCGCGTTGAGCGTGCGCGCGCGTTGCGACCTGGCTTGCCGGTAGAGATGGAATGCTTCGGCCGGGTCGCTCAATGGACTTGCGGCTGAAGTTCGCGAGCTACGCTGCCGACGATCCGCGCGCTTCCCCAACGCACGTCAACATCTGGCGCGCCTCCTGAAAGTCACCGCGCCAGAGAAGCGCGGTCCCTTGACACGCGAGACCATACGCCTCGTCCGCGGTCATTTTCTCGTCCGCGACAACGACGCGCGTGGCAGGCGGCGCATCGCTATGGGAGCGCCACCGTGCCTCGAATGCCTTGCCGTCTTCGAGCCAATGAATGATCGGGAACGAAGCTCGGTCAGTCACAGGTCACTTCAGCAATGGGTGATCTTCCGGCAGCTGCTTCGAATACCAGATGGCCAGCTTGTGCCGCATGGTGGTCTCTGCGACCTGGTCTTCGGGCAACGGCTGGATCATCTTGTCGTGCACCAGGAGCCGGTACACGTAGAGCAGCTTCTGGCTCGCTGAGTCCGTCGGCTCGAATTCAACGGCGCCGCGCTCTTGCGCGTATTTCATCGCGGCGAGCAGCCCCGCTTTGAACAGCTCGTTCTCGTGTTTGAGTTTCTTCATCGTGCTGATCCTTTACACCGCCACTCATCCCTGCCCGCTTTCCACCGCTTCGTAAGCTTCTCACCGCTGGCCAGCGAGCGCAGCGCCTGCAGCGCAGTTATTTTTCCTTGCGATGGTTCCCCACCGATGCTCCGGATCCGATTCGCCGACGCCACAGAGCCGGCGAGTTGCCCGTCAATCGCTTGAAAGCCTTGGTAAAGGTCGCTTCGGATTCATAGCCGACTTCCTGCGCGACCATCGCTACCGTGGAACTCGTATTACGCAACAGCGCTGCACCGACTTGTATCCGCCAGTTCGCAAGATACTGGATGGGAGATTGACCGATCAGCTCCGCAAAGCGCTCATGCAACGCCGAGCGCGACAACCCAACACGCCGGCCAAGTTCGTCCACGGTCCACGCGACCGCCGGAGCATCGTGCATCAGCGCGAGCACACGCCCGACGAACCGATCGCGCAGGCCCGCGAGCCAGCCACGACTGGTCTCGGGAAGCGCTTCGATATAGCGGCGCACCGCGTCGATGAACATCATCTCGCTCATGCGCTCGAGCATGGCCTCTCCACCGAGGCGTTTGTGTTTCGATTCCGCCACGACCTGGCGCATGTATTGCGCAACCCAGTCCTGGCCTTCCTCCGCCCGGAGATGCATGAGCCGCGGAAGTGTCTCGATGAGCGGATTGAAAGGTCGCAAATCGCAACCCAGGAAGCCGCACACCAGAGTCGCATCGCAGAGTTCATCCGAAGGGATCTCGACGCGTGTCTCGGCGGCGTCGAGATACAAGGTGAAGGGCAACTGGTCCTGCTTGCGCTCGACATAGCTAGCCGGGTCGATGGGAGCTCGCATGCCAGGCGCGCTCGACATCACGTGGGCATCACCCTGCGGAAACAGGACGACGTCGCCTGTCGAGATCCGCACAGGCGTTTCGCCCACGACCGCGCCCCAACACGTGCCGCGCGTCAGCACGTGGTACTCCATCACATGCTCCGAACCCGCCATCACGGCTGCGGCGATGTCACGCGCCGCAGGAGCCTCGGCGACCCAGCTGCCATTGCCGCGGACAAAGAAGTAGATCGCTCCTCGCAGGCGAACGTTGCGCAGTACGTCGGACAGGATGTCGTGGCTCATATTTAACGCCGATCCAGTTTCATGGACTCGCGGTTCACCGCGCAAGCACGACAGCGCAATCGAGGACGCACGGTCAAGTCATAGCGACTCTGAGAAGGGCGACGCGATGGGCACGCGCTCATATTTCGTGGGCAATCACTGCGATTACCCAGCGTCACTTCGGAGCATCATCATGTGCGAAATAGGAACGTATGCGAGCCCAACCGAGCTGCAGACGGCAGTACCCGACTTTTCCGCCATCAAGACCAGGCAAAAGGCCACTTGGGCGAGCGGCGATTTCGCCGTCATCGGCACAACCGTGCAGATCGTTGGCGAGTCCCTCGCCGAGGCGGTCGATGTGCGCGCGGGAGAGCGCGTTATCGACGTGGCTGCGGGAAACGGCAACGCAACCCTGGCCGCGGCGCGCCGCTTTGCCGACGTCACTTCCACCGACTACGTTGCTGCCCTGCTTGAAAAGGGAAAAGCACGTGCCGAAGCCGAAGGACTGAACATCGCGTTTGAGGTCGCCGATGCCGAGGCGTTGCCCTTCGCGAATTCCAGTTTCGACGTCGTGCTTTCCACCTTTGGCGTGATGTTCTCGCCGGACCACACGCGCGCTGCCAGCGAGATGCTGCGCGTCGTACGCGACGGCGGTCGGATCGGCCTCGCCAATTGGACCCCCGAGGGCTTCATCGGGCAGCTCTTCAAAATGGTTGGGAGCTACGTCCCTCCGCCTGCGGGGCTCAAGTCTCCCGCACTGTGGGGAACCGAGCCGCACATCGTCGCGCTCTTTGGCTCTCAGGCCTCCGACATCCGCTGCGCGCGCAAGCATTTCAACTTTCGCTATCGCTCGAGTGCGCACTGGATCCAGGTGTTCCGCGAGTTCTATGGACCGACGCTCAAGGCCTTCGCAGCGCTCGATGCCGTCAAGCAGGTCGCGCTGGAGCGGGACATCACCAATCTGCTGGAACGCTTCAACAGGGCGGGAAAGGATTCGCTCGTCGTGCCCGGCGAATATCTGGAAACGGTCATCGTCAAGAGAGATCAATCATGAACGCCCAGCCCGACATTACTGAAGCGATTGTCCGCAATCATCTGCAGGCCTTTGTGGAACAGAAAGGCATCGACGCCATCCTGAGTGACTATGACGACAATGCGCGTTTCCACAGCGAAGCGAAGACGTATCAAGGGAAGCAGGAGATCGGCGATTTCTTCGCGAGCTTCATCGCGTCGCTGCCAGCGGGGGCCACGGATCGTTTCTCGCTCAGGACCCTGCGAGTCGACGGCGAGCTCGCCTACATTACCTGGAGCGCAGGCCGCGAGATCCCACTCGGCACGGACACCTTCGTTGTTCGCAACGGCAAGATCGTCTCGCAGACATTCGCGGCGTACACCGCGAGCACGCCGTAGCATGAAGGACTGGCGGAGCCGCAGATCCATTCGGCTCTGCGCATTTTTGATACGGCCGAAATGGAAGTACTCCGAATTGACGGTCACGGGCGCGAGGACTACAAACGATGTGGCTTCAACCGAAACTTCAAAGGAGTATTGACGTGATCAATTCGAAGCTTGGACTTCTGAGGCGGTCGGCCGGCGTACTCGTCGGTGTTGGATTGCTGGCCTTCTCAGGCGCTGCTCTGACGACTGAACAGTCGAAGGACCGCCAGGCCGGCAGGGACGTAAAGCAGGACGCAAAGCAGGAGGCGCGCGTGGAAAAAACCGCCTGCAGGGCCGCGGACCAGAAAAGCAATTCCGATTGCCGCCAGGACAAGCGCGATACCAAGCAGGAAGGCCGCGAGGACAAGCGCGAAACCAAGCGCCAATGAGAGAAGGGCCATGTGCGTGGGGTAGACGCACACAGCCCCTCATCTTTCTCACTCACTGATCGTCAGGTCAGCGACGAATATCGAACTACGCCGTGAATCCCGGAATTGGACGTTAGTCCTACGATATTCCAGAGGCAGGCTCAGCTCTTGCCTGCCGGTCCCGGTTTCGTTTTCAGCGCCATGCTGCGATCGCCCTTCTCCTTTGTTTTCTTGTCCTGTTCGGGCGTCTCGTTCGGATCCAGTTCATTGAGGTTCTTCTTCACATCGCGCAGCGTGATCGAGCCCTCCAGCGAGCGCGCGAATGCACTGACGAACGCATTGCGCATCACGCTCGCGATGGTCGCGAACAGGCTCGTCTCGGGATGCTTGATAGTCCCCGTGAATGGAATCCGCGCCGCGACCTGGTCGGCATCCTGGTTCTCGAAGACATTTGCCGCAAAATCCAGAAATCCTTCCCAGACCCGTTTGAGTGCGCTCTGCTCGGCTTCACCAGATCGATAGATGTCCACGTCCTGCAGAATTGGCTTCGCATAACCTTTGAACTTTCCGTCGGCCGCCGCGAGCTCCATGTAGAGCTCGAACTTGCCGGCTTCGGCGTCGGCCTTGATGTATTCCCGCAGCCAGGGATTGACCTGTGGCAACTCCACCTTCTTCACTTCGAGGTTCACATCGAAGGTGGGTTGTGCGGCAAAGGCGTTGGCGCTGCCAGCGACCGTCGCGGGCGCACCATTGAGAACACTCGCGGTCGACGCGAAAATCCGCGAAGGTTTCTTTTCCGGTTTCCAGCACGTTGGTGAGATTGGAGATGCTGCCATTGACGTGGCGCGCGGTGATGGCGTCTTTCGTGTGAATTCCCGGCGCCAGGAAGCGAACCGTACCGTCATTGACTTCGATGGTATTGAATCGGAATGGGAACAACTCCTCGAGCCGCGCGTGCCAGTTCTCTCCCTCGCCTAGCTGCGAATCGGCCTCGGTGCGGCCTTGCACCAGATTGACCTCAGGGCCGACGAACGAAGCTTCCGAAACGATCGAGCCGTGCAGCAGGCTGCGCCACTCCACCGAAAGATTGAGTCGATCCGAGCGGAAGAAAGGAATCGGACGCGACGCGCCAGTCTTTACGATCTCGATACCATCGATGCTGTACGCGCCACGCCAGAGATGGATGTCGATGTCGCTCACGTGTCCGTCGTAGGCGTCGAGCGCTGCCAGCCGATCGTTGACCAGGTCCTCGACCAGGTACGGCAGCGCGATGCGTGCCGCCACCAGCAACAACACCACGGCCAGCAATGCGATGACAATTTTGCGTTTGCGGCTCATGAGGGCACCAACAAAAAGGCCGCGCAAAGCGGCCTCCCTGTGAATCCAGTGTGTGCGTCAGCCCGTCGTGACCCAAGCAGCGATGTGCCGTAAATTGCGTCGCTCGATTCTGACAATGCGAGGGGTCCTGAATGAAATTTGCCGTCCTCCTGTGGGCCATATCCTGTATTGCGGTCAGCGCCCACGCCGGCGACGCCGACTGGCCGAGCTACGGTGGCGACGATGCCAAGACGCGGCACTCCGCACTCACGCAGATCAATCGGCACAACGTCGCCGGACTCGAACTCGCGTGGCAGTACGACACCCGCGAGAAGGGCGACACCCAGACCCAGCCCCTCGTCATCGGGCGCACACTCTTCGGCTACACGCCTTCTCACAAGACCTTCGCCGTCGACGCGACGACCGGCAAACAACTCTGGCAGTTCGATTCCGGCATGGCGGGTACCGGCGCGAATCGCGGCCTCATGTACTGGGCGGATGGACAAAGACGCGCGGATTTTCGCGGCGGTCGACAATTTCGTCTACGCGCTGGACGCTGCCACGGGCAAGCCGATCGCGGCATTCGGCAACGGCGGCCGCATCGACCTGCGCGAAAATCTCGGACGTGAACCGTCCACGCAGTCGGTGCGTCTCACCTCCCCCGGCGTCATCTTCAGGGACCTCATGATCGTCGGCGGGCGCGTCGCCGAGAGCCTGCCCGCCTCCCCGGGACATGTGCGCGCGTACGACGTGAGGACCGGCGCGCTGCGCTGGAGCTTTCACACCATTCCCCAGCCGGGCGAGCCCGGTTACGACACCTGGCCGAAGGACGCGTGGCAGTACATCGGCGGCGCCAATAGCTGGCCGGGCATGACGCTCGATGCGAAGCGCGGACTGGTGTTCGTCCCGACCGGTTCCGCCGCATCGGATTTCTACGGAGCGAATCGTCTCGGCGACAACCTGTATGCGAACTGCCTGCTGGCGCTCGACGCCGCCACCGGAAAATTGCGCTGGCATTTCCAGTTCGTGAAACACGACGTACTGGATCGCGATCTGCCCACGGCTCCGACACTTGTCACCCTGCGCATCAAGGGAAAGCCCGTCGATGCGCTGGTGCAAACGACCAAGCAGGGCTTCGTGTTCGTGCTCAATCGCGACACTGGCAAGCCGGTATTTCCCGTCGAAGAGGTGCCCGCACCGCCCTCGGACATGCCAGGCGAGGTCTCCATCCCTACCTACCTGCGGCCCAAGCTGCCCGCGCCCTACGCGCGTCAACGATTGACCGCCAACGAACTCACCACCCGCACGCCGGAGGCGGCAGCCTGGGCCCGGGAGCAGTTCGCGCAACTGCGCAGCGACGGACCTTTCAAACCGCTCAGTATCGGCGTCGACACCACTATCTACCCCGGCTTTGACGGCGGCGCCGAATGGGGCGGCCCGGCCTGGGATCCGGACACCGGCCTGCTGTACGTGAATGCCAACGAAATGGCGTGGCTGGGATCGCTGGCAGTCAATGACACCGGCCATAACACGGGCAAATCCATCTACCTGCGCGAATGCGCCGCGTGCCACGGCGACAACCTGCAGGGATCGCCGCCGCAGTTTCCGTCGCTGGTGGACCTCTCGAAGCGCATGACACCCGCGGACTTCACTGCCTTCGTGCGCAAGGGCGGCGGACGCATGCCCGCTTTCACCGGCCTGCAGGGTGAGGCGATCGGCGCCATTGCGAAGTACCTGTTCGAAGGCGAGGACATTCCCGCGGGCGCGCCCGATCGTTCGCCGATCAACCAGCCGTACCGGTTTACCGGCTATCGCCGCTGGCTCGACCCGCAGGGCTATCCGGCGGTGGGCATGCCCTGGGGCACGCTCAACGCCATCGAACTCGCGACCGGCAAATACGCGTGGCGCATTCCGTTCGGCGAATTCCCCGAGCTCGCGGCGCAAGGACTCAAGGATACCGGCAGCGAGAACTACGGCGGACCGCTGGTGACCTCCGGAGGATTGCTGTTCATCGGCGCGAGCATCCACGACCGCAAATTCCGCGCATTCGACAAGAGCAACGGCAAACTACTCTGGGAAGCGGCGCTGCCGTACTCCGCCGATGCCACGCCCATCACCTACCAGGTAGACGGGCGGCAGTACGTGGCGATTTATGCAAGTGGAGGCAAGGAACGCGGCGGCTCACAAGGGGGCGTCTACCTGGCGTATGCGCTACCCGGCAGCTCAAGCCTTTCCGCGCGCCACGAAGTTCAGGGACACTGAATTCATGCAGTAGCGCAGGCCGGTGGGATCCGGCCCATCGTCGAACACGTGGCCCAGGTGCGCATCGCAGCGCTTACAGGCCACCGCGGTGCGCTCCATCATCAAGCTGTTGTCGACGATCTCGCTGACATTGGCGCTCGAGATCGGCTTCCAGAAACTCGGCCAGCCGGTACCGGATTCGAACTTTGTCTTCGAATCAAACAACGCCGTGTCACAACAGATGCAGCGATACAGGCCGTCGGCGTGATTTTCGTTGTACTTGCCGGAGTACGGCCGCTCGGTGCCTTCGTGGCGTGTGACGGCGAAAGAATCCGGCGACAACTGCTTGCGCCATTCCTCGTCCGACTTGACCACACGCGCCACGGTGGTTTTGCCGAGGCTCTTGCCCGCGGCGGAAAAATTCTCGATGTCCACGGTCGCGGACTTCGGTTTGTCGGCGCCGCGCGCGCAAGCCGCGGCGGCGAGCGCGACCGGCGCCGTCAGCGCGCCAAACAGGAATCCGCGCCGTGATTTCATTGCCTCGTTCATGGGCTCCTCCGCTCAGCCGAATGTGAATGAATAGGCGTCGACACCCGGATCGAGGAATTCGATGACGAACTCCTGTTCGCTCACCGGTCCTTTCTCGCGAATGAGCTGGTAAAGCCGGTGCTCGCGCACCACTCCATTGCCGTTCGCGTCGACGTCCATGCCCGCATCCATCTTCGGCGGCGCGCCACCGAGCGTGACGCGAAAGCGCACCGGTTTGCCAGCTGCGGCCGGACCCAGCACCAGGTGCAGATCTCGCGCCTTGAAGCGGAAGGCTATGCGGCCCGGCGCGCCGTCGAGCCGCGCGTGCTCTCGGGCTACCTGCCAGGGGCCGCCGAGCGCCCATTGATTGAGCGTGAGCGCCTCGGGAACCGCGTAGGTCTTCTTCGCATCACGTGCGAATGCGCCCGGCGAAACGAAGTTTTCCGCGCGCGCGTAGCCGACATACGTCTCCGGCGACGCCACGTTGGCGGTATCTGCCGGCGCGCCAACGCCCTCTCCCGCGGCATCGTCGAGCGGATCGGGCAGATTCTTCGCGCCCGCCTCGGTGAGCAGCCGGCGGATCTCGCGCTCTGACTTGGCGTATTTCCCTTCGCCGAAATGATGACCGCGGATCTGCCCCTTGGCATCGACGAAATAATGCGCCGGCCAGAACTTGTTGTTGAAGGCTTTCCAGATCGCCATCTCGTTGTCGAGCGCGACCGGGTACTGGATGTCAAACTTCTTGACTGCTGCGCGCACGTTATCGATGTCCTTTTCGAACGCGAACTCCGGCGAGTGCACGCCGAGCACGACGAGGCCTGCATCCTTGTAGTGGCGATACCAGGCGTTCACATACGGCATCGCGCGCAGGCAGTTGATGCACGAGTACGCCCAGAAATCGACGACCACGACCTTGCCGCGCAGGCTCGCGGGCGTGAGCGGTGCGCTGTTGAGCCAGCCGGTGGCACCGGTGAGCGGCGGCAGCGGCCCTTCGGTTTTCGATTCCCCTGTCGCGCCCTGAGCGGACATCATCGCACCGCCTTCCGCAGGCTTTTCCGCAGCCGCCATCATCATCGCGCCGCTGCCCGCGGGCGCGGATGGCGCGGCGCTGGTCACCGCCTTCTCTCCCGCGCGCTTCGACTCGCTCACCGTCACGGGCTTTGCGACATACAGCGACGGCAGCGTGCTCTGAAAATTGCGCACTTTCGGAAGATCGTTGAAGACGATGTATGAATTCGTCGGATGATTGATCAGATAGTCCTGGTGGTAGGACTCGGCTTCGTAGAATCCTTTCAGCGAATCGACGCGCGTGACGATCTGGCGTGGATAACACCGCGGCCTGGTCGAGTTGCGCGATATAGCCTTCCGCGATCTTCTTCTGCGCATCGGTGGTGTAGAAGATGGCCGATCGATACTGCGTGCCCGTGTCAGGACCCTGGCGGTTCAACTGCGTCGGGTCATGCGCCACTGAAAAGAACACCTGCAGTATCTGGCCGTAAGTGACTTGCGCGGGGTCGTACACGATCTGCACCGACTCGGCATGGCCCGAATCTCCCGCACTCACCGATTCGTAGTCCGCGCTCGACGCGCCGCCACCGGCATAGCCGGACAGCACGCTCTTCACACCTTTCAGATGTTGATAGACGCCCTGCACGCCCCAGAAACATCCGCCCGCGACGACAGCGGTCTGCAGCTGGCCGGCGGCGGCCGGCTGATCGAAGGCCGGCGCGGGAATCTTCACCGGCGCTTCCGAACCGCAGGCGTTAACGCACAGCGTGGCGGCCAAAATCGCAAGGGACAGGATTCGCGTCATCTTGACTCCTGAAGGGTCGAAACGAGGGGTCGTTACACCATGAGACCGGCACCGCCGATGCGTTATTTCGGGTGCGGCTCGGATTTTGTCACGCCAGTGCGGTCAGGGCGTCGCTGCTCTTAGGTCGGGCTGCGCCGTCGATGCGCAGTCGGCCTGCGCGATCGCCGCGCGGCCAGGTCCGAATTCGGTTGCGCGGATTTCGACCGCTTCAAAGTGGAGTAACAGGCGCCCGAAGTCTCAGGCGCCTGTTACTCGCTTGGGCGCGCGACGAACAGGGAGGGATCGTCCGCCGCGCTCCTGCAACGGTGGATAGGCGTCTAGTGGCCCTCTTCCCCCAATCAGAAACCTCCGGTCTGCGTGCGCGCGACGCCGCCGGTGGTGTAGTTCACCGTCCAGGTGTCACCCGTCACTGGATGCGCCGTGCCGTTGCCGCCCATCTGCGCCGCGAAGGTGCGCATGGTGGCGGCGTTCAGCGTCTGCCCGGCGCCCAGCGTCCAGGTGTACGTCACCGTCGAGGTCGTGCTCGCGTTGCTCTGCGTGATCTGTCCACCCACCGTGTTGTACATCCCGCTGAATGCCACGCCCGGGGTCCGCTGCACGACGATCGTCACGGTCATCGCCGTGATCGTGCTCGTGTTGGCGAGACGCACCTGGATCTCGTTGAACCACGGACTCGCGCTGGTCACCGCCTTGGTCACGGTCACGCCGCCGGTATCACCACCGGTTGCAGCCGGAGTCGCACTCACCTGCGTCGAGATCGGGCTTTCCCCACTCGCGTTCACCGCCGTCACGACGTAGTAGTAAGGCGTGCCGTTGGTGAGGCCGGTGTTCGTGAACGTGGTGCCGGTCACGCCGGTCTGCACGTTCGCGTAGGGCCCTCCATTGGTCGTCGAGCGCTTCACGTTGTAGCTGGTCGCACCGCTTGCCGCCGTCCAGTTCAGCGTCACCTGCGCATTGCCCGGAGTCGCTCCGAGACCGGTCGGCGCCGGCGGCACGTTGCCCGGCACGACCTGCAGGAATGCGCTCTGGATGTTCGCGCTGGTCATCGAGAACACACGATTGCTGGTGGCATTCGCGGCCGGCGTTATCGTGTTGTTTGATGTGTTCAGCACACCGACGCGCACGTTGCCGTTCATCGCGTTCACGGCATTGCCCAGCGTCACCGGCCACTGCGTGGAAGCGGTGTTCGCGGACGTGATCGTGATGGGCGTCGTCGGCCAGAACGCATCCTGACCCGTCGACGAGACTGTGCGCACGTTGACGCGATCACCCACCACGAGCGTGAGCGGCACAGTCGTGAGCGCGCCGAGATCCTGCCACTGCGTGTTAGCCACTGGCTGATGCAGGAACTGGCGAGTCTCGGTATCCGACGCGTTGCCGCTCGTCACGAGCAGGTTCACGGTCACGTCCTGTGCGGCGGCAGGTGCGACCATGTTCAGCGTTGCCGTGGCGCTCATCGGATTGGTGATGGTGTAGGGCGAGGTATTCGGCGCGTTGACCGACCAGTTATAGGTCAGGTTGCTGCCCGTCGAGCCGGTGCCGATTGAGCGTCATCGTGCCGGCCCCGGTGAACGTGGTGACGTTCGGGTTGAGCGCGATGTTGGCCACGACCGTGGGTGGCGGATTGCCCGAGAACGCCGCATCGATACATCCGTGGAAGCGCTCCAGCGTCGGCGGTGTGCGACCCCACTCCGCGTAGATCACGTGGCGGCCACTGCGCGCCGGCACCGTGCAGCGCGTGGTGAAGAGCGCATTGGCCTTGTCGGGAATGAGGTTCGGGTTCGCGTTCGGCGTCGCATCGTTGTACGCGAGATCGCAGAACGGCAGGTCCTCGAAGTCCGAGAACGAGAGCGCGCGTCCCGTCTGCCACACGAAGTCGGACTTCGTGATCCAGTAGCGGAAATCCGCGCTGTCCGAGAAGTGCGGGCCCCAGGAGATGTTCCACACGAAGTTGCGCGGGCCCGCGGTCATGGGCACGGTCGGCCAGTCGATGGGTTGATCCCACACCGTAGCGGCGCCGTTCCAGGTCTCGGAATTGAATCCGCAGACGTTGGTACGCGGACCGATGCCCGCACGACCGGTGGTGTGCGTGAGCACACTCATGAAACTGTAGCCTGCGGTGGGTTCAATGCCCGGCGCGAAAAACGCGCCGCCGCACACCGGGTACTGAGCTACGCCGTTTTGCACATGATCGGGTTTGGTGACAGCACCGCAGAACCAGTTACGCGCCGGCGGGTCCTGGACCAGGCCGTGCGCCGAAACATTCGCGGCGAAGAACGCCAGAAAACACAGAGCAACCGCTCGAAGTGAATCGATCCTCATGACAACTCCCTCGTAATCGTTCGAATCTTCCTGTTGATTCTTTGACGATCGATGCTGGGAGCTAGGGCGGGATCCCCGTGTGCGGGGCCGCATGCCGGCTGTGCGGCGATTCCTGCCGCGAAAGATCACTTGCGTCCATACAAGTCCCCCTTCCATGTGCTCACGCGCTGCGCGAGCCGGGCGATGTTAGGCCCGTATTCGGGGCGCGCACAACACGTGTCCACCGCAACGAGGTAGTTTGGACAACGTTGTCAGGGCTGAATCCGACTAGCCGCCGTGCCTGGAATGCCTGCGGGGCCCAGGTGAATATTTTTGGGCTGGCTGCCGGACACGTGATGGCGCGTGACGCCAGAGCACGTCAGCTTCTAGAGCTCGATTTCGGTCGCCAGGACCACGACGCCGCGCGTCGGCATGTTGAAGAATTCGGCGGCCTGCGCGCTGCGGCGCTGCAGGAACGCGAACGCGCGCGACTTTAGACCGGGAAACCCCGGCCGCGGACGCGCGCGCACCAGGTGCCAGCCCAGGAAGAACGACGAATCTTCGGCGAACACCTTCAATCCCTGGCGGCGCGCGTTGCGGATGGCTTCACCGACATCCGGTGTCTCCATGAAGCCAAAACGCGCGCGCACGTCGTACACATTCGGCATCAGCTCTTCGACGATGACGCGGCACAGAGGGTCGCTGCGCGGCACGCGCTGGATTTCGACGTGCAGGATCACGATCTGCGCGTGGTGAACCTTGTTGTGTTCGAGATTGCGCAGCAGCGCGGTGGGAACGAACCCGGAATTGACTGACGAGGAACACCGCAGTGCCCGGCACTTTCGCCGCGGGCGCGAGCAGTTCGGGCAGCTTCTTGATCGAGACCGCGCGATCTTCGAGTTCGGCGCGCAGACGCAGGCGCCCGTCGCGCCAGGTGATGAACATCGCGAACATCAAGCCCGGCCAGCGCCGAGCGGCACCCAGCCGCCACTCGCGATCTTGGTGGCATTGCCGGCCACGAATGCCGAGGTCGACGAGCAGCATCAGGCCGAACAGTGCGGCGACGCGCCACACCGACCAGTTCCATAACGAGCTCGCGACCAGCGCGCCTAGCAAGGTGGTGATCAGCATGGTGCCCACCACCGACGCGCCGTAGGCGGCCGACAGCGCGCTCGAGCTGCCGAAGCCGACCACGAACAGGACCACGGCGATCGAACATGAACAGGTTTGCGGCCGGCACGTAGATCTGGCCATGCGCCTCCGCCGAGGTCTGCAGCACGCGCACGCGCGGCAGCAGGTCGAGCTGCACGGCTTCGCGCGTCACTGAGAATGCACCCGAGATCGTCGCCTGCGATGCGATGACGGTCGCGGCGGTCGACAGCAGCACGAGCGCCGGCAGCAACGCCTGCGGCGCCAGCGCGTAGAAAGGATTGGCAATCGGCGGCCGTCGACTGCAGCAGCAACGCGCCCTGACCGAAGTAGTTGATGAGCAACGCCGGCCACACCAGCGTGAGCCAGGCCAATCCCGACGGGCTTGCGCCCGAAGTGACCCATGTCGGCGTACAGCGCTTCGGCACCTGTCACCACCAGGAACACGGCGCCGAGGATGAACAGCGACAGGCCCGGGTGCGCGGCAAACAACCTGATCGCGTACCAGGGATTCACGGCCTTGAGCACCTGCGGCGCCTGCAGGATCTCCATGGCTCCGAGCACCGCCAGCGCGACGAACCAGAGGATCATGATCGGACCGAACAGTCGGCCCACGCGCGCGGTGCCGCGGCGCTGGATCGCGAACAGCGCCACGATGACGCCGAGGGTGACGGGCAGCACGGCGCGCTCGAAGCCGGGATTGAGTAGCTCCAGACCCTCGACGGCACTCAGCACCGAGATGGCGGGCGTGATCAATGCGTCGCAGTAGAACAGCGCGGCACCGAGCACGCCGAGCGCCACCGCGCGGCGCGCCCAGGGCTCAGCGGTACCGAAGCGTTGCTGGATGAGCGCGACCAGCGAAAGGATGCCGCCTTCGCCGTGATTGTCGGCGCGCATGATCACCGCGAGGTACTTCACGCTGACGACGATGCGCGAGGCTCCAGAAGATGAGCGACAGCAGGCCTAACACGGTGGCCGCGTCGCCCGGCTGAAATCCCGCCGCGCCAAGCGATTCCTTGAACGCGTACAGCGGACTGGTACCGATGTCGCCGAAGACGACGCCGATGGCGCCGATGAATGCGGGTCCGAGAGCTTGCTGAGGCTTCATGATCGAAGGCGCGCATTCTAGTCCTGCAGCGCCGCAATTCGAGTCTTTTCGGGTACCCTCGCGCGTATGCCCGCGGAACTACACGAAACTTCGCTCATTGCACTATTGGCGATCGGCTTCGTGCTTGCATTGTTGTTCGGTTTGGTGGCGAGCCTCGCCAGGATCTCGCCCATCGTCGGCTATCTCGTTGCCGGCATCTGCGTCGGTCCTTTCACGCCGGGGTTCGTAGGCGACCCCGGTATCGCGAACCAGCTCGCCGAAATCGGCGTGATCCTGCTGATGTTCGGTGTCGGCCTGCATTTCTCCATCAAGGATCTGATGTCGGTGCGCTGCCATCGCCCTGCCCGGCGCCGTCGCGCAGATCGTGACGGCCACGGCGATCGGCTGCCGGCTCGCGCACGTGCTCGGCTGGAGTTTCGGCGTGGGCCTCGTGTTCGGACTGTCACTGTCGGTCGCCAGCACCGTGGTGCTGCTGCGCGCGCTCGAGGAACGCAATGCGTTGCAGTCTTCGGAAGGCAAGATCGCCGTCGGCTGGCTCATCGTCGAAGACCTGGCAATGGTCCTCGCACTGGTGATGCTGCCCGCGCTCGCGGACACCCTGGGTGGCGATGCCAGCAAGGTCAACGCGCACACTGGCTCTCAAGAGACCTGGCTTGCGCTGGCGTTCACGCTCGCCAAGGTCGCGATGTTCGTCGCTGCTCGCGCTCGTCGTCGGTACGCGCGTGGTGCCCTGGCTGCTCAAGCGCGTGGCGCGCACCGCCTCGCGCGAATTGTTCACGCTGTGCGTACTCGCCATCGCGCTCGGCATTGCCTACGGCTCATCGGCGCTCGTTCGGGGTGTCCTTCGCGCTCGGCGCGTTCTTCGCCGGCGTCATCCTGTCCGAATCCGAACTCTCCCATCAGGCCGGCAACGACTCGCTGCCGCTCAAGGATGCGTTCGCCGTGCTGTTCTTCGTGTCGGTGGGCATGCTGTTCGATCCCACGGTTCTGGTACGCGAACCGGTCGCGGTGCTTTCGGTGCTGGCCATCATCATGGTGGGAAAGTCGCTTGCCGCTTTCGTCATCGTGCTGGCGTTCCGGCACCCGCTGCGCACCGCGCTCATGGTGTCGGCCAGCCTCGCACAGATCGGGGAGTTCTCGTTCATCCTCGCGAGCCTGGGAGCCACGCTCGGTTTGCTGCCATCCGATGCACGCGACCTGATCCTCGCGGGCGCCCTGCTGTCCATCGCGCTGAATCCAGTCACCTTTGCTGCCATCGCGCCGCTCACGCGCTGGTTCGAAGCGCGCCCCAAACTACTGGCGCTGCTCGAGCGGCGTGGCGCGGACCAACATCGTATTCCCGTGAGCAGCGCCTCCACGCTGCGCCAGCACGCCATCTTGATCGGTTACGGACGCGTAGGCGGCGCCATCGGCCCGGTGCTCAAACAACAGGGATTGCCGTTCGCCGTCATCGAGCGTGATCACCTGATGCTGAGTGCGGCGCAATCGCAGGGCATCCCCACCATCGAAGGGGACGCCGCCGCGCCGGGGGTGTTGACGCAAGCCGGCGTGGAACATGCGCGCCTCCTCGCCGTCGCCACGCCCGACAGTTTTCTGGCGCGCCGAATCGTGGAAGTCGCGCGCCAGTTGAATCCCGGCATCGACGTGGTGGTACGCACTCACTCGGATGAAGAATTCAAGGTACTCGAGTCGCTCGGAGCCGGCCGCGTCGTCATGGGCGAACGTGAGCTGGCGCGCGGCATGCTGGAATACTCATTGCGCAGCCTCGGAGTTCCGCAGGAACGCGCACGCGCCATCGCGGGCCGCGATCCCCAGGTCAATCCGGAAGGGACATGATGCTGTCTCCCGCCGAGTCGGATGCGCTCTGGTTGAGTCTGTCGGTGGCGGCTCGCAGCGTCGTCTTCAACCTGCCATTCGCGATCCTGGTCGCCTGGCTGCTCACGCGGACGCGCTTCGCCGGGCGCACCCTGTTCGACGCCTTCGTGCACCTGCCACTGGTCCTGCCCCCGGTGGTGGTGGGCTATCTACTGTTGGTGCTGTTCGGAGTGCGCGGTCCGGTCGGTAGCTGGCTGTACCAGAACTTCGGCATCCAGCTCGCGTTCACCAGCACCGGCGCGGCGCTCGCCACTGCCGTCATGTCCTTTCCGCTGGTGGTGCGCGCCATCCGCCTTTCGCTCGAGAACGTCGATCACGGACTGGAGGATGCCGCGCGAACGCTCGGCGCCGGTCCGTTCGACCGGTTCGCATCCATCACGCTGCCATTGATCGCTCCCGGCATCCTGGCTGGCGCGGTCACCGCCTTCGCGGCGGGCCTCGGTGAATTCGGCGCGGTGATCACGTTCGCATCCAACATACCGGGCGAGACCCGCACCTTGCCGCTGGCGTTGTACACGGCGCTGCAGACACCCGACGGTGACATGCTCGCCGCGAGACTCGCCATCATCTCGCTGTCGCTCGGGCTCGCGGGTCTGCTGGTCTCCGAGTTGCTGAGTCGCGCGATCGGTCGCCGCCTCGGCCGGGACCGGGTGCGCTGATGCTGCGCGTCGAGCTTCGCAAACGCCGCGGCGACTTCACACTCGAGACCGCCTTCAGCGCGCCCACACCAGGCGTCACCGCCATCTTTGGCCGCTCGGGCTGCGGCAAGTCCACGCTGATATCGCTGATCGCTGGACTTCTGACTCCAGACAGCGGTCGCGTCGCTGTCGGGGACGATGTCTGGTACGACAGCGAACGCCACCTGTCGGTGGATACGCGCCACCGGCGCATGGGCGTGGTGTTCCAGGATGCACGCCTGTTTCCGCACCTCAGCGTGCGCGCGAATCTCGAGTACGGCCTGCGGCGCCTGCCGATAACGGCGGAACGGCCGATGAAGTTCGACGATGTGGTGAGCCTGTTAGGCCTCGCGACGCTGATCGCGCGCCGCACACACGAACTCTCTGGCGGCGAACGGCAACGCGTGGCGCTCGGCCGCGCGCTGCTCGCGCAACCACGGCTGCTGCTGCTCGACGAGCCGCTCGCCTCACTCGATCTTGCGCGCCGCGAGGACGTGCTGCCCTACCTCGAGAAGCTGCGCGATCACTTCACCCTTCCCATCGTCTACGTGAGCCATCAGTTCGATGAGGTGCTGCGTCTTGCCACCCGCGTCGTGCTGCTGGACGCAGGACGCGTCGTGGCGGAGGGCGACATCGCGACCATGAGCCGCGACTCGCACCTGCGCACCATCGTCGGGCCCGATTCGGTGGGCGCGGTGGTCGCGGGTGTCGTGGAACACATCGACATGGCGGGCCTCGCCATCGTGCGCGTCGGCGACGCGACGCTTATCCTGGAACTGGATGGCGCAACCGCCGGTCAGCGAATCCAGATCCAGGTGCTGGCGCGCGATGTCATCGTGGCCACCGAAGCACCCCGCTGGCTCTCGGTGCGCAACGTGGTGCCGGCGCGTGTGGTCTCCGTCAGACCCGACGTCGGTCGCTCAGTACTGGTCGAGCTCGATATCGGGCGCACGGCGACACTGCTGGCGCGCATCACGCAGCGCGCATCAGCAGAACTCGCGCTGACTTCTGACAAGCCGGTGTGGGCGCTCATAAAAGCCGTCTCGCTGCGCGGGCACGTTTTCAATGCGCCAGCGCGCTGACCACGGGCAGGTATTCGAAGGTGTAGCCAACCCCGAACACCACGCCGATGGCGGCAATCGCGAAGCCCAGATTACGAATGTATTTCTCGATGCACATGATCTACTCCAAGGTAGTGAAGAACATGTGCGTATCCTGCTAGCTACATCCGCCGCTAACAAACGCGATGCCTGAATGCGGCATCAACAAAACTTAAGGTATTGCGCGGCCACTATCCCTTTCGGGGGATACTTTTCGCCTCGCGCGACGTGAACAGGTCGTGCGGCTTCGGAAATACCTTGGCCATGTCGAAGATCCAGTCGCGGAAGCGCTTGACCTTCGGCATCACGAGGTAGGGTTCCGGACATACGAAGAAGTAGGAGAAGCGGAACGGCAACAGCGCATCGCCGGCCAGGACCACGCGGCCCTGCTCGAGCGAGCGCTGCACCAGTGACCAGCGGGCCAGCGCGAAGCCGATGCCTTCCTCGGCCGCCGCGATGACGCCCGCGGAATCGTCGATGATGGGCGCGCGCGCCAGCCACTGGCCTTCCTGGCCCTTCTCGATCCACGCCTGCCAGGGCTCATCCATGCTGCCGAGCAGGGGAAAATTCTGCAGGTCTTCGCCTCGCGGCACCTGCCCGTATTTGGCCAGCAGCGCCGGTGAGGAAATCGGAATCACCCACTCGTCGAGCAGTTTCTCCACGTGAAGGCCGGGCCAGCGGCCGAGCCCCATGCGAATGGCGACGTGCATTTCCGAGCGGGAGAAATCCACCGGGTCGCGTCCGGTATGAAAGCGCAGCTCCACACCCGTATTGCGATCATTGAAAGTGCCGATGCGCGGCAGCAGCCAGCGCTGCAGGAAGGATGACAACAGCGTGATCTGCAGGGGTCCCTCGGCGCGATGCTGCTTGAGGTGCTGCATCGACGCTTCGAGCTCATCGAGCCCCCGTCGCACGCCCGGCAGAAGTTGCTGTCCTTCGGCGGTGAGCTCAATACGCCTTCCGGCCCGCTTGAACAGCTGCACCTGCAGGTAGTCTTCGAGCGACTTGACCTGCTGGCTCACAGCCGCTGGTGTCACATGCAAGGCTTCTGCCGCATCCGCGAACGACAGCCGGGACGCCACCGCTTCGAAGACTCGAAGCGCGTTGAGCGGCAGGCGGGCGTAGGCCGTGGTCACGTCAGTTTTCCTTATGGGCGCTTCAGATAGCGCGTTTGTTCGTAGCGGCACTCTAGCGCAGATTGCCTCCATCGCAAGTTCGCAACCGGAGAGCCCCATGAGCACCAGAAATCACATCCCAAACACCGTGGAAGCCAGCCTCGGGGCGCGGCTCGCACCGTTCTGCGGCGTCGCTTCCACACCTCTCGAGGACCTCGACGTCGAGGCTTCGCGGGCCGTATCGCCGCGGGCGGAGCGCCACCTGCACCTCAGCCTGGTCAACGATCTCAAACTACTGTTCGCCGCGCTCGCCGCTGGCGGCAGCGTCGTGCCCCTCGGCGACAACCGGCGCACGGCGCGCCTCCTTTCCGAATACGCCGCCTCGCTGCGCGAGCATTGACCGACGGTAAGTTCATATGGGTATAACCAATTCGACTTGAGGCGTAACCGCGCCGTCACCGGGCCTCGACTGACGGCATAACCCCCACCTCCCTACGCTCTCCTGGCCTTGTGGCACACACGATCAGGAGAACAAGAGTGAATATCAGACGAGCAGCAGCGGGGGCGTCAATCGCTGCGCTGCTGCCATTTGCAGGAACGGCGCTGGCGCAATCGGCACCGCAAACCACCCAGAGCACGCCGGCGAACGCCGAGCCGGATCTGCGGCAGGAAATCGAGGAGCAGAAGCAGCGCCTGCTGATCCTTGAGCGCAAGCTCGAGATCCAGCAGGAAGCGGCCACTGCGGCGGCGGCCACGGCTCCCAGAGTCACGGCCACCGCGTCGCGCTTCCAGATCGGCTCCACCGACGGTTCCAACTTCATACGCTTTCGCGGCACCCTGTTCGCGGACAACCGCGCCTACGGTGGCGACTCCGCCCCCGAAACGGCGGACACCTTCCTGCTTCGCAGTGTGCGGCCGACCTTCGAAGGCACCTTCGGCGGCATCTACGATTTCAGGTTCACGCCCGATTTCGGCAGCGGCCGAAGCATCATCGTCGACGCATATGCCGCCGCGCGCTTCAATCCTGGCGCCGTCGTAACCGTGGGCAAGTTCAAGCCGTCCGTGGGCCTCGAGCGCCTGGCCTCCGAACCCGACCTGCGTTTCATGGAACGCGGTCTGCCGACGTTGCTGGTTCCTAACCGGGATCTTGGCGTGCAGCTCTCCGGCGATTTCGCCGGTGGTGCCTTCTCCTACCAGGTGGGCTACTTCAACGGCGTGACCGACGGCCAGAGCAGCGACAACCTCGCGACACCGGACGTCGAAAGCGACACCGGCGGAGACTACGCCGCGCGCGTGTTCTTCCAGCCGTTCATCAATTCCGAAAACTTCAACCTGCGCGGTCTTGGCTTCGGCATCGGTTCGACGTGGCAGGATCTGGATGGCGCCGCGACCAACCCCTATCTGCCCAGCTATCGATCCCAGGGCCAGCTCAACGTGTTCAGCTATCGCGCCAACACCGCGATCGGAGACAACGCCGAACAACGCTACGTTCTCGAACGGCGAGCGTCTGCGCCTCGCGCCGCAGTTGTACTACTACCGCGGCAGCTTCGGCTTCCTCGGCGAGTACACGCAGGTGAAGCAGGATGTATCGCGCACCGTGGCCGCCACCACGCTTAGCGACACGCTGACGAACTCGGCGTGGCAGGGACAGTTCTCGTGGTTCATCACGGGCGAAGAAGAAGCCTACCGCGGCTTCACGCCGGGCAGCACCTGGCAGCCCGGCAAGCCTGGCACGGGCGCATGGGAACTCGTCGCCCGAATCCAGGAACTGGACGTCGACGACGCACGCATTCGCGGGCGGCGCGAATTCCTTCGCCAATCCGCTGACCGCGATCAGCAAGGAATCCGCGTACGGCGTGGGTGTGAACTGGTATCCGTGGAACACGGTCAAGCTGTCGTTCAACTACGACGTGACCAGCTTCGAAGGCGGCGCCGCGACCGGCGATCGTGCCGACGAGCAGGCGTACTTCACGCGCTTCGCGATCAACTATTAAAGCTTTGGAGTAAACATCAAATGGAACAGACACAACTGGAAACGCCGGCTGCTGATCGCGCTGACCACCTCGGTGTTCATCGGCGGCACCGCACAGCTGGCGCAGGCCGCTGAAGTCACGCTGCTCAACGTGTCGTACGATCCGACGCGCGAGCTGTATACGGACTTCAACAAGGCGTTCGCCGAGTACTGGAAGAAGAAGACCGGTGACACGGTCAAGATCAACCAGTCGCATGGCGGCTCAGGCCGCCAGGCGCGCTCGGTCATCGACGGCCTCGCGGCCGACGTCGTCACGCTGGCGCTCGCCGCCGACGTGGATGCGATCGCCACCAACGGCAAACTACTGCCCGGTGAACTGGGAAGAGCGCCTGCCGGATCACAGCGCACCCTACACCTCGACGATTGTCTTCCTGGTCCGCAAGGGCAACCCGAAGAACATCAAGGACTGGGGCGATCTCGTCGCGTCCGGGCATCGGTGTGATCACGCCGAACCCGAAGACCTCGGGCGGCGCGCGCTGGAACTACCTCGCGGCCTGGGCCTGGGCGAAGAAGCAGCCCGGCGGCAGCGACGCGACGGCGCGCGAATTCGTGACAAGGCTGTACAAGAACGTGCCCGTGCTCGACACCGGCGCCCGCGGCTCGACCACCACGTTCGCGCAACGCGGAATCGGCGACGTGGCCATCTCGTGGGAGAACGAGGCCTGGCTCGCCACCAAGGAACTGGGTCCCGACAAGTTCGAGATCGTCATTCCTTCGGTCAGCATCCTCGCCGAGCCCTCGGTGGCCGTGGTCGACAAGGTGGTCCTGCGCCGTGGCACTCGCGCGGTGGCCGAGGAGTACCTGAAGTACCTGTACACGCCGGAAGGCCAGGAAATCGCGGCGCGCAACTACTACCGCCCGCGCAATCCGCAGGTGGCCGCGAAGCACGCCGAGCTGTTCCCGAAGCTCGAGCTCGTGACCATCAAGGACTTCGGCGGCTGGACCAAGGCGCAGAAGGAACACTTCGGCGACGGCGGCGTGTTCGACCAGATCACCGCTCAGTGAGGAATCAGTAAAGAAGCAATAGTTAGTTGGTACGGCGCCGCTGGCGCCGTACTCTTTCAACCGGGCCGCGGGGGCGTGAGTCAGATGAAAAGGATCCCCCTCTCCGATTTCACACTCACTGCCCTCGATGGCCCACCACTACGATGAAACTCATTCAGCTGCGCTACCTGGTCGCAGTCGCGGAAAACGATCTCAACATCACCCAGGCGGCGCGCGTGCTGCATGCGGCGCAACCCGGCGTGAGCAAGCAGCTCAAGCTGCTCGAAGACGAGCTGGGCTTCCAGTTGTTCGAACGCAAGGGCCGCGCGCTGGTGCGCCCGACCGACGCGGGCAACAAGGTGATCGACCGCGCCTCGCAGATCGTGCGCCAGGCGCGCAGCATCAAGGCGCTCGCCTCGGAGCTGCGCAAGGACGAAGCGGGTTCGCTTGTCGATCGCGACCACGCACACCCAGGCGCGCTACGTCCTGCCGCAGATCCTCAAGCGCTTCCGCGACAAATACCCGAAGGTGCGTCTGCACCTGCACCAGGGAAATTCCGAACAGATCGCCGATCTCGCGGCGACGGATCGCATCGATCTCGCCATCGCCACGGGCGCGAGCCCGATGTTCGCAGGCCTGGTGCGACTGCCCTGCTTTCGCTGGCATCGCGCCATCGTCGTGCCCGACGGGCATCCGCTCGGCGAGATCAGCAAACCGACGATGGCGGAACTGGCGCAGTACCCGCTCGTCACCTATTCCTTCAGCTTCAGCGGACCCGCGTCGCTGGTGGAGCTGTTCGCCGAAGAAGGCCTGACACCCAACGTCGCGCTGACCGCCTGGGATTCGGACGTGATCAAGAAGTACGTACGCGAAGGCCTGGGCGTCGGCATCCTCGCCAACATCGCCATCGACGGCGAGGAAGACGCGGACCTCAAGGTGCGCGATGCCTCGCACCTGTTCCCGGTGCACACCACCTGGGCGGGCTTCCGACGCGGCGTGCTGCTGCGCGGCTACATCTACGATTTCCTGGAGATGCTCGCGCCGCATCTCACGCATCGACAGGTCCAGGCCGCCGAGAACGCCGACTCGCAGGACGCCGTGGATCGCGAATTCGCGACCGTGAAGATTCCGTTCCTGCGCTGAAGCACTGCGCGCCCTGGCTCGATGCCGGGACACGCTCCACTTCCACGGTGACGTGCGCGAGTTCTTCGTGCACGCCGAGCGCGCGGCGGAAATATTCACTGCCCTCGTGCGAAGGCGTCGTGATGCTCAGCACCACGGCGTACTTCGCGCGGCCGACGCGCCAGACGTGCAGATCGGTGATTTTCGCCGGCACCGCTCCGTGCTCGATCACTTCGCGCACTTCGGCAACCACGGGCGCGTCCATTTCGGCGTCGAGCAGAATCCGTCCCGAGTCGCGCAACAAGCCGGCAGCCCAGATGGACACCAGTGCCGCGCCGACCAGACCCATGACGGGATCGAGCCATGAGGCGCCCCACAACAAGCCACCGAACAGCGCGACGATGGCAAGCACCGAAGTGGCAGCGTCGGCGAGCACGTGCAGGTAGGCGGAACGCATGTTCATGTCCGCGTGCTTGGCATGGTCGTGTCCATGATCGTGGTCCATGCGCGTGGTCGTGCGCGTGATCATGGGATCCGCGCAGCCACCAGGCACAGAGGAGATTGACGGCGAGACCCACCACCGCGATCGCGATGGCTTCGTCGTAGTGGATGGGCTGCGGTTTCAGAAGCCGCTCGAGCGACTGGAAAATCATGAGCGCGGCGATGCCGAGCAGAAAGATCGCGCTCGTATAACCGCCGAGCACTTCGATCTTCCAGGTTCCGAATGTATAGCGGCCGTGGCCCGCATGACGGCGCGCGTATGCATAGGCAAGTGCCGATAACCCCAGCGCCAGCGTATGCGAGCTCATGTGCCAGCCATCGGCCAGCACCGCCATGGAGTTGAACCACCAGCCGCCGGCGATCTCCACCACCATCATCACGGCCGTCAGCCACATTGCGCGCCGTATGCTCACCTCGGCCAGCGGATTGCCCGCATCGAATCGCGGCGTCTGACAGTGGTGTTCCGGGGCGTTCATGAGCCGCCCAAGGGTAGCCGAGACGCCGGTCAGCGCGGTGAAATTCCCCACCATGGCGCACGTAACCGGGCATCGCGGCGAACTCCATGGCACGCTCCGACGCATCGGAGCCAGTACCGGCTCGAGCAAGTCGCTCGCTTCGGAATCGCACTGCTCGGCGGTCTCACCCGATCGCACAGTGCGTGACGCCGTGCAGGGCTTGAGTTCGAAGTCGCTCGTCGATACGTGCGCAGCACGTGGCACGCGAGCTCCAACGGCACGCACCGTGACGGTGTTGCATCCGCCGGCGTTCAACTCCAGGAGGACAGTCCTCGTCTTCGGAGTAATACTTGGCCTTGAGCAAGTCATCCCCGCGAACGCACGGATCGCGTCGCTCCGATTGCCAGTGGGTGACGTTCGAGGAAGTGAGTCACGTCGCCGTCGTCACGGCGCAGGACGGCCACGTCGATGTTTCCTTTCACCGAGCGGTAATCGGGAATTGCACGCTGTACGAGGAATGACGCGTATGCGTCCGCGTTCGAGCGCAAAGTTCGGCCGTGCCAGATGCGACAGATCATGGACGGAGCTTGCAGCCGGCAGCCGCCAGGTGGGGCAAGAACTTCTTGATCGCAATTCAGCGCGGCTTACGGGGACAGAAGCGGGCCGGCGCGGCCTAAACGCGCCGGCCCGAACGGCTCGCCAATTACAACTTGCCGCTGAACACCACACCCCACCAGCGCGGGAACGCCGGTCCGTAGGAATTCCAGGTCTGCGCCACGTGCGTGTTGTCGTCGAGCGCGTTCTTGAGCAGCAGGCTCACATCGAAGCTGCCGCTGCGCGAGCCGACGCCCACCGAGAGATCGACGATCGTGCGCGTCGGGAATCCACGCATAGCTCGACAACGCGACGTCGCTGTTGAACTTGTTCTGCCACGCGGCGTTCGCGCTGGTGTGGAACTCGAGCGGCTCGCGAACCGGCACGCGCCAGTCGACGCCGAGATTGAACTGCGTACTTGAACGAACCCGGCAGATGTTTCGCCGCTCGCATCGCGATACGGCGACGCGCCCGGGATAGCCGTTCTCGACCGGCTGCGCGAGATTCGGGAAAATCGGCGTAGTAGGCATCGTTGTAGGCGCCCGAGAAGCGCATCTGCGTGTTCGGGATGCCGGCGTAGACGCCGTCGATCTCGACGCCCTTCACCGTCACGCAGCGGCACGTTGCCGGTCGCCGAGGTGTAGGCGATCGCCGGCGTGACGCCATTCGGCGATGTTCAGGTTGGTGGTGTACTCATCGACGATGCGCACCTGCTGCTGGTAGTCCTCGATCTCCGAATAGAACACCGCGGTGTTGAACACCAGCGTGTCGTTGAGCAGCACGGTCTTGAGGCCGATTTCGTAGGCGTCGGTCTTCTCGGCCGCGACCACATTCGAGACGCCGTTGACGAACTGCGAGATGCCGGCCTTCTCGCCGTGCTGCCAGGACACGTAGGTGGACAGTTGCTCGTTGATCTTCCAGCTCGGGCTCACTACCCACGCCGGCTGGGTGTCCTTGAAGCCCTCGGCGACGGTGGTCGGGAACACCACGCCGATCTGCGAGCGGCGGATGGCCTTCGCGTCGGCCACCTGCTGCGTTGCTGCGCGGTGAGGCTGTTGTACGCTGCGCCCGGCGTGCCGGTCGCGGCGACGCCGAAGTACTTGAGCGCGACCAGGTCCGCGGTTGCGAGCTGCGCGGCCGAATTGGGGTGCAGCGGATCGAACGCGCCGTGTCGCGATCGAGAAGAACCCGCCGAGGTTCACGTTGTTGACCACGTCCGGATTGAGCTCCGGCGCGCTGCCGTTGTCCTTGATGCCGGTGCTGCGAAGTCGTCTGACGATCTTCGTTCGTGAAGCGCACGCCCGTGGTCAGCGTGAACGCGTCGGCAATGTGCCAGTTGACCTGGCCGAACGCCGCGACGCTCTCGTTCTGGATGTCCTGCACACCGGCGGGCGAGTTGAACGACATGAGCAGGCGGTCGAGCGAGTTCTGCAGCAGCGCACGGCCGCCGCTCACGCTGCCGTCCGGATTGACCGCGCGATCGAGCCGGTTGTACTGCGCGGTGGTCGCGAACCAGGCGCCGGCGTCATTGCCCCAGGCGCGGCGATAGTCCGCGACGTTGTGCACCTTCAGGTAGTAGAGACCGGTCTGGTAGTCGGCGAGCTCGCCGAGCGTGCCGCTGACGCGCAGCTCCTGGCTCCACTGCTTGTAGTCGTTCCAGAAGCCGCCGGCGTTGCGATACACGTCGAACACCGTGCCTTCGTCGTTGACCGCCTGGAAGTGATAGTCCTTGTACGCGGAGATGGACGTGAGGTTGAGCGCGCCAGGATTCCAGTCGAGCTGCAGCGACGCGCCGTTGCTGCCGGTGACCAGCGGCCGCGCGTTGTCGTTGTTCACCTCGTTGTCGCCGCCGCCGTATAGATAGTCGTCCTTGTAGGTGTAGCTCGCCAGCTGCGTGAACCAGCGCCGCGCGAGTCGCGTGGACGCATCGGTGGCGAGAGTATTGGGCGCGCCGTTCGAATAGAACAGTCGGCGTCGGCGTGTTGAAGGTGCGGCCGTTGGTGGTCTCGCCGCCGCGCGGCGTGCGCATCCACCGAGAGTCGCGCGCTGAAGGTCTCGGTGGGCGTGAACAGCAGCTGCACGCGGCCATAGACGCGATCCTTGTTGGTCCACGTGAGGTCGCGGTTGTATTCGTTCTTGATGTCGCCCTGCCCCTTGTTGGCGTTGATGGCGCCGCGCCACGCGAGCTTGCCATCGACGATCGGACCACCGCCCGCGCCGCGCACGATGACCGTGTCCCAGTCACCATAGGTCACCGACCAGTTGGCATCGGGCGTGAACGACGGCCGGCGCGTGTTGACGCTGACCACGCCGAGGCTGGCGTTCTTGCCGAGCAGCGTGCCCTGCGGTCCGCGCGTCACCTCGACGGTGTCGACATCGATGAAATCGAAGCTCGACGTCAGCGCGTTGTAGCCATAGCTCACGCCATCGACGATGAAACCCACGGACGGATCCTGCGCCTCGGTCTGACCCTGCCGGCCGACGCCGCGGATCGACAAACTACTGGTGCGCTGGTTGCCGAGGTTCCACGACACGTTCGAGGCGCGCTGCGTGATGGCGCCGATTTCGGTGGCCTGCAGACGATCGAGTTCCTTGCCGGTGACCACCGAGATCGACAGCGGCACTTCCTGCAGCGGCTCGAGGCGATTGCGCGCGCGCACCGTGACCTTGCCGAGCGCGGTGTCCTGCGGAGCGTCCGCGACCGACCGCGGCAACGTCGACGCCGGCGGCGCGCTGCCGCCTGCGTCGCGGCCAGTTCCTGCTTCTGGGCTTCGAGCTCGAGCGTCAGGCGGTCGATGTCGGCCTGGATCTCGGCGGCGCTGCGGCCGTCGGCGGCATGCGTCAGCGCGGAAACGGACAGCGCCAGCGCAACGGCGACGGCGGTCTGTGAGATTCGACGCGCGGACGCTGCGAAGAAACTTGCATTGTTCTATTACCAGGTTGTCAGTTGGAAGGTGATTTGCAGGCACGCCTTGAGAACCGCCACCCGTTTCCAGGTGGCAGCACGCGAACGGCGCGTCTATTGGTTGTCTGTGAGTACCGAGACCTTGGAGATTCCGGAGTGCTCGATCGCCGCCATGACCTTGGCGACCGCGCCGTAGGGCACTCGCTCGTCGGCGCGCAGGTGCAGCGAAGGCTCGGCAATGGTGGCCTTGATGTTGCTCAGGCGCTGCTCGAGTCGCCTCGGGCGCGACCAGCGCATCGTCGAAGAACACCGCACCGGTGGTGTCGACGGTGACCGTGATGGCCTTCTGCTGCTCGGGCGGCGTGGTCTGCACGGTGCGCGGCAGGTTGATGTGGATGGCGTTGGTCAGCGCGGGAATCGTGATGACGAACGCGACCAGCAGCACCAGCATGACGTCGACCAGCGGCGTGATGTTGATTTCACTCAGCACGTCGCTGTCTTCGGAAGTGGAAACGGCCATTCAATTGCTCCCCTGGACTCTGACCGGCTGCAGGCGATGCACTTCCTGCGGGCGCCGCTCGACGCGCAGCACGGCGTGTTGCGCGAGGTTGAGAAAATCGTTGGCGAAGTCGTCGAGGTCGGCGGTCACCGACTTCACGCGGCGCACGAAGAAGTTGAACGCCAGCACCGCGGGAATCGCCACGGCGATACCGATGCCGGTCGCCACCAGCGCCTCGCCGATGGGCCCGGCCACCACATCGATGGAGGCATTGCCGATGCGGCTGATGTCCTTCATCGCCGACATGATTCCCCACACCGTGCCGAACAGGCCGACGAAGGGCGCGGTGCTGCCAACGCTCGCGAGCACGGCGAGGCCGCCCTCGAGCGTGCGGCGTTCGCGCAATACCTGCTGTTTCAGATTTCGCTCTAACAACTCGTGGCGGTCCCAGGCGTGTTCGTCGGCGCCTTCCGCGGGCGGTGCGTGGCGCAACACGCCAAAGCCCGACGGCGGCCAGGCGCGCGAAGGCGCTGCGGTTGTCGGGAATTTCGGATGCCGACTGCAGATTCGGCGCGGCGCGGAAGGTGCTCACATAGCGGCGATTGCCGCCCGCTGCACGAATGAACTGCGTGGCCTTCGCCAGGATCAGGACCCAGGTGGCGACGGAAAATGCGGCTAGCAACCAGAGGGTGGCGGAGACGGCGATGGATGATGAATGGGCGAACACGTTGGTCCCTTTGGCGAAGATGAAGATCAGGAATCGAGCTTGAATTCGATGGGCACGGTGGCGAAGCCATCGATCGGCGCGTTGCCGCGCGTCGAAGGCGCGAACACCCAGCGCTCCACGGTGTGGATCGCCGCGTCATCGAGCACTTTCTTGCCGCTCGAGCGCACGACTTCGACGGACTCGACGGCGCCGGTCTGCAGCACGCGCACACGCAGCAGCACGGTGCCCTGCCAGCCCTGGCGGACCGCGATGCGTTGGGTAGTCAGGCGGCGGGTTGTTCTTGTAGCCGATGCCGCCGAACGCCGGCTTCACGGGTTCCGGCGGCGCTGGCGGCAGGCTCGGCCGGCGCCACGGCAGCGACGGTTTCTACGGGCGCTGCCACGGGCGCGTCACTCGGAACGACGGCGGCGGTCTGGATCGGTGGTGGCGCCTTGGGGCGAATTTTCGGGCGGCGGAGGTGGCGGCTCGATCTTGGGCAGAGGCTTGGGCGGCCGCACGATCTCGAGCGCGAGCGTGGACTTCTTGGGCCGGGAGTCGGTGGCTATGGAGACGTTGTTGCCATACCAGACGCCCAGCGCATGCGCGGCGAGCACCACCACGACTGCGGCGAGCACCAGCAGCCAGCGCCGTTTCGGCGACTTGCCGCCGGTCAGCGCGCACGGTCTCCGCGACCGCCGCCCCGTGCCACTGCACCGGGAAACGATTGAGCGCATGCCGGCGCCGGCGAAGGCGACGCGGAACGCGAGGAACTGTAAGCGCAAGTGCTGGCGTACTCATGAGATGAAAACTAACTACGACGCTCCGCATATGGGAAATTGCCGAATCGCATTCACATATGCCCGCGTATCGCGAGAGACCCGCGTGTAACCGCGAGAAGGCCACATCGGTAACATTCCGGTATCACACGGACTGCACATGCGTGCGGTAGCATCCGCACGCTTTGACCACATCACCCGTGTCGTTCGCCGAGGCCACGCGCACCTGGTTGCGCATCGGCCTGCTGTCTTTTGGCGGCCCCGCCGGGCAGATCGCCGTCATGCACCGCATCCTGGTCGATGAAAAGCGCTGGATCGGCGAAGAGCGCTTCCTGCACGCGCTGAGCTATTGCATGTTGCTGCCCGGTCCCGAAGCGCAGCAGCTCGCCACCTACATCGGCTGGCTGCTCCACGGAACGCGCGGCGGGCCTGGTCGCTGGCCTGCTGTTCGTTCTGCCAGGCTTCATTTCGATCATGGCGTTGTCCATCGCCTACGTGCTCTGGCAGCAGCAACCGATCGTGGAGGGCCTGTTCCTGGGGCTCAAGGCCGCGGTCATCGCGCTGGTCATCGAGGCGCTGTTGCGCATCGGAAAACGCGCACTGACGAGTCGCGCCGCCCTGTGGGTGGCGGCGCTCGCATTCTTCGCCATCGCGGTACTTCACGCGCCCTTCCCGCTCATCGTGCTCGGTGCCGGCCTCGCCGGATACCTTCGCGCCCGCTTCGGCTTTGGGTCATTTGCAGCCCCGCGCGCAAGGACCGCGGCCCCGGCCGCGCCGCCTCCGATCATCGATGCGGGCCTTCTCACCCAGGCGCAACCTTCCGCGAGCCGCGCCGTCAAACTACTCGCGCTGTGGCTGCCGCTGTGGTTCGCGCCCGTGCTCGCCTGCGCGTGGTGGCTGGGAACCGCCAGCACGTATACGCAGCTCGGTGTGTTCTTCAGCAAGATGGCCGTGGTCACGTTTGGCGGCGCTTACGCCGTGCTCACCTACGTCGCTCAGCAGGCGGTGGAACGCTTCGCCTGGGTCACGCCCGCGCAGATGCTCGACGGCCTGGGGCTCGCGGAGTCCACGCCCGGCCCGCTCATCATGGTGGTGCAGTTCGTCGGATTCCTCGCCGCGTACCAGGTGGCCGCTGGCGACCATCCGCTGCTCTCGGGAGTGCTGGGCGCCCTCCTCACCGTATGGGTCACGTTCGTGCCGTGTTTCCTGTGGATCTTCCTCGGCGCGCCTTACATCGAGGCGCTGCGCGGCAACGTCGCGCTCGCCAGCGCACTGGCTGCCATCACCGCCGCGGTGGTCGGGGTGATCGCCAATCTCGCGTTGTGGTTTGCCTCACACGTGCTGTTCGCGAAGCTCGGCGACGTACGGCGTCCCGCAATGGTCGACGCTGCGCCCGGTGCCGGCGGTGCTGACCGCCCTCGCGCTGACTGCTGCTGTTCGCGTTGAAATGGAATCTGGGCCGAACGCTCGCGGCGTGCGCCGTGCTCGGCGCGGCCACCACGATGCTCGGATGACCGGGACTGGCTTGCAGCCAGCCCCGGCCATCGAGCCCTATGAGGTGACGTCCTATCTACCCCAGAGTCTGTTCAGCAGATTCGTCTTCCGCTGGTCGAAGTTGAGCCACTGACCCCAGCCCGCCGTATTCGTGACCGGGTCGTACGCATGGCCATACCAGCCGGCGGTGTCGCCGGATTCCGGATTGATCGACCAGTAGCAGCCTTCGATGCCTTTCGAGACCAGGTAGTCCACGAAAGCGTTCTGCCACGTCGCGTCGGTGCCCACGGGCGACATAGCCGAAGCGCGCGCGATCGCGCAGGCTTGCCTGGCCACCGGGCCAGTCGAGATTGCCGCCGAACTCGCCGACCACCATGCCGTACCCCTGGGCCTTGAGATAGCCGAAGTGCTCTTCCCAGCCCGAGCGCACCAGGGTCGGGTTGATGACGATATTGCACTTGGCATCACCCGCCGCGTCGCCTTCGAGCCCCGCGCATGCCGGCTGCGCCGGATCCATGAAGCTCTTCTGCACGAACACCGACGGACCATAGGCGTGCGGCGACAACACCAGCCGGTCCTTCGGAATGGTCGAGCGGGTTCGCTCCCGCCTCGAAGAGGTTGCTCACCCCAGTTCGGGTTCGGTGGTCGCATTGCCGTGCGGCACCTGCGTGATCGTCGCGGGCGTGCCGTCCTGGTTGTTAGCCGACTGCCGAAATGCCCTCGACGAAGATCAGCGTGTTCGGATTCACCGCGTTGATCGCGGTGTAGGCCGACTCGGCCAGCGACTTCCAGTCCGCCCAGGTGTAGTCCCATGGCTCGTTGTAGATGTCGATGCCGATGATGTTGTCCACGCCGAGCTGCGTGCCGAGTCCCGCCAGCGTGCTCAGTGTCTGCAGCCACAGGGTCTGGTTGTACGGATGCGTGACCGTGACCGTGCTCGGATTGCCACTCGCTGCGCAGGAGTAGTTTTCCCGCTTGAAGTCGTAGTTGTCGCGATTCGCGTCCACCCATGGCGGACGGGCATCCAGGCGTCCCTTTCTCCAGCCCACGTAGTTGGAGCAGGAGTGCACGTCGAGCAGCACTTCGATGTTCGCGGCATCCGCGGCCTTGATCATCGTCTCGAGCGCGAGGCGCGAGTTGGCGATGCGGACCGACGGGTGATTCTTGAGCACGCTGCCCGTGCCCTGCGGATCATTGGCATTCAGCGTCTGCGGAACCAGCGGCAGGCGGATCATGTTGATGCCCATGCCGGAGATCTCCTGCATGGTCTGCGCGATGGTGCGGCCAGTGCCCGCGCCGCCATTCGCCCAGAACGTGTTGCCGATGTACTGCTCCATCGGCGCGCCGCTCGGATTGGTGGCGTCGTTGGAAGGCTCATGCCGTCCTTCGAGACCGAACCAGTTGCCGCAACGCACCGGGAACACGGTGCCGTTCTTGGTGATGCGGCCCGCCGAATTGACGCGGAACACGGCATTGGTGCTGCCGATGCTGAATGACACCGCCGCAGTGGCCGTGCTCAACGTCGGGTTGCCGTTGTCGAACGCCGTCGCCATCGCCGTGTGAGCTTCCGGCCGCGAGACCCGTCGCGTTGAAGCTGTATGGCGAGGTGGTGTCGCTCGACACGAGATTGCCGTCGACGCGGAACTCGACGCGGATGATCGCTCCGCCCGAATCGCTGGCATTGGCGGACAGTGTCACTGCCGAACCGGCCGGGAACGACTGACCGCTCGTGGGCGCGGTGAGCGTCACGGTGGGTGCGGTGTTGCCCGTGGTGCCGATCGAGAACGACACTGCGGTGGACACGGTGCTCAACGCCGGGCTGCCGTTGTCGACCGCAGTCGCGGTCACGGTGTGGCTTCCGGCCGCGAGACCCGTCGCCGTGAAGGCGTAGGGAGACGTGGTATCGGAATTCACGAGAGTGCCGTCGACACGGAACTCGACGCGCACCACTGCTCCGCCCGGATCAGCGGCGTTCGCGGCGAGGTTCACGCTGGTGGTGCCCGCCGGGAATGCCTGGCCAGCGGTGGGCGCCGTCAGCGAAACCGTGGGCGCGGTGTTGCCGGTGGTGCCGATCGTGAACGCCACCGCGGTCGAGGTGGTGCTCAAGGCCGGGCTGCCGTTGTCGACGGCAGTCGCCGTGACCGAATGGCTGCCGGCCGCGAGACCCGTCGCCGTGAAGGCGTAGGGAGCCGTGGTGTCGGTGTTCACCAGGTTGCCGTCGACGCGGAACTCGACGCGAACGACCGCGCCGCCCGGATCAGCGGCGTTTGCCGCCAGGTTGACGCTGGTGGTTCCGGCCGGGAATGACTGGCCAGCGGTGGGCGCCGTCACGGAAACCGTCGGCGCCGTGTTCTGCGTGCCACCGCTGTTGCAGGTGGTCCCGTTCAGTGTGAAGGAAGTCGGCGGGTTGTTAGCGCCGCTGAACGTGCCATTGAACGCCGACGTTGAACGTCGCGTTGGTGGCGAGCGTCGCGTTCCACTCCGCGTTGCTCGAAACGGTGACCGTCGAGCTTCCCGCGGGCTGGGTGAAGGTGACCGGCCAGCCGTTCTGGATGCGCTGACCATTCGGGAAGTTGAAGACCAGACTCCAGCCGTTGATCGTAGGCCCGGTGTTCCGGATGTCGATGCTGGCACCGAATCCGTTTCCACCCACCCAGGTCGGGGCGGTGTAGGTCACCTGACATCCGGCAGTTTGCGCGAATGCGCCCGAAGCTCCTGCACTGGCCACGACCAGCGTGGCTAACAACCATCGCAACCGGGTCCGTGACCCGGCCGTAGGCAAAGAACGAGACATATAAAGTTCTCCTGGCAACGAAAGTACCAATGGCTTGTCAGCGTTGGCAGGAGTGGGAAGGAGAGCTGCAGGGAATGCGCGTGTCTTTTCGCAGCACATGCAATCCCTGCACGTAACGATTCACTCCATGAATCAATTGCGCCGCGTATCGCGGCACCGAACGCCGACGAAGTCCCCCTGTGAGCGCTGCAAAAATACTCGCATCGCGCGCGAAGTCCATAGGGAAATGTCGTCGACGCGCATGCAGCGCGCGACTTTGCAGTTCCGCTGTCTCTATTTCTGGCTAACTTGTCTCGTTGTCTCTCGGATCTGTCTTGCGGATTGGCTAACGGTCGGTGACGCGCGTCACTTGCCGCGGCCCTCGGGTCCACCGGCGAGCGTACGGATCTTCCACACCGCGCCACGTCCGACGACATACAGAGTGCGGCGATCGGCGCCGGCGAACGCGAGGTTCTGCGGCGCATTCGGAATCTCGATCACACCGAGCGCCTTGCCTTTGCGATCGAACACTTCGATTCCCGCGGAACTGGCCACGTACAGTCGGCCTTGCGCATCGACGGCGAGACCATCGGCGCCGCTCGACGGGCCGTTGTCGGTCTGTTTGAAACCCGCGAGTTTTGCGAAGTCACGCCGTTTCGAGACAGAGCCGTCCTTGCCGACGTTGTACGCCAGCACGTGTTCTCCATAGGTGTTCGCGACATACAGCGTCTTTTCGTCGGGACTCAAGCGAGATGCCGTTCGGACGCGGGATGTCAGTGGCGAGCTGCCGCAGCTCACCCTGCGGCGACAGATAGTAGACAGCCGGGATCGGTGGAATGGCGGGCGCGGCGACTCCGGGCTGACGCTGCGCGGGACCCGGACCCGGATCGGTGAAATAGATGCCACCGCCGCGATCGACGATCAAGTCGTTGGGACGGTTGAAAGGCTTGCCCTGGAAGCTGTCGGCGAGCACGCGCGCCTTGTCCGACGGATAAATCACGCCGATGCCGGGCTTGCCGGTCTGCGCGGCGACGATGGTGTCGTCGAGCGCCACGCGCAATCGAATTCGGGTTGCCACTGCGCTCGAGGAATACCGAGGTGGAGCCGTCATCCGCGATGCGCTGGATGCGATCGACACGATTCTCGGTGAACACCAGCGATCCATCGGCAAGCGGCAGCGGCCCCTCGGTGCCGTCGAAACCCTGCTTGACGAGTTCGATGGCGGTTCCTGCTTTCACCACGCCCGCGACGTCCGCCTTGACGACGCCGCCGGTCGTGGGCGCCGGTGCGCGCACCGCGCCCGTGGCGGTACGCAGGTCTTCGTAGGTCGCCACGCGCGGACCATGCAGCGCGGCGATCTGCGCACACCTCGAGTCCCAGCCGCTTGAGATTGTCGGCGAGATTCACGGTGTAAGGATTCGGCGGCGTCGGCGCAGCCGCGCCCACGGGACCCGGCGTATAGGCGTCGGCCTCGATGAGAATCTTTTCCGTCGGTAGATAGACCAGCGTCGAACGCGTCGTTGTGGCCGCTGCCGGTGATGGCGTGCACCTCGACCGGATGGCGGCCGGCGAGCACGTGTTTACCGCTGAACGTCTCGAAGCGCGCAGCCTTGCCCGAGCGCGCCAGCGCATCGGGGTTGATGGTCCGCGGCGCTGCCCAGGCCTGCTCGTAGATACGCGCGATTGGCGGCATCGGTCACGATGATCGCGCCCTCGTTCACGTAGGTGCGCAATCCGCCGGAGTGGTCGAAGTGCGTGTGCGTGTTGACCAGATACTTGATCGGCTTGCCGGGTGCAATTTCCTTCGCCTTGGCGATGACCGCGAGCGAACGCGCTTCGTTCTGCGGCGCTTCGACGATGACCAGGTGATCGTCCTGCTCGACGAGCACGCTGTGATGCGTTCCGCCGGTGAGATAGAAGACGCCGTCGTCGAGCCGGGTGACCTTGACCTCGGGAGCCGCGGCGGCGCGAGATTCGCGGGCGCCGCGCTTACCGACACGCCCTCGACGCGCACTTCGCTCACGTTGAGATCGAGCACCGGATGCCCACCGAGGCTGCGCACGATGTGACGCGGGAAGCGCACGGCGCCGAACTTCTGGTAGTCGCCGAATTCGGTTTCGAGCAACGTGTCGCCGAGCACCGGATTGTCGATCCAGGTGCGGACGCGCGTGACCTCGCCCGCGGCGTTGAGCTCACCTTCGATAGCGGTATTTGCCACCGGCGGTGAACTTCACGCTGGCTCACGCCGGACTTGCGCTCGACCTGCGCGTCGTTGGCCAGCGCGGCTTTCACGAATCCCTGAGGTGTTGACCAGATCTCGGCGCGCCGCTCCTCGACTGCGGCAGGTTGCGCATTGGGCGCTGCTCCCGCGGCTGCGTTCGTGGGCGCGTTCCAGGCACTGGCCCCGGCGACGAACTGGTCGACCTTCTGCTCCACCGGTGCGGGACGCACGCGATTCGGTTCAACGACCTGCGACCGTGTGATCTGCACGCGCGCGGCCGGCGTGCCGTAGTCGATGCTCGCGCGGTAGCTGGACACGGCAAACTGCGGCCAGGGCAAGCCCGGCGCCGGCGCCTGACCGAACTGGTACCAACTGCCGGTGGCGGCGAATTCCAGCGCCGAGATTTCCGCTGCGCCCAGCGCCTTGGCAGCGCGCGTGATCGCCGCGATCTGGCTTGCCAGCAGCTTCCGCCGGACCTGAGACGCCATTCGAGCGTGAGCGCTGCGAGGGCTGCATATATAAGAGTGCGAGACATGACGTGCTCCCAGGAAGAATCAGGTTTACAGAGGTTTGTAGTTGAAGTGGCAATCGCGACAGCCGTGCGCAATCGCGAGCGCATTGCGACGCGCAGATACGAACCGGCCCGCCGCGATGTCCGCTTGCGCTCGATTCGCGAACTCACGGCCTTCTCGCGACCAGCGCACCGCGTCGTCCGCGCTGCCTCGTTTTTCGAAGAACTTTTCCATCAGTCCGTACAGCTCTTCGATTTCGCGCGCGGCGCCACTCGCTGCCTTCGGGTCGCGCGCGGCGATGTGGCGCTGCAGGTCCAGGCTGCCGTCTTCGATGTCGCTGCATCCAGTCGTCGAAGTCGAGGAGGTTCTGCGCGGCGACGCCGAACGACAGCGCCGTCATCACCGCGAAGGCGAACAAACGCACGCGCACTGCGCGCGGCCACCGATTTCATTCGGGCGGCTTGTAGGCTTCGTGGCAGGCCTTGCAGGTCTTGACCACCGCACGCACGCCGTTCGACGCGGCATCGAAGTCTCCCGCCTCGATCGACTTTCACCACGACCGCCAGATGCTCCTGGCCTTCGCGCGCAAGGCCAGCTCCGCGCGGCGCTTCCGGCTTGGCGGCGAAGTATTTCTCCGCCCAGGTCAGACCATCGCGAATCACTTCGACATTGGCCAGTGACGCTTTCGCATCCTGGCCGCCGACATTGGAGTCGAGCTCCTTGATCGCGTCGTCCATCGAATTCATGAGATCGTCATCGAAGTCGCTGAAGTCAATGTCGGCCGCCATCACACTTGCGGCCAGCGCCATCAGGACGCCGGCCGCCACCCAGTTTCTACGCATCGCTTGTTCTGTCAGGTCAGGATGGGCTTGATCACGTCGCCGAACACCGTGGTCGCCTTTTCGGTGCGGCCCTGGTGCTGGAAAGTGAGCTTCTGGAAATCCAGACCCAACTGGTTGCAGTACCGTCGCCTGCAGGTCGTAGGTGTCGACGATGCCTTCCTGCGCGCGCAGGCCGATTTCGTCCGTGGCGCCATACGTGCCCGGCTTGATGCCGCCGCCGGCGATCCAGCTCGTGTAGCCCCACGGGTTGTGGTCACGTCCGTCGCCGGTCTGGCCGTACGGCGTGCGGCCGAACTCCGAAGTCCAAACTACCAGCGTGCTGTCGAGCAGGCCGCGGGCCTTCAGGTCGCGCAGCAGCGCGCCGATCGGCTTGTCGACGGTCTTCGCCATGACGGTGTGATTCTTCTCGATCTCCTGGTGAGCGTCCCAGGACTGGATGCCCTCTTCCTGCGTGCCGGAGATGACGTGCACGAAGCGCACGCCGCGTTCGACGAGCCGGCGCGCGCGCAGCACCGCGGTGCCGTACTCGTCCGTCGGCTTTTCGCCGATGCCGTACATGGCGCGCGTCGCCGCGGTTTCCTGCTTGAGATCCACGGCCTCGGGCGCCGCGACCTGCATGCGATACGCGAGATCATAGGAGCGCGTCCGCGCTTCGAGCTCGGTGTCGGCGGGATATCGCGAGGCGTGCTTCTCGTTGAGCTGCTTCAGCAGGTCGAGCGTGGCGCGCTGCTCCGTCTGCACCACACGCTCCGGCCGATCGAGGAAGAGGATCGGGGAGTCGCCCTGACGGAACGACGTTCCCTGGAAGGTCGCCGGCAGGAATCCGGCGCTCCAGATCACCTGGCCGTTGCCGCCACCCGCACCGCCCTTGCCGGTCGGCAATACGACGAAGGCCGGAAGATCCGGATTCGCGCTGCCCAGGCCATACGTGATCCACGCGCCGAGCGACGGACGCCCCGGCGTGAGCGCGCTGGTGTGCAACTTCAGCGACGAGATGACGTGCGTGCTGCCCTCGGTCTTGCAACCCTTGAGGAACGAAATGTTGTCGACGTGTTTGGCGATGTTGGGCAACAGGTCCGACACCCACGCACCGGTCTCACCGTACTGGTTCCAGGTGCGCTTCGTCGCGGTCAACGCGCCCACGCCGCCGTCGGTCGCGGTCTTGAGGCCCTTGGAGAACGACTCCGGCAGCGGCTGGCCGTGAAGCTTGATGAGCTGCGGCTTGTAGTCGAACAGGTCGAGCGTGCTCGGCGCGCCGGCCATGTGCAGCCAGATCACCGATTTCACTTTCGCAGGGAAGTGCGGCTGCTTGGGCGCCAGCGGGTCGATGAAGTTGTCCGTTGCCTGCGATGCGAATGCGCGGCCCGGGGCCAGCGCGCTGAGCGCCAGGCCGCCGGCACCGAGTCCGGCACCGATGAGAAGATCCCTGCGAGATGTAATGCGATTCATGGAGTTATTCCCGGAAGATTAATAGTTAGAAGCGGTAGCTGAATTCGTTCGAGTTCGCGAGCGCGTGCGCCAGGTCGACGAACGCCGCGGCGCGCGCCGCCTGCGGGTCGATCGCGGCTTGCGCCTTGGGCGCCGCATCGACCGCCTTGCCGGCCGCAGGCTTCTGCTGCTTCTCGACGAACGTCACCAGCGCGGCTTTTTCGTAACGATCCGCGCTGCGACCGTAGAGCGTCTGGTAAAGCTGGTCGAGCTCGACGCCCACCTTCGGGTTCTCGCCATAGCCGTCAGGCGCGACGATCTTCTTACCGTCGGCGAGCTGTGCCGCCAGGATCTTCTCCTGGCTGTCGAGAAACGCGAGCAGCGTCTTCGTTTCTTCCTTGCTCGGTTCGCGCGCATAGAGAATTTCGAACAACCGCGCCACGCGCCTGGCGTCCTTCTCTCCTCCTTCGCGAATCGCACGTCCCGCCAGCACCTGCGACCAGCTGTACACGAGGTCGCTGTTGATGAGCGCGAGCGCCTGCGGCGCGGTGGTCGTCACCTCACGCTTGCCGTGCACGGACTGCGGATTCGCCCAGTCGAACGTGTCGAGCAACGGATACGGGTTGTTGCGCTTCACGTAGATGTAGACGCTGCGGCGATTCTGATCGCGCGGACTCTCCGAGGTCTTCCAGGTGTTCTCGTTGAAGCCTGCCTGGTTGGCCATGGCGGGCTGCGGCGGATACACCGGCGGACCCCCAAGCGTCTCGTCGAGCAAACCCGCGGCCTGCAGCAGCGAGTCGCGGATCTGCTCCGCGTCGAGACGCTGACGCGGGAACACCGCTAACAACGTGTTCTGCGGATCCTTCTTTTCGGCATCCTCGCGGAACGCCGAAGCCTGTCGGTAGGTAGCCGACAGCAGGATCTGCCGCTGCAGCGCCTTGATGCTCCAGTTGCCGTCGTGCACGAACGAGTGCGGCCAGATAGTCGAGCAATTCCGGATTCGTCGGCTTGGCGCTCATCTTGCCGAAGTCGCCGACCGTTTCGATGATGGCGTGCCCGAAGTACTGGCCCCACACGCGGTTTACGAAAACCCGCGCGGTCAATGGATTTTCAGGGCTCACGATCCAGTTCGCGAGAGCCGTACGCCGGCCGGAGGACGTTGCAGTGGGCTTGATCTGCGGTTGCGAATCGGAGAACAACGCGGGAGTGCCCGGCTGCACCTCTTCGAGCTTGCGGTCGTAGATGCCCTTGAACAGCACGTAGGTCGGCGGCGAGTCGGCGTGACCCAGTTCGGTCACTGTCGAGATCGCGCCGAGTTCCTTCGGCTTCAGCTTGTCGAACTTCTTGAGATCCGCTTCGAGATCCGTGTATTCGACATACTTGTCGGGGGCCTTCTGCTTGAGACGCACCACGGCATTGCGAGTGCGGCCCTGCATGGTCCAGAGATTGCGGTGATAGATCCAGCGATCGTAGGCCGTGCGCTCGGCTTCCGGCTTGGTGATGGACACGCGCGTCTCGGGAACGAAACCGAACACCCGATCGTCTTCGAGCTTGTCGATGACCGGCTGCAGGATCGCATCCATCTTCGCCTGGATTTCTTTCGTGGCCGCTTCGTACTTCGCCTTCTTCTTCTCGTAGTCGGCGACTTCCTGGGCGGTGGCCGCCGGCACGTCGTCGACCCAGCTCGTGTTCACGAAGTACGCCTGCAGCTGGTAGTACTCCTTCTGCGAAATCTTGTCGAACTTGTGGTTGTGGCACTGCGCGCAGCCCACGGTGCTGCCGAGAAGCACGGTTCCCACGGTGTCCGTGAGATCGTTGGCGACTTCCTGCTTCTTGAGATTCAGGTCGCGCGCGTTGATCTCGTCGGGGAAATTGCGCAGGAAGCCGGTGGCGATCAGCGCCTCGTGGTCATCCGGCCAGAGCTCATCACCGGCGATCTGCTCCTTGACGAAGCGGTCGAACGGCTTGTCGTCGTTGAACGCCTTGATGACGTAATCACGGTAGCGCCAGATGTTGGGGCGCGGACCGTCGCCGTTGTAGCCATCGCTATCGGCATAACGTGAAAGGTCCAGCCAGCGGCGGCCCCAGCGCTCGCCGTACCGCGGCGAGGCGAGCAGGCGCTCGACCAGCTTTTCGTAAGCATCCTTCGAGTGATCTTTCTCGAATGCGCGCACTTCGTCGGGCGTGGGCAACAGGCCCCAGGTATCGAGCGTGGCGCGACGGATGAACGTGGCGCGATCTGCTTCCTTCGAAGGCGCGAGATTCGCGGCCTCGAGTTTCGCGAGCACGAAGGCATCGATGGGAGTGCGAACCCATTTCGAGTTTTTCACGGCGGGAATCGCCGGGCGCTCGACGGGTTGATAGACCCAGGGTTTTTTCGCCGGCGCATCGGCGGCGCTGACGGACACGAGGGCACCGAGTGCTGACAGAGCAATGGCGGAGACGCAGTTTCGTCGTCTTCATTGGATCCATTCCGGGTGAAGTGCGAGCGAATACTCGTTCGCGCCCGCACCGGGTTCCAATCACGATTGAGTGAAGACATATGCCCGCGTCGGGCATGTGCGCAGACTAACTACAGTGGCGGTATCAATCCTGTAACCGCGCTATTCGAAGCTGAATACCGCGGGCGCCGGCGCGCGCAGCACCAGCCAGGTCACCGTGACCGCGAGACCCGCCAGCAGGACCGCCGCCAGCCACAGGCGCGATGAGCTGATGGCCTCGTGTTCGCCCAGCAGGTGCGCCGGCTTTCTTCCGGTGAACATGGGCCCGATGAGGTCGTGGCCGGCGAACACGCGGTGGCCGATCACCGCCAGCACGTGCAACGCCGGCCGCGATGAGGATCCAGTCGAACAGCCGGCGATGCCAGGAGGTGAGCCTGAGGCTGAGACCATCGCTGATGTATCCATACAGCGGGCCGGTATTGAAGATCTCGTCGTTGGCGAAGAGTCCGGTGATGCCCTGCGCCAGCAGGAACAGCAGCAGGAAGATCACCATCCACGCCGCCGAGCGGATTGTGACCCGGCGTCGCGGGCGCCGCGCCTCGCAACAGCGCCACGAGATAGGCGCCCGTGGCGCGCGGCCCGCGAAGGAAGCTCGCGAAGCGCGCGTGGCGCGTGCCGACGAAACCCCAGAGGATCCGAAACGCCGCGAGCACCACCACGAGGTAACCGAACCACAGGTGATAACTGAAATACGCCACTCCCAGTTTGTGAGTGGCGTACGAACCCGCGATGCCGATCACCAGCAACCAGTGCACGATGCGCACCGGCAGATCCCACACGCGCCGCAGCGGGCCCTCCTCCATTGGAATTACTTGCTCGCCGGCGCCGCCGGCGTCGCGGCGGCGCGCCGTGGGCGCACCCGTGCGCGGCGGTGGGACTTCGATCTTCGTCAGCTTGCCGCCCTGCTCTTCGTAGGTCTGCGCTCCGAGGAGCCCGGCGACCTTGAAACCCTTCGCCGTCAGCAGATCGGCGGCGCGGCCGCTGCGTGCAGCGTGGTTGGACACCGTCACGATGGTGCGACCCTTCGGAATCCACGTCGAGCTGCTGCTCGAGATCCTTGGCCTGAATGCTCAGGTACACGGGGAAGCCACCGATCTTGCGTCAGCTCATCCGGCCGGCGCAGGTCGATGATGAGCAACTCGTTCGGCTTGGTGAGCAATTGTTCGAACTCGGCTCGCGTGAGTTCGTGCGCGAGCGCTTTCGGTCTCGCGGCGGCCGCCGGCTTGCGGCGGCCGGGCTCTGCCGGCTCAAGGCGCATGCGGACATCGCGCTGCTCGCAGCGGCCAGGATCAACAATCTCTTGAGCATCATCGCAGTCTCCTCAAAAATTCGTTTCGGATCACTTGGAGCGGAACTTGTCGTGGCAGGTCTTGCAGTCGTTGCCCACGGCCGCGACCGCCGCCTTGAACTCGTCGCCGGCGCTGCTGCTGTTCTCCGCCACTTCGGCCAGAGTCTTCGTGTGCGTGGTGAGGTCCGCGACGATCTGGTCGAAATCCTTGCGGTTGCTCCAGATGGCGGGCAGCGCGCGCGTCTTGCCTTCCTTCGAGATGTCCGGATACGCATCGCCGACGAAGGTCGCGATCTGCGCGAGCCGTGCGGCCTGTTTGCTCGCACTCTCCGGCTTGAATTCGGCCTTGCCCTGCGCCGCCTGCGACAGTGGACCAAAATTGCCGGCCACGATCTTGTAGACCGCCTGGCGGTATTCGATCGCGCGCTCCGCGGGAGTGGGCCCCGCCGGCGCCGCGCCTGCGGCCGGGGGCGTCTGCGCAGTGACGGACGAGCCGCTCACCAGCAGGGCTGCTGTTGCAACAATCAGTCGATGCTTCTTCAACGCGTTCATCCATTTCTCCAGGGCGGTCAATCGGTTTGTCGAAACTGGTTGTGGCAGGACTTGCAGGTCTGCGCGACCTTCAGAAATTGCTCGTTGACCGTCGTGCGGTCGCCGGCAGCGGCAACGCGTGCCAGCGTGTTTGCCTCGCGCGCGAACTCTTCGGTCAATGCGCGGAATTTTTCGGCGTCGCTGAAAACCTCATCGCGCGCCGTGGTTTCGCGCCAGCCCTTGCCGCTCGCGGTGCCCGGGATGAACAGCGTCGCCAGCCCGGAGTTGGCCACGGCGGCCAAAGCGTTCGCCGCACTCTGCACTTCCTGGCGCGGGTACGAGCCGGCGAGCGCCGCCTTGATGCGCCCGGAATTCCAGGCGATGACCTGGTAAGCCGACTGCCGCCACTTGATCAGCGATTCCGGACGCTGCGCGTTCTCGGCGCGAGACCGACGCCGACAGCAGGGCCACCACCGCGAGCATGAATTTCACGGGCGCATGGGGTCGCGCGCGCGTGACCGCGCGGTTACGAAAATGAAACCGCTTCTCGACCGTCGACATCCGGCAATCGCCTGACTAGCTACTCGGGGGCGCGTACCTCACCACGCACATCGTCGCGGCGGAACGATCCGATCGGCATAAGCGAATGCGATCCGGCAATTTCCGCGCGCGCCCGGCCGCGGCTACCGTCGCGTCATGGACTCGCGCAATCGGGAAGAGAATCGCGCCGACCTCGGACGCGTGCTGCTGGCACTCGCCGTGCTCGCGCTGCTATCGCTGCTGGACAACTCGCGCGCACCGCCGGCCACCGTGGCGCAGACCACGACCGAAGCGTCGCGCTAGTCGGGCCGGCCCAAGGCCGCACGCAGGTCGGCAATGCCCTGCGCAGCGCCGTGCAACGGCGCGATGCGCTGCACGTCGAGTTTGAGACGCTCGATGTTGGCGTACAGATTGATCCACAGCGGATTGACGATTGCGGGTGGCTTGGCGCCCGTCGGCGTGGGCGTCCAGGCGTCTGCTTCGACGAGAATCTTCTGCGCCGGCAGATACACCATCGCAAACGCGTCGTTGTGACCGCTGCCTTCGATGGCGTGGATCTCGATCGGGCGATCGCCGTCGTCGATCGCGTACTTCACCGTGAACGTTTCGAATTGCGGCTTGCGCTTCGACGCAGACAGCGCATCGGGATTGAGCGTGCGCGGCTGCTTCCAGGCACGCGTGTAATAGGCCGCATTGCGTTCATGCGTGACGACCTTCACGCCCTCCGCGACGAAGGCGCGCAGGCCGCCCGCATGATCGAAGTGCGCGTGCGTGTTGATCACGCAGGAGATCTTCCTGCCCGGAAACAGCTCGTGGACCTTGGCGATCACCGCGAGCGAGCGCGCTTCGTTGAGCGGCGCCTCGATGACCACGATGCCCTGCTTCTGATCGACGATCACGCTGTTGTGCGAGCCGCCGCCGAAATTGAACACGCCCGGCGCAAGCTCGGTGACGTCGATGCGATTCATGGACGGCTGCGGGTTTGCGGCCACTTCCGGCGGAACGATCACCGCCGAGGCGGTATTGACGCGCACCGCGCTCACGGTGAGGTCATACCACGGCAGATCGGCCACCCGTCGCTCGATGCGCGCCGGAAAGCGCACGCCATCGAAATCGCGGTATTGCGAATAGCGCCACTCGATCGGCGTATCGCCGAGCACCGGCGAATCCATGAACGTGCGCACCATCGCGACGTCACCACCGGGATCGATACGGCCTTCGTAGCGATGCTTGCCGAGGCTGAAACTGACCCACGCGCCCTCCTTCGTCACGCTCACCGAGGCGTGGTTCGCCAGCGCTGCCTTCACGAAGCCTTGCGGTGACGCCCAGAGCTCCGCGTTGCGTTCTTCGAGGTTGGTGGGAATGGCCGTCGGGCCCGGCGCGAGGTTCCAGCTCATGCCCTCGGCCGCGTATTGGTCCATCGTCGCTTCGGCAGGCGGCCGGGCGCGACCGGGCTCCTGGACCTGCACGCGGTGATACTTCGCGTGCACGGTGGCGCGCGCATAGTCGAGCGTCGCCACATAGCCATCGACCGTGAACGGCGGCCAGGGAAGTTCGGGTGCAGGCGCCTGCGTGAATTGGAAATATTTTCCGCTGGCCTCGAACTCGAGACTCTGGATGGCACCGACGCCCAGCACCTGCGCGGCGCGTTCGAGCGCGGGCGAGGCCGCGTGAGCCTGGACCAACAACATTCCCAGCGCGGCAAAACACGCCGCGCGCGCCACCTGCTTGCGCATGACTCCCCCTTCGGACGTCTACTGATGCTTCATCGTCGGGCCTTCCGACACCTTGATGATGAGCTTGCCACGAGTATGGCCCTCGCGGCTCTTGTCCCAGGCCTTCGAGGCATCGGCGAGCGAGAAGGTGCCGTCGACGAACACCTTGAACTTGCCCGGCGTCGGCCAGCTCCACCACGCGCGCGAGCATGTCGGCGTTCGACGCGCCGGTTTCGCGATCGGGGCGCGCGCAGCGGATCTTCGCCGCGGCACAGGCCGCTGCATCTGGCGGCCCGACGATGGACACGAGCGTGCCTCCGCTGCGCACCACGGCGATGGAACGTGCGGTGGTATCGGCATCGGCTGTGTTGAGCACGAGGTCGACGTTCTTCACCACGTCTTCGAATTTCTGGCTCTTGTAGTCGATGACCTGGTCGACACCGAGCGAGCGCAGGAAATCGTGATTGTTAGACGAGGCGGTGCCGATGACGCGGGCGCCGGCCGCCTTGGCGATCTGCACGGCGGCGGAACCCACTCCACCCGCGGCGCCATGGATGAGCACGGTTTGCCCACGCGCGATTTTTCCGGTCTCGTGCAAGGCGCGATAGGCAGTCTCGGCCGCGATGGGCACGCCGGCGGCCTGTTCGAAGGTCATGGACTTCGGTTTGCGCGCGAGGCTGTTGACCGGGATGACGGCGTATTCGGCGTAGCTGCCGCTCTGGCGCGCGAAACCGAGCACCTGCTCGCCCACCTTCCAGTCCGTGACACCTTCACCGACTGAATCGATGGTTCCCGAGACGTCCGTGCCCGGCACCATGCCGAGGCGCCGCTGCGCGGCTTTCCAATCCACCGGGTTCACACCGGCCGCGCGCACCTTGATGAGGACTTCGCCGGCGCCGGGCTGCGGCACGGGCCTCCACTGCACCGACAGCGTGCCACCAACACCCACTTCCGCCGCCTGCATTTTTTCCGGAGCAGCCTGGGCGGCGAGGCTTACGACCACGGCGAGAGCAAGACCCAGGGTGGAACGCATCCAGTCACTCCTCATATATGTGCAGGAAAATTCCGGCGACGGAAATGAGACCGGCCGGGCGACGAAAAGTGCACCGGCATAACCGATTTCATACCCGTACGGAATCGACGCCGTGACCGCCGCGTTCGGATACTGCAGCGTATGCAGGCCAGAAGCCATGGAGCGGTAAGCGCCGCGATTTCGACGACACCCGAGACGAATGTTTCCGGCCACCCGTGGCGCGTCGCCATCGTTGGCGCAGGATTCTCCGGGACCACGCTCGCAATTCATCTGCTGAAAGAAGCGGCCTCGGCAGCATCGCCGCGCAACCTGCGCATCGCACTCATCGATCCGCGTTCGGAAATCGGCGCTGGCGTCGCCTATGCCACTCGCGACTATCCCTATCCGCTCAACGTGGCCGCCGGACAGATGTCGGTCGACAGTGCCCGTCCCGGTGACTTTCTCGACTATCTGAAGTCACAGGGGATTCACGCCGCGGCCGGCGACTATCTGCCGCGACAGGTGTATGGCGACTATCTGCGCGCGCGTTTCGCCGAAGCGCGCGCGGCCGCGCCGCCGAACGTCGAATTCGTTCACCATCGGGCCAGCGCATGGCAGCTGCGTCGCAATGACGACCGTTGGCTGCTGTGGCTCGACGACGGCACACCGCTGCCTGCCGACGACGTCGTGCTGGCTTTCGGCAATCCACCGCCCGCAACGCCGTCCGAGCTCGTGCGTCTGGCGCACAGCGCTCGATACATCAGCGATCCGTGGAGCATCGGCACGTTCGCGAATCAGGAAGACATCGGCAGCGTGTTGCTCGTCGGCAGCGGCCTCACGATGGTCGACGCGGCGCTGCGACTCGCGGCCCTGCGTCCGCGCGTCAGGAACATTCACGTGCTGTCGCGCCACGGGTGGATGCCCGAAGCCCAGGCTTCGGCGTCGTTGCCCGCCATCAAGCCCGACGTGGCCGGCGCACTGGAGGCGGCGCGCGGCTCGACCCGGCGTCTCGTGCGTGCCTTTCGTGCGCTGACCGAAGCGGTCGACGGCGCCGGCGGCGACTGGCGCGAAGTGCTGGCACTCGCGCGCGGACAGCTCGCCGCGCAATGGCGCGCGCTCGACCACGCGCAGCGCGCCCGGTTCCTGCGGCACGTCCGCTCGTCGTGGGAAGTGAATCGCCACCGCGTGCCGGCGGGACCGTTGTCCGCCGTGCGATCGCTGGCGCGCTCCGGTGTTCTCGACGTCCATGCGGGACGGCTCGAAGAAGTGAATGAACTCGACGATGCCGTCGAAGTCATCTGGCGACCGCGCGGCGCCACGCGCACGCGCGCCTGGCTCGTGGACCGGATCGTCAACTGCACCGGCCCCGAGTGCCGCGCGACGCGCGTCGCGGATCCATTGGTGCAATCGCTGCTGTCGAGCGGGACCATACGTCCCGACCCGCTGTCGCTCGGCATCGACATCGCCAATGACGGGCGGCCGATTGCGCGCGACGGCGTGCCGGTAGATAGGCTGTACTACATCGGCCCGTGGCTGCGCGCACGGGACTGGGAAGCCACCGCGGTTCCCGAACTGCGCGAGCACGCGGCGGCGCTTGCCCGCTCGCTGGCGCATCGCAACCTGGTCGAATCGCTGCGGGAGCGCCGCTAGGCCTGGAGAACTGCTAGTCTCCGTCCCGTCGTTCAGGGGATGCGGCAATGTCGAAAGGCAGAATCTTCGCGGGCGTGCTGGGTGCGTGCTTCTCGCTGCTGCTGGGCGCGTGCGGCAAAGGGCCATCGAGCGAGGTCACTCTGCTCAATGCCTCTTACGATCCGACGCGCGAGCTCTACGAGGACATCAACGCCGCATTCGCGAAGCACTGGAAGCAGACCACCGGCCAGGATGTGCGCATCAACCAGTCGCACGGCGGTTCGGGCCGCCAGGCGCGCGCGGTCATCGACGGATTGCCCGCCGACGTGGTGACGCTGGCGCTCGCGGGCGACATCGACAAGATTGCGATCGAAGGCAAGCTGCTGCCGCTCAACTGGGAACAGCGCCTGCCGTACAACAGCGCGCCCTACGTCTCCACCATCGTGTTCCTCGTGCGCGCCGGCAACCCGAAGAAGATTCACGACTGGGGCGACCTGGTGCGCGACGACGTGCAGGTGATCACGCCGAACCCCAAGACTTCCGGCGGCGCGCGCTGGAACTATCTCGCCGCCTGGGCATGGGCCGAGCGACAGCCAGGCGCGAATGATGCGAGCGCGCGCGAGTTCGTGCGCAAGCTGTACAAGAACGTGCCGGTGCTCGATACCGGCGCGCGCGGTTCATTGACCACGTTTGCCCAGCGCGGCATTGGCGACGTCGCCATCTCCTGGGAGAACGAAGCGCACCTGGCGCTGCGCGAACGCAGCAGCGCGACAATTCGAAATCGTCGTGCCGTCGATCAGCATGCTCGCCGAACCTTCGGTAGCCGTGGTCGACAAGGTCGTGCTCCGGCGCGGCACCCGCGTGGTCGCCGAGGCGTATCTCGAGTTCCTGTATTCACCCGAAGGCCAGGAGATCGCCGCGCGGAATTTCTACCGCCCGCGCGATACCGCGGTCGCCGCAAAATATGCCGGCCAGTTTGCGCAGACCGAGTTGGTGACGATCGCGCACTTTGGCGGCTGGAAGCTCGCGCAGAAGGAGCATTTCGCCACCGGGGGTGATCTTCGACCAGATAACTACCGGGAAGACGGGGAAGGAGTAGTTCGATGAGCGATGGCAGTGCCCCAGCGACCGCACACGCATAGGGTCGAGTTCGCTTTTCGCCGGGCCCTTCGATAATTGGGCGTCGCTAGATTGCTGGCCGCCGCCACACGCGATGACGTCTCTGGCGCGGTTGGAGTCGAGACGATGGCGAAGAGTCCGTATGAAGCAGAGAGGCGGCTTCGTGCCTAACGAGGTCACGTAGCCCCGGCCCGCTCACTCAACCCTATGCGTGTACGCTCGCTGGGGCGCAGACGTCATCGCACCGCGTCCCATTTCCCCGCCGAGTTGGAGAAGAGAAGAGGCGCGCGGTTTGAGGTCTTCTCTTCCCAAAGCTGGGGAGTCACTCCGCATTTCTCTTGGAACGGGACCGCGGTTCGTCGGAGAAGCGGCGAGCGAGGGGTGTCCATGCAGGGACGAGCGAGCGGGCCGGGCTACGTGACCTCGTTAGGCACGAAGCCGCCTCTCTATTTCAAACGGACTCTTCGCTGACGTCTCACTCGACTGCACGAAGACGTCATCGCGTAATGGCGGCGGCCGCAACTCTGGCGGCGTCAAGAGTGATCGAAGGGCCCGGCGAAAAGCGAGCTCGTCCCTGCATGGGCGCCGCTCGCTCGCCTCCTCTCCAACCAAGTGCGTCCCCATTTCCTAGGAAATGAGGAATGTCCCCATTTAGTCCACGACCAGCTTGTACCCCGACGGCGCCGCGGTCTGCAGCACCTGCGGCACGGCGGGATTGGCCTCGATCTTGTGGCGCAGCCGGTGCACGAGCTGCTTGAGCAACTGCCGGTCGCCCGATCCGCGATGTCCCCACACCTGCACCAGCAGGCGATCGGAATTCACCGCGCGGCCGGCCTGCGCCAGCAACATCTGCATGAGCCGCAGTTCGAGCTTGGTCAGCGTGATCGGCGTCGCCGTCGCCGATCCGCACCGTGTATCCCTCGAGATCGAGCGTGACGCGGCCCGCGGACAGCGGCGCGTGCGCGCGTTCCGCGCTCGCGCGGCGCAGCAGCGCCTTGACGCGCGCCAGCAGCGTTCGCGGACTGAACGGCTTGGTCAGGTAGTCGTCGGCGCCGAGCTCCAGCGCCTTCACGAGGTCCTGCTCTTCGCCGCGCGCCGTGAGCATCATCACCGGCACATCGCCGCGCGCGCGGATGGCGGTGCACACCTCGAACCCGGAAGCCCCCGGCATGTTGATGTCGAGGATCACGAGATCCGGCGCCTCGGCGTCGAACGTGGAGATCGCGGCGTGGCCGTCGCTGGCCTTCACCACGAGGTAGCCGGCCTGCGACAGCGAATACGCCACCAGGCCTAACAAGTCGAGATCGTCGTCGGCGACCAGGATCTTCATGCGGCGGGCTCGATCGGCAGAGTGATCGTGAAGCGCGTGTAGCCCTCGTCGGTCCGTGCCGCGGTGATGCTGCCTCCGTGGCGTTCGACAATGGAACGCGAGATCCACAGGCCCGAGGCCCAGGCCGCCCGGCTCGGGTTCCTGTGCGCCGCCGCGCTTGAAGCGTTCGAAGATGCTCACCGCGTCTCCATCGGGAAGTCCCGGGCCGGAATCTTCGACCCAGGCACTGATCTCGTTGCCTTCCGCACGCGCACCGACGCGCACCGGCGTTCCCTCGGGCGCGAACTTGCTGGCATTGGCGATCAGATTGACGAACACCTGCGTCAGCCGCGTGCCGTCGCCCTGCAGCTCGAGCCCCGCGGGCACGTCCACCTCGAGCGGCTGCCGGCGCTGGCGCAGCAGCGCTTCGACCAGCACGCGCGCGTCTTCGACCACGTCGGCGAGCTCGATGCTCTGCCGGCGCACGTCGAGCTGACCGGATTCGATGCGCACGCTCTCGAGCAGGTTGTCGATGAGCCGCGTGAGGCGCAGCGTGCCGCGCTCCAGCGACAGGACCAGCTCTTCCAGTTTCTCGGGCGGGCTCGATCTTCAGTCCTTCGCGCAGCAGCTCGATGGACGCGAGCTGCGCGGCGAGCGGCGTGCGGAATTCGTGCGAGACGTTCGCGAGCACGGTGTCGCGCGCACGGCGCACGCCCTCGAGCTCGGTTTCGTCGCGCAGCACCTGCACCTGCAGGCCGTTGACGATGCGCGAACTGGTGATGACGGTCTGGCGCGTTGCCGGAGCTGGTCTGCAGTTGTTCCACCGCCTGCGCGCTGCCGGCCTGGCGCGCGCGCAGGATCGGGCAGGCGGTGGTGGCGCACGGGCGCGTGCCGCTGGGCGATCCCGGAGGTCCGCAGGGCTTGAGCACATCGCCGCAGAACTTGCCGATCGCATCCTGCGGTCTCGACGCCTAACAACCGCGCGGCCTGCGGATTGAGATAGCGGATGTTGCGTTCCTGGTCGACGGCGTACACGCCCTCGACCACCGCTTCGAGCACCACCTGCGCCTCGGCTTCGCGCTGCCGCAGCTCGGAGTTGAGCTCGACCAGGTTGCGCCGCATGTCGTCCATGGTGCGCGCCAGCTGCCCGATCTCGGCCGGTCCCGCGGTGGGAATGGAGGTGGCGAAGTCGCCCTGCCCCAGGCGCACGGCGGCGTCGGTCAGCGCTTCGGTGGGCCGCGTCACGCGCCAGCCCAGCAGGACGCCGGCAATCAGCGCCAGGACCGCGAACACGAAGGCGGTGAGGATCAGCCGCCACACCAGCGCGCTCACCGACTTGATCGGTTTCCGTGGCCGACGCGCGCGTCTCGATCAGCGCGATGCCCTCGCCGCTCGACGAGAACACCGGAAAGCTCGATGCGTAGAGTCCCAGGCTGTCGATGCGCTGCACGGCGAAGCGTCCGTCGGTCATGCGCCTGCGAATGCAGCGACGTGAATTCGTCGTCGGGCAGCGCGTTGAAGGCGCGGTAGTTGATGAGCCGCACCGGCAGGCCACTGTGCTCCGAGAGCGTCTGCGCGAGCTGCGTCGTCGAGCAGGTGCACCACCATGACGCTGAACGAGCTGTACTGCGCCGGTAGTTTGGCCACCGCGCCGATCACCGAGTACTGCGTGCCGGCCGGCACCGCCATGAAACGCTCGCCCTGTTCCTGCGCGACCGGTGAAGATCGCGGCCCACGGCAACGCCTTGCCGCTCGACGCCACCACCTGCGCGCCATCGAACACGGCGCAGGCATCGAGTTCGCGAGGTCTCGCAGAACCGGCGCAGGAAAGGCACGAGGCCTTCGCGCCCCGGTTCGGCCAGCAGGCGGCCGCAGCGGCGGACGTTCGGCGAGCACGCGCGCGTAGGTCAGCGTGTCTTCGGCCATGCGCGTGATTTCCTGCGCGCGCATTGGCGCCGGCGAGCTGCACGCGGACCTTCTGCTGGCTGTCGGCCAGGCCGCGCAGCATGTCGATGGCGAAATAGGAAATGCCCGCCGCCACCAGCAGCACGATGGCCACGTTGCTGGCCGCCAGCCACCAGCCGAGGCTGTTGCGCTTCATCGGCGCCGGTACCCCGTGCGCCCTTCGACCAGCGTCTTGATGATCAGCGTGACGACCGCGAGCAGCGACAGCAGCGACGCCACCGCGAACGCGCCGACGATGTTGTACTCGTTGTACAGGACTTCGATGTGCAGCGGCATGGTCTTGGTCAGGCCGCGAATGTTGCCGGAGACCACGGACACGGCGCCGAATTCGCCCATGGCGCGCGCGTTGCACAGGATGACGCCGTAGATCAGGCCCCAGCGAATGCGCGGCAGCGTAACACGGAAGAACGTGAACCAGCCGCCGGCGCCGAGCGTGATGGCGGCCTCTTCCTCGTCGTTGCCGAGCTGCTGCATGAGCGGGATGAGCTCGCGCGCCACGTACGGGAAGGTGACGAACATGGTGGCGAGCACGATGCCCGGCAGCGCGTAGACGATGCTGATGTCGTGCTCCTGCAGCCAGGCGCCGAACCAGCCATTCAGGCCGAACAGCAGTACATAGATGAGTCCCGACACCACCGGCGACACCGCGAGCGGCAGGTCGATCAGCGTGATGAGGAAGCTCTTGCCGCGGAATTCGAACTTGGCGATACACCAGGCCGCGGTGATGCCGAACACGGTGTTGAGCGGCACGACGACTGCCGCGGTGGTCAGCGTCAGGCGGATGGCGGCGCGCGTGTCTTCGTCGGCGAAACTCGAGAAGTACGCGCGCCCAGCCCTGTCTCCAGCGCCGTGGCGAACACCGCCGCCAGCGGCGCGGCCAGCAGCGCGCCCAGGAACGTGAGCGAGACGGTGATCAGCAGCCAGCGCACCAGCGTCGAGCGCAGGTTGGTGTGCCCCGGCCGGGTAGCGAGTTCGGCGGCGAGTCGGCATGGTGAGGATGGCCCGGCCATGTCTAACGACTGACACCATCATGCGCTTGCGGCCCCAGACCTGCAGCAGGTTGATGGCCAGCAGCATCACGAAGGAAATGGCCAGCATCACGAAGCCGAGCGCGGCGGCGCCGGCGTAGTCGAATTCCTCGAGCCGGATGATGATGAGCAGCGGCGTGATCTCGGTCTTCATCGGCATGTTGCCGGCGATGAAGATGACCGAGCCGTATTCACCCACGGCGCGCGCGAAGGCCAGCGTGAAACCGGTGAGCAGCGCCGGCAGCACGGTGGGCACGATGATGCGGCGGAAGACGTAGAAGCGGCCGGCGCCGAGCGTCTCGGCGGCGTCTTCGAGATCGCGCTGCACTTCCTGCAGCGCCGGCTGCACGGTGCGCACCACGAACGGCATGCCGATCAGCGTGAGCGCGACGGTGATGCCGAGCCGGCGTGTAGGCCACCTTGATTCCGCAGCGGCTCGAGGTACTGACCGATCCAGCCGTTGCCGGCGAAGACGGTGGTCAGCGCGATGCCCGAGACGGCGGTGGGCAGCGCGAACGGCATGTCGATGATGGCATCGACGAGCTTGCGGCCCGGGAAATTCGTAGCGCACCAGCGTCCAGGCGAGCGCGAAGCCGAACACCATGTTGACGCTGGCGGCGACCATCGACGCGCCGAAGGACAGCCGGTAGGACGCCAGCGCGCGCGGACTGGCGATGACCTCGACGAAACGCGACCAGTCCATGCCCGCGGCCTTGAGCACCAGCGCCGACAGCGGCAGCAGCACGATGGCGCACAGGAAGAACGTGGTGAAGCCCAGCGTGATTCCGAAACCCGGGAATGACGTTGGGTTCGCGCTGCCGACATTCTTCATGCCGCGATCTCGGGACGCAGCGCGACGATCTCGGCCGGACGATAGACGATCAGCACCGGCCAGCCCGGCTGCGCGGCCAGCAGGCTGCGATAGGCGGTGCCGGCCTGCGTGATGTCGGTGATGCCGAGCACCAGCATCTGCGCGCTGCCCGCGGACAGATTGCGCGTGAGCTCGGTGACGGTCTCGCCGATGGCGAGTTCCGTGCGCATCTCGAGACCGTGAGCTCTGTTGCGCTTCGGAGCGCGCATCGAGCAGCGCGCGCATCGGCGCCGGCGCGGCCGCGTGCCCGGACGTGCCTTCGGGCACGATGCCGAGGTACACGGCTTCGGCCGAAACGTGGCGCAGCAGGCTGGCGGCCACCGCCAGCGTGGCGCGGCGCGCGGCCTCGTCGGTCCAGTGGATGAAGACGCGCGTCGGGCTCGGCGCATTGCGCGGCAGCACCAGCACTTCGGCGGCGCCATGCCGCAGCAGCCATTCGACCGTCGGCCGCCGCGTTGTCGCCGGCGGCAATGGCGGCCACGCCCGCGAACGGCGCCGGCGCTCGCCGCGTCGAGCCCGTCGATGGCGCGCAGACCGACGCGGGTCTTCATGCGCGTCGACAGACTCTCGAGCAGCGGCTCGCGCGCCAGCGCTGCGGCCTCGGCCTCGGTGGCGCGCGCAGGCGAGGAAGCTCGACATCGGCGTCGGCAGCACGTGCAGGCGGCGCGCGCCGATCGCGATCTGCGCGCCCGGCGCAGCGGCAGACTGCGCGCCGCTCGGGCTGCGTGCGCGTGACTTCGAGGCGCGCATCGGCGGCGCTGCCCGAGCCCAGCAACTGCGCCGCGCAGGGCTCATCGAGCAGGCGCACGCGCAGGCGCTCGAGCGCGCCCGTGAAGACGATTTCCTCGACGGCGCCGCGCGCGATGTAGTTGGAAGTCAGCTGTTCGCGCGTCCGCGGCGATCTCGACTTCTTCGGGCCGCAGCACCGCGACCACTTCGTGTTCGCGACCGCGCGTGCACGGGTTCCGCGCCTTCGGCGTTCACCGGCGTGGCGCCGAAGCGGATGCCATCGGCGCCCTGGCGCGCCAGCAGCAGGTTGGCGGCGCCGAGGAACGTGGCGACGAAGCGCGTCGCGGGCTGCGCATACAGGTCGTGCGGATTGCCCGACCTCGAGCAGGCGGCCGTGATTCATGACGCCGATGGTGTCGGCCAGCGCGAAGGCTTCTTCCTGGTCGTGCGTGACCAGCACGGTGGTGATGCCGAGCTCGCGCTGCACCGCGCGGATGGTGCGGCGCAGTTCTTCGCGGATCTTGGCGTCGAGCGCGCCGAAGGGCTCGTCGAGCAGCAGCACCTGCGGCTTGTGCGCCAGCGCGCGCGCCACGGCGACGCGCTGCTGCTGGCCGCCGGAGAGCTGCCCCGGCAGGCGCTCGTCCATGCCTTCGAGCGCGACGAGCTTGAGCAATTCCTTGCGCCGCGCGCGCCGGTCGGCGCGCCTTCATGCGCCGGACGCGCAGCGCGAATTCGATGTTGTCGGCCACGGTCATGTGGCGGAACAGCGCGTAGTTCTGGAATACGAGGCCCACGCCGCGATCGCGCGCCCGCACGTGGGTGACGTCACGGCCGTGCAGGGAGATGCGCCCGTGATCGATGCCGGTCAGGCCGGCGATGGCCCGCAGCAGCGTGCTCTTGCCGCTGCCGCGAGGGACCCAGCAGCACGAAGAACTCGCCCTCGCCGACTTCGATGGAAACGTCGTTGACGACGGGCTGGTCCTGATACCGTTTGGTGACTTGGTCGAGGGCGATGGACATGCGTGGGCTGCGGGCGTGAAAACCGGCGGCCATGCTATCAGTGGGCGGGTAGTGGCCCGAGTAACGCACTGGTTACAATGCGGTCACAACGGGCCGTGGAACTTAATTGATCCGGCTGCCCGACTAACGAGTACACTTTTGCCACAATCATTCGGTCTAAGCACCGGAGCGAGATCTCCTGCATGGCAACCGAGAACAACGCGCCTCTGACCCTCGACAAGACCGCCGCGAAGCGCCAGCGAACGCCCACACTGGGTGCTGGACGACGCGGTCTACAGCATCAGCGCGCTGCTGCTCTCGGTCATCGTCATCCACAGCATCTGGACGCTGATCATCCGGCCGCGCGCCGAGGCCGTGCTGTCCCAGCGCGTCACGGTCGTCAACAGCAGCAACGTCAAGCACCAGGTCCTCCAGCTGCGCTCGGTGTACGTCATCCTCAAGGACCACGAGCAGGAGCTGTGCGTCATCCTCTGCATGTGGTCGCTGCTGCTGCTCGGCCGCCAGGCGCAGGACACGCGCAAGGATCGCAAGCTGCTCGACTCGCGACTACGTGAAGATCGGCGAGGCGCAGGTGGTGCTGCCCGAAGACGCGCGCGTGTATTCGCGGCCGCTCGAAGCGCTGCCGCGCGAGGAACAGGACGGCTTCCTGCCGCGCCTGCTGATGGTCGCGTACAACCGCTTCGGCGCCACGCGCAGCGTGCAGGACGCGGCCGAAGCCGTGCGCGACGAATGCGATTTCGAAGCCGCGAGCATGGACACCAAGCTCTCGATGGTGCGCTTCACGGCCTGGGCCATTCCGGCCGTGGGCTTCGTCGGCACGGTGCGCGGCATCGGCGCGGCGCTGCAGGAAGCGCAGGGCGCCATGGGCGGCGACATCTCCGGCGTCACCATGGGCCTCGGCGTCACGTTCAACGCCACGCTCACCGCGCTGGTGTGCTGCATCATCGTGATGTTCTGGATGCACCAGCTGCAGCAGTTCCAGGATCGCCTGGTGCTCGACTGCCGCACCTACGTCGATCGCCAGCTGCTGCGCAAACTGCGCGTCGTATCGAAATAGTTGAAGGGGTAGGATGCGCGCCGTGACGCGTTTTCGTTCACTCCGCCTCCGTTCGTTCATGATGCCGCTGCTGCTGGCGGCGCTCGCCTTGCGCGTGCTCATTCCGGATGTCATGTCGGACCCGGACATGAGTGGCATGAGCGTCAAATCGTCCATGTGCTCCGCTGTTCCTGGCCGCAGTGAGCTCATCGAGATTCCCGGCGACGCGCCCAAACCGCACTGCGAACGTTGCCTGCTCACGCCGCCGTTCGAAGCGCCATACGCCCTGCTGACGCCGATCTTTGGTCCCGCGCTCCAGGTGCCCCTGCTGCCCGAGCAGGTTTCGCAGACCTCGAATCTCCCCTCGCCCGCGCGCAATCCGCGCGAGCTCCCCCGCACGCCTGACATCCGGTTCCACCCGGAACCCTTTGTCAGTCCCATGCGACCCACGCCCTGGCGTGCGTTCGCATGCGAACGTCCACCCGTGCAGGGAGCTTTCATGCTTCGTTCCGTTTTCGTACTGGCCACCACCGCGCTTCTGGCAGCGGCCGCGCAGCTCATCAGTTTTCCGTCGGCAACCTCGTCATCAACCATCCGTGGGCGCGCCCCACCGCTGCCGGGCATGCCCACCGGGGCCGCCTATCTATCGATCACCAATCATGGCGCGCGTGAGGACACGCTGATCGGCGCGCATTCGCCCGCGGCAATGCGCGTGGAGTTTCACCGCACCAGCATCGAGGCGGGCATGGCGAGGATGCGGCCCGCCAGCTCCCTGGTGATCGAACCCGGCGACACACTGACGGCGGCGCCGGGTGGACTGCACCTGATGCTCGTGGACCTCAAAACGCCGCTGCGTGGAAGGAGACCACGGTCCCTCTCGTGCTCACCTTCAAGGATGCGGGCGAGGTCACCGTGCAATTGAAAATCGAGCCGCAGGACAGAGTCGCGACGACTCGACCCACTGAGGCTTTCAAGGAAGAACGCCGATGAGAACCACGACAATCGTACTGGGAGCGCTGGGTGCGTTTGCGACACTCGCCCGCGCCGATGACGGCGGGGACGACGCGCCGACGCGCGAACTCGGGCACGGTCACCGTCACCGCGACCCGCCCACATCGCTGCCGACGCAGATTCCCACCACCATCGAAGGCATCACCGGAGACCAGGTGGCGGAGACCATCAACGCCACCGACAGCGAAGATGCGCTGAAGTATTTCCGAGCCTGCTGGTACGCAAGCGCTACATCGGCGACTACGACCACGCCGTGCTCGCGACGCGCGCCTCCGGCACCGGCAACAGCGCACGCTCACTGGTGTATGCCGACGGCATCCTGATCTCGAATCTGTTGGGCAACGGCGCAACCTTCACGCCGCGCTGGGGCCTGGTGACACCCGAGGAGATCGAACGCGTCGATGTGCTGTACGGTCCGTTTTCCGCGGCCTATCCCGGCAACTCCGTCGGCGCCGTGGTCGACTACGTGACGCGCATGCCCGATGAGCTCGAGATGCACGTGAGGTTCGGAAGCTTCGGCCAGGATTTCGAGATCTATGATTCCAGCGGCCGCTTCACCGGCTGGCAGGCGAGCGCCTCGGCGGGCGATCGCAGCGGCAAATTTTCCTGGTGGCTCAACTTCAATCGTCTCGACAGCGACGGCCAGCCACTCTCCTTCGCCAACAAACTCGTGAGCATCGGGGCTCGCAGGTGGCGCCGGCACGCCCGTGACCGGTGCGCTTGCCGATCGCAACCCGCGCAACCAGGACTGGCTGATACTGGGATCGACCACGCAGATCGACACGGTGCAGGATCATGCGAAGGCCAAACTCAGTTACGACTTTTCGCCGACGCTGCGCGCCAGCTACACACTGGCCGTATGGCACAACGATGCGGCGCGTAGTTCGGAGTCCTATCTGCGCGATGGCGCAGGCAACGCGGTGTACAGCGGGGCCATCAATGTCGATGGCCGCTCGTACCTCGTGACGCCGACCGATTTCGCGCCGAGCCGCGGCGAACTCACGCACCTGATGCAGGGCCTGTCGATCCGGTCGCACGGGCACGAACACTGGGATTGGGAAATCTCCGCCAGTGCGTACGACTACGCGGACGATATCGCGCGCGCCGATCGTTGCACTGCCAGTCGCAGAACTGGGCGGCGCCGGACGCATCACCGATCAGGACGGCACCGGCTGGCGCGCGCTCGCGCTGCGCGGCACGTGGCGCCCGGGTACCGATGACGCGCACGTGATCGATTTCGGCGTGCAGCTCAACGACTATCGACTGCAAACCCTGGTGTCGGATACGCCCGACTGGATAGGCGGCGCCGCCGCGAGTCGCTTCTCGGCATTTCGCGGGCGGACGGAACTGCTGGGCATATATGCGCAGGACAGCTGGCATTTCGCCAGCGACTGGCGCGCCACGCTAGGCGTGCGCGTGGAACGCTGGCAGGCCGAGGATGGCGCGATCTCGAACGCGACGAGCACGCTGACCTTTGCCGAGCGAAACGAGTCCTATGCGTCGCCCAAAGCGGCGCTCGCCTGGCAAGTGACCCCGGAATGGGTGCTGAAGGCCTCGGTCGGCCGCGCGGTGCGGCTGCCGACGGTGTCTGAGTTGTACCAGGGCTCGATCGCCGTCGACGTGATCGTGAACAACGACCCGGATCTGAAGCCGGAAAAATCCTGGACCGGCGAACTCACCGCGGAGCGTGAGCTCGGCAACGGACTGCTGCGTGCGACCTACTTTCACGAAGACTCGCGCGACGCGTTGTATTCGCAGACCAATGTCACCGTCATTCCCAACGTGACCAGCATCCAGAACGTGGATCACATCCGCACCCGCGGACTCGAAGTGGCGTACCAGGCAAATGGTGTGTTCGCGACCAATCTCGACCTGTCGGCCAGCCTCACCTACGCGCATTCGCGCACGGTGGAGAACGCGAACTTTCCCGCGAGCGAAGGCAAGTGGCAACCGCGCGTGCCTGAATGGCGCGCCAACGCGCTGGCAACCTGGCGATTCGGAGAACGCTGGACGACGACGCTCGGCGCACGCTACAGCGGCAAGCAGTTCAACACGCTCGACAACTCGGATACCAACCCATTCACTTTCACCGGCACGAGCAGCTTCCTGGTGTTCGACGCGCGCGTGCGTTGCCGGATCGGCGAACGCTGGAGTGCTTCGCTCGGCATCGACAACCTCGGCAACGAGGAGTACTGGGCGTTTCATCCTTATACACAGCGCACATTCGCCGCGGAGCTCGCCGCCAGTTTCTGACGCGTCGTCTGGTGAAAGGCGATGTAGACTCCACAATTTCTACGACTAGCCGATATGCAAGCCTTGTAGGATTTTCCTACCGGCCTGCATGCGCCCAGAAACGATTTCTCCTTGCCGCGGAATTTATTGCTCCCTAAGGGCAGTGTTTTCACCCGTCGTCGCGGCGCGACACGCTGTTGTCCTATTTCGATCATGGCCCGCTCCTTGCAAGCTCGTTGACTAACTACAACGAGCAGTCGCGCGACGCATGCAGAGGACATCCTTGAATAGATCGATCGCCCTTCTGGTCTGCCTCGGCGCAGCGAGTAGCGCTGTTGCGCGCGTCCATACCATCAGGCCCACGCAGTCCCTGACGGCCACCCGACGCGTCCTACGGATCGTTTGGTACGGCCACGGCCATCGACGGCGGTTCCATCATCGTGCTCGCCGACCACTCGGGTCGCGGCGAGGCGCTGCTGTACCGGCGGAACGGAAGTGGCCAATGGAAGTTCAGTCGCTCCCTGAGCAATGCGGTGGCGCCTGGCGCCAGTGTCGCGATGAAGAACAGCATCGCGGCCGTTCAGCTCATTGACACGCTGGCGATTTTCGAATTCATCGCGGGCGACTGGGTACGCGCCACGGTGGCGGCTCCCGCTCAACATCCCGGCGGCATAGCAATTTCAGGGAAGCGCGTGCTCGTCGGCGGCAATCGCTGCGACGACGAGGCCGTGGCGTACGAAAAAGGCGCGGATGGTATCTGGGCGATCAGTGGCCGTATCGATGGCGCTGAATCGTGCGACAACAATGGGGTTGCGATCGAACTCGACTACGACAACGCGCTGGTGCGCATGGCCGGCAACGAAGTGCGCGCCTATCACGCCGCTGCTGGTTCCTGGCCGCAAACGACATCTTTCCAGATTCCTGCCGTGGCGGGCACGACTTTCACCCCGATGGCCCTGCGAAAAATCCACGGCGGTTTCACCCGGCTCGGCGGTGTTCCACAGGTCGGGTTCTGAGTGGAGCTACACGGGCCAGCTACAACCGCTCGACTATGGCAATGGCACGGGCCACGCCGGGAAAGTGAAGTATCGCGATGGCGTGCTGCTGACCACCGAAGGGGATGACGAGATTCACCAATACACGAAAGTGTATGCGTATCACGAGAATGCCGACGGCAGTTTCAGCCATGTCGGCATCCTCGAAACTTCGGGCTGGACGGACAATTACGACGTCAGCGGCAACACCGTGGTAGTCAGCGCCGAAGATGAGAATTTTGAGCAAGCGGTCGCGACATTCACATTGCCTTCGCCGCTCGTGCCGCCGGCCGCGATTGCCAATGACTTCAATGCGCACGACATCAGTGGCTTCCAGCAGACGGCAGGCAGCGGCTACGCGCTCGCGGGCAACGTCTCTAACTACCTCTATCGCCAGTCCGCGACCACCGGCGAATCCATCGCGGTGTTGACGGGCAGTGACTGGACTACCTATTACCAGTCGATCGAGGCCGATATCACGCCCACTGCCTTCGACGGAGCGGATCGCTACGTCGGGTCTCGCTGTGCGCTACCTGGACGCGGGCAACAACTACTACGTGACCTGGCGCAGCTCCAACGTGATCCAGCTCAAGCGCAAGGTGAATGGCGCCTACGTGACGCTCGCCGAAACGTCGTTGCCGCTGGCGCTCAACGTGCGGCATCACCTGCGACTCTCGATTTTCAACTCGTTCCTGGAAGTCTACGTCGATGACTTCCAGGCGCTGACCGCGATCGACACCACATTCCCGCACGGCCGCGCAGCGCTGCTGACTTACCGCGCTCGCGCCGACTTCGACAACGTGTACGCGAGCCCTACGAGGCCGATCAACCTGAATTACAACGACTGGGTCTTCTACTGGTACGGGTATGGCAGGCCCTTCACCGAGATCGGCGGCACCTGGTACATCACCGGGCAGAACGAACCCGAGGGTTTGTCGCAGACCACCACCACCGGTCTCGCGCTGGCCGTCAACGGTGTCGCCACGGATGACCAGGAGATCACCGCTCACATCCGCCTCGATTCATTCGCCACGCCTTCGGGCGCGTGGTTCGGCCTGCTCGCCCGTTACCTCGACGAGCGCAACTACTACTACCTGACGGTGCGCAGCTCCAACGTGCTGCAGATCCGCAAGCTGGTGAACGGCGTCACCACCGTGCTCAAGTCCGTGTCATTCACTGCCGCCCCGGGCGTGATGCGCGAATACACGCTGAGCGTTCGCGGCAACGAGCTGCATGCCTTCGTCGATGGCCAGTTGGTCGCGACGGCGCTGGACAACGCTCTGCCGCGCGGCAAGTACGGCATGGGCACCAATCGCGCCGCGGCGACGTGGCAAGACTTTGACGTCACCCAGTAATTCTCAATTCCAACGCGAAGGAAGCTCGTATGTCTAAGCTCTTGGCCTTTATTCTGATTGCGTTCGCGGCGGCTGTGCCCGCTGCGCAGCCGCGCGTGCATTCGGTTGATCCCGTCCAGACGCTCGAGTGGCCGCTCGGCGGCGACCACCCGAACTTCCTCGCCTGGGCGGTGGGCATCGACGGAGATTCGATCATCGTGCTGGTCGACACCGCGGACGCAGAATGAAAACAATCCCAATACCCGCGTCGCTCTGTTGTATCGCCGGGGCGCGGATGGGCGATGGACTTACAGCCGTAGCCTCACGCAGGTGACTGCACCTCACGTCGGAGTCTGCGCGCCGAGCTCACGATGAAGAACAACCTCGCCGTCATCAAGATCGGTCGCTGACGTCGCGACTGTCTGGGAAAAGATCGGCGGCAACTGGGTCCAGGCGACGGTCGCGAACGGACTGCACGAACCTGGCCAGCTTCGCCATCTCCGGCAGCCGCATTCTCGCCGGCTCGATCGGGTTGCGAGAACGACGGACTTATCTATGAGAAAGTCATCCGCCGGTAGTTGGGTGATCACCGGCCGGATCGCTCCGGACGCCGGCGTGTGCGCCGACACAGCCGCGCGACGTGGATCTCAACTACGACTACGCGTACATCCGCAGCTCACCGACGCTGGTGCGGTCGTACAAGAAGAATGGCAGCGCGCTCGCAATGGCCCGCCGACCGCACCATCACGCTCACCGGCCACGCCGCGACCGTCCGCGGACGCCGTTGCCGTGCAACGAGGTTCAGCGGTCGTGACGCCCGGAATTGGCCTATTACACGCGCGGCACGAACTGGAACTATGTCGGGCAGCTCAAGCCCGATCGACTATCGCGATGGGTCCGGGCGACGGCGGGCAGGGTGATCTATCGCGACGGACTCGTGCTGACCTTCGATGGCTGGGACATGACCGAACTACAGCGCATCGGGCCGTATGTGTATGCGCCCAATTCCAACGGGCGGTTTCGACCACGTCGCCATCCTGGGAGCCGACGACGTCAGTCTGCGACTTCGATATCAGCGGGAAGACGGTCGTGGTGGCAAGCGCGAACCGACTTCGGCTTCGTTCAGGGCGAGGTCATCGGTGTACGTCCTGCCGTCCACACTGACGGCGTCTCCGGCGATAGCCAACAACTTCGATGCGCGGAATGTCGGTGGATTCACGCTGACGCCGGGCAGCGGCTTTGCGCTCGCGCGGAAATTCGTCCAACTACTATTTCCAGCAGACAGTTGCCGCGAGGGACACGGCCGCGGTGTACAACGACACCGACTGGCGGGACTTCCAGGGCATCGAGCGCCGACGTGACCCCGACCTCGTGGGATTTGTCCGCCAGCTACAGCGGAGTCGCGCTGCGCTACATGGACGACAACAACTTCTATTTCGCTGCCATACGCAGTAACGGCAACTTCGAGCTCGGGCGCAAACTGAACGGCGCCACCACGATTCTTGCCCAGCGCGCCTTGAACGTGGCACCCCTGGCAAACCACCACATTGATCTGTCGATCTGGGGCAGCAAGCTGTACGCGTATGTAGCCGGCAAAAACCAGCTTACTGCCGAGGATGCGAGCCTCACCCATGGCAGCGCGGCGCTGGTGACGCACCGCGCCCGCGCCAATTTCGACAATACCTACGCGAAACCCACGGCCGGCCTTCAGCTGTTCTCACAGGAATATCCCTTGTACGTATTCGGCCGCGAGCTCACGTACATCGGAGGACATTGGGATCAACCCGGGGCCGGTCTGCAACAGTCCGACACGAGCGGGAGCGCGTTTGCCATCGTCCCCAACCCGCCGATCGGCGATCAGACCATCAGCGCCGTCGCGCGCCTCGATTCATTCGGGTCGACCACCCCTGTCTCCTGGTTTGGCCTCGTGGCTCGCTACACCGATCCGCAGAACTACTACTACCTCTCGGTGCGCAGTTCCAATTCGCTGCAGATCCGCAAGGTGGTGAATGGAGTGGTTACGGTTCTCAAATCAGTGACGTTCACCGTCGCGCCCGGGGACGACCATAGCTACGAGTTCGAAGTGCGAGGCAACGAATTGAGCGCCACCGTGGGCGGCGTCGTGCTCGCACGCGCCATCGACAATTCGCTCACCAGCGGTCAGGTCGGATTCGCGACCTATCGCGCGGGTGCGAGCTACACGTTGGTGTCTGCCGACCAGCCGTGATCGTCAGTCCGCGTGGCGCGAATCATCGCGCCGCTGCGGACAGCCCTTTCCTTCCGGGGATCTCGCCATGTCCAAACTATTCGCATTCATCCTGATCGCATTCGCGGCCGCGGTACCCGCCGCCCAGCCGCGCGTGCATTCGATACCCGTGTTGCAGATCGCTCGAAACGCCGCTTCGGCGAGGATTACCCGCCCTACATCACCCAAGACGTCGCCATCGACGGGGATTCGATCATCGCGCTGATCGACAAGTCGCATGAAGAAGAGCCGGTGACTCGCGTGGCGCTGCTGTATCGCCGCGGCACCGATGGGCGCTGGGCTCTCACCCAGACCCTCGGGCAAGTGACGGCACCGCGCGCTGACTTGCGCGCGGAACTCGCCATGAGGAACAACATCGCTGTCTTCAAGATCCATCGCGACGGCGCGAGCATCTGGGAGAAGATCGGCGGGAGCTGGATCCAGGCCACGGTCGCGGGCGGCCTCAACGAGCCGGGAGGCTTCGCGATTTCCCAGAGCCGCATTCTCGCCGGCGCGTCCGGCTGCGACAACGACGGTGTCATCTATGAAAAGTCAGGGAGTGGCGTCTGGCTGATCACGGGCCGAATCGCGCCAGACGCTGGCGTATGCGCGGATCAGCCGCGCGCCGTCGAGCTCAACTACGACTTCGCGTACATCCGCCATTCGCCGTCGCTGGTGCGGTCGTACAGGAAAAACGGCAGCGCGCTCGCATGGGCTGCCGACCGCTCGATCAACATCCCAAACCAGGCCAAGCCATTTGACGGACCCGTAGCCGTGCAGCGGAGTACGGCAGTGGCTCCTGGATCTGCGTATTTCACACGAGGCACGAACTGGACCTACGCCGGGCAGCTCAAGGCTGTCGATTACGCGATGGGCACTGGCGACTCTCGCAAGGTGGTCTACCGGGATGGCGTCGTACTCACCGGCGAACGCTGGAATAACCTTGATTACAACATTCGCGCCGTATCTGTATGTACCAAACGCCTCGGGCGGATTCGACCACGTGGGTATCCTGCGCGACGTCGGACGCAACACCGTCGACTTCGACATCAGCGGCAGAACCATCGTGATGGCGATGGCATCCGATGGCTTGGACACGGGCCCGGTCAGGGTGTACGCCCTCCCCGAATCGTTGGTGGCGCCCCCTGCGATTGCCAACAACTTCGATGCGCGGAATGTCAGCGGATTCACGCTGACACCCGGCAGCGGCTTTGAGCTCCTGGGAAATTCGTCCAACTACTATTTCCGGCAGACAGTCGCCTCGAGGGACGCGGCCGCGGTATACAACGACACCGACTGGAGCTTCTACCAGAGCATTGAAGCCGACGTGACTCCGAGCTCGTGGGATTTGTCCACAAGCTACAGCGGAGTCGCGGTGCGCTACGTGGACGACAACAACTTCTATTTCGCTGGCATAAAGAGTAACGGCAATCTCGTGCTCGGGCGCAAATTGAACGGCGCGACCAAGATTCTTGCCCAACGCGGCGTTGAACGTGGCGCCCCTTGCAGTCCATCACCTCCGACTGACGATCTCGGGCACCCGGCTATACGCGGACATCGGCGAGCAGTGGCAGCTTGTTGCCGACGATGCGAGTCTTGCACATGGCCGCGCGGCACTGGTGACTCACCGCGGTCGCGCGAATTTCGACAATACCTATGTGAAGCCCACGAGCGCCGTGTCAATGCTATGGGAATACCCCGCTTCTGCAGATCGTCAGGCCCCTGACGTACGTCGGTGGCAATTGGCAAAGAGCTGATTCCGGCCTGCAACAGTCCGACACGAGCGGCAGCGCATTTGCGATCGCCCCCAACCCCGAGGTCGGCGATCAGATCATCGAGGCTTCAGCGCGCCTCGATTCATGGGGCTCGACCAACCCGGTGTCATCGTTTGGTCTCGTGGCCGGTATGTCGACTCGCAGAACTACTACTACCTCTCGGTCCGCAGCTCCAATTCGCTGCAGATCCGCAAGGTGGTGAATGGAGTGGTGACGGTGCTCAAAACAGTGACGCTCACCATCCAGCCGGGAGGCAATCACGACTACGGGCTCGAAGTGCGCGGCAACGAATTGAGCGCCATCGTGGACGGCATCGTGCTCGCGCGTGCCCTCGACGATTCGCTCACCAGCGGCCAGTACGGACTTGCAACCTATCGCGCGGGCGCGACCTTCAGCCGGGTGTCCGCGGTCCAGCCGTGATTCAGTCGGGCATCTTCTGCCCGCGGGTCTCGATGACCCAGGGCAGGAGCGCAAGCCCGATGAGCGGCACGATGCCGATCACGCACAGCGTGCGCATGATGATGGCGGGGTCGCCGCTCGCGGCATTGGCGATGTAGCCGACCGCGAAGACCCCGCCGGCCGTCACCACGCGGCCGATGTTGTAGCAGAAGCCGCTGCCGGTGGAACGCAGGCGCGTCGGGAACAGCTCGGGTAGATAGAAGGTGAAGCTGCCGAAGACGCCGAACACGGTGAGGCCGATGAAGAAGTACATGTAGAGCCGGGTTTCCGACGGCGAGGTCGAGCCCGAAGGTGGCGAGCAGCGCCGCGGCCGAGCAGGCGAAGTAGATGGCGTACAGGGTGCGGCGGCCGAGCGTCTTCGCGAGCGGGATGGTGAGCAGCGTGCCGAGCAGACCGCCCCAGTTGAAGCAGTAGCGTGGCGATCTTGATCCAGCTCTGCTTGAGCGCCGCGGTGGCGCCGGCGTCGAGACCGCGCGTGACGGCTTCCGCGCCCGCGAGACGTGTTCACGAGCGACTGGATGAAAGCGTTGCAGGTCCACCAGGTGATGAGCGCGACGAAGGTGACGATGAGCGCGCTCACCGTGCGCTTGCGCATTCCGGGCGCGAAGATCTCGCGAACTCGCGCGGGGGCTGCGGTGGAGGCAGCGGCGGTCCAGCGTTCCGGCTCATGGATGAACATGCGCACGACGAAAGCGACGGCCGCGGGCAGCAGGCCGAACAGCAGCACGTAGCGCCAGGACATCGCCGGGTCGTGGGCAAACCACTGGCCCGCGACCTCCGCGTTCACGAACGTGGCGAGGAACAGGCCGAACGGCGCGGAGGTGTACAACAGCGCGCCGGCTTCGACGCGCGATTCTTCGGGGACCACTTCCGCGACCATGGCGGAGCCCGCGGCCCATTCGCCGCCGATCCCGAGGCTCGCGACGATGCGGCACAGGACCAGCTGCCACATCTCGGTGACGAACGCGCAGGAGGCGGTGCCGAGCGCGTAGAGAACCATCGTGAGCATCAGCACGCGCTTGCGTCCGAAGCGGTCGCAGATGGGGCCGAAGATCACGCCGCCCGCCGCCCAGCCGAGCAGCAGCAGCGAGTTCAGGATGCCGGTCCAGTACGGCAACGCCTGCTTCGCTTCCGGCCCGCCGATCGGCAGCCCTAACAAGGTGGGAATGGCGTTGGGCGCGACGAAGTTGAAGAGCAGCCCGTCGAAGATGTCGAAGCCCCAGCCGAGCCAGGCCGCGAAGAACACCGTCCACTGATAGCGCGAGAGTTTGATCATGGCGCGCGAGTGTAAATGGGGACACTCCCCATTTCCTAGCAAAAAGGGCCGCACCTGTTGCGAGGCGCGACAGTCCTCAGCGGCGAAACTGGGCAATCACGGAAGATTACTGACTCTGGACGTTTGATAGCCGGGGATAATTTAGCGGGCATGCCACGCCCGCCGCGCCTGCTGTTCGCCGACCAGTGTTACCACATTCTGAATCGCGCGAATCGTCGAGCCGAAGTCTTTCATGAAGCGGCTGACTACGCCGCTTTCATCGCCCTCATGGCGCGCGCGCAGGATAGGGTGAATCTACCGATTCTCGCCGCCTGCCTGATGCCTAACCACATTCACCTTGTCGTTCGTCCTTCTGGCGACAACGATGTTCCGCTCTGGACGCGATGGTTGTTCACAACTCATGTGCGGCACTATCACGAAAAGTACGGCACCACCGGACGGCTCTGGCAGGGCCGCTACAAATCATTTCTGGTCCAGGACGACCACTACCTCCTGACGGTGCTCCGCTACGTCGAGCGAAACGCACGCAGGGCAAATCTCGTGACCCGCGCCGAAGATTGGCGCTGGGGCAGTCTGAACTGGCGGGCTGCCCGATCTGCTCCGCTCGCCCTCAGCGAGCCACCACTGAAGTTGCCGGCCTACTGGTGTGATTTGGTGAACCTGCCTCAGACGGCGGGAGAAGTGGACGCCATTCGCACCAGCGTCAATCGGCAACGCCCCTTTGGCGACCCTGACTGGGTTGAGCGGCGCGCGCGCGAAGCAGGATTGGGTCAGTCGTTGATCAGCGTAGGGCGCCCGAGAAAATCGAGGTGCGGCCCCATTTGCTAGGAAATGGGGAGTGTCCCCATTTACGCGTGCTTGAACATGATCGGGATGCCGGACGGCGTGGTGTACGACTTGTTCTCGGTGAATGGCCGCTCGCGGCCACCGGGCGCGCGGTCAGCAACCGCCGCGATCACATCATCGAGCGGTCCGGGACGGCCGAGCGCATAGCCCTGGCCAAACTGGATACCGAGCGACGCCAGCCGGTCGCGCACGGTGTTCGATTCGACGAACTCGGCCACGGTCGTGATGCCCATGGCATCGGCGAGCTGCACGATCGCGCGCACCAGCGCCTGCGAACGCGGATTGGTCAGCACGTCGACCACATACGAACCGTCGAGCTTGATGGTGTTGATCTCGAGATTCTTGAGATACGCGAGCGAGCTGACGCCCGTACCGAAATCGTCGAGCGCGAAGCGCACACCGTGGCTGGTGAGCCTGCGGATGAACTGCTGCACCTGCTGAAGGTTGGCCGCCGCGGCGGCCTCGGTGATTTCGAACACCAGGCAGGTACCGTCGATGCCGTATTTGGCCATGGACGCCAGAAGCCACTCGAGGAAATCCGGATCCGACAGCGTCGGGCCGGACAGATTGATCGAGACGTGCAACGGGCCGCTCGAAGAAGTGTTCTTGCTCAGCTGCTCGAAGGCACGTTCGCATACGGCGCGGTCGATCTCCGGCAGGATCTGGTAACGCGTCGCCGCCGACATGAATTCGGCCGCCTCGACGATGTTGCCCTTGGCGTCGACGATGCGGACGAGCAGCTCGTAGGTGATCGGCAGGTTGTGGTTGATCAGCGGAGTGATGGGCTGCGCGTACACCACGATGCGCTCGAGGCGCAGCGCTTCACGCACGCTGCCGATGAGCCCGATCTCGTCGTGGCGGCGGATCATGCTCTGGTCCGTGTCCTGGTAGACCTCGACACGGCCGCGGCCGCGATCCTTGGCGGTCTTGCAGGCGATTTCAGCTTCGGCGATGCGATGGTCGAGATGCAGATCGGTGGCGCTGGTGGACACCACGCCCCACGACATGGAAACCGGGTGGTTAGTCTCTTTCTTCGGCGCGGGGCCGGTGGTGACTTCCTTGCAGATCCTGTCGGCGAGCAGGCGCGCCTGCGCCAGGTTCATGTGCGGCAGGAAGACGGTGAAACGATCACCGGAAAGCCGGCAGGCGAAACTATCGGCTCCGACCAGCGCGCGGCGGATCGCGCCACCACAACGCGCGATCACGCGATCGCCGTCGGAGAAACCGGCCAGGTCGTTGATCAGGTGCAGGCAATCGATGTCGCCGTACAACATGGACACCATGGCGCCCGGCGGCGCGTTGCGCTGCCAGGTATCCACGCGAGTTTTGAAACCATCCCACGACAAAAGGCCGGTGAGCGAATCGAGATCCTGAGTTGCATTGCGCGCCAGCAGGCGCGCGAAGCGGCCGAGGCGGCGCACGGTGAACTCGTCGAAGCTCGGCTCGTCCGGGCGATTGAAAATGATGAGGGCGCCGGCCGGACCGCCGCGCGCAATCAGCGGAACCGCGACCAGCTTGCAGGCGATTGCGCCACCGGTCACGTGTTTGAGTTTGTTGGTGGCGACGGCCTTGCGGGTGTCGATGGCGCGGCGTGCGAGTTCGTCACCGACGATCGACAATTGCTGGCGGGCGAACGCGGCATCTTCTTCGGAGCGGCTCCAGACGGCACGCGAATCTTCACGCGGGAATATGGCGGTGGCGGCGGTGCACCCGAGACGCATGCAGACGGCACGCAACACACTTTCCGTGCTCCGCTCGGATCCCGCGCTCAATTCGAGCGATTTCGTTTCTACCGACTTCACCGGATTCTCCGCTGCATCGTTCTTCTTCTGCCGCCTTTCGCGCCGAGGAAGACTAGACGAGGGCCTTATGGCGAAAGGCCACGCAGGTCTCAGCTTTTCGGCCATCGGGCCGACGGAACGCGCGGGGACGGAATTATGAGAACCATTCCGGGACTTATGTCATGCCGTCCAAAGGCCGAGAAACCGTGTCAGCCCTTTTCCGCGAGTGTCCGGAATCGCCCCGTGGCCGAATATTCGACTTGCCCGGGAACGTTGCCCGCGAGAACCACGCGACGGCGAGTGACAGCCGCGTCGAGGATTTCATCGACCGGCATCGCCTTGCCGAATGAATAGCCCTGCCCGGTTTTGCAACCCAGATTCAGCAGCGTGTCGCGTTGCGAATCATGCTCGATGCCCTCGGCCACCGTATCGAGCCCGAGTGCGTCCGCGAGAGAAAGAATGGCGCGCGCCAGGGCGACGGCATCGACGCCGCCGCCGGCGTCGCCTTCGCCTTCCAGCCGTTCGACGAACGACCGGTCGATCTTGAGGATGTCGATGGGGAACCGATGCAGGTAGGCCAGCGAGGAATACCCGGTGCCGAAGTCATCGAGCGCGAGGCGCACTCCGAGAGACTTGAGTTCGCGGAAGACTCGCTCGAGGCGCGAGGAATTCTCCAGCAACAGGCTCTCGGTCACTTCGAGGATCAGGCAAGCGGGATCGAGACGGTGATTGACGAGACAGTTGCGCACGTCTTCGACGATGTCGCCGTGGTTGAGATAGCGGCTCGACACGTTCACCGAGATCCGCAATCCATCGCCGTGGGTGATATCGCGCTGCAGGCGCACGACATCGGCGCATGCCCGATTCAGCATCCACTGCGTCATCGGAACGATCTGTCCGGTCTCCTCGGCGAGCGGGATGAAATCCCCCGGCATCACGAGACCCCGCGTCGGATGGCGCCAGCGCATCAACGCCTCGATGCCCACGAGGTGACGCGACTGCAGATCCACGATCGGCTGGTAGTACGCCACGAGCTGGTGGTTGTCGATGGCGTCGGCCAGTTCGTTCTCGATGCGCATGCGCCGGCGCGCGGCCCGCAGCATTTCCGGCTGGAAAATCTCGGCGTGCCCCTTGCCGCGCGACTTGGCCGAGTACATGGCCGCATCGGCATTGCGCAGCAGACGCTCGACGTTGCTCACGCGATCCGCGATCGCCACGCCGACACTGCAGCCGACGCGCACCGGCCGACCGTCGATGTCAAAAGGCTGCTTGCAGGTGTCGAGAACCTGCCGTGCCACCGCCATCGCCGCGTCGACGGTGGGTGCGTGATCGATGAGCACGGCGAATTCGTCGCCACCCAGGCGCGCCACCGTGTCACCCGCCCGCGTGCACTGGACCAGGCGGCGAGCATAGCTGCGCAGCAGCGCATCGCCCGCGCTATGCCCCAGGCTGTCGTTCACGGTCTTGAAATTGTCGAGGTCGATGAACAGCACGGCCGGCGTCATGCCGTCGGGTACGCGCCGGATAGCCTGGTGCACGCGGTCGGCGAACAGCGAACGATTGGCGAGCAGCGTCAGTGAATCGTGGAACGCCAGCGTGCGCAGCTGATCGTGCAGGCGCGTGGCATCGGAGATGTCGCGAATATTCAGCGTGATTCCGCGGATGGATTCCACGTGGCGCAGATTGGCGATCACCATCTTGAAAGAGCGCTTCTCGCCTTCCGCCTGCGGTATGGAGAAGTTGGTGACCTGTTCGGAGCGATCGGCGCGGATCACCTGGTCGAAAACACCCGCGCACCTGCGCCGCCTCCGGTCCGAGCACATCGTCGAGACGCTGTCCGGCGAGCTCGCCGGGCGCCACGCCTAACAACTGCTCGGATGAGGGGCTGGCATATCGAATGACGCCGTCCTCGTCGCAAATGGCGATCATGTCGCTGGACCTTCGCACCAGCTCCGTCAGGCGTTCATCGAAGCGACGCGTCGCCACTTCGCGATGCAGGCCCACGACTTCGCGCGTCGCGAACGCCTGCCCGGCCACCACCAGCAGCGTGGCGGCGACCAACACCCACACCAGCAACGGCGACTGGCCGGTGGCGAGATTCAGCCGGTCATCGAGCAGCGCGATGGTGCCGACCATGAGTGCGACGATGGGCAGTGAGCCACGCAGATCACCCTGCAGGCCGGAGGTCGAGCTGCCCGGCTGGCGTAGCCCGAGCTGATAGCGCACGGCGGCGAACAGGCAGATGTAGAACACGAAGTAGGCGACATCGCTGGGGCCTCCGATCACGTAGGTTCCGCGCAATTCGGCGTTGATCCACAAGAGGTCGGCCACCAGTGTCACCACCATGGCGATCAGCAACCAGACGATCGGCCGCTCGGCGCGCCAATCGGTGATCTGCATGGCGAGCATGGCACCGGCGATCATCGCGATCGCATCGCCGATGCCGTAACCGACCACCGACCAGTGCTGCAGAAGTTCGGCGCCCGACAGCGACGCAACGGGTGCAAGCGCGGTGAACCACAGCAGCGATCCGAATCCGATTGCAACGGTCGTGAAGTCGATCAGCGCGCGCGGAGTGTTCACGCGGCCGCCGAGGTCGAGATAGAGAAGCACGAACGCCGCAGCGGCGAGCGGGTAGAAAAAGATGTAGAGGACGTCGGGCCAGGAACCGAACGTCACGTTCTCGGTAAGCGCGCTGTAGCGCCCAGCCGATGCTCGCAACGATGTCGAGCGCGAGCGCGGCAAAAATGAGGCCCCACGCGAGACGGCGACGGCGGCTCAAGGCCGGATCCACCAGCGACGGCCACAGCACCACGCAGATGACCACGCTGACAGGAAACGAACCCCAGGCGCCAAGGTATTCGGCAACGCTCTTGCCGCCCCACGCCTGTGATCATGATGAGCATGCAGACGGCCGCGTAGACCACCGACAGCGCGAACGCCCCGCCCGCCCAACGCGCAACGATTCTTGCGACAAATGCGTTCATTCGTTCGCAAATGCTCGCAAAGCAGCACCACGCGCGCGCGGATGACAGTCACAAGACCACTTCGACTTTCGTACGGGTTCACAGCTTTTGACGCTGGAAACTGTTGCCAGCACTTACCGTACTCGGCAGACTGCCCGCGGCATAAGGATTGCCCTGAGAGAAACCCTGCCTGTGATTCAACGCGCGCGAACGCTGATCGTGACTGCCTTCACAGCGGGTGGACTCCTCGGCGCACTTCCGGCGCACGCCGACTCGGTGAGCGTGGTCACCGGCAGCCTCGGCGGCACTTCGGATTTCGTCTTCCGCGGTCTTTCACTGACGCGCGGCAAACCTGCGGCGCAAGCCTCGCTCGACGTCGAATTCCCCAGAGAGTTTTACGTCGGCGCTTTCGTGGCGACGACGGACCCGAACCCGGGCCCGAGCCCACCGGTCGAAATGGATTTCTGGGCAGGCCGCTATTGGCAGATGTCGCGAAGATTTTTCGGGCGACCTTCGCCTGTCGCAGTACACCTATCCCGACGACCCGCGCCGCAAGAGCTATAACCGCACCGAGCTCACCGCCACCGTGGGTTTTCGCAACCAGCTGTATCTCGCGGCTATCTATTCACCGAATACCGAGGCGGTCGGTTCGTCCGGCGGCTATGCAGAAGGCAACGCCTGGGCGGTGGAGATTTCCGGTCGCCATCCGCTCAACGACCGTTACTCGATTTCGGCGGGCCTTGGCCACTACGGGCTCAACGAGATCTATCACGACAGCTACAACTACTGGAACGCGACGCTCACCGCGACGCTCAAGCCCTTTGAAATCCAGCTCGCCTACCTCGGCGTGGACCGAAAACGCCAATGACCACTTCACCGACGATTCGGTGGGTGACCGAGTCGCGTTGACCGCGTTATGGCGCTTTTCGTCCGCCAACTAGCCCCCAGGGAACCGGGCCGCGGCCCGGCGGTACTCATGGGCAACAGGTCAGGAAAGGTTGGCTGCCGTGGCACTAAAAAGCGTTGAATCCCAAGCCCCGCGGGCACCTGGTCCAGGTCCGGATGCCTCCGAACGCGAGCTGCTCGAGCGCGTTGCAAAGGCCCGGGACCAGGCGGCTTTCCGCACGCTGTACGGCAACTACTACCAGCGGCTCTCGCGCCTGCTGGCGCGCATGTCGGTTCGTCGTGAAGACATCGAAGAAGTCATCAACGACACTTTCTGGGTGATCTGGACCAAGGCCGGAGAATTCCGCGGCGCTTCCCAGCTGTCGACCTGGATCATCGGAATCGCGTACCGCCGCGCATTGAACGCGCTTCGGCGCGCGAAGATCCGGCCCGTCTCCGATGAGCCCTTCGACGAGGACTCCATCAGCGTGGCGTCCACTGACGATGCGGAAACCGACGGTCAGTGGCTGTCGCTCGGCCTCTCGCGCCTGCCAGTCGAGCAGCGCATGGCGCTCGAACTCACCTACACTCTCGGCCATTCCTGTGAGGAAGTGGCCGCAATCCTCGATTGCCCGGTGAACACCGTGAAGACCCGATTGTTCCGCGCACGCGAGACTCTCAAACAAGTGTTGCCTTCCCTCGCTGGCATGGCTGGAGAAAACTCATGAGCTCGCGTATTCCCGATACCCACGCCGAGGCCTGGGCCCTGCTGCCCTTCCTGGCCAACGGCCGCATACAAGCGTCCGATCGCGAGTGGGTGGAAGCGCACGTGGCGGGTTGTGAGGAATGCCGCGCCGAACTCGCAGCACAGCGGATGATGGCGACTGCGATGAACCGCGGTGCCACACCCGAAACGGCAGCTACTGACGAACAACGTTCGTTCAACCGGTTGTGGGCGCGAATCGAAGCTTCTGAATCCGCCTCGCCGGCCAGCGTCGCTGCGAGTGATGCTCGCCCGACGATGCGCTCCTCGCGCACGGTGCGCTGGCTGGCGGCCGCCGTCGTCATCCAGGGATTCGGGTTGGCGCTGTTCGGCTTCAATGCACTGCGCGAACCTTCCGGCGAAATAGTCACGGTGGCGGACAAATATCCCGTATCGCGCCCCAATGCGCCCACGGTGCGCATCGCTTTCGCACCGGACGCATCGATCGCGACCATCAACACGTTGCTCGCGCATCAGGGTCTCAGCATCGTGGCCGGGCCCGGTACAGCGGGCAATTTCACGGCCGAGCTGTCGGCCGATGCAGTAGCCTCGGGCGCCTCGGCGAATTCCGTCGCCGACGTGATGTTGAAGGATCCCAATGTCACTTTCGCAGAGCCGGTTGCACCCTGACCTGACACGCCACGTGTGGCGTCTCGGCATCGCCGTGGCGCTCACCGCCGCGGCGCTGGTGCTGTGTGGCGCGGCGACAGCGGCGCCCCCACCCGTTCTGACGCCGCCCGAGGTGCGCAGCGCGCCGGGGCAGTTCATCGTGGTCGCGGTCGCGAATCCGGTTACCGGCCGTCCAGGCGCGGTGGGCGGCACGGCGCACGGCTACGGCAGCGGAACTAACTACCGTGTGAGCGCTTCGGCCGCCAACACGCTGCAGGAAATCGCGCGCCAGTATTCGCTCACGGCCGTTTCCGAGTGGCCCATCGAGCAGCTCAAGATGCATTGTGTGCTGTTCCGCATTCCCCCTGGCACCACGCGCGAAGCGGTGGTCGAAAAGCTCAAAGCCGACAAACGCGTGCTCATCGTGCAGCCGCTCAACGAGTTCGAATCTGCGGCAGCCGCACCGGCAGCGCAGCCCGTGCCCGCCGCCTCGGGATCCGACGATCCCTATGCGCGACTGCAGTCGAATGTCAGCGCGCTCGATGTCGTGGAGGCGCACAATTTCAGCCGCGGCGCTGGCATTCGTGTGGCCATCATCGACACCGGTGTCGACACCCACCATCCCGATCTTGCGGGTCGCTCCTTCGTCACCCGCAATTTCATCGACAGCGACGACGTCGCGTTTCGCAGCGATCGGCACGGCACGCAGGTGGCGGGCCTCATCGCCGCCGCGTCCGACAACGGCATCGGCATCGTCGGCGTGGCGCCCGACGTCAAGCTCCTGGCTTACAAAGCCTGCTGGCAGGCTTCTGCGAACACCGCTGGCCGCTGCAACTCCTTCACCATCGCGCAGGCGCTCGCCGATGCACTGGCGGCCAAGGCGCAGGTCATCAACCTGAGTCTCGTCGGCCCGAGCGATCCCTTGCTCGAAGCGCTGATCGCGCGAGCCATCGAACTGGGCGTCATCGTCGTGGGCGCGGTAGCGGATGATCCCCGCCTTGGCTTTCCGGCGCGTCTGCCGGGCGTGCTGCCGGTGGCCGTGGCGGAAGCGTCGCTGGGTTCCACGGCGAGCCCTGACGGCATCCTGCGCGCGCCCGGGCGCGATATCGTCACGCTGGTACCCAACGGCCATTACGACTTTGCGTCCGGCAACTCGCTCGCGACCGCGCAGATCAGCGGAGTGGTCGCGTTGCTGTTGGCCCGCAATCAGAAGCTCGGCGCCGTGCGTCTGCGCGAGATGCTGCAGCAGTCCACCGAAAGGCATGACACCACGCGCGGGCCGTTTCTCTCCGTGAACGCCTGCACGGCACTGGCGATGGTGGTGCGCGGCGCGAGCTGCGCGCAGTAGAAAATAATGGGGACATTCCTCATTTCGTTGTAACAATCGAAAGCTCACGTTTGGCGTGCGCGGAGCGATTGATTGTTACAACGAAATGAGGAATGTCCCCATTATTTTCTGGGCGGCCGGCGGAAGATCATGAGCGTATCGACACGGTTGTTATCGCTGATCGAGGACGAATAGTTCAGGAACAGCCGCTGGCCGAATGGCTGAGAACCCAGTTCATCGCTCCAACGCTTGATCGCCGCGGCCTGCTCACCCTTGCCTGACAGGCGCAGCTCGCACATCGTCGCGCGGCATTCGACGTGCTCGGATCGGAATGCACCCGTGCTCACCTCGGTGACCATCGCGTTCTGGATTTCGGCTTCCATCGAGTATGCCCAGCCGTCGTCGCGCGTCTCGCGCTCGAGCGCGCGATGCGCTTCCCCGATGTTGTTCTCGAATCCGGGTTGTGAGGGCTGCGCAATCATCTTGTTGAAGACGTCGCCCGCATCGATCGGTTGACCGGCAGCACCCGAATCCGACATTGCCGGCTCGACCGACGCTGTGCCTCCAGGAGTTGATTTCACCGTCGTTGCGGCATCGGCGCTGCTGCTGGCCGCTGCCGACGGCGCCGACGGAGAACTTCGCTCGACAGGCGTGGAGGCCAGTGTCGCGCGTGGCGGTTCGCGAGGTACCTCAGGCGCATTGCTTGCCAGCGCTTCACCGGCCGGCGCCTCCGACGACATCCGTGTGGCCACGATCCCGACAGCGATACCAGCCACGAACGCCGCCGCGAGCCAGATCGGCTTCACCATCAATCTGCCGCCTCACAGGTCTTTCGCACCAGCCACCCCACCACGGCCGACAAGGCCTCGCCGTCGGTGGCGCCCTGCGAGCGCGCGGTTTGATAGACGTCGACCTGCTGGTGCGCGCTGGTGCCGCGCTTGAGCAGCACGCGGGCATGCTCGGTTTCCGCAAGGCAATCGAGCGCCACCGCGTCGTCATGCGTGATGGCCAGCAATTCCTCGAGCAGTTCGTTGAACGGCACGAGCTCACCGCGCGCCAGGTCGAGCAGGCTGGCCTCGCTGCCAAAGCGCATGGCGCGCCAGCGGTTCTCCGCGATCAGCATGCGCGGATAGCGGCGCCACATCTTGTTCTCGCGGCGCAGACGATAAAGCATGCGCACCAGCGACAGATTGAGCGCCGCGAGGCACACCGCGTCGTCGAGGTGCGTGCAGCAATCGAAGACCCGCGTCTCGAGCGTCGGGTACCGGGAGCTCGGGCGGATGTCCCACCAGATCTTGGTGGTGTCTTCGATGAGGCCGTTGCGCACCAGCGCATCCAGGTGCCGGCGGAACTCGCCGTAACTCTCGAAGCGCTCGGGCAGCCCGGTGCGCGGCAGCGACGACAACAGCATGAGACGGAATGACTGCATGCCCATGTCGTCGCCTTCCCAGAACGGGGACGAGCACGACAGCGCCAGCAGATGCGGAACGAAATACGCGAGCTGGTTCATGACGTCGATGCGCAGCTCGTCGTCATCGAGTCCGACGTGCACGTGCATGCCACAGATGACCATGCGCCGGGCGCCACCCTGCACTTCGCGCGCAATGGTGGCGTAGCGCTCCTGGTCGGTGTGCGGCGGGCGATGCAGGGGACGAGCGAAGGGATGCGTCGACGCGGCGATCGGCGCGATGCCGTAGTCGGCAGCCACCTCACACACCTTGCGGCGCAGCGCCGCGAGCTCGCGGCGCATGGATGAAACCGAGGCGCACACCGAGGTCTTGACCTCGAGTTGCGAACGCAGGAATTCGGGGCTGACACGCCCGTCGGTTTCGGCGATGCATCGTTGCAGCAGTTCGCCCGGCGGATCGGAAACCAGGTCGCGCGTGGCGAGATCCACGAGCAGGTATTCTTCTTCTATACCCAGCGAAAACGCTGGCTCAACGTTCCCCGGCGTCGGCATGAAGCGGAACACTACACGGGTTATGAGTGCCCGTCAGGTTTAGCTTCCCCGGCAGGAAAATACCTCATCGACGGCACAGGGTTCGGCCAGATGAAAGCCCTGGATGTAGTCGACGCCGATCTGCTTGAGTACCTGGAGCACCTCGGCGCTCTCGACCTTTTCGGCAATGGTCGCCACCTCCATCGCGTTGCCGATCTTGGCGATGGCCTCGACCATGCTGCGATCCACAACGTCGTAGGCGACGTGCTCGGCGAAGTGACCGTCGATCTTCAGGAAATCGACCGGCAGCGTCTTCAGATACAGGAACGAGGAGACACCGCTGCCGAAATCATCGAGTGAGAAGCGGCAGCCGCGCGCCTTGAGCTCACGCATGAAGAAGGTCGCCTTGGCGAGACTCGCCACGGCCGCGGTTTCAGTGATTTCGAAACACAGCGCGCGCGCCACGCGATCATCGCGCAGTCGCGACATCACGAACTCGAGAAAATCTTCGTCGTTGATCGAAGTGCCCGACAGGTTCACCGCCACCAGTGGCAGTCGCCGGTCTTGAGCAAGGCAGGATTCCAGCAGCTCGATGGCGCGATTGACCACCCAGCGATCCACCATGACCATCACGTTGTAGCGTTCGGCGGCCGGAATGAATTCGCCCGGCGGCACCAGCGAGCCGTCTTCGTCACGCAGGCGCACCATCAATTCGTAAAATGGCGTGTCGCCAGCCTTGCGCGATATGCCGACGATGCGCTGCGCGTAAAGCTCCAGCCGGCCTTCCTCGACCGCGCGCGCGATGCGGCCCACCCACTGCATCTCGCGATGCCGGCTGGTGCCATGATCCTTCTCGTACACCTGCACGCGGTTGCGACCGCCGTCCTTGGCCGCGTAACAGGCGATATCGGCAGCCGACAGCACCGAGGCGGCACTCGTGGTCTCGCGCGCGATGCGCACCACGCCGATGCTCGCGCCCACTGAAAGGCTGTTAGCGCCCCAGAGGAAACGATAGCCGTGAATCGCCTGGCGAATACTGTCGGCCACGCGCTCCGCCTGTTCAAGCGAGCAACGTTCCAGCAACAGGCCGAATTCGTCGCCCCCCAGGCGCGCGATGGTGTCCGAGGCTCGCACGCGGGTTTGCAGCAGGCTGGTAATGTCGCGCAGCAACCGGTCGCCGGCGCTGTGACCGCAGGTATCGTTGACCACCTTGAATTGATCGAGGTCGACGTACAGCAGCACGTACTCACCCTCGCCGCGCTGCGCGGCGGTCACGGCGGTTTCCAGACGGGTATCGAATTCGCGCCGGTTGATGAGCCCGGTGAGCGCGTCATGGCTGGCCTGATAAGACAGCGCGCGCTTGAGTCGCCGCTCCTTGGTCACGTCGCCGAACACGATCACCGCGCCGATCGCCGCGCCTTCGCGATTGCGGATCGGCGTCGCGGTTTCCTGGATGGCGAGTTCGTCACCACGCCGGGTCACGAGCACGATCTGATCCGAAGAGACCGAAGTCTCGCCGGCCACGAGCACTCGGTCGAGCGTGTAGGCCACGGACGTGCGCGTGGATTCATCGATGAGCTGCAGCACTTCGCCGATGGGGCGCCCGCGCGCTTCATCCAGCGACCAACCCGTGAGCCGCTCGGCGACCGGATTCAGATAGTCGATCAGCGCGGCGGCATCGGTCGTGATCACCGCGTCGCCGATCGACTGCAGCGTGACGTGCGCGCGATCCTTTTCCGCGAAGATGGCCTGTTCGGCGCGCTTGCGCTCCGTGATGTCCGAGACGGTGCCTTCGTAACCGACGATGCGGCCACTGCCGTCGCGCACGCCGCGGGAATTCTCCAACGCCACCACGTGCGTGCCATCGCGCCGGCGAAGCACCACTTCCATCGAGCGGACTTCACCGTCGGCGTCCACGCGCCGCACGAAATCGGCGCGATCGGGCGCGCTCCAGTACAACATCACCGAGCTCGGCAATGCGTACATCTCTTCGGCCGAGTTGTAGCCGAGCATCTTCACGAATGCGCTGTTCACCGACACCAGCCGGCCGTCGCGCGTGCTCTGGTAGACGCCCTCGATCACGCCTTCGAACAGGCCGCGGAACTTGGCTTCGCTGGTGCGCAACGCCTCTTCGGCGAGATTGCGCTCGATCGCCAGCGCCGCGAGACGCGTGGCGTGCAATTGCAGCACCTGCTCGCGCGAATCCGGCATTCCCGGGTCCGGCCGGTAGATGGCCACCGCGCCTAACAGCTTGCCGCTGGCGCCCTTGATGGGCATCGACCAGACGGCGCGAAAACCCGAATCGAGCACCACTTGCCGCCGGTCCGCCCAGTGCGCATCGTTCGCCACGTCGGGGACGAATACATCACAGGCCGAATAGACCGCTGCCGCGCACGACCCGCGCCGCGGCTCGATGGGCGTTCGCTCCAGAACCGCCGCCAGCATCGGAGGCAGTTGCCGCGCGATGGTCAGGGAAAAGCAGCTCGCGTCGGGCGAGAGAACCGAGATCGTGCAGCGCGCGCGTGGATACACCGCCTGCACCAGCGCCGAAATCACATCGAGCACTGCGGGCAGGCCGGCGTTCGATGCGAGCAATGCGAAGAACGCGCGCTCGTTCTCCACGATGATCTCGGCGCGCTTGCGCTCCGAGATATCGGTGATGCTGGCACGCACCAGCGGCTTCTGCCCGCCCTGCAGGCGCACCAGCCGAACATCGCAGGGAATGTCGCGCCCCGTCGCATCGCGGTGAATCCACTCGAACACCTGCGATTCGCCCAATGCCGCAAGCTTGAGGTGCTGGCGCGGTGCGAAGGCAGGCTGCCCGTCCGGCTGCATCTCTGCGCTGACCGCATCGAGGTCCGAGGCACAGCAGTTGCTCGCGCGTCATCTTGAAGAGGCGCAGCGCCGGCTCGTTCGCCTCGATGAAATGCTTGGTGTCGGGATCGATGACCGTGATCGCCTCCGGTGCGTTGTCCACCAGCGAGCGGTAGCGAGCCTCGCTGTCGCGCAGTGCTTCCTGGGTGGAATGGCGCTCCGAAATGTCCCGCAGGCAGATGACGAAGACTTCGTTGCGGCCTTGACGCGCCCGACTGACCGCGATCTCGGCCGGGAACAAGGTCCCATCGCTGCGGCGCGCGGTGATCTCCGGACTCACGCGCACGCCGCGAAAGGTGTCGCACGAGCCCGCCAGCGTCTCGAGCCCGGCGTAGATCGATCCGTCCTCGGCGATGCCTGGCACCAGTACGTCCACCCGGTGTCCTAACAATTCTCCCGGTGGATAGGAGAACACCCGCTCGGCCATCGGGTTGGCGCGGTCGATCACACCGTCGGCATTGGCGGTGATCACGACATCCTTGATGTGATCGAGGATGACCTGCAATTGCGCGGCACCCTGCTCGGCAATCTCGACGCCCAGCGAGCGGGCCTCGTCGGACATCAGCTGCATGGAACGCACCATCGCGCGACGCTCATCGTCGACGGTGTCGTAGTAGCGGCTCAGCATTTCGAGCAGCTCGTGCGCGCTGATTCGCCCGCCGGTCACACGTGCACGCAACTCCCGGAGTTGCGTCTGCAGCAGCGGATGCAGACGCCGCATCGACAGGTCGCCCATATCCACGCGCGCACCGACAGACGCCGCGCTGGAATCAGCGCTCTCGGGTGTGGTTGTGCCCTCGGCCGGTTTTGACATAACAGCGCAATCGGAGACCAAATTGCATGATATGTCCGGGCCTTCGCCGGCCCTTGTGAAGCGGCTCCCGGTTTTGCGCTGTCGTTACTTCGGGGCGGGTGTTGCCGCGGCCTGCGCCGGGACCGACCACTACGGGAATGGAGAAGATGCGGACGACGTTGCCCTCTTCACTCAAAGTATCGACGGTGGCCGTCACCATGAACATGCCTTCCTTGGCCGGTAGCAGCATGAGCTGATGCGAGAGCGGCTTTTCCGGCGGGACGTCATTTACCGGCCCGAAATTCTCACCCTCGGGCATGGTCAGACCGTCATGACTTTCAAAATGCACGCGGACAGTCGAGAACGGCTCGTGTGGAACGATCGCGATCTGCACCGGTAGCGGAGTCGCAACGGTCGGTGACGACGCGAGCGCGAAATGGACGCTGATGGCGGTTGAGCTCTTGCCGGCGGCCACTGCCGCAACCATCTCGCTGGGCAGCGCCTCTCCCTTGGGCGTCTTGGCCGGCGTGGGGCTCGTCGACGAGGTGGACTGCTCCGGCGCCGGGTCACCGCAACTCGCAAGCGCAGCGAACAGGGCCGACGCCGAGAACGCAAGGATGCGACGGCTACTCATGGAACTGGGATGACATCAGGGGAACCTCCGCCGCACATACTAACAGGCGATATCTGAGTACCGACCAAGGCGACAGCCTATCTCGAAAGAATGGGCGGATCATCCATGGCACTGAGCTGTTCGAACAGGTCGGCGATGTGCCGCTCCCAGAAGCGCGCATCAGCCAAACCACGGGAAGGCACGGGGGAACGCCGGATCGTTCCAGCGCGTGGCGATCCATGCCGCGTGATGCAGGATGCGAAGACTGCGCAATGCCTCGACCAGCGTCAGTTCGGCGAAGTCGAACTCCCCAAACAACTCATAACCTTCCATGATCGCGGCCCACGACGACTGCTGGTTCGCGGCATCCCCGGAGAGAAACATCCACAGGTCCTGGATGCGCGGTCCAGACATGCAGTCGTCGAGATCGACGAACAGCGGCCCGTTTTCACGCCACAGTATGTTTCCGGCGTGGCAATCGCCGTGGATGCGCAAGCCGGGCAACGGCCCGAAATTATCGAGGCTCTGTCGGATTCGTCCGATGACCTGCTCGCTAACCCGTGCGTATTGTTCCTCGAGCGCCTCGGGTACAAATCCGCTGTCCATCACCTGCTCTCGCGCGCGGTCGCCGAGCCGCTCCCGGGTGAGCGCCGGCCGGTGCTGAAACCGCGTGCGATTGCCGATGGCGTGTATGCGCGCGAGCGTGCGCCCTAGCAAGGTGAGCGTGGCGTTGTCATCGAGTTCCGGCGCGCGCCCGGCCAGATAGGGAAACGCCGCGAAGCGCAGGCGCTGATGCTCAAACAAGCTGGCGCCGTCGCGCTCGATTGGCGCCGCGACCGGGAGCTCCGCGGCGGCGAGTTCGTGGGTGAATGCGTGCTCTTCGTCGATCTGGGCGTCGCTCCAGCGCGCCGGCCGATAGAACTTGAGCACCCACAGGGCGCCGTGGTCGTCACCCAGTTGATAGACGCGATTTTCGTAGCTGTTGAGCGCGAACAACCGGCCTGAAGGCTCGAGACCAATGCTTTCAGCGGCCTCGAATACCACGTCGGGACTGAGTGCATCGAACGGAGCGGGTGCAGAATGCGTCACAGCCACCGGGGCACATTAATGTAAAATCCTGCGTCCTAAAACTGTTGTCTCAAATATATGCCAGCAAACTCCACGGTCCTGGTCACGGGTGGCGCCGGGTACATCGGCAGCCACACGGTTCTCCAACTGGTTGCACGAGGCGAGCGCGTCGTGGTGCTCGACGATCTATCCACCGGTTTTCGCCAGGCGGTGCGCGATGTGCCGCTCGTGGTTGGCAATGTCGGCGATCGCAAGCTGGTCGACCAGCTGCTCGCCGAGCACCAGGTTGATACCATCATCCACTTCGCCGCGCACGTGATCGTGCCGGAGTCGGTCAGCAACCCGCTCAAGTACTACGGCAACAACACCTGCTCCACGCGCGCCCTCCTCGAGGCGGCGACGCACGCCGACGTCAAACATTTCGTGTTCTCTTCGACCGCCGCGGTGTACGGCATGCCGTCCGCGGGCGTCGCCTCCGAGGAAACGCCGACGGCGCCCATCAATCCCTACGGCACCTCGAAGCTCATGTCCGAGTGGATGCTGCGCGACGTCTCCGCGGCCACGCCGCTGCGTCACGTCGCCCTGCGCTACTTCAACGTCGCAGGCTCCGATCCGCAGGGCCGAATCGGCCAGTCGACGCGCGCGGCCACGCTGCTCGTCAAGGTGGCTTGCGAGGCGGCAGTCGGCAAGCGTCCCTACCTGTCGGTCTTCGGTACCGACTATCCGACTCCCGACGGCACCGGTGTACGCGACTACATCCACGTGGAAGACCTCGCGACCGCACATCTGAATGCGCTCGACTATCTGCGTGCCGGCGGCTCATCGCTGGTCGCCAACGTCGGTTATGGACACGGCTACAGCGTGCGCGAAGTCCTCTCGAGCGTCGAGAAGATCGCCGGTCTCAAGCTCGACGTGCGCGAAGAACCACGCCGTGCCGGCGACCCGCCGTCGCTGATCGCCAAGTGCGACAGGGTGCGCCAGCTGCTCAAGTGGCAGCCGAAGCTCGACGACATCGACACCATCGTGCGCACTTCGCTCGAGTGGGAAAAGCGACTGCAGCGCGAGCCCTGGTAGCTAGGAAGTCCCGACACACCTCATGCGCTGGCCAACACCAAAATCGCTGAGCGGATTGATGCTGCTGGGCCTTGCGTTCATCGCGGGTCCCCTGCTCGTCGCCGTGGTGGATGCCGGCTTCCAGATCCGCAACCTCTCGGCCACCAGTCAGCAGCTGGTGCTCGAGGGCGTGCAAAGCGCACGCCTGTCGCGCAGCCTCATCGCCGACATCGCCTCGCTGGAGCGCACGGCCCGTCTCTACCATGTGATCGAAGACCCCATACTGCTCGACACCTACCGGCGCACCGATCAAAGCCTCGCGGCGACGCGCACCCAGCTGGTGTTGCTGCTCGACGATGAACCCACGCGCCACAGCCTCGAAGAATTCGCGGCCATGCACAACGAGATTGCGCAGGCCGTGGGCTCGACACCACCCGGCAGCACTGCGTTCACCACCATCCTTGCGCGCTTCGACCGGCTCAACAAACTCGCCGATACGATCGCCGAAAGCGGCAACACGCAGATCGACGCGCGCCTTGCGGAACTGCAGCGTCAGACCACAAGCACCCAGCGGCGGCTGGTCTGGCAGTCCGCATTGCTCGCCCCGCTCACCTTGATCGCCATTCTGGCGCTCACCCTCTCCATCGGGCGGCCGCTGCGGGCCATCGACCGCGCCATCGGCGAGCTTGGCCGCGGCACGTTCTCGCGCTCCATCGAAGTGTCCGGACCGCGCGACCTGGAACGGCTCGGCGCGCAGCTCGAGTGGCTGCGCCTGCGTCTCCTCGATCTTGCGCAGGAACGCAATCGTTTCCTTCGGCACATGTCACACGAACTGAAGACGCCGCTCGCCAACATCCGCGAGGGCGCGGAACTGCTCATGGACGGGGCGGTCGGACCCCTGGACAACTCCCAGCGCGAGGTGGTCGCCATCCTGCGCGACAACGGCATAAAGCTGCACCGGTTGATCGAAAACCTGCTTTCCTTCAGCGCCTGGCAGAAAGAGAGTGTCGGCCTCGATCTTTCCGAGTTCCGGCTGCGTCCCCTCGTCAAACAGGTTCTCGAAGCCCAGCAACTCACGGTAGTCTCACAACGCGTCCGGCTCGAGGTGAAGGTGGACGACTTGATGCTGCGAGCGGACCGCGGCAAGGTTCGCCTCATCATCGAGAATCTGCTGTCGAATGCCATCAAATATTCGCCCAAGGGCGGCACTGTCTATCTACACGCCGTCAAACAGGACACCCAGCTCGTGATCGATGTCGCCGACACCGGGGCCGGCATTCCGCCGGAAGAACGCGCCCGCGTGTTCGAAGCCTTCTATACCGGCCGCCCGCCCGCCGGCGTGCAGGTCAAGGGCACCGGCATTGGCCTGTCGGTCGTGCTGGAGTTCGTGAATGCCCATGGTGGCACCATCGAAATCGTCGACGGCGAATACCCAGGAGCGCATTTCCGGATCCGCATGCCCATCCTCTCGATCACGCACCCGGCCCGGACTCAGGCGCATGCGGCATAGGCTCATTTTGTTAGCGGTCGTCGCGCTGGCCGTGGCCGGCTGTGGCTCCGTCCCGGCTCAAACGTTCGCGCGACTCGCAGGCCTTGCCGTCCGTCGACCGCAATTCCACCGAGGCGACCGTGATCGCCGCCTATCTCGATACCTGCCTCAAGGTGGCGCGTGGCACGCCCGCCGAGCAGGCCGAGATCCTGGCGACCACCCACAACGACTACACCGCCGCTCCCACGCCTAGCAGGGTCCTGCGTTATGCCATGGTGCTTTCCACCCCCAACCACGCGGGGTCCGATCCTGTCGTCGCACAGCGACTTTTGCGTGAAGTGCTGGCCAACCCCGAGACTCTGTTGCCTGCGGAACGTGCTCTCGCGTTCCTGCAGTTGCAGCAGGTCGATCGTCAGCAATCGCTTCAGGCGGATGTGCGACGCCTGCAGCTGGGAGCCGAAAGAAGCGCGAATGAACGCATCGCGCAATTGACGCGGCGCCTGACCACCGAGAGCGAGGAAAATACCCGTCTCAAGAAGGCTCTTGCGGACGCCCAGGCCAAGCTGGACGCCATCGCAAATATCGAAGGCTCGTCGAACAACCGGCGGACTCCGACGCCTGAGGGACGGAAACCCTAGAGGTTTCTGATGCACGCTGCCATGCAACTAGCCACTCCACATTCCACCAAACGCAAAGCCCGCATCCTGGTCGTCGACGACGATCCGGGCCTGCTGCGCCTGCTGACCATCCGCCTGCGCGCGGAAAACTACGAAGTGGAAGCGGTCGAGAGCGCCGCACTGGCGCTCGCCGCCACCAGTCGCTTCCGGCCGGAGCTGGTCATCACCGACCTGCGCATGGACCAGATGGACGGCATCGGCCTGCTCAAGGAATTGCAGTCGCGCTACCCCGGATTGAAGGTCATCATCCTCACGGCCCATGGCACGATTCCCGACGCCGTACATGCCACCCAGCTCGGCGCCTTCGGTTTCCTCACCAAGCCGGTCGACAAACAAGAGTTGTTGGACCAGGTACAGAAGGCACTGCGCATTTCCGGCTTTGCCGACAACGACGAAGACTGGCGCGCCGAAATCATCACGCGCAGCTCGCTGGTCGAGGAAAAGCTCGCCCAGGCGCACATGGTGGCCGGTACCGACGCGCGCGTGCTGATCACGGGCGAAAGCGGCACCGGCAAGGAATTGCTGGCGCGCGCCATCCACAACGCGAGCCCGCGCCGCGCCAAGCCTTTCGTGGCCATCAATTGCAGCGCCATGGCCGAGAACCTGCTCGAGTCCGAGCTGTTCGGCCACATCAAGGGTTCATTCACGGGCGCCGTACGCGATCACGCCGGCCTGTTCCAGGCGGCCGACGGCGGCACGCTGCTGCTCGATGAGATCGGCGACATGCCCATGCGTCTGCAGGTGAAGCTGCTGCGGGTGCTGCAGGAAAACAATATCCGCCCCATCGGCGCAACGGACGCGATTCCCGTGAACGTGCGCGTGATCTCGGCGACTCACCGCGATCTCCAGCAGCTCATGATGAGCGGCCAGTTCCGCGAAGACCTCTACTACCGCCTGAACGTCGTGCACATCGAGATGCCGCCGCTCAACCGCCGGCGCGAAGACATTCCGTTGCTGGTTTCGCACTTCCTGGCGCAGATCAGCAACGAAAGCGGCGTGCGCAAGATCTACGCGCCGGAGGCCGTGGAGTTGTTAGCCACGGCCGACTGGCCAGGCAACATCCGCCAGCTCTCGAACGTGGTCCGGCAGAACGTGGCGTTGTCGCAGACACCGATCATCCCCGTGGAACTCGTGCAGCAGTCGCTCGGCGGCACGCAGAGCAAGCTGCCCTCGTTCGACGAGGCCCGGGACGAGTTCACGCGTTCACTATCTCTCGCAGATCCTGCAGATCACCGGCGGCAACGTGAGCCAGGCGGCGCGCCTCGCCAAGCGCAACCGCACGGACTTCTACAAGCTGCTGTCACGCCATCAGCTGACGCCGGAAGACTTCAAGGGGCGATGAGCGAAGCCACTCTTAGTTGCATGAACGCCGCCCCTCCGGGCGGCGTTTTCCGTTGTGGAGCGAAGCTCCTGACCCATCCCGGGCCATGAATTCGATCCGGCCCGACGAGATCCGCTCGTTCCGCAACGCGCTCGGCGCATTCGCCACCGGCGTCACAGTGGTGACGACCCGCTCCGCGGACGGCGAAGATGTGGGCCTTACGGCCAACAGCTTCAATTCCGTATCGCTCGACCCGCCCATGGTGTTGTGGAGCCTGGCCAAGGCTTCGCGCGCCCTGCCCATTTTCGTCGGCGCGCGCCATTTCGCCGTGCACGTGCTCGCGGCCGATCAGGAGGCGATTTCCACGCGCTTCTCGCGGCCCGCACCGGACAAGTTCGCGGGACTCGACATCGAGCGCGGACCCGGCGATACGCCCATGTTGCGCGAGTATTCGGCGCGTTTTCAGTGCCGCACCGAGTTCCAGTATGAAGGCGGCGACCACGTGATCTTCGTCGGGCGCGTGGAGACCTTCGACCATTCCGGTCGCAAACCGCTGGTGTTCCATGCCGGCCAGTACGCGCTCACCGTGAACAAGGCGAGAGAAGAACCCGCCGAATCGGGCGTCGAGCCGACCAGCAGTTTCAGCCGCGACTTCCTCGTCTATCTTCTGGGGCAGGCGCATCATCAAATGTTCCTCGGCATTCGCCGTGAGCTCGAACGCTGCGGGCTCAGCGAAGAGCAGTGGTTCGTGCTCAGCCTGCTGGGAGTCTCGGAACAGCGCACGCTGGCCGAGCTCGACCGCATGCTGGCGAACACCGGCAAACGCGTCACCTTCAATCTGCTGGCGGGCCTGGCGGCGGCGGACCTGGTCCGCCTGAGCGGGGCGCATGACCCGCATGCGCGCGCGACGCTGACAGACAAGGGGCGCACCATGGTCATCGAGCTGGTTTCGATGGCCAAGGCGGCCGAATCCGCCGCGGAACGCAATCTCGACTCTGCGGAAATCCACGTGTTGAAGCGCGCCCTGCGCACCCTCATCCGCGATACCGATCCCGGTTTGCCGCTGCTGCTGTCCCCCACGGACACCGAATAGGCCGCGAGGACGAAAAAGCCGTGTGACGCACCTCGCATACGGTCCCGATCCGCTTCCGGGCCGCCTTGAGTCGCTGTGGCCAAGTACGCACAATAAGCGCCCATGCAGTCCGGCCTGACTTAATGCACCGGACCACAGCCACTTGCGCACACTAAGAACAGGTACCGATCTGGTTCAGGTAAGCCGGATCGCCGAGTCGATCGAAAACTTCGGTGAGAAGTTCATGAGGCGCTTGTTCACCGAGCACGAGATTGCCTACGCGATGTCGAGCGAAGCATGAGCGCTGAGCGATTCGCGAAGCGATTCGCCGCCAAGGAAGCGACTATCAAGGCGCTCAACTTGTCGGAAGTCGGGCTCGACTGGCGGCAGATCGAAGTGCTGCGTGACGCAAGCGGCCAATGCAGCCTGGCGCTGCATGGCGTCGCGCGCGAAGCGGCCGAGCGGGCGCGCGTTCGCGAGATGGCATTGAGCCTGAGCCATGCTGGCGATTACGCCACGGCGATGGTGGTCGCGCTGGCAGCTGAACCGGATTTGAAAGACTAGCGAGAGAGCAACGAGAACATGAGCAATGCAGACCTGGACAAGATCCGAACAATCCTCAAGGAACACGGCCGCCTGAGCCGCGATGTCGAGGCGCTCGCGCCAGAAGCAGACCTGTACCAGGCCGGCATGACCTCGCATGCCAGCGTCAACGTCATGCTGGCGCTCGAAGGCGAATTCGACGTCGAATTCCCGGACCACATGCTCAAGCGCAATGTGTTCAACACCATTGCCTCGATCCATGCGGCACTCGACGAGCTGATAGCCGCCTAACCTGCGAACCATTTCCATGCGCGGAATCATTCGCGGGGTCGACGATCACCACTGCGAATTGCTCGCATCGGCATGGGAATTCTGCGCCTCGCCGCCGGACGGGGCGGTCACTCCTGCCGCTATCGCTGCGACCCACCACGCGTGGCTACCCACGCGCGTTCCCACCACCGCCGCCGCCAGCCTTCGTGAGCTCGCTCAATGGAGTCTCGACGGTGCTGTACGCCGTTTCGATGCTGAGGACTGGTGGTTCCGCTGCCAGTTCGTCGCCCCGCCAACGCAGGACGGGGATAGCCTGGTATTGGGTTTCGATGGCCTGGCCAGCCTGACGGAAGCCTGGCTGAACGGCGAGCCGCTGCTGAGCAGCGACAACATGTTCCTCTCGCATGAGGTCCATCTGCCGGCGCTGCGCAATACCAACGAACTGGTGCTGCGTTTCAAGAGCCTGGACCAGTCTCTGAAGGCCAAGCGGCCTCGGGCGCGCTGGAAGGCGCCCATGATCGAGAACCAGCAGCTCCGCTGGTTCCGCACCACGCTTCTCGGTCGAACTCCCGGCTGGTCACCGCCCGCCGCGGCCGTCGGTCCGTGGCGCGACGTCTGGCTGGAGCGTCGCCGGTATTTCGAGATTTCGAATCTGCGCATCCGCGCCTCAGTAGATGCCCAGGCGGGCGTCGTAGAGCTGACGGCGGCGCTCACACCTCTGGGGGCCAAACTAGTCGGCGCACGGCTCGTGGTCGGACGTGGCGGCCAACGCGTTGCTGCGGAACTCGCTTTCGAGCCCGATTCAGAGCGTGCAAGCGCGCGTCTGCGCATCGAGTCGGCCGCCCTCTGGTGGCCACACACGCATGGTGACCCCGCGCTGTATGACGCGCACATCGAAGTCGACCACGAAGGCCCAGACGGCCGACGGGTGAGCATCGTAAGGCTCGCTCCCATCGGCTTCCGTTCAGTGCAGGTGGACCGGACCAGTGATGGCTTCACGCTGCGCGTGAACGGCGAGCGCATCTTCTGCCGCGGTGCCTGCTGGACGCCGCTCGACGTGGTTTCGCTGAGCGCAACGCGCGATGACTACGCGCGCATCCTCGGGCAGGTGCGCGATGCGGGCATGAACATGCTGCGCGTCGGCGGCACGATGGTTTACGAGAGCGACGATTTCCTCGACCTCTGCGATGAATTCGGCATCCTGGTGTGGCAGGACCTCATGTTCGCCAACATGGATTATCCGGACGGCGACGAGACCTTCGTCGCAGGAGTCACCGCCGAGCTCAAACAACAGCTGGAGCGGCTGCTGCCGCGCGCCAGCGTGGCCGTCATCTGCGGCAACAGCGAAGTCGAACAGCAGGCGGCCATGTGGGGCGCGCCGCGCGAGCGCTGGCAGCCGCGGCTGTTCCACGAAATCGTGCCGGCACTGCTGGCCGAACTTTCCTGCGGCGTGCCCTACTGGCCGTCGAGCGCGCATGGTGGCGCTTTTCCCCATCAGCCGAATCACGGCACCACTTCCTACTATGGCGTGGGCGCCTATCTACGCCCGCTGGATGATGCGCGCCGCTCCGAAGTGCGCTTCGCCACCGAGACGCTGGGCTTTGCCAATGTGCCGGAAGACGCGACACTGGCGGCCATGCCCGGCGGTCTGGGCCTGCGCGTGCATCATCCCGGGTGGAAGTTGCGCGCACCGCGCGATCTGGGCGCGGGCTGGGATTTCGACGACGTCCGCGATTTCTATCTCAAGACCCTGTTCGACGTCGATCCGGTGCAGCTGCGTTACGCCGACCACGATCGCTACCTGCGACTCTCGCGAGTGGTCACGGGCGAAGTGATGGCATCTTCCTTCTGCGAATGGCGACGCGCCCGCTCATCCTGCGATGGCGCATTGGTCTGGTTTCTGCGCGATCTGTGGGAAGGGGCAGGATGGGGAGTCATCGACGCGCTGGGCGAGCCAAAGGCCGCCTGGCATGCGCTGCGCCGCGTACTTCAACCTCGCCTGCTCGCGATCAGCGACGAGGGGAACAACGGGCTTGCGCTGCACATCGTGAATGATTCTCCAGAGCCGCTGGAAGCAACCCTGGCACTCACGCTGTATCGCGCCGGCGAAGTGGTAGTCGCCGATGGGCGGCGTGACATTCAGGTCGCCGGGCGCAGCGCCATCGAGTTGTCCGCGGGCGAAGTGTTCGAGAGTTTCCACGATCTTTCCTGGGCTTATCGCTTCGGTCCGCCTTCCTATGACGTCGCACTGGCCACGCTGGCGCAGGCCGACCAGGCACCGTTCGCGTTTGCCAGTCACTTCCCGGCGGGGCTCGCCATCCGCGAGATGCACGACCTGGGCATTCAGGCCGTGGCCACCGCCAGCGGTGACGGCTACGAGCTGCGCCTGAAGTGCGCGCGCCTTCGCGCGCTGGGTCAGCGTTCAGGCCGACGGCTATGTCTGCGACGATCAGTATTTTCATTTGCCGCCGGGCATGGTGCGCGTCCTGCGCCTCTCGCCGCGGCCCGGCGCCGACGCCGCGCGGACTGCGTGGCCAGGTGGAAGCACTGAACGCCTCGAAGCCGGCGCAGATCGAGCTCGGCGAATGAGCGCACCACCGGCGCAGCCGTTGTATTTCGGTACTTCCGAGCGCCCGCTGTTCGGCTGGCTGCACCGTGCCGATGGCGCGAACGCCCGGAACATCGGCGTCGTGCTCTGCACACCCTCGGGTTACGAGGCCATCTGCACGCATCGCAGTTACCGGCGCTTCGCCGAGAGCGCCGCCGAGCGCGGCTTTCCGGCACTGCGTTTCGACTACGACGGCACCGGCGATTCCGCGGGTCGATCGCTCGACGGCGACCGCGTCGCGCAATGGCTGCGCAGCATCGGCGCTGCCATCGACACGCTCAAGGCCGCCACCGGTGTCGAGAAGGTCTGCCTGTTCGGCGTGCGCGTGGGCGCGAGCCTCGCGGCCGTGGCCGCGCAGGGCCGTACCGATGTGCACGCCATGATCGCGTTCGCGCCGGTGATCAAGGTCAGCTCCTATCTACGCGAGATCCGCGCGCTGTCACTGGCGCGGTCGCAGAGTCCGCCGCCGCCCGGTCTCAATATCGATCCGGAGCTGCAGGAAGCCGCCGGCTTCACCACCACCGCGGAAACGCGCGCCGCGCTTTCCGCGATCGATCTCGGCAAGCTCGAGTCCGCGCCGGCCGCGTCCGTCCTGGTTCTCGAACGCGACGACCTGCCGATCAATGATGCCTGGCCGAAGAAACTCGCCTCGCAGGGCGCCGCGGTGGAACAACGCCAGCTGGCGGGTTACGTCGACATGATGCGCGACGCGCATGCCAGCAAGGTGCCCACACGAGGCCATCGCCAGCGCGCTCGACTGGTTAGCCGCTCGCGATGGCGTCGCCGGGCCCCGGCGGCCTCGACGCCGGATGACACGGCACAGCGACCGCGCAGTTCGTCGAAGACGGAACGCTGCTGCGCGAGTCCGCCACCTTCCTCGACGCGAATCGCATCCTGTTCGGGATCGTGAGCGAGCCCGCCGCGCCGACGAAGCCCGCGCGCGACGTGGTGCTGCTCCTGAATTCGGGAACCATTCATCACATCGGCCCCAGCCGCCTGTACGTGACCATCGCGCGCGACTGCGCGGCGCGTGGCATGGCCGGCGATTCGCCTGGACCTGTCCGGCGTGGGCGACAGCGGCCTGCGCGCCGGCGAGAAGGAGAACTCTCCCTATGCCGACAGCGCGCGCCTCGATGTGCGCGAAGCCGTGGAATTCGCCGCGAAACGCTACCCCGGGGCACGCGTGCATCTCATCGGCCTGTGTTCCGGCGCCTATCACGGCTTCAAGGCCGCGGTGGCCGGATTGCCCCTGCGCAGCATCGTGGTGGTCAATCCACTGACGTTTTTCTGGAAGCCGGGCATGTCGCTGGATTACGCGGATTTCCAGGTCACTTCGGAAACCAATCGTTACGCCCGCAGCTCGCGCAGCCTTTCTTCGTGGCTGAAGCTGTTGCGCGGCCAGGTCGACCTGCGCGCTGCGGCACGCGTGTTCTGGAAACGTTTCCAGGTGCGCGCGAGGAATGCGATGCGGGATCTGCAGCGCCTCGCCGGCTTCAAACTGCAGGATGACCTGGCCTCCGAACTGCAGGGCATCGCCCGCCAGCGCACCGAGATCTACTTCGTCTTCTCGGCCTCCGATCCGGGACACTCCATGCTGCTCGAACAGGGCGGACGCATCGTCGGCAAACTCGTGCGCAGCGAGAAGATGCGCATTTCCATCGTGCAGGGCGCCGATCACACGTTCACTTCGCATTGGAATCGCGACCAGTTGCTCGCGCTCCTGGCGGCACACCTGGAACGCCATGCCGGGCGGGCCTGACAGCACAACGCGCGGGCGCACATTCCTGCGCTGGACGGACTGCGCGGCGTCGCCATCCTGCTGGTCATTCCGCACAACGCCGACATCTTTTCGAATTCCGCGCCCTGGCTCTGGCCCATGGCGCTGCTCGCGCACGCCGGCTGGATCGGCGTGCAGCTGTTCTTCGTGCTCTCGGGTTTCCTGATCACGCGCAACCTGCTCGACTCGCGCGAGCGACCCTCACTACTTCCGGTCGTTTTATGCGCGCCGCGCGCTGCGCATCTTCCCGTTGTACTTCCTCACGCTGTTCGTCGCGCTGGTGTTGTTGCCGCAGCTGGTCACCTACTCGCCCGGGGCGCTGGCCAGCCACCAGCACCAGGTGTGGCTGTGGACCTTCACGAGCAACTGGGCGCAACCCTTCGGCGCCGACGTCAGCGGCTTCTCGCATTTCTGGTCGCTGGCGGTGGAGGAGCAGTTCTACCTGGTGTGGCCGTTCGTCGTGCTGCTGGCGGCCGGCACGCGACTGCTGTGGATCTGCGTCGCGCTGGTGCTGATTGCCCTGCTCTCGCGCGCGTTCATGCAGGTCGCCGGCGCCAAGCCCGAGATGATCTACATGTTCACGTTCTGCCGCATGGACGCGCTGGCCATGGGCGCGGCCATGGCCGTGGTGTCGCTGTCCGCGCCGGCGATGCAGTGGATCACCGGCCACACCGCGCGCTGTTGCTCGCGGTGGCGTTCGGCGTGCTGTTCGCCGTGGCGCTGTACTCGCACACCTACTCGGTGTTCGATCCGCACACCCTGGTGCTCGGCCAGACACTGCTCGCGGCGGCCTTCGCGCTGCTCGTCGTGAGCGTGGGCTCGATTCCGCGCGGAGCCTTCGGGCATTCGCTTCGCCGGCTGCTGGAGATGCGCTGGCTGCGTCGCGTCGGACGCTACAGCTTCGCGATGTACGTCTTCCACCTGCTGCTCATCACTGCGCTTCGGCACGCCGATCCACGAGGCACTGGCCTTCGCCGGTTCGGCCACGCCGCTGCTCTATGCGCTCAGCGTTCATCGTGTTGAGCTTTCTCGCGGGAATGGTCTCGTATCATCTGCTCGAGAAGCACTTCCTCGCGTTGAAGAGGCTGGTGCATTGATGGAATCGGCGGCCTGCAGCATCGCCGGACTGGAATCCCTGCGCGTGGGCACGCCTGACCAGGCGTGTGCGCAGGTGGTACTGCTGCATGGCTACGACATGCGGCCCGAGGATCTCGAACCGTTCTCCCATTCGCTGAACTGTTCCGGCGCTGTTCCATTTTCCTCGCGGGCCGCTGCCGAGTCCCTCGGGCAACCGCTGCTGGTGGCCCATCGACCAGGAAAGGCGCGCCAGACAACTGCGAGTCGGGGCCGCGCGATCTCTGCGAGGAGTCACCGCCGGGCCGGCCGGCCGCGCGCGAGCGCGCTGTGCGGTTTTCTCGACGAACTGCGCGCGCAGTCGCCCAAACTACCGTTGTTGCTGGGCGGCTTCTCCCAGGGCGGCATGCTGGCCTGCGACACGGTGCTGTGCGCCCGGCAGCCGGTGTCCGGCCTGGTCATGCTCTCGTCGTCGCGCATCGCCTTCGACGACTGGCAGGCGAATCGCGAGGCGCTCACCGGGCTGCCGGTCCTGGTCAGCCATGGCACTCACGATGCGGACCTGGCCTTCTCGGCCGGTGAGGCATTGCGCGATTTCTATCGCAACAGCGGCGCCCGGGTGACATGGCAGCCCTTTGAAGGCGGTCACGAAATTCCGCTCGTGGTCTGGCGCGCGCTGCAGGCGGTTCCTCGCGGAACTGAGCCGCAAAACAGACTGATCGCGGGCATTTCGCACCTGGCGGCGTCCCCCGTTCGGCTAGCATTTCGCGATCGCTTGCGCCTGGCTCTACCCGTGCGCTCTCAGATGTGTGATCCCGAGCACGCTGCGTCGTCGACGGGCAGCACCCAAAAATGCATTAGAATTCGCGGCCTTAGGAAGGGAATCGAAAAACAAATATGAGCAATGACTTACTGAGCCAGGTGCGCAGCATCTCCGCCGATGTGGCAGCGAAGCACGCCGACGACGTCGATCGCCAGGCGCGATTTCCGATCGAGACCGATTCGCGCGCTGCAGGAGGTAAAGGCCATGTCCGCCTCCGTGCCCACCGAGCTCGGCGGCGCCGGCTGCGACATGCGCCAGCTCTCGGCCATGTGCGCCTCGCTGGCCCAGGGTTGCGCCTCGAGCGCCATGGTCTTCGCCATGCATCACATCCAGGTCGCCTGCCTTGCGCGGCATGGACTCGAATCCAAATTTTTCCGCGATTACCTCATCGAGCTCGTCGCCAAACAGTACGTGCTCGCGTCGATGACTTCGGAAGTCGGTACGGCCGGCGACACACGCTCGAGCATCTGCGCGGTCGAAGTCACCGGCGATCGTTTCACGCTCAACAAGGATGCGACCACCGGCTCCTACTGCGCGCACGCGGACGGAATCCTGGTCACCTGCCGTCGCGCGGCCGATGCACCCAGCAGCGACCAGGTGCTGGTGCTGGTGCGCAACGGCGACTACAAGCTGACGCAAACTACTACCTGGGACACGATGGGCATGCGCGGCACCTGCAGCCCGGGCTTCAAGCTCGAATCGACCGGCCCCGCGGTGCAGATCCTGCCCGGCTCGTTCGCCGACTCGTCGGCGCAGACCATGGTCCCCTACTCGCACATCCTGTGGTCCGCGCTGTGGTCCGGCATCGCCGGAGACGCGGTCGCTCGCGCCGCTGGCTTCGTGCGCGCCGAGGCCCGCCGCAAGCCCGGCACCGTTCCGCCGACCGCCACTCGTCTCGCGAAGGTGTCCACGCAGTTGCAGGCCATGCGCAACAACTGGCTCGCGCTCGCCACCGAGTTCGACACGATGACCGCTTCACCCACGGGCATGGACGATCTGCTGTCGATGGGCTGGGCGCTCAAGATGAACAACCTCAAGGTCGGTTCCTCGGAAGCGGCGCCGGAGATCGTGCACCAGGCGCTGCAGATCGCCGGCGTCATGGCCTACAAGAACGACTCGAAGTTCAGCGTCGGCCGCCACTATCGCGATTCGCTCTCGGGCGCGCTGATGGTGTCGAACGAACGCATCAATTCCAAGAGCGCATCGATGCTGCTGGTTCTCAAGGACGACTGACATGGCAGAGGAATTCGACAACAAGAGTCTGTACGACGGCCTGGTCAAGCACGGCCTCATCGTTCCCGTGGGTGTGCAGGGCGCGTTCGGCCGTGGCGCCGTGTTCGAGGACGTGCTCGAGAGCTTTCAACGCCCTGGTCACGCAGATCTCGCGCAACGACCGCGCCGAGGTATTCACGTTTCCGCCCATCATCGAGCGGAAAATCCTCGAGAAGGTGCACTACCTCGACAATTTCCCGCATCTCTGCGGCGCCGTGTACAGCTTCTACGGCAAGGAACTCGCGGCCCGCCAGCTCGCCGAGGACGTCAACGCCGGCAAGCCCTGGGGCGACAAGCTCGAGATGACCGACGTCGTGCTCAATCCGGCGGCCTGTTATCCCGTCTATCCGAGCTTCACGGGCACGCTCAAGAAAGGCGGCCGCCTCGTGACGATGCTGAACTGGGTGTACCGCCACGAACCCTCGCCCGAGCCGACTCGCATGCAGTCGTTCCGCGTGCGCGAGTTCGTGCGCGTGGGCACCGCCGATGAAGTGGTGGAGTGGCGCGACATGTGGCTGCAGCGCGGCCTCAAACTACTCACCGACCTGGGCCTGCCCGCCACGCCGGACGTGGCCTCGGATCCCTTCTTCGGCCGCGGCGGCAAGATGCTGGCCGTGAGTCAGAAAGAGCAGAAGCTGAAGTTCGAGGTCGTGATTCCGGTGATCTCGAAGGAGAACCCGACCGCGGTGTGCTCCTTCAATTTCCACCAGGAACATTTCGGCGACACCTTCGAGATCCGCACCGAGGATGGCAAGGTGGCCAACACCGCCTGCCTCGGGTTCGGCCTCGAGCGCGTGGTCATGGCGTTGTTCAAGACGCACGGCTTCGAGCCCGACAACTGGCCGAAGGCGACGCGCGACCTGCTCTGGCCCTGAGCTGTCGAGCGTAAGCGCCGCATGAGCCGCATCAACGCCCTGCCGCATCTCGACGCCAGCCAGCTACTCGCGCAGCGTGCTGCACGCCGAGACCTGCACCTGGCTCGAGAAGAACTGCTACGTCGACATCTGGATCGAAGTCCTGCATGCGCTCGGCCTCGAACCGCGGGCCATCCTGCCCTTCACGGTGGCCATCGATTTCGAAGGCGACCAGTGGACCTTCTTCAAGCCGCCGCATGACGAGCTGCGCGAGCTGTACGGCGTCGACGTGCAGGAACTCAACGTCTGGCGGCCGCTCATCGAGCACGCCGTCGAGCACCTGGCCGCAGGCCGGCTGATCAGCACCGAAGCCGACGCATTCTGGCTGCCCGATACTTCGGGCACTGACTACCGGCGCCAGCACACCAAGTCGACCATCGTTCTGGCCGACATCGACGTCGAGCAGCAACGGCTCGGCTATTTCCACAACGCCGGCTACTTCGAGCTCGAGGGCGAGGACTTCGTCCAGACGTTCCGCGTCGGCTTTCCCCACGATCCCACGTTCATGCCGCTGTTCGCCGAGACCGTGCGCTTCGACGCGGCTGGTGAAGCGTGCCGACGCCGAACTGCTGGCACTGCTCGCGCGCGCTGTGGCGCAAGCACCTGGCGCGCGTACCCGCCAGCAATCCGATGCCGCGCTTCCAGGAGCGCTTCGAACGCTGATCTGCCGCTGCTGCAGGAGCGTGGCCTCGCGCACTATCACGCATGGGCATTCGCCACGACGCGCCAGCTCGGCGCGTCCTTCGAGCTGGCGGCGAGCAACCTGCGCTGGATGCAGCGGACTCGGCGAACCGGGACTCGACGATCCGATTGCGGCGTTCGACCTCATCGCCGGAAGCAGCAAGAGTTTCATCCTCAAAGGCGCGCGCGCCGTGAACTCGCGCAAGCCGTTCGATGGCACCGCGATGTTCGGCGAACTCGCCGTCCGCTTGGGATCGTGGAATTGCAGAGCTCAAACTGGTGTTCGGCCCTGGCATGACAGTCATGACAACGCAGCCGGATGGATGCGGCGCAGCGCATCGTGCCCGTCGATGCGGCGCGCGGCTCCGTCATGCTGTTCAGCTGTCTCGCGCACTTCGCGTGGTGGATCCACGGCACCTACCCTGCCGCCGGTGACACGCTGCCGCCATCGGCATGGTCGCGACACCGACGTTTCTGATGATCAGCGGCGCCATGGTCGGCATGCTGTGCGCCAAGGCGGCGCGACACGGCGGCGACCTCAAATCCCAGCTCTTCAATCGCGGATCTGTTCCTGCTGACCGTGGGTCACCTGCTGATCGCGCTGGCCGAGGCGCATGTTGGGGGCGGCTTGATCGGCAAGCTGCGGAATGTCACGGTGGTCGATGAGATCGGCTTGTGCACGCTCGTCGCCGCGCTGCTCGTTCCGCAGATCGGCAACGCGCAGACGTGTCGACGCCTTTCGCAGATTGCGGTGGTCGTGCTCGGCGCCGCGTGGCTAATGAATCTTTTCTGGGCGCCACCCCTCGGCCTGCCCACGGATCTCGACGAATCCCTGGTCGGTGGCAATGCCTTTGCGCCCGCGGTCTTTCGCCACACGCCGGTAATCCAGCATCTGGCGATTTACGTCATCGGATTCACGGTCGGGCACTATTTCGCGCGCAGCAGTCAGCAACAGGTGCCGATGCGCGACATTGCGGCGCGGTTCGTCGCGTCAGGTGGCGCGCTAGTAATTGCAGCGCTCGCGCTGCGACTCGTTCGCGCTTTGCTCGACGGCCTCGGTGTTACGGATACAACGACGCTGGACATATCCGCTACGATCACCGCGAAGGTGCCGCCGTCGCCAGCCTATCTACTGTTCTTCGGCGGGTGTGGGCTGCTGCTAGTCGGGCTGATGTTCCGTGTGGGCGCCAGCCCTCGGCCCGCGGCGAAGGCAGCACTCGACTGGCTTGCCGTGATTGGCCGTGCATCGCTCGTCGTGTTCATCCTGCAGTATTTCCTCTACTGGACATTGCCCGACCTCATCGACGTGCATCCGAACCGGTGGTGCCTCGTTTACTTCGTTATCAATGTATTACTGATACGACTCGTCGCCGGGGTGTGGGCCAGGCTCGGCGGCAATCGTTATCTAACGTTTGGAATCAAGCTCGGGGTTCAGCGCGCCCTGGTCCCTTGAGCTCTGCGCTCTCCAAGCATCTGACCATATCTGACTTCACGGAGTCTCGGACGATGAAAAAGCTGCGCGTTGCGATGTATTGCGACTGCAATAGTCGAGGGGGCGTACTCACATATACGGTCGCACTCGGGAAGCACCTCAAGAATCTAGGTGTTGACGTCGTGATCCTGAGCCATCAACCGTCGTCGCGGCTCGAACGCGAACTTTGCGATCAATTGGCGGAGTCGTGCACTGAATTCGTACAACTTCAACCCTGCTCGACGGTGGGCATCGATGCGAGAGAAGTCATGCAGTCAATACAACGTCTGCAGCCGCAGATTTTCGTGCCGAACTATCGTGAGGCGCCTTATGCAGCCCAAGCCGCGATGGCCTCGTCTCTCCAGGCAATTGGAATCTGTCACACCGACCACAGGATTACCTTCGATGGTTTGAAAAGATTCTCAAGCGCGCTGTCGAGATTTGTTTGTGCGACCGAGCAGACCGCCCAAAGACTTGGCGTTGAAGTTCTGCCGGATCGGGCGTCACACATCAGCTACATCCCGCATGGCGTCCGCCCAGCTCCGACGTGCGCACCCTATGAAGGCGGGCCAATCAAGATTATTTATCATGGCAGGCTATGTGAGGGGCAAAAGCAAGCATCCAAGTTGTTGGATATTGCGGAGAAACTTCTCGTGCGGAAAGTGCCATTCTCGATGCGATTGATAGGAGATGGCGCTGACTTCGCAAGTTATCTCGACCGAGCTGGTCGCGAGCCCTTGAGGGGTTCTGTAACTGTCGAACCAGGCCTGCCATGGGAAGAATTGGCAAATGAGCTTTGCAAATCGCACGTCACGTTACTGACGTCGGAGTATGAAGGCTTTTGCTTCTCTCTCGCGGAGGCCATGAGCGCCGGCCTTCCCGGCGTCGCCTTTAGAACGGGTCGTGTGATTGAAGAGTATTTAATTGACGGACGGAATGGATTTCTCATCGAACAGGGCGACGTTGACGCTGCTGTGACAGCAATTTCAAAACTTCAAGCCGATCCTAAACTGTGGAAGTCAATGTCGGAGGACGCACGCTCGACAATTCTTTCGATGTATTCCTGGGAACGTACGGCTATTGCATATCTGGCGCTTTTCGAAGACGTGCTTCGGAAACCATACCGAGGCAAATGGCCGACGCTACGCCCAACTTGGATTCCCGAGACAGGCGGTCGATCCATACGTTCCGTTTTGGAGCGTGCGGGAAAAATTGCCCACCTGTGGGAATGATGTGGCCAATGCCGGTGTATCGACGGTCCGTTTTGGAGATTAGGGCACGAGGCCAAGTTTGCGCAGCCATCGAGCCGCGCGAGATCCCAGACCCAGTTCCACCTGCAGATTACGAATCGCCTGGAGCGATTCAGCCGACAGCGTGCCGCCCGGCACCTGACCGAAGTTCGAATCCGCCTGCTTCGAGCTCTTCGTGCCCAGGATCACCGTGGACACGTCGGCGAAGCTACAGCGGATAACGTGCCGCCGCGTCCACCATCGAGCCCGCCTCCTTCTCGAGGAAGCGAAAGCGTTCGACCTGGTCGACGAGTCTGTCGCGATCTGCTGCCGCGCGTCAGCTCGTGCCGCTGGTCGCTGGGGTCGGGAAATTTCGCATCGCGCTTGAACTTGCCGGTGAGGAATCCTTCGCGCAGCGCCGAGCGCACGATCACGCGCCTTGCCGCCGGCGTGGATCGCGGCGAGCGCGCGCCATGAATGGATCCGGCTCGAGCAGGTTGAAGGCGAGCTGAAATGCGTCGATCTCCGGCATCCCGAGCACGATAGTCGATGTCCTCGGCCGAGTACAGCGACACGCCGATGAAGCGTGTCTTGCCGGCGTGCTTGAGCCGCACGAGCTCGTCGAACAGCGCCGCGTCGTCGCCGCGCGGCACCCAGTGCAGCTGGTAGAGATCCACGGCGTCGGTGCCGCAGACGCGTGAGCTGGCGCTCGAGCGTCGCGGTCATACCGGCTTTCTGACCGGAAAATTTCGTGGCGACGATCCAGCGCGACCGGCGGCCCTCGAGGAATTCGCCGAGCGTGACTTCGGCATCGCCGTAGACCTGCGGCGGAGTCGACAAAATTGCAGCCGAGCTCTTCGGCACGCGCCAGCGCGTCGCAGCGACTGCGCCTTCTCGGCGGCGCCGTAACCTTGGCCGCCGATGCCCCAGGAACCGAATCCGACTTCGGAAACCTTCGAGCCCAGTGCGGCCGAACTTGCGCATAGCGCATCGTGCCTGGGCGTGCGCCGGCGTGGCATCGCAGCGCAGCGCTGCGCTCGCAGCGTCGGCGCGCGTACCAGCCACGCCGCCCGCGCCATCGCGGCGACAGCCCGCCGAGACCCACCAAGCAGGGTCCGGCGCTTCATCGTCGGGTCAGCTCGAAAGATCGGGAAGCTCGACGTCGATCACCGGTTCGATGGTCACCGGCTTCCAGTGCAGCGGCGCGGTGGTGCTGCGCTTGGCGCGGATGTCCTGGTAGATGTGCTCGGCGCGCGCCACGTCGATGTTGAGATAACCGGCGAGGTCCGCGGCGCTCTTGCCGTTGACCATCGACCAGATCGCCACGTCCATCTGCCGATACGGCAGCGCGAAGTAGAACTCGTCCTGGCCCTGCGACAGGCTGTAGGTGTCGGTGGTCGGAATGGTGTTGCAGACCTCCTCGGGCAGCCCGAGATGACGCGCCAGCGCGTACACCTGCGTCTTGTAGAGATGCGCGATGGGCTTCACGTCGGCCGCGCCGTCGCCGTTCTTCACGAAGAAGCCCTGGTCGTATTCGAGGCGGTTGGGCGTGCCGACCACCGCGTAGTTGAGCCGGTCGGCGTGGAAGTATTCGACCGTCTTGCGGATGCGCTGCTTGTAGTTGGTCGCGGCGACGATCTGCAGGTACTCCTTGAGTCCCAGCGTCTCCTGCGATCTGCGTGCCGTCGGGCTTCTCGACGACGATCTTGAAGTGATTGACCATGCCCTGCTGGCCGCCGCTGATGACCAGCTTGTGACGCCAGCCGTCTCTGGTAGGCGGGAACGGCGGCGCGAATCGCGTCGTCGCGCCACTGGTAGCAGCCGATGGCCTCGAGCGTCGGGCCGATGGGCTGCACCTGATATTCGATGCCGTGATGCTCGGCGACGATCTTGCCGAGCTTCAGGCTCTCCGACGAGGAGTCGTGCTCGGGCAGCAGCAGGCCGAACACCTTGCCCGGCGCCGAACGCGCGCACGCACAGCGCCGAGGTCACCGAGCTGTCGATGCCGCCGGAGATGGCGACCACGACGCCGCGCTTGCGCGCCTTGCGCGCGAAGGTGCGCAGGCGGCTGCGTGATCTTTTCGACCTCCGCATCCTTGTCGAAAGCCAGGATCACGTCGTTCAGGATGTCTTTCACGAGCGGGGTCACTGGCGGAGCTCCGGACAAATTGTTCGTCGATGCAACAGCGTCGACAGCATGCCGACGAACGCCATGTTGTCGGCGAAACCGATGGCGCGGCCGGTTCGGCACTTCTCGAACAGGCGGCGCGCCGGCGGTTCGTCGAAGTAGCCCGCTGTCGCGCAGGCGTTCGCGGCGAGAACGCGGCCTCGACGTAGTCGAGCGGCTTGCCGTCATTGAAGAACGACTGGCTGTCGGGCGCGCGATACGGCTGCTTGACGCGATTCAGCACGACCGGCGGCAGCAGGTCGCGCACCGCGTGGCGCAGGATCGCCTTCTCGTTCGAGGCCCCGCAGCTTGTACTGCGGCGGCAGCCGGTTGGCGAACTCGATGACGCGATGATCGAGGAACGGCACGCGGCCCTCGATCGAGTTGGCCATCGGCGACGCGGTCGCCCTGCGAGCACAGCAGGTAGCCGAACAGCAGCGTCTGCGCTTCGACGTACTGGTCGCGCGACTGAGGCCCGGCCAGCGACGCGAAATCCTTCGGCAGCATCGCGCGCGAGCTGCTTCTCGGGATCGACGTCGCCGAGCGCGCGCGCGCATGTCCTGCGAGAAGAAATTCCACAGGCGGCGCGTCGTCGTCCAGCGCTGCACGTGCGCGTAGAACGGATTGTCGACGTCTGCTCGAGGCCCTGCCCGAAGAACGACTGCGTGTAGGCGCCGCCGCCGACCGGCGAATTGCTTGAGATAGCGGATAGAGCCGCGTCAGCAGTCCGTGGCGCCACTGCGAATCCGGATGGCGCGCCCAGAAGCGGCGAACCTTGCGCTTCCTTGAAGAGGTCGTAGCCCGCGAAGACCTCGTCGGCGCCCTCGCCCGTGAGCACCACCTTGAAGCCGGAGCTGCGCACGTGCTGCGACAGGATCATCAGCGGCGCGGGCGCGGTGCGCAGGATCGGCGTCTCGGTGTGCGTGACGAGCCGCGGGAAAATCGCGCCGATGTCGGCGCTCGCGGCATTGCACCGAGGTGTGCTCGGTGCCGCAGGTGATCGACCATCGCCTGCTGGAACGGTCGCTCGTCGAACTCCGGATCTTCGAAGCCCACCGAGAACGTGCGCAGCGGCACATCCGAGCGCGCGCGGATCATCGCGACGATGATCGAGGAGTCGAGGCCGCCGCTCAGATAGGCGCCCACCGGCACGTCGGCGCGCAGCTGCAGGCGCACGGCGTCGGTGAGCAGCGCGCGCAACTCTTCGGCGGCTTCGTCGAACGAGGCATGCGAGGCTCGTCCGCGCCGGCGTGATAGCTCCAGTCCCAGTAGCGCACCAGGCGTTCTCGCGCGCCTCGCTCGAGCACGAGCATGTGGCCCGGCGGCACCGAGCGATGCCTTCGATAACGCGTGCGCTCGCCGACCGGTGCCCCAGAACGTGAAGGTCTGCGCAAGGCCCTCGCGCATCGATGCGCCGCGGTTGTTTGCTGACCGCGAGGATCGCCTTGATCTCCGAGGCGAACAGCAGCCGTTCGCCGTCGCGCTGCACGAACAGCGGACGGATGCCGACGCGATCGCGCACCAGCAGCAGCCGTTGCGCGGCGACGGTCCCAGAGCGCGATCGCGAACTGGCCGTTCAGCCGCGCGACGAACTCGTCGCCGTACTCCTCGTACGCGTGCACGATCGTCTCGGTGTCGGAGTGCGTGCGGAACACGTGGCCGGCACTTCTCGAGCTCGGCGCGCAACTCGACGTAGTTGAAGATCTCGCCGTTGAAGACCGTCCAGATCGGTGCGGTCCTCGTTGGCGATCGGCTGGTCGCCCGTCGACGAGGTCGATGATGCTGACAGTCGCGCATGCGCGAGCCCCACCGGACCGTCCTCGAGATAGCCGAAACCATCCGGCCCGCGGTGCCGGACGTGTGGATCATGCGTTCGAGCTCGGCGCGCGAGGCAGCCGCCTGATTGTTAGGCGCGAGAACGCCCGCTATTCCACACAAATCGCGAACTCCGAGAATGAACGCCGGACGGAAAAGGCTTCGGCGGCACCAAAGTGTCGCGCACACGACGGTTCGCAACCATACGGCCCCGAAACGAGCGGCAAATGATAGCGACTTCGACCCCCGGTATGCCTCCCAGACCGCCCGACCGCGATTTTCTGTGAACCAAGACCATTTGCGCGCGGACTGGATCCCGCTAAAGTGCCGCCACCGGGGCGCTCCATAAAGATGTCAGACACGAAATCCGCCCGTATTCCTGCGCTCGATCTGCTGCGCTTCACGGCGGCCATCGCGGTCACGCTTTATCACTTCGTCAGTTGTTACCCCAAAGGCGCGGACGCGAACATTCCAGTCGTGAGCGCGATCTCCGCCGTGACGCGTTACGGCTACCTCGGCGTCGACCTGTTTTTCATGATCAGCGGATTCGTGATCGTCTGGAGTTCATGGAACCGAAACGCACTCGACTTCACCGTTTCACGTATCACTCGGCTGTACCCGTCGTTCTGGGCGAGTGTCGTATTTACCGTTGCCTGCATCTGGTTGATTGCGCCATTTGTGCCACACGTGTCGGTTCCCGTGCTGACACCGCGCACGCTCGCGGCGAATGCCACAATGATCCCGGCGGTGCTCAATGCGCCGCTCATCGAGGGCGTCTACTGGACGCTCGAAATCGAGATTCGCTTCTACGCGCTCATATTCCTGCTGCTGCTGTTCCGCAGCCTGCACCGCATCGAGCCGCTGCTCTATGCATGGCTGGCGCTCACGATTGTCTCGCTGTTTGTCGAGCTGCCGTGGATCCTGCACTACACGGGGCTCGTACCGTACGGCGCGTTTTTCGCGTCCGGATGTCTGTTCTTCCTCGTGAAGTCGCGTGGCTGGTCCATTGCGCGCAGCGTCGGGCTCGTTGTCGGGTTGATGACCAGCATGGCCGTCTCAATCAATCAACGTGGACAATTCCTGACGGCCGACAGCGCATCCGCCGTGGTGGTGCCGACCCTCGTGGCGGTGTTCTTCGGACTGTTCGTACTCATGATTCGGCGCGGCACGCCGCGACCGGCGCGGACGAGTTACTGGCTTGGCGCCCTCACGTACCCGCTGTATCTGACACACGCAATGATGGGATTGCTGGTCTTCGAATGGCTGCGGCCAACGATCGGCCCCATCGCGAGTATCGCGACAATTACCATCCTGGCATTGATCGTGGCGATTATTCTCACCGTTACCGTCGACATCCCGGCGCGCAAGCCTTTCGCGAAGCTGCTCTACCGGCTCGCGGATGTGCTAAGGCTCAGAACTGGAAGTAAAGAAACGGCGAGTCCCTCGAGCCCGCGATGAACGCGACGGCGACGCCGAACACGGCGGCGGCCGCTGCCATGCGTGGCCAGGTCGGCTTGAACTTTGAGTGATACTCGAACGCGTTCGGCGCCGAGCGCGCAAGCACGGCGGCGATCACGATGATCACTCCGAACAACAGCGCGCCCTCCGGTAGCAGGCCGTCCCGCGGCCAGAACATTTTTGCCAGCAGTTCCCCTGCCATGTGCATGTCAGTGGCACGGAAAAACACCCATCCCACGATCACGAGCAATAGCGTGATTGCCTGCGCGAGCACGGTCGGCATGGCGGGCACGCGCTCGCGCACCATGTGGTACCCGACGAGCAGCGATGCCGTGGTATGCGCCCCAGACAACGAAGGTCCAGTTCGCGCCGTGCCACAAGCCGCCGATGCAGCATCGTGAGCATCAGGTTGCGGTACATGAAAGCCGCACCGCCGCGATTGCCGCCGAGTGGGATGTAGAGGTAGTCGCGCATCACGGTGGACAGCGAGATGTGCCAGCGACGCCAGAAATCGCTCGGGTTCGTCGCGCGGTAAGGCGAGTTGAAGTTCTGCGGGATGCGTAGTCCAACAAGCAGCGCCGAGCCCGACGGCCATCGAGCTGTAGCCGCAGAAATCGAAGTACAGCTGAAAGGTGTAGCCCAGCATCGCGAGCCAGGTACCGCCGGACGACAGGTGCTGATAGTCGGCGAGCGCCGGATCGACGAAATGCGCCAGCGCAGTCCGCGACGATCACCTTCTCGAACAGACCGAACGCGAGGAAAGACAGTCCGAGCGCGAGGCCCGCGCGACGCTGCGCGGCGCCGACGTTCTCGAGATCCTCCTCGATCTGGCGGAATCGGACGATGGGTCCGGCGACGAGCTGCGAGAACAGCGACACGTATGCACCGAATTCCCAGAAGCTGCGCGTCGGCGTGATGTGGCCGCGATACGCGTCGACGATGTAGGTGATGGTGTGGAACGTGTAGAACGAAATGCCGATCGGCAGGATCACGTCGAGCACCGGCAGACTCGGCGCGCCAGCCGAAGAACGTCGGCGAAATCGTTGATCGAGCGCGTGAAGAATCCGGCGTACTTGAAGAAGCCAAGCAGCAGCAGATCGATGGTGATCGGCGCGATCACCAGCAGCCACTTGCGCTTGCGCGGATCTGACGTGGCGAGGAATCCGCGACCGGCCGAATAGCTCACGAGCGTCGTGAACGCCATCAGCAGACAGAAACGCGGATCCCAATAACCGTAGAAAACGTAGCCGGTGATCGTGAGCCAGATGTGACGCTGCCGCGTCGCTTCGCAGGCACCAGTAGACGACGTAGGTCACCGGCAGGAATGCGAACAGGAAGATGAGGCTGTTGAATAGCATCAGCGCGCGTTCAGTCCCAGGTCTTCGATGATGAGGCTCGACACGCGCTCATGGCCGCGCGGCGCGAGGTGCACGAGGTCGATGAACAGGTCGCGCCGCCCGCTGATTTCGCGCGCGACGTCGACCAGGCGCGTGTTCGTGTCGCGCGCGATACCGCGGACGACGTCGGCGGCAACGTATTCGAATTCCGCCAGTATCTGCTCCGGCGCTCGCGGAACATAAACGCGCATGGCCGCGAGGTCGTCCTTGTCTTCGGCGCGCGGCGGCGCCGTTGCGCGCACGGCGTGCGTCATCAGCACCGGCTCGGCTCCAGAACCGCGGATCGAATCGACGAGCGCGCGCATGTCGGCCGCCAGTAGTTCGAGGCGCTCGGCGGGAATTGTGGCGAAGACCGATGGATCCGGTTCGCTGCTGAGGAGTTCGGCAATGCGCTTGCGGTTCACATGGCGCTGCAGGAATTCCGGGGTCTCGGCGCTGTCGCGCAGTCGCTCGAGCAGTCGTGACTTCTGGAGCAGGCCGCGCGAGTCAGCGTGCTCAGGGATGTCGTGCAAGGGGAGTCCCGAGGGAACGATCGGTTTCGGCTCCCCGCGTGGCAGGCGTTCGGACAGATAGAAATGAGTCGACGGGTAGATATAAACGGTGTCTGGCCGAAACTGATAGAGCCGGGCCGCGTAGTACATATTCAAGCTTTGCGGCGCGATGCCCGGAAACGACGTGTTCAGGACCTCCAGGCACTCCGATTCAGAGGCTCTCTGCGCGACCCGGGCCGGGTACTCATTGCCCGCTACCGATGGCTCTCCGAAGGTCTCAGACGCTCCCAGGAACATGATCCGCCGGCAGCCATCCCTGGGCTCGATCGACACATCGGGGCCGCGCATCCCGAGGTTGTTCAGCCGCACTTGCTTCCAACGGGCGTCAGGGCGCCCGTGGCGCAGGTTCGATTCGTCTCTGAAATACAGTGCCTCGTAAGCTGGATGCTCAAAAAACGGAATGCCGTCGAACAACCAGTCGTCGAAGCGCGCACCTGCCTCGCCGGCAATCAGCGCAACGCATCCAAGTGCCACCATGGCGAACAGGGATCGAGCGATCGAACGAACCGATAGCCTGTCGGTTTTTTGATTTTCTGAAGTCAACGCTTTTGTTCCGTTTTTCATCGGATTCCGGCTGTGAACGATCTCACAACTCGGGCGCCATGGCATCGCTCGGCGCCCATTCAGTCTGGTGTGGGGAGGGCATACTAGTCCGCCTCATCCGCTGCGGGAGAGGGCGCCCGCAACAGCCGGCCACAAACGAGACATGAATCAAATGACAACCGGGCCTGAAAAGTCGGAATTATGGTCAGCGCGGAGTCTCCCTGGCACGAGTCGGCTGACCGCTGCTCTGCGCGAAAAGGGGCAATCGCTGTATCGCCGCTTCTGGCAGGCAACGATGGTGGGGTTGCCGCGCGGATCCCACCTGACGCGCTATGCGATGTATCGCCGACTCGCCGAAGTCGGCCCTAATATGCCGCGCCGCCGGGGCGATGCGCTGTGCATCAGCCACTCGACGCACTTGCTGCCCATGCTCGGCATCGATGCTACGAGCGTGACGGAGGCGAATTACCCGGAAGTAAAAATCAACAAGCTGCCGCATGCCGACGAACAGTTTGACTTCGTGATGTCAGACCAGGTGCTCGAGCACATCGAAGGTGATCCTCTGCAGGCCGTAGAGGAAACCCGCCGAATCCTGCGCCCGGGCGGCATCGCGATTCACACCACCGTTTTCAATTTTCCGATCCATGGCGTGCCAAGCGATTTCTGGCGCTTCACGCCAGATGCATTGCGCTATCTGTGCCGAAACTTCTCCAGCATCTTCGAGTGCGACGGTTGGGGCAGCCTCAAAGCATGGCGTTGGGCGCGTCGCGGCATGCACTTCGAGCCTGTGCCGCATGCCGCGTGGCACCCTTTCAACAAGGTGGCGACGCGCAACGATCCCAGCTGGCCCATCGTCGTATGGGTCATCGCAGTCAAATGACCTCCGAACCCATTCGCCTCCTCTACATCATCGACTTCTGGGCGAGCCCCGGAGGCACAGAGCGGCATTTGTCGTACCTGCTCGACGCACTCGATCCGGCGCGATTCAAATGCCACGTAGTGATATTCAACTATCAGCCGAACGCTTTGGTGGACAAGGCCAAGGCCGGCGGGCATCGAAGTGATCCACGTACCCGTCGCGCGCTACTACACGCCGAACGCGTTCATCAAGGCAATCCGCCTGTTCCGGCTGATCCGCGAGCGCCGCATCGACGTCGTCCAGACCTTTCATTACAAGTCTGATGTTTACGGCGCACTCGTCGCGCGGCTCGCCGGCGTGCGGCACATCGTGTCGAGCAAGCGTGATGCGGCCGACTACAAGAGCGAGTTCCGTTTCTTCATGCATCGTCTCGTCAGGTCGATCACCGGACGCTATATCGCCGTGTCGGAGGTAGTGGCCGAGGTGATTCGGCGAAAGGAACACGTTCCCGACCACCGCATCAGTGTCATCTACAACGGCGTCGACCTCGATCGTTACACCGTGCCCGACGCGGCCGCAAAAGCCGCGGCAAAGGCGGCGCTTGGTTTCTCGCCCGACTCGTACGTGATCGGCATGTCCGCCTGGTTCCGGCCGGAAAAAGATCATCAGCTGCTGATCGACGCGTATCTCGCGATTTCGGCGCAGGCGCCTGACGCGCGCCTTGCCTTCGTCGGCGGCGGTCCGCTGCTCGAACTTTACAAGAAGTGGGTCACCGAACGCGGACTCGACGACCGCATAAAGTTCGTCGGCCCGGTCGACGACGTCCGCGGCGCGCTGAGTGGGTTCGATGTGGCGTGTCTCGTGCCCCGCAGCAACGAGGGATTTTCAAACTCGGTGCTCGAGAAGATGGCGACCGGCGTGCCGGTGATCGTTACGGACGTCGGCGGCAACAAGGAAGCGGTAATCCATGGACAGCATGGATACGTCATCGCGCCCGGAGATCGGACGGCACTCGAGCAACACCTGCTCGCGTTATATTCCGATCCCGCGCTGCGCGCTCGCCTCGCCGCGAATTCGCGAACGCGGGTCGAGGAATACTTCAGCCTCAAGCAGATGATCGATCGGCACGAATCGCTCTATCAGGCGTTCGCGGAAAACGGCCACGGAGTCACGGCATGAGCGTCGCCTCCTGGCTGCGCCGCAACGTCGTCTATCCCCTCTGGGTTGCCAAGGATCGCAGCCCGCGACTCGCGTATCTGCGAGAGCTCGAAGCGTCGCAGTACTATCCGCTGCCGCGGCTCAAGGAGCTGCAGTTCGCAAAACTGCAGGCGATGCTCGCGCACGCGTACGCCGATGTACCGCACTACCGTCGAAGCTATTCGATGGCCTCGGGCTCAAGCCCGCCGATATTCGCGATGAGCGCGATCTGCGCAGGTTGCCGGTGCTCGGCAAGGACGAGGTACGCCACAACCAGAAGGACTTTCTGGCGCGCTCGCTCAAGGATGGCCCGCTCTCGGTGTTCAAGACCGGTGGATCGACGGGTGTACCGGTCGAGATCCTCAAGGATCCACACACGGTCGAGCTCGTGAATGCAACGGGCGTGCGCGTGTTTCGTTGGGCCGGGTGGGACCTCGGCGAACCCGTCGGCATGATCTGGGGCAACCCGCCGACGTCGCTGTCCGCCAAGGAAAAGCTGCGCGACCTGCTCATCAGTCCCGAGGTGTATCTCGATACGATGAACCTCACCGAAGAATCGATGTTCGAGTTCGTCGCGAAGTGGAAACGCGCGCGGCCCACGCTGCTGCGCGGCCATTCGCACTCCATCTATATCTTCGCGTCGTTCTGCCTCAAGCATGGCGTCGACAGCGTACGCCCGAACGCGATCATCTCTTCGTCGATGATGTTATTGCCAAGCGAACGCCGTGTCATCGAGAAGGCCTTTGCGTGCAAAGTCACCGATCTGTACGGATGCGAGGAAGTCGGGCTCATCGCCACCGAGTGCGAAAAGCACGACGGCATGCACATCGACATGGAGAACAACTACATCGAGTTGCTCGATCAACAAGGCAACCCGGCGGCACCAGGAGAAGACGGCGCCGTCGTCGTGACGAGTCTGCTCAATAGGTCGATGCCGCTGATTCGCTACAAGATGGGCGACGTGGCGTCCATGCCGGATCGCGTTTGTTCCTGCGGCCGCACGCTTCCCCTCATGAACAACATTTCGGGTCGCGTCGCCGACTTCCTGGTTCGCAAGGACGGCAGCGTCGTCGCCGGCGTGTCACTGGTCGAGCGTACGCTGACGAAGTTCCCCGGCGTCGCGCAGATGCAGATCGTCCAGGAAGACCTGGACCACATCGTGCTGAAAGTCGTACAGGATACGAACTGGTCCGAAGCCACTGGCAACGCGCTCGTCGACGAATTCAAGGCGTCAGTGGGTGACCACAACCAAGTCGAGATCCAGTTCGTCGCCGGGATCCCCCAGGAACGATCTGGCAAATTCCGTTTTGCAATATCCAGAGTTGCCAATCCGTTCGGCGCATGACGCGAAGCTCCTCGACGACCGTAGCGCCAGCTCTGACACAATCGCTCGGCCCTGCATCGACCAGATGAACAGCGCGCCACGAGCAAAGTAAACCAATGTTCTTCGATTCCACTGTCTATCTAGTATTCCTGCTGATCGTGGTTGCAATCTTCTGGCGGCTGAAATTCCGCGCGCAGAACTACTTCCTGCTCGCGGCCAGCTACTTCTTCTATGGGTGGTGGGACTGGCGCTTTCTCGCGCTGATGGCGTTGTCGACCACGCTCGACTTCGTCATCGCACGCAAGATCGAATCCACGGAAGATGACCGACATCGCGCAAGCTGCTGTTGACGCTGTCGCTGGTCGTCAACTTCTCCATTCTCGGTTTCTTCAAGTACTTCAACTTCTTCGTCGACTCGTTCGACACGTTGCGCACGCGTTCGGCATGTCGGGACATTCCCCCGTTCGTCTGGACAGATCGTCCTTCCGCCGGCCATCTCGTTTTATACGTTCCAGGAAGTCGCGTACATCGTCGACGTCTACAAGAAGCGCCTGAAAGCGTCACAGACATTGAGCGAATACGCATTGTTCGTGAGCCTGTTTCCGCATCTCGATCGCCGGGCCAATCCAACGACCGTCGCACCTGTTACCTCAGGTCCAGCAGCCACGGCACTGGGACTCGGACAAGGGGTTCGATGGAGCTAATGCTGATCCTCGAAGGCCTGTTCCGCAAGGTCGTGATCGCCGACAACTGCGCGCTGATCGCGAATGCGGCGTTCGCGGGCAGCTTTGGCGACACCAAGCTTTTTTGCGGTGCTACTCGGCACGTACGCGTTCGCGTTTCAGATCTACGGCGACTTCAGCGGCTACAGCTGTATCGCGCGCGGCAGTGCGCAGCTACTGGGCTTCCACTTCATGGTCAACTTCCGCCAGCCCTATCTGGCGCAGAGCCTGCAGGACTTCTGGCGCCGCTGGCACATCAGCCTGAGTAGCTGGTTACGCGACTATCTGTACATCCCGCTTGGCGGCAATCGGAAGGGCAAGATCCGGACCTACGTCAACCTGTTGCTCACGATGTTGCTCGGCGGCCTCTGGCACGGGGCCAACTGGACCTTCGTGGTCTGGGGCGGCATTCACGGCGCGGGCCTCGCGATCGAGCGCCTGATTTCCGGTGGCGGCGAGATCAATGATTCGAAATCGTACTTCGTGCGCTGGATGCGGCGCCTCATCATTTTCAACGTCGTTTGCCTTTCCTGGGTCTTCTTCCGCAGCCCCTCTTTATCGGAGTCGTGGGCGCAGCTCGCCGGGCTCGCAAACTGGAAATGGGACGGGGTGTATCTGATTGCTGCGCAATTCCTCGGTGCTTTTGCACTCACCATGATGGCGATCGACCTCGTTCTCGAAAAATCCAGGGCCGAATTTCTCTTTGGAGGCGAGAACCGGCGTCGCTTGCAGGTAGCCACGGGCGTCGTGCTCGCGATGCTCATCACCTTGTTCGGAGCGAATCAGGCCAGTGCTTTCATCTATTTTCAGTTCTAACTGGAGCGCGCGCACAGCGCTCGCTGTGCTGGCAGCGCTGCTGCTCCTTTATGTCTTGACGCTGGAGATCGCGGCACGAACAGTCGTGATCAGGATGAGTGCCAGCCTGAGCCGCGAGCAGGCCGACTATCGACAGGCGCTGCAAGTGCAACCGATTGGAAAGTCGGGCAAACAAACGATGCTAGTCATCGGCAATTCGCTGCTGTTCCAAGGCGTCGTCCGCGAACAGCTCGTCGAACAGACCGCGAGCAGTTTCGACGTTTCGCTATTTCCCATCGAGGGCACAACCTTTTACGACTGGCACTTCGGCATGCAACGGTTCTTTGCAGAAAACGCGAGACCTGCTGTCGTCGTTTTATGCATCAACGCGCGGCAAATGGCCTCCAATGCCACGAACACTGAACACTTCCCGCACGCGATGATGCGTCTTCACGACTACCCGAACGTGGTCGCGGCTTCCCGACTCGACACGATGACAGCGAGCAACTACCTTTTCTCGCACTGGAGCATGTGGCTCGCGACACGCGCGAACGTGCGCAATGGGCTCATGGAGCGATTGATGCCGAGCTCCGTCAAGCTCGTGCCACATTTCACGGTTCGAGGAGACGCGTCTTTGGGCGCGGAAGAAAAACTTCCTGATGAAGTCCTGGGCCGGCTGCGTGAATTTCAGCAACTCGTGCGTGCGCATGGGGCTGAATTCGCATGGGTTGTGCCTCCCACCCTGTATGCCAAAGACGCAGCCCCGCTGGTGGCCGCTAAGGCGCGAACCGAGGGCATCCAGGTTCTCATTCCATATTTGCCGGGCGAATTGACCGCTGATTTCTTCGCAGACGGCCTGCATCTCAATCGACAAGGCGCAAAAGCATTCACCGACCGCCTGGCGCCCGCGCTGCGCGAGGTACACGGTCCGGCCGTCGGACAGGCCCAGGCGCCCTAGTCCAATCGACTAGTGTGCTCGGAAGAAACGCGAACGGGTTCGCGAAATGTCGAGGCTTATGTTCCGTCGAGGTGTCCCCATGCACCGACAGTATCGCGCCCCCCGCAGGATCCCTATGATTTATCACTTGGGCGCTATTACTTGCTTTAATCGATTTCGGTCTGGGCGATCCGGCAGTTAAGTAAGACGTGTCGCCGCCCGGCGAGACAATTCGTGGAAGTCTGGCCGAAGGACTGGCACCCACCGGCGCGTAATCGCCGGCCACACGAAATCCCTATCCTGAGAGAAACCGATTCATGACAAAGATGCGAAAAAATCCGGGACGCTGGTTAATTGCCGCCGCCCTGCTCTGCCTACCCTTCGGCGCCAGTTTTGCGCAGGTCACGCGCGTCGATGGAACCCTGGCCAACGGCGGCACGATCACCATTACCGGGAACGGTTTTGGCACAAAGGCCAACGCACGTCCGCTCTACTACTGGGACTTCAACACCAGCGCGTCGAATTCGCCCTTGAGCCGAAGCGTGTACGCGGAGGATTTTGCCGGAGCCCTTTCAAACGCGGTGGTGGCCCCAGGCTCCCGAATGGCTATGCGACGCGACATGGCCGGAGCTTCAGGAGCCTTTGGTCCCGGCAGCCAGAGCGGCGTACCTTTCAGCTCGAATGCTCTCTATGTTTGGGCAAAGAAGTACTACGGATTTCAGCTCGCCGCTGATTCCGCCGCGAACGGCATGAACCTGAAATTCTTCCGCCTTTGGTACACGTGGACGCACGATTGCTATACCGGCTACCAGGGCTCTATGGGAGACAACAGCGGTCGGACGATGCCCGAGCAGACCCAGGAATCGGCGAAGTGGTGGAATATGCCGCACGAGGGCAACCGCTGGTTGATCGATGAATGGGAATATCGGACCAGCGATATCGGCCAGCCTAATGGCATCTTCAATTACGTTCGAGACGGTATTGCCGCGTACCCTCGCAACACTTCGACTTTTACGCTGCGCAGCAGCGCCTTCCCTCAGCCATACAATCACTTCTTCTTTGACCAGATCAGCAACAATGATCTCTCGCCGGGCAAGTACCTGTACTTCGACTCCATCTACGTGGACGACACTTGGCAACGAGTCGTTATCAGCACTGAGGCAACCTGGCAGAACGCCGAGTTTGGCAGCGGCTCCCGTCGCGCTCGTGAAATCCAGATTCCCACGGTCTGGAACAACACCCAGATCCAGGTGAACGTCCGCAAAGGCGGTATTGCAAACCTCGAGTCGGCGTATCTTTACGTCCTCAACACCCAGGGCAATCCAATTAGCACCACTGGGTTCGCCTTGAGCGGCGTGGCCGGCGGGACTGCGCCAAAAACCCCGAGTCCTGCTGCCGATGTGGGTGTGCGGTGAAGCGGCTGCTCGCGCTGGCGTCGATCGCAGGGATGGCGCAATTTGCCGGCATGACGCCGGCCGTCGCGGCGCCCGGCCCCGAGTCCATCTGCTCGGCGTCGTCCACCGTATTCTGCTCCGGCTTTGAAGAGGGTAACTTCTCGTTGTGGGACGACTGGGATGGGAATCCATCACCCGACAACACCAATGTTGCCGAGCCCGGCCCGCTCAATCTCGCCGATAACCACGTGACGCGCATGCGCGTACCGGCGGGTCGTGGTGGCGTGGATCTCACGAAAGTCTTGCCGAGCACTTACGACAAGCTGTACGTCCGCTACTACCAGAAATGGGAACAGGGCTTCGACTTCGCTGCGCCCAATCACGGCGGCGGACTCCACGCCGGCGATCGCAATTTGATGGGTCACGATAGCTATCGACCCACGGGTGCCGACTGGTTCTCGGCGTGGCTCGAGCCGATGAATGGCCGCTTGAATCTCTACACGTACTATCGCGGCATGTATATGGATTGCACGAATCCGCAAGGCTCATGCTGGGGTGATCACTTCCCCTGCTTCCTCGACGAGGGGACGAACTACTGCAAGAAGGCCGCCCATCGCGAACGCGTGATGCCGCCAACGCTCGTCACGAATCGTTGGTATTGCCTCGAGTACATGATCGACGCGGGCTCAGCGGTGACGAGCGACGCCGCCGCGAACGGTTCGATGAATTTGTGGATCGACGGCACCGAGTACGGTCCATTCGAGAACCTGTGGTTCAGGACCACTGCCAATCTGAAGCTGAACATCCATTCGATCGGTATCTTTCACCATGGCGAGCATAGTGTCGCGGGGACGGAGTTTGACAATCTGGTGATCTCCACCCAGCGCATCGGATGCGCGACGCCCGGTGCCGCTCGCAAGCCGAATCCACCCACGAACGTCAACACCAACTAGCAGCAGACCCGGCGTGCGGCGGATTCCGCCGCACGCCGATTTTCCGACCTTTTGGGCGTGCACTACGTCACGCGCCATGCGTTCGAACTCGCCCGAGTCCGATAATCGCGCCGCGCTTACGGCACAATGCGCCGCGCAATGAGCACCACCCGCAACCTCTTCAATAGCGCCCTCGCGCGCGTCGCCTTTACCGTCGTCACTGCGGTGATCGCGTTCTTCATGATGCCGTTCCTCGTGGGCCATCTGGGCAAGCACTGGTACGGCGTGTGGATCCTTGTGTACGGCATCGCCGCCAATTCCTATCTGCTGGACGTAGGAATGACGTCCGCAGTAACGCGCTATGTGTCGCGGCATCTCGCAGCAGGCGACAAGGATGGCGCAAATCGCGTCATCAGTACCTGTTTGATGATCTACACGGTGCTCGCCGTCATCGTGTTTCTGGTAATGCTCACGGTGAGTGCGTTCGCTCACAAATTTGTTGAGGATCCCAAGGACCTGAACATCATCCGCTTGACGATCATCCTGATCGGCTTGCAATACGCGGGCGAATTTCCTTTCAAGGCGTTCGCGGGAATCATCAGCTCGCACGTTCGCTACGACTTGTTGATGGGCTCGAGACTGCTGGCGTCCTTGATCACGACCGGGCTAATGGTCTATTTCGTGGGTCATGGCTACGGCATCGTCGCGATGGCCGTGATCGTGCTCGGCGTTGATCAGCTTGCAAACTTCCTCTTCTATCGCATCGCCAAACATCTTTTCCCCGAACTCAAGGTGCGCCGCGAATACGTCAGTCGCCCCCTGGTAAAGGAGCTGTTTGGATACAGCACGTGGTCGTTCGTCATCCAGATCGCGAATCAGATGCGCTTCCGCACCGACAGCTTCGTGATTGGAGCGGTGCTCGGCGCCAGTCCGGTCGTTTTCTACAGCGTGGGCCTGCGGCTGGTCGAATACCTCGTGGATTTTGTGAATCGCGCGACGAACATGCTCACGCCCGTCTTCACCCGCTATTTCCATGAGAGCAACTACACGGAGATGCGAAGCAAATACCTGTTCGTAACGCGCATTAACGCCGTGCTGGGCCTGTTCGGCGGCGGAATGCTCATCATTCTTGGCGAGGCATTTATCACTCGCTGGATGGGCCCGGAGTTTGATCGCTCCTACCCGGTGCTCGTCGTGCTTACGACCGCGATGATTGTTGAGCTCATTGGCATTCCAGCTGACAACGTCCTGTACGCCATTGCGCGCCACAAATATCTGGCCTTCATCAATGTAATAGAGGCTGTGTTGAATCTGGCCCTCAGCATCACATTTGCGCACTACTGGGGAATCGTTGGCGTCGCGCTCGGCACGGCGCTTCCTTTGTTGTTCTTCCGGCTGTTCGTGATACCGCAGCTTGTCGGGCGCTTCATCGAATTGTCGTCTTGGCGATACTACCGTGACCTGCTGCCTCTTGCCGCGTACACCCTCGCCTATCTCGCTGTCGTCTATTTGCTGGTTCGTCAGTTTCGCGCGGCTCCGAGCTACGGCTTCATCATCCTGGCGGGCATCGCCAGCGTGCCGATTTACGCTCTGACCATCCCGTTCGTGGGTTTCCGCGCAGACGAGCGTGCATTGCTGCAGCAGGCGTTACCTGTTGCGCGTTCGGCGCTTCACAGCGCCGCTGCTCGAGCGATGATCAGATGCCGATGAATGTCGGCTCGGATCCGCCGAGACGGCCTTGTAGTCCGAGTCGCTGTATGAGAATCCGAAGGAAAAGCGCAGCGGCACTCCGCGTGCCTTTGCCTGGTCCTCCGCTCGGCGCAGGCTGAGCAGCATCATGATGCTGCCGAAAGAAATCGTGTTGTCGTCGGTCTTCTGCACGCCGGCGTTGATGAAATCCACATAGTAGAGGTGCTCGTTCACATGGCGGCAGCAGAGCTGCGCGGCCACTGGCTCGCCTTTCATCATAAGGAGCGTGCCGTGCAAATGTGAGTGTAGAGCCAGAATCTGCTCGCGTACGTCGCCGACATCGCTCTCGGTATAGCCCCAGCGTTTGCAATACAGATTCAGATAGGCATCGGCAAAGTCGCGTGGCGAGAGTTCCTCGATGAAGTGAGCGCTTCCGCCTTCCTGCGCGAACGCTCGCGCCCGCGCCGAGAGTTTTTTGTGCTTGCGTTCCTTTGCGATCGCCGATGCGGCGCAATGACCTGCGCGTGATCGAACGCACACGACCAGTGAGCAGCGCACTCGTGGTCGGCGAAAAATGATTCAGCGCGAGTCCTCGCGCATTCGGCAGTACGGGGAAGAGTGCTTCAGGCTGACCGAAGTCGCCGAGCTTCGCGGCACGTTTGCCAAGCAGACGCTTGTGCAACGCCGACGGAAATACCATGCGATACAACGACGGAAACGCGCCGACAAGCGCGCCGGATCGGTCGCGCAGCCCAACGAACTGTGGCCGGAAACCGAGGCGCGAGAAGTAGATCCGGACGACTTCGGGCGCGTACGCCGCGCTGATAGGGCTGCGTGCGCATAAGTCGGCGTATTCGTTGAACGAGACGCTGCGGTTACGCCACATGATCAGCGCTTCAGGCGCTCCCGGGCAAACGCGATCGCGAAGCGCGCGAGCGTAAACGGCGTCTCGAGCAGGGACGCAGGCCGTTCTTGAGCACCACCATGAGCTCACGGGTCGCGCGTCGCGCCGGCCACAGGCGGCGGTTTTTTGTTCGTCTTGTTGCGCAAAGTGAGGATCGACGTGAGCCCCGACTTGGCGAAGATGTCGAGGAACTCGTGTTCGAAAACGCGGTTGAGATCGGGGAAGCGGTAAACGAACTCAATTACGCGATCCGCAGGGGCCTTCCTGTATTTCTTTTCGAGCCGCGCATGCATCTGCTCCGGCGTCGCGGTGAGGTGCTCCCAGGGATCAAGCACGCCATCGTTGAAGTGCAGCTCTCCCGCTTCAGTCATTACGCTCAGGTGGTGACCGACGTCACCACTCCAGATCGGACCGAAGAGCGCGAACAGCTTGCCGCCGCTCGCAAGTGAATTTCGCATGCAGTCGACTGCGCGCGGCAACGGTTTGATGTGCTCGAACGCGTTGATCGAATAGACCACGTCGTACTTGCGTCCCATATCGAATTGGGAGGCATCTCGAACCGCGGCGGCGCCCGACAAGCCCAACGGCCGCCGCCTGTCGTTGAAACTCTCGACCGCTTTGGCGTCAAGATTGGCTGCGTCCCAGCGCGCCGGCCGGTATTTCACGATCTCCGTTGGCGGTGTACACCCACCCACTTCGAGCACGGATTTGCCTTCGATGCCTGACCGCAGCCTGGGCAAAGCGCAGGTACTCGGCGTGCGGAGTGCCGCCGCGGGCATCGTTGTAGCCGTACACCTCAGTTGTCGCGTTCATATTCTTACCAATACTGGACCTGCGCGCATGTTAGCCGTCTCGGGCAGCGCGTTGTTCACGGAGTCGATAGAGCCATGCGAAAGGTGTGAACCGCTCCGTGTATGCATCGAAGACCGTTACGCCATCCGCCGAGTTGACCGTATGAACTCCATGCCGACCCGGGGTCCGATTGGCGCCTGGATGCTCCAGATCTCTTTCTCGCGGAACTCGTTCGGCGTGAGACATTCGATCTCCATGAGCCGAAGTCCGCCGCCGTAGCGCTTGGTGCAGTCCTGCGCGGGCCGGTAAAGCTTCCCATTCGTTTGGGCGACACGGCCCGCGGGCCGTGCGCGAGACACGTCCGTCACGATCGGGTTCAACGTGTGAGGTAGTCCAGGGGCCCCGCAGCGCCGGAGCATGGAAGGCGTGCAGATGAGTGTTCGAGCCGCCGCCACGTGCGTTCGTGCACAGCAACCACCAGCGGCCTCCGTGCTCGAATATCGTAGAGTCTACGCAGGCGAATCCATCGAGCAGGACTTCGAAGCGAACTACTTCACGCGCGTCGGGAGTGAGCTCGTAGAGCCGAACGGCACGCGCATGGCAGGACTCGGGCGCGCAGAAGAGTTTTCCGTCATTCTGCAGAATGTGTGGATAGCTCAGGTGGTAAGGCGCCCAGTCAATGATCGTACGCATGTCCGCGATCTCGCCGCTGGCCCCGAGCTCCACGCGCGCGATGACACCTCGACCGCGTTTCGTCTCCAGCAGTTCGCACAAAAGCACGCGACCGTGACGTACCCGGCACGACGAAGGGATCAGCGAGAAAGTCACCGCCGCGCAACGGCGGAAGCAGCCGCCCACGATCGATCCACCGCGAGTCAGTGCCCGAGTTCACCAGGCGCCGTACCGATCGTCCATCGCTGGTTCATGAAGGCGCCGTACCAGAAGCGGCGCAACGTGGAACTCATGCCTTCACGCGATCCGCGACTGGTGAGCGGCCAGATGCCAAGTCGAGCAACATTGCGCGAAGCGCGCGCGCAGTGCGTTGCGCGTCGAAGCGAGACATCGCCTCGCGGCGAAATGACCGATTGGTTTCTGGCGCGGGCGCGAGCCATCGTGGCGCGCAACGCATCAGCGAGCGCGGACGCGTCTCCGATCGGAAAGATCTTCGCCGGCGAATCCTTCAGGACATCGAGCAATCCTGGGGTCGCGCTCGCAATTACTGGCGTGCCGCTGCACTGAGCCTCCATCGGCAACAGGGGACTAGCCTCGGAGAATGAAGGTATGACGACGACGTCGAGCCCGCGCAGCGTTGCCGCCACATCGTTCGTGTGTGGCAGGAAGTGGAAATGTTCGGAGAGCGACTGTTGCTCGATCGCGGCCTTGTCCTCGCGAACAAAGCCACCCGAGCCCACCGCGACGACGACGGGACGGCTTGGGAGTCCAGCTTCGCCGCGCAATTGCGCGATCGCACGGATCAGCACGTGAAAGCCCTTGATCGCCATGAAACGGCCAAGGAAGCCGATGAGGAAATCATCAGACCTCAGGCCGAGCTCCTGGTGCAGATCGCGGCGCGACTCGCCCGCAAATCGCGTGATGTCGATACCGTTACGCAGGGTCACGAGGCGCGGACGCGTGGCGGGCCACAAGTCCATGTGTTCGCGGAAGTTTGCCTCGACGGCGGTACCCGTGGCCTGCACAACATCGACCATGCCGAGCGCCGCGGCGAGCCCAAGGCGGCCTAGGCGCACACTCCACCTTCTGCGCAGCGCGTGGGTAAACATGTCGTGGATCGACACAATGTGTGGCACGCCGCGTAGTCGCACGGGTAACGCCCCCGCGACAGCGGAGCTGTAACCCTGGGAATGCACCACGTCGAACTTCTCGTCGCGCAACGCGCGCGAATAGCCACGCTACATATGCCTCATCGACGACGACTCACATGCGTGGATGCGGGGCGAATACGCCACGAGCACCCTGCCGCATTCCTCGAGCTCCGATGACTTGGGACCCAGGATGGAAATGTCGAACTCGTCGGGTGACAGCATCCCATACGTGTACCGCAGGTAACTCCTGATGCCGCCTACCGGCCAGCGTGCGGCAATGAGCACGCGCGTCTTGTTATTCGCGGCAACGTCAGTCATCGCGCCGAAAGTCTCGGCACCGTCGCCCGACCTCGCCTGCCGGCAGTGTGGATTTCGTCGACAGCGTCCGGGGCGTTCATTGTGGCTTCGAGCCGTTTGCGCGCCAGCTCGCGCAGCACCAGTGACAGCGCCGCGAGGAGGTACCATTGGTATTCGTTGAGTCCATAGCTCGCAATGCTGAAAAAGAGCAGCACGATGCCAAAGTCGCGAAGACTTTCACCCGCGTGCAGCAGGAATCCGTCCGCCTTCTTCGCGGCGCTGACCGCGATCAGGCAGTTGCGACAGGACTCAATGATGAACCACATGAAGATAAACAGTCCGACCAGTCCAAGCTCCTGAAGGACTTCGGTATATAGCGTGTGTGAGGGCAACGCCTCGCCAAGTGCGTTCGCGTTGGCTTCGAGGGAAGTACCGAGGCCGTGGCCGATATTTCGGGCGCTGCATTCCAACATCGAGGTCGGCCCACAGGCCAGAAATGCGTCCCTCCGCCGTCGCACCGCCCTTCGCGCTGTGATCGACGATCGAGAGATATCGCTGCCTTTCCAGATCCGTCATGCTGGCCAGAAGCGCAACGCTGGTGAGCGTGAGAACGGCAAGCGCGAGCGCGCGACGCTTGGAATTCCAGACGACTATCAGTGCGAACAGGACCAGCGCGCAAACTCCTGAGCGCGAACCCGTCAGCATCATCGCGTAGAGCACCGGCACGAGCAGGGCGAAATAGAGAATCCTTTGCTTCGTCGATCCCTTGATCAGGATGTTGTGACTCGAGTGATCACGACGAGGATCACGAATGCCAGTCCGTTCGGGTTCACGATGTCGAACGGCGAGCCAGACAGTCGATTCATGAATTCGTAATTGCCCATATTCGTGAACGAGCCCCAGTAACCGGCCGTGACGTGCATCCACAGCGGCTCAAGCACGCGGAAGGTCTGTACGGCCAAGAACACGCACAGAAAGATCTTTAGTCGCTTCTCCGTCGTCACCGTGAGCACGGTGAGCAAGAAGAAAAGGACCGCTTTCAGGAACGGCTCCCATCCGTGGGTCAGTACGGAACCTGGCCATCGCACGAAAGGCAATGAAACGATGATGTAAACAACGAGCGCGATCAACAACTTGGTGACGCGCTGCATAGGCGCCTTTGCAGGCCGGGATCTGAGCGGAGCCTCGGCCTTCTTTCCTCCCACTCCAAGGACGATCGCGAGTCCGCAGAGCAGGATGTCGACGTGCAGCGTTCCCAGCACGGGCAAGCGCGCGCCCATATGCAGAAAGTAGCTGACGATAAAGATGCAATACAGGATGAATGCGGGCTTTCCGATGTCGTCGTCAGACGGTGGCGCGAGTGCCAGGCGCGAACGTTGCACTGCGGGACTGGGCGAGTTCATGCGGGCAATCGGCCGCTCAACGTTTGAGGCCAAGTGGTGACAGAACTTGCCAACCCACCCACTTCACGATGCCCACGTAGGCCTGAGTGTGCTGCCAGCGCGTCCCTATGGCCTTGAAGTAAAACGACAGCGACTTCCAGCGATCATCGCGACGGAAGTAATAGCCGCGATTGCAGTACGAATATGCGTACGCCCAGCGGATGAGACTCGCGGGCAGCAGGCCCGGGTTGGCGCGTACGAACGTCTCCATGATCCGCATCGTGTCGGCTTCACGCTGCAGGTAGTTCTTCGACATCTGGCCGGAATGCCCCACGCGGTATCTCAACAGCGCCTCGTCCACAAAATCGTATTCGTAGTGCACCGACATCCGCAGCCACAGATCCCAGTCGATGCCCATCTTGAACTGCGGATCCATCATCCCGACCTTGTCGAAGCATTCCCGGCGCACGACGGTCGCGCAAAATGGAATGAGATTGTCTCGAAAGATCGCATCGGTAATCTTTCCGCGCATGGGCTGCCAAAGCGCGCGGTCGGGGATCGTGACCGGCGCCCCTTTCTCGTCCATGTACTTCACGCGGCAGTAGACCACGCCCACGGCGGGGTTCGCGAAAAGTTTGAGCTGCTTCTCGAGCTTGTCGAGCTCCCAGATATCGTCGGCATCCAGGAAGGCTATGAAGTCGCCAGTAGCGCGCTTGATGCCATTGTTCTTGGCGATCGCCTGGCCGGCATTCGCCTGATTGATGTACACGACACGCGGATCGGACAGTATAGCGTTGCATCACTTCGTCCGTGTTGTCGGGCGATCCGTCATTCACCATGATCACTTCGACGTTGTGATGCGTCTGGTTCAGCACCGACTCCATCGCCAG
>CAVTQT010000010.1:0-535000 GCA_963736955.1 uncultured Pseudomonadota bacterium
TTGCGGCACTTCTTCACAGTTCCAAACTCGCGCTCACTCCACGCCATGGCGTAATCCACGCACAAAGCTAACTATCACTCTTCGATTCGGGGGCGTCATACGTAAGTTGTTCTAGGAGAACAATCGATGAAAATCCCCCGTGCGCTGCACTGCAGCGTCCTCGAAGCCGTCCGCATCCTGCTCGCCGCGATCTTCTTGATCGCACTCACGGCATCCCGAGCCCCCGCACAAGAAATCCCCCCACCCAAAGACCAGAACCAACCCTCGCCGGACGAGCTCAAGCAACGCGATGACTGGCGCATCGCGATGGCGCAGCTCCAGCTTCCGAAGAAGGGCTGCTTCGAGTCCTCCTTCCCGGCCCGCGAGTGGCGCGAGGTCGTCTGTGTCGCGGCACCGAACTACCCGATGCCACCGAAAGGCGGCGTGCGGCCTCTGGTCGTCGGTAACAACAACGACGCCTCGGCACAGGCGCCGAGTGGCTTCATCTCAACGGCCATCGGTTCGTTCGAGTCGCTGACGAACGTGACCTCGCTGAGTGGTCCGATCGGCAACACCGGGCCCTCGATCGCGAACGCCTACACGCTGCAGATCAATACGAACTTCTTCTCGAATAGCGTGTGCAGCGGTGCGGCGGTGCCGGCCAATTGCTCTGCCTGGGAACAGTTCGTGTTCGAGAACAACAACGTCTCGCACCGTGCATTCATCCAGTACTGGATCATCCAGTACGACAACACCTGCCCCGCGGGCCAATCCTGGAACCAGATCGCGCTCTACGGGCACACCTACTGCTGGAAGAACAACACCGGCGGCGCCGTCAACACCAGCGCCCAACCCGTTGGCAACTTCGGATCGCTTTCGTTGAGCGGCAACGTGACCGCCACCACCGACTCGGTGACGGTGACGCAGGGAACGAGCATGTGGGCGCGCAGCGGCGACAACGCGGTGGCGGCCTCCACCGGCTGGACGATCGCCGAGTTCAACGTCTTCGGGGACGGCGGCAACACCTCGAGCGGTGGCATGGCGAGCTTCAACGCCGGCGCGGACATCGTGGCGCGCACGCGCATCTTCTACGGTGGCCGCGCGGCGCCGAACTGCGTCTCGCAGGGTTTCACGGCGGAAACCAACAATCTGAACTTCGGCCCCACCGCGCCGACGGCGACGCAGCCAGGTCCCGCGGTCATCCTGCGAGAGAGCACGGCAGGCGGCGCGGCCTCGGCCTGCGCGGCGGCCACCACGGTGGGCGACACGCATCTGCAAACCTTCGGCGGTCTGTTCTACGACTTCCAGGCGCAGGGCGACTTCGTGCTCGCCCAAGTGGACAAGGACTTCGTCGTGCAGACCCGGCAGGTGGAAGGCGGCCCGACCTGGCCTAACACCTCTGTCAACAGCGCCGTGGCGACGCAGATGGGCGCGTCGAAAGTGGCGTTGTGTCTGGGATCGCGGCTCAACGTCAACGGCGACGACATCCAGATCGCGGACGGCTCGTCCTTCTCCACACCCGACGGCGTCGACATCTGGCACATCGGCGACATGTACAGCATCACGAGCGCTACCGGCGATTCGATCCGCGCCACGGTCCATCCCACCTGGATCGATGTGAATGTGGGGCTCGGCCACTGGCCGGCGAACGTCACCGGCTTGCTAGCCAACGTGAACGGCGACGTCAACAAGATCGCGGCGCGCGACGGCACCGTGCTCACGAATCCGTTCCAGTTCGCGACGCTCTATGGACGCTTCGGTGAGAGCTGGCGCGTCCCGGCGAAAGATTCGCTGCTGAACGCCTGCGGTGAGGGATTGAAAGCGATCAATCCAACGCGGCCGTTCTACGCGCACGATCTCGATCGGGCGACGTTCGATCGCACCCACGCGGTGTGCGTGGCAGCGGGCGTGAAAGGCGAGACGCTGCTCGATGCCTGCGCGCTGGATGTTGCGGTGATCGGCGACGATGCCGCGGCCAGGGTATTCGTGGATGCGGTGCCGCCGGTGGCGGAAGCGAAGCCAATATTCGACGACCATGCTGATGGTCCGTGGTGGAAGAAGTGGTGGTGGGTGATCCTGCTCCTCATTCTTCTGCTGCTGTACCTGATGCTGAGGAAGAAGAGCCCGTAATCAGTTGGCAGGCGGCGGACTTCGTGTAAACGGAGTCCGCCGACTGCATTCGCCTTTCGTCTATGCGTAAACGAACAATGACGCCGCCTCCGAACCCGCGCGTCTATACTCGATCCCTCGTTGTACCGTCCGCCGAGGGTTCCATGATCAAGCACTCCCGCCTTCTCCTGCTTTCTCTTCTCGGTTTGCTAGCCACAACCGCCGCCCGCGCGGAACAGTTCAGCGTGCTGTTGTTCTCGCAGACAGCCGGCTGGCACCACGAGTCGATTCACGAAGGTGTGACCGCGATTCGTGACCTCGGAAAGCTGCACGACTTCACCGTCTTCTGGACCGAAGACCCCGCTCGAGTGTTCAAAGATGAGGAGCTCAAGAAGTACAAGGTCGTGATCTTCCTGAGCACCACCGGCGATGTGCTCAACGATGAACAGCAAGCCGCGTTCGAGCGCTACATCAAGGCGGGCGGTGGCTTCGTCGGGATTCACGCCGCGGCGGACACCGAATACGGCTGGCCCTGGTACACGAAGATGGTCGGGCACATGTTCCACATCCATCCGGCCGTGCAGTCCGCGACCATGAAGGTCGAGGATTCCAACTTCCCGGGCATGGACCGATTTCCGAAGCGCTTCCTCGAAACCGAGGAGTGGTACGAGTACGACGCCGCGCGTTCGCAAGCTCCACTACCTGCTGAGCGTGGACGAGACGACGTACAAGCCCGAGGCGAATTGGGGCACGAAGTCAGGCAAGGGCATGGGCAAATTCCACCCGATCGCGTGGTACCAGGAGTACGACGGTGGTCGCGCGTTCTACACGGGGCTGGGCCATCTGCCGGCGACTTATAGCGACGCCAGCTTCCTGCACCACATCTACGGCGGCATCTACTGGGCCGCGACCGGCAACGGTTTCACCGCGCAGTAGCCGGCGGAGGCGCGGTTATTTTAAGGATGCATTTTGCATCCTTAAAAGAAAGGTCGGGGTACACACCACTAGTGTTCACCGAGCACGGGGCAATCATGGTGGAAACAGTATTAATGAGCCCGCGCACACCTAGGCACAATTGCCGCCATTGCACGCGTTATTCGTATGCCTCACGAGCCGGTGAAAGCATGATCATCCGTGTATGGCCGAATCGCCCGCAAAGCTCACGAGTGTTCCGTCGGTTCAAATTCTTCATATCCGCGGGCAGCGCGTGCTGCTCGATTCGCAGCTCGCCGAGCTCTATGGAGTTCCTACCAAGCGACTGAACGAGCAGGTCCGCCGAAATGCCGAACGCTTTCCCGCAGATTTTCTGCTTGAGCTGTCGGATCAAGAGGTTATGGCTTCAAGGTCGCAATTTGCGACCTTGAACAAGGGGCGTGGGCACAACTTGAAGTACCGGCCGATGGCGTTTACCGAGCACGGTGCCATCATGGCGGCCACCGTTCTGAACAGTCCACGCGCTGTGCAAATGAGCGTGTATGTGGTTCGTGCGTTCGTGAAATTGCGGGAATTGCTCGCCTCAAACTCCGCCTTGGCCAAGCGCCTGGAAGCACTCGAGCGTTCGGTTGCGGCGCTTGACGCTGACACTCGCAGGCAATTCGATCAAGTGTACGAGGCAATCCTCGGCTTGATTGGCCCGGCGAAAAGGCAGTAGCGCCGCTCGATGACCGATCGCGTCTCGGTGCGGAGCTCCAACATCACACCCTAAAGATTGCGCTTCTTGAACTGCTCCATCAGATAGTCCGTCGACCGCACCGCCATCGCCATGATCGTGAGCGTCGGGTTCTGACACGCCCCCGACGGAAACCCCGCCGCATCCATCACGAACAGATTCTTGACGTCGTGCGACTGCTGGAACTGGTTCAGCACCGACTGCTTCGGATCGCTGCCCATCGCGCGCCGAGCCCATCTCGTGGATGCCGTAGCCCGGGATGCGATCCTCATACGCGAAGGTGCTGCACGTTCTTCGCGCCTGACGCCTCGAGCATCTCGCCGGCGCTCACCGCCATGTCGCGGATCATCTTCTTCTCGTTCTCGCCCCAGCCGACGTCGATGTGCAGCACGGGGATGCCGAAGACGTCGGTGACGTTCTTGTTCAACGTGATGCGATTGTGCTTGTACGGCAGGCACTCGCCGAAGCCGGACGAGGTCCATCGTCCACTGGCCGTTCTTCACGGCGTCCTTGTACGCCTGGCCGAAGCCCGGCGCGCCCATCGTGAAGGCGAGCTGGCTGCCGCCCTGGAAACCGTAGCCGCGCACGAAGTCCTTGTGGCGCTCGCCCTTCGCGGTGTTGCGGAAGCGGATCACGTACGGCCCGCCGGGCCGGTGCGCGGTGTTGAGGCTCGGCTTGCCCGGCATGTCGGGGAACTCGCCGGCGGCGCCGCCCGCGACCCACATGTGGTCCATCAGGTATTCGCCGAGCACGCCGCTCGAATTGCCGAGGCCATCCTTCGCCGAATTCAGCAGGATGCGCGTCGACTCGAGCGCCTGCGCGCACAGCACCACGGTCTTGGCGCGGATCTCGCGCGTCTCGCGCGTGATGCGATCCACGTAGGTGACGCCGCGCGCCTTGTTAGTCGCCTTGTCCATCAGCACCTGGTAGACCATGGCGTTCGGGATGTGCGTGCAGTTGCCGGTCTTGAGCGCGTCGGCGACGGTGGTGAACGCCGCGTTGAAATAGGAATGCGTGACGCAGCCGCGCTCGCAGGGGCCGCAGTAGTGGCAGGGCGAGCGTCCGTTGATCGGCTTGGTGATGTTGGCGAGCCGGCCCATCGTCGAGCGTGCGGCCGAACTTCGTCTTGATCGCGCCGCGGACCTTTTGCTCGACGCAGGTGAGCGGCATCGACGGGATGGAACTTGCTGTCGGGCAGCTCGGGGTGGTTCTCGACCATGCCGGAGATGCCGACATAGTCCTCGACCAGCTCGTAGTACTTGACGAGGTCTTTGTAGTCGAGCGGCCAGTCGGCGCCGGCGCCGTCGAAGGAATAACCCTTCAGATCCTGCTGCGAGAAGCGGTAGCTGTGGCGGCCCCAGACGTTGGTGCGCCCGCCGGTGACGCGCATGCGGCCTTGCCACGAAAACGGCTTGCCCTGCGCGGTGGTGTACGGCTCGTCGATGTCGTTGCAGAACCAGCTTTCGTTGTATTCGGTGCAGGCGTAGCAGTCTTTCTGCACGGGCCGCGTGCGACGGATGAGATCGTTGGCGCGCGCCTGGTACTTGAGCTCGTAGGGCTGCACGTGCTCGCGGTAGTCGCCGTCGGTCAGCGGCCGGCCGGCGCAGACCAGCGCGACGCGCATTCCCGCTTCGCTCATGCGCTTGGCGGCCCACCCGCCGGAGGCGCCCGAACCGACGACGATGGCGTCGTACTCTTGAGGCCGGGGCAGCGTGGACATGCGCACTCCTTACTCGCTTGGGCGTAGGCTGCGCGGACTATACTCGCGACAACGCGACCGAGAAGGAGATCGTGATGAGCAACGACGTGCACAACGAAGCCTTGACGTGGCGTCGATTCAGCGGACGGACCACTTCGTCATTTTCGCGCCGGTCGTCGCGCCGTGCTGCAGTCGCTCGCGACCGGCGTCGGCGCGACGGTGTTCGCGTCAGCGGCGTCGGCGGCGCACGTGCATCAGGCGGCGGCGGCGGCGAGCGCCGCAGATTCCGCAGCGACGAGCGCCGCGGATTCGGGGCTGCTCTTCCTCGATCGCCACGCCTTCGACACGCTCGCGATCTTGAGCGAGCAGATCGTTCCCGGCTCGCGCGCCGCCAAGGTGCCCGAGTTCCTCGACCGCCTGCTCGCCGTCGAATCGACCGACACGCAGAAGCGTTTCACGCAGGCGCTCGGCGCCTTCGAGCGTGAGGCGCGCGAGGCGCACGGCATGCCGTGGAAAGCGCTGACGGCGGCGCAGGCGACGGCGCTGCTCACGAAGATTTCCGCGGCAGCCGGACAGCGACGCGACGCGGCAAGCCTTCGACCGCATCAAGGGCGCCGTCGCCGAGACTTACTTCTCGACCGAGATCGGCATGAAAGAACTCGGCTGGAACGGCAGCGTGGCGTTCGCGCCGCCCAGCGCCTGCGGGTGATCATCGGGGCGTGATGCAGACGAGCACGCTCCTCCAGATCTTCAAGACAGCCGCACAGCGCTGGCTCGAGCGCGATGCCTTCGAGCATGCGGCTGCGCTGGCATTCTGCACGCTGTTTTCTCTCGCGCCCCTCGTGATCATCGTCGTCGCGATCGTCGGCATCGTGTTCGGTGAAGACGCTGCGAGTGGACAGATCGCCGTCGCGCTCTCCGATCTCGTCGGACCTCAGGCCGCGACGGCCGTGGAAGAAGCCGTACGGCACTCGCGGCTGGAGGAGGCAGGTCTGTTGCCCACGATACTGGGCGTCGGTGCACTCCTCTTCGGCGCGACCACGGTGTTCGCGCAGATGCAAAGCGCGCTCAACAAATTCTGGGGCGTGAAGACCAGGCCCACGCGCAACAGCATGCTCACGTACATCACCGTGCGCCTGCTGTCGTTGGGCATGGTGCTCATCATCGGCTTTCTGATGCTCACGTCCTTCATCGTGAGCCTGGGTGTCACCGGCGTCATCGAATACGCCAGGGAGTGGGTGCCCATCCCCGGATTCGCCGTCGTGTTGATCGATCTCGCGTTATCGCTCGGCGTCACCACGGTGCTGTTCGGCATGTTGTTCAAGGTTCTGCCGGACGTGAGGATTCAATGGGGCGATGTATGGCGCGGCGCGTTCGTCACGGCACTGCTGTTCGCGATCGGCAAGTACCTCATCTCGCTGTATCTCACGCACGTGGCAACTGCCTCGACCTACGGCGCGGCCGGATCGCTGGTGCTGATACTGCTGTGGGTTTATTACTCGTCGCTGATCCTGTTCTTCGGAACTTGCCTCACGATCGCCAGGATCCTGCAGCGGGGCGAGCAGGTGCGCCCGAAGAAGACGGCGGTGCGCACGCGCGTCGTGCTGGAGGAAAACGATGCATCGAGTCCTGGCGTGTCCTGAGCCCAAGCGCGGTCGAAAATCCACAATCCCATTCGACTACCCTGCAGGCACTTCAATTCATCGGCGTCCGCATGAAATTCCTCGTCTTCATCAAAGCCACGCCCAACAGCGAAAGGGGCATCCTTCCCGCTGAAACGGAAAAGCTGTGGGCGGACATGGGCAAGTTCAACGAGCAACTGGTCAAGGCCGGCATCATGCAGGGCGCGGATGGCCTCAAGCCCAGCAGCGCAGGCAAGCGCATCAAGTTCTCGGACAGCGGCAAGACGATCGTGATCGATGGACCCTTCGCGGAGACCAAGGAGTTGATCGCGGGGTACTGGATCTGGAACGTGAAATCGCTGGATGAGGCAGTGAAGTGGGCCAAGCGTTGCCCGAACCCCATGCCGGGCGAGGAGGGCGTGCTGGAGATCCGCCCGTGTTACGCGTTGGAGGACCTCGTCGATCTGGTGCCGAAAGTGGAATTCCAGCGCGAAGTGCGGCTGCGCAAACAAGTGGCGCGTCAGCAGAAGTCGAAGTCAAGCGGCGCCGGCCCGCAGCAAATCCGCCAAGCGCACGATGAAGCGCCAGCCGAGGCGCGCGAAGGCCAAGTGAGGCGTGATTCGCCGGCGTCAATCTACCAAGACGCCTAGCCAGCCTTGTTCTGATTCTCTTCGCGCCCTACGTCCTGCCGTCCCGCGGCCCGAGGAAATACCACAGGATCAGACCCAGCAGCGGCAGCAGAATCACCACGAGTGCCCAAAGCAGCTTCTTCTCGTTCGAAGCGGAGCTCTGAAAAATATTGATGAGCGCCCAGATGTCGCCGACCAGTATCAGCAGGCCAATAATGCCGTTGTATCCGGTGTTGAACATTGTTTGATTCCTTCCGCCCTGTGTCGAAGTGTTGGATGGCTTGGCGCCATTCTGCGCTGCGCCGAGCGGTTGTCCAAGGGTGTTTAGCGACTTGCACCTAGCAATTCGCTGGAGCTCATGCGTGGAGGCGCAGCTGAGGATGCCGAACTCGCAGCCATGTACGGCGTTCCAACAATGCGCTTCAACGAGGCGGTGCGTCGCAATCAGGCGCGCTTTCCCGCGGATTTCAGTTTTCAGCTTACTGAACAGGAGGTTGCAAACTTGATATCGCAATCTGCGATATCAAGTCTGAAGCGCGGAACACATGGCGGCCGGCGCAAACCGCCGTGGGTTTTCACCGAGCACGGGGCCATCATGGCGGCGATGGTGCTGACGAAGAAGCTGAGAGCGAGTTATCGGTCCACTCAACCGAGCACGATCCGAACCGCGCCAACTGCCCAGCCTTTGGCATGCTTTCTCCACCACTTCGGAGAAACCCATGAAACCCACCAGCCAGTCTGACTACACCAAACGCATCGAGCGCGTGATCGCCGCGGTGGCGGATAGCCTCGAGCACGACCGCGATCTGCCTTCCACGGCGACTCTCGCCAGCGTCGCGAACTTCTCGCCGTTTCATTTCATGCGCGTCTACCGCGCGCTGGCTGGAGAGTCGCTGGGCACGACGGTGCAGCGCCTGCGCCTCGCGCGGGCGGCCCATTTGCTGGCGGCGAGCGCAGCGCCGATCTCGGAGGTGTCGGGCCGCGTCGGCTTCGAAACACCGCAGGCGTTCGCACGGGCATTCCGCGAGCACTTCGGTGTGGCGCCGAGTGAGGCGCGGGCCGCGAACGTGGCGAATGCAACGGCCATCGTCGCGCCGGCGCCATCGCAACCGCAGCCTGCGATTCGTGTCGACGTCGTCACGCTCAAGCCCTTCCGCGTCGTGGTGAAGCGCACCGAGGGTGTGTACGACAAGCTCGACGAGGTCTACCGCAATCTCTTCGAGTGGATGGCAAAGCGCGGCGCGCTCGAAGCGATCGAGGGCATCTGGGGCGTGCCGCAACAGGATCGGCGCGACACGCCGGCGGCGAACTACCGGTTCGACTGCTGCCTTGCAACCTCAGCGGCGCTGAGCGCCGGCGAGGGCGTCATGCTCGAGGACCTGGGCGGCGGCAACTACTTGCGATACCTGCACGAGGGGTCCTTCGATCGGCTCGACGAATCACACGATGTGATCTTCCGCGAGCTACTGGCTCATCCGGAATGGCAGCTGCGCGACGCGCCGATCCTGCACGAATATCTGACCGATCCGGATGAGACCCCCGAAGCGGACTTGCGCACGCACATCTATATGCCGGTGGCCTGACTACACCCGCCAGATCAGACGCTCATGGAGCTGCGAGCGCTGGGTCAGCGACATACTCGGACCAGAGCTCGCCCACGCTTTTCCCGGTCAACACGCTCCAGAGCCCGGCGTCATAGCTTCCGCCACGTATCGCCCCATGGAGCGCATCGACGAGCTCGACTTTGTACCGCGCTTCGACCCACACCAGAAAGCGCGCGGTGACTCCGTAACCATCCGTGTAGGACTGCCCCGCCGCCGGCGGCTGCAGCTGCCATCCTGCGGCGGCGTTGTTCACGCCGTAGTGGTACCGAACATAGTCCGCAATGCCCTCCGTGAGCCAGCCCGGTGATGAGCTGTAGCTCTGCACGATGTGCATCACTTCGTGCACCACAACGTCATAGTCCTGTGGATGCGCGATCAACCATGCCGCCTGGTAGGTGACGGAGTTGCCGCTGGCACCGGCGATGTAGGTTGAAGGACCGATCTGGAAATACACCGACAACGGCGCGCCGCGATTGAATCGATCAGCGAGTTGTGGATAGACGCTGAAGAACAACTCTTTCATATGTCCCACAGTCTCGAGGTTCACGCCCGGGCTCTGCAGCGTGACACACAAGGTATAAACATCGCGGGTCTGACAATCCGTCGTGGGGGTTGGGGTCGGAGCCGGAGTCGGATCCGGAGCCGCAATCGAAGGCGGATTGGGCTCCGCGGCAGACGTGCTGGATCCGCCGCTGCCTCCACCGCATGCGCAGGCGAGCAGCGCGAGCGCCAGCGCGAAACTTATCGTCATGCAGCGTCGTGCGCTCGACATGACAGCAGGCAACACGGAACTTCTTCTCGACATCGTCTGCGCGGTGCTCTGGAATGACCTGGCGGCATTCTGCACTTTGAAGAGACGACCAGCACACAAAGTGTCGGGTCAGCACTAGGCAATTCTCGGCTTGATTGCGTGCACTCCATCACAGTCGCTAACATAACCCGGAGAGCGGGGTCAATGCCCGTTCGCAATTGCCGATATCGATCTCGGTATTGATGCCCCCTCAAGGGCATATTGCAGGCGCATGCGCGAAATGGACGAATCGACTCCCAGGAAATCCACTCACTCGGCTGCGTTGCTGATCGGCATCCTGCTGACCGGCCTCGCCGTGGTCGGGCATCGCTTTCTGCCGGAACGCCGGCTGACGCTCGAAAGCACGAAAGACCTCGCCTACGCCTTTCTGATGCAATCCGGCGATGGGGCGCCCGCGGACATCCAGTGGATAGACCAGTCACGTTTCCACTTTGCCTGCCAGTTCCCCAAGGCGACCGTCGACCAGGGATGCAGCTTCGGCTATCAACTGCATTCCGAGAAAGCCGATCAGGGCACCGATCTTTCGCACTTCCACACTTTGAACCTGGCCGATTCGATATACGGGCAAGGCGCGGTACCTGCGCGTCGCCATCCGCACTTTCGATCCGAGATTCTCGCGACTCGAGGATTTGAATTCGCCGAAGTACAACTTCGTCAACATCCCTTCCCGGGATCTGGCGCAGCCCGTCGCCATCAGCTTGAGCGAGTTCTGGGTGCCGGAGTGGTGGATAGCCCAATACGACTTGCCGAGATCCCAGTCGCAGCCCGATCTCAGCAACGCCACCATATTTTCCATCGATCTTCGCGGCAATCTCGCCGAAACCCACCACGACATCCAGATCGACAAGATCGAATTCGTCGGAGATTGGATCAGCGCGGAATATTGGTACCTGGGGATCCTGTGCCTGTGGATGATCCTCGCCACCACCTACGGAATATCGCAGTGGCTGCTGCTGCGTCGCAAGCATCGCGAGCAGCGCAGGAAGATCCATGATCTGGAGAGCGAAAAGGAAAAGTATCGGCAGCTGTCGACGCTCGATGCGCTGACCAATGTCCTGAACCGTCACGGCATCGAGCGATTCGTCGAGACGCTCCAGGCCACGCGGGTGCCCGCGAGCGTCATCGTCATCGATATCGATCACTTCAAGCGCGTCAACGATCAACGCGGCCACTATGGCGGCGATCGTGTGCTGCGCAAGATGGGCGAGATCCTGCGTGCGCACACACGCAACACCGATGGACTGGGTCGCTGGGGAGGCGAAGAGTTCGTGCTCGTGTGCCCGGGCGCGAGCCTGGAAAAGGCCGCGGAGCTGGCTGAAAAGCTGCGGCAAAGAATCATGCAAACGAACTTCATTCCGGACGATCCGCTGCCCATCACCGCCAGCTTCGGTGTGGCGGCCTCGCATGCCGATCAGAGTTTTGAGGACGCGTTCCGACAGGCCGACGAGGCGCTGTATCTGGCCAAGAGTCGGGGCCGAAACTGTGTCGTCGCCGCGGCCGAAGACCAGATGCACAAGATGACGGGAGCCCGCAAGAGCACCTGGGCGTTGGTCAGCGGGCGCTTCAAATTGCACAAGTAGGCGGCGCTGCGATACAACGCGCTGGTGGGTTAAGCAAAATCAAACTTGAAGAGGCGCTGCAGCGCCCGGGGATCAAGAAACATGGAAAAGTCTCACCGCGCTGGCAACCTGTTCAGTTCCCTGTTGCTGGTCGTATCAGCCGGCTTGGCGGGGTGCGGCGGTGGTGGCGGGTCCGGGAGCGGCGCCGGCGGCGCGAACAATCCGCCCCCGCCCCCCGTAGCTCGCGGATTCACCGCCTCGGTGGCGTCGATCAGTCAGGCGGCTTCGGTCGCGGGCGATGAGCCGTTCGGCTCAGAAGTTCAAATCACGATCACGGATAGCGCGGCGAATCAATTCGGATTCCGGGCTACCTATACGAGCAACGGTATTGCGTACGCGACCCGGACGGATGACTCGCTGACTTCCATCCGCATATGGGTTGGGCTCTACTCGCCAACGCAGATCGCGCCGGGCACCTATCAAGACACCGTTCGTCTTGGATTTTGCGGTGATGTGGGCTGCACCACGTTCAAGGGGACGACGCTCGACATCCCGGTGACCTATACGGTGACGGTTGGAACGTTGCCCACCGTCTCGCTCGCGAGCAGCACGGTCAATGTGTCGCGCTTGCCTTGGGACGTGCTCACGCCGCCCAGAGTGCTGGTGCCCGTAACCGTGACTCCACACACGCGGTATGACCTCTCTCTCAAAACGAGCCACACGTCGGACTGGATTTCATCCGTGACGTACAGCGACGATGCGAATCACGTCTGGAACATCCTCATCGAGCTCAAGCCGGGTGCGCAGCTATCGCCAGGCGTGCACACGGACACCATCAACGTGACTGCCTGTATCGAGCAGGCCTGCAAGTACCCGCTCACGGTCACCCCGTCGACGATCACGGTCACTTACAACGTGACGGCGACGATTCCCGGGCCGCAGGGTTACTCCATTCGGCACAGCTCGCAGGCAGCCGCGGACATTGCCTGGAGCGAGTCGCGCAACACGTTGTACGCCGCGGTTCCGGCCCAGTCATCTAACTACCCTGGCAGCGTCGTGGAATTCGATCCGGTGGCTGAGACGGTGGGTGGCTCGCTGGCCGCAGGATTTGATCCGTCGTTGCTGGCGCTCTCGGACGATGGCTCCAGGCTCTACGTGGCTCAGCGTGACGGCGATTCGATCCGCAGGCTCATCACGAGTCCGCTGGCGTCCGACATCCTGATCTCGCTCGGCAACGATCCGTATCCACCTGGAACTACGCCCATGTTCGCAACAGATATGGGAGTAGCGCCAGGGACGTCTGGCGTGCTGGCAGTCCGCCGGAACACCAATGCATCCGGCCGCAATGGTCTCGGCATCGTGATCTTCGACGAAACGATACAGCGTTCAAGCGTGGCGCAGATTTCCCCGTTCTCGGATTGGGGAAACATCGCATGGGATCCGGATGGAACGCGTCTCTACACGAACGGGGCGATCCTGTTGGTCGGCGCGACAGGTCCGGTGTTCAGCAGCAATCTCCAGCAGTCGAGCGGCAGGCTGCGATTTTTCAATGGGCGCGTTTATTCAGGCGATGCTCACATCGTCAATCCCGCTGACCCGCTCTCGTACGTCATGTATGAGACGCTGGGACAATCGCGGGCCGCGGCAATCGATGTCGCGAAGAACCGCGCCTACTTCGCCACGCAATATTCGGGCGGCGATTCGATGGAGTTCATCGAAGTATTCAACCTGGCCACGCGCGAGCTGGTGGGACGCGCCCAGTTGCCAAACTTTGCCACCAATGTGCGACCGACGCGCCTGGTGCGGTTCGGCACGAATGGGTTGGCACTGGTGAATTCCGCTAACGAGCTCTACCTGGTGCAGGGACCGCTGATCCAGTAGTCGGAACTTCGATGTACAGACCGGGCAAATGCCATCCTGCATGAAGAGGGCGGCGAACTTATTTGCGTCACGGCTGTTCCAACTTCACGCACGGCATGTTCATGGTTTGATTGCATAGGGAAGTCACGATAGATGCGCGTCCTCAACTTGTCCGTCAGGTCCAGCCGCGGGTTAATCGCTCCACGGCCGGTAGCTTGGTCCTAACTCGGTACCGGCCAGCGCAAGGCTGACTCACGACATGCGCGTCGCAATCGCATTCGCTCTGCTGACGATCCCCACCCCCGACTTCCAGATTTCAGGCGACACGCGCGAGTTCGCTCCCGACATCATCTCGACGAAATATTCTGACGTCCGCCTCACCATCTCGCCCGACGGCAACACCGCGCTGTGGTTCAGCCGCAATCGCCCAGGCGGGCCGGGAAGTTACGACATCTGGATGTCGCGGCGCGCTTCCGGGGGATGGCACGATGCCACTCCCGTCTCGTTCAACTCCCCGTCCCGCGATTTCGATCCCGCGTTTTCACGCGATGGACGCTTCGTGTACTTCTCGTCTGACCGGCCCGGCGGCCGCGGCGGCGACGATATTTACCGCGTCGCGGTCACCTCAAAAGGCTTTGGTACTCCGGAGTCGCTCGGCGACGCGGTCAATTCGAGCGGCAACGAATGGGCGCCCATGGTGTTCGGCCGTACGCTGCTCTTCTCGAGCAATGGCCACGGTGGCGCAGGTCGCATGGATCTGTTCACCGCCGTCGACCGTCGCGGTCGATTCGAAAACATCAAACCGTTGCCCGGCCTGTTGAATACATCAGCCGACGAATTCGACGCCACATTCCTGCGCGATGGCGTTTCGATCATCTTCACGCGCGCCGACGATCTCACGAAAGATCCGGTGGCGCTGTATTACGGCGCGCGTATCGATGGGCTCTACACGCGCGGCAATCGCCTCTTTGATGAGATCAATACGCCGAAGAGCGACACCTATGCGCCGATGCTCGATTGGTCCGATCCCAACTACATCACGTTCACGACGCGCCGTCCGGCCGACAGCCTGCGCGGAGCGGATCTCTACCGCGTCGAAGCCCGCGTGAGATAGACGAGGTGCGCGGCACGGATGTTCAAAGTGACCTCGAGCGATAACCAACTCAGCGCGGCTTGAGACTGTCGCAGTGGCATGATTCGGGTATCTACGAAGGGGAAGTCATGTCAGCTTTCAGGAAAGTCACTTTCATTAGTGTCGGCCTTGCCGCAATGCTCGCGGCAACGATGGCTCATGCGCAGGAGCCACCGAAGACTCCGATCGAAGCGCCCGCCGAGCCGAACGCGATTGTTCTCGAGACGGGAGGTGTCGAAGGACAGACCGCGAAAGAGAGCTGGTACAAACAATGGGGAGATCCTTTCGTGCGCAACGTCTCGCGCGCGACGCTCACGCCGTTTCTGCCCGATCCCGCCAAGGCCAATGGTGCGGCGGTCATCGTCGCGCCGGGCGGCGCCTTTCGAATCCTGTCGATGGGCAACGAAGGCTGGGAAGTGGCGCAGGCTCTCAATGAGCGCGGCGTCGCCGCTTTCGTCCTGAAGTACCGGCTGCTGCCGACCGCACCGGACTGGGCGGAATTCAGTCGCGGCAATCCGCTCACTGCCCCGACACCAGGCGCGCAGCCAGGCACGGCACCCGCGCGCTCGCCCACGGCATTGCCGCTCGAAGATGCGACCGCGGCGTTCAGACTCGTGCGCGCGCGCGCCACGGAATGGCACATCGACCCGAAACGCATTGGCATGATGGGATTCTCCGCGGGTGCCGGAACCACCATGGCGGCGACGCTGGAGTCGAAGGAGATCAAGCCGGCCTTCATCGCGCCTATCTACGGGCGTCAGTCGGCGGTCGAGGTCCCGCCGGATGCGCCGCCCATGTTCGTCGCGGTGGCCGCCGACGATCCGCTGTTCGGAAACAATGACTACGGGCTCATCTCGGCGTGGAAGAAGGCGGGCCGTCCCGTCGAGTTCCATCTCTACCAGAACGGCGGTCACGGCTTTGGCCTCGGCAACCCGGGCAAGACCAGCACGGGCTGGTTCCCGCAATTCATGATTTGGCTGGAATCAAACGGAATGCTGAAGCGTGACTGACAGATGCATGCGCACTCTCGAAAAACATATATGACGGAGGTTTCATGAAAATCCGCTACTTTGGCCTTCTTGCGATGCTCATGGCATTTGCTCTGCCGGTCAGCGCCGCCGATCTTCTCGGCAAATGGACCGCAGAATTCGATTCTCCCATCGGCGTTCAGAAGTACGTCTATGAATTCCAGAAATCCGGCGAGGCCCTCACGGGTGAGGCGACTTTCGATCACTCGATGGGCAAGGGCACTGTGCCGCTGAAGAACCTCAAGGTGGAAGGCGACAAGGTTTCCTTCGAAGAGCCGCTCTCGGTCAACGGCGAGCAGATAACCATCATGTACAGCGGCACGCTCGCCGGGGATGAGCTGAAGCTCACGCGCGTCGTGGGCCAGTTCGGCACCGAGCAACTAAGCGCCAAACGCGCGAGCGCATCTCCGGCGAAATAACTTCTGCCGTAAGCTCACACGTTGGCACTACGCCTCTGCCCGCGGGCGCGCTCGCGGCAGCTCGCGATTTCTCCGCCTGCATCTGCCAGCAAAAGCGCCGGGGCCTTGTAGGCGCGCACCGGATTTGCAGTCCGCACGGTGACTTTCCCGCGCATCCACGCGCATATTCCCCTCCCTACGCTAGTTAGACCTGACTCTCACCAGGGGGAATCGTCATGTATGCCCGCGCGCTCATCCGTTTCGCGGCTTTCGCCGCCTTGGCCTCCGCACCCTCATTTGCCGCTCCTCCCGCACCGCAAGTGACTGTCGGTGCGGACTTGAGGCAACTCATCTTCGACTGGGACAGCGTCCCGACCGCGGAGAGCTACCAGCTCTGGTACAAGCCAAGCTCGAGCTCATCCTTCACCGTCCTCGGCAGCCCGATCGCAGCGCCGCAGCACCGCGCCCGCGTGAACATCTCGGTCCACAAACTGCTCTGGCCCCAAGCGCGATACAAAGTGGCGGCCTGCAACGCCTCCGGCTGCACAGACTCGGCCGAGATCCCCGTGCAGAACCTGATGCTCGACGCGATTGGCTACTTCAAGGCCTCGAACCCGGGCGCAGGCGACCAGTTCGGCCGCAGCTTCGCGCTGAGCCCGGACGGCAAGACTCTCGTCATCGGCGCGCCCAATGAGGACAGCGGTGCCACGGGCGTGAATGGCGACCAGACCTACGACAGCATGATTGATGCAGGAGCCGCCTATGTGTTCCGGCGCGACAGCAGCGGCTGGCACCAGGAGGCGTATCTCAAGCCGGATACGGTGACCAACGAGCAGTATTTCGGCAGCGGCTGGCCGCAGGACTTTGAGGCCATCGCGGTAAACGCGAACGGCACACTGATCGCCATCGGCGCACCCGGCGAGAAGCAGAACGGCTACTCGTTCGTGGGCAAGACCTACATCTATGGCCGCGCGGCGAATGGCACCTGGAGTCAACTGCAGAAGCTGGGCTCACCCGCGCTCATCGCGCGCGATTTCCTGTACTTCGGCGAGGCCGTGGACATGAGCGAGGACGGCAACACATTGCGCGTGCTCGAGCTCAAGGAGCGCGACGGCGAAGGCAACCGCCAGGGCGAGAATCACATTTACGCGCGTTCGGGTAACACGTTCGTGTACCAGACGACGCTCACGATTCCGCACAACGAAGTGGACTTCTGCAACTCGGGCAAGCTCAGTGGCGACGGCGCGACCTTCGTGCAGTTCTGCTACTCGTACGGGCCGGAGGGCCACCGCGTGGTGACCTGGAAGCGCGCCAGCACGGGCTGGATGAAGCTGCCGAACACACTGCCGGTGCTGAACGGGTTGTCCAAGGAACTGGCGTTGGGCGGTGCGGGCACGCGGCTCGCGTTCCGCGATTCGTCGCACCCGTTGTCCTCGAATGTGCGCGTGTTCGGCTGGAGCGGCACGGCGTGGGTGGAAGAGGCCGCCATCGAAACTCCGGCAGGCGTCGACAGTGGCTACTCCACCTGGGGTACGGCACTCGCTTTCGACCGCGGTGGCACTGCGCTCGCCATCGGCGACTACTTCGGCAACGCCGGAGGCAGCGGTGTTTCGGACACCATTCAGACCACCGGCATCACGGGCGGCGCGGTGTTCCTATACGCGCGGACCTCGAGCACGACGAACCGCTGGCGGTTCCGCAAACAGGTCAAGGCACCGAACCCGGACTATGGAGACAAATTCGGCCTGCGCATCGCGTTCTGCGGCACCAGCGTGGCGCTCGCCATCGGCGCGATAGGGGAAAGCAGCGGGGCAACGGGCGTCGACGGGAATCAGTTGGACAACAGGGTGTTGTCGTCCGGCGCGGTGTACCTCTACTGAAACGTTGGTGAAAGATGTCGAAGCCCACTATCCCCGCAATTCTTTGCCTGGCGGCGACTGGGCTGGCAGCGTGCGCCAATGGCGCCGGTTCGGAATCCCCAGCCATGCCTAATGATCTGCAGTCGATCGTGACGGCCGCGAAGCAAGACGCGGTTGCGCGCGGTGCGCCCGCGCAGGCGATCACGGTTCAGAGCGCGCAGCGCGTGACCTGGCGAGACGGCTCGCTCGGCTGTCCCGAGCCGCAAATGCAATACACGCAGGCGCTGGTTCCGGGATGGCGCGTCATCTTGCGTGTGGGGGACGCGACCTACGACTACCACGCGACCGCCAATGGTCATTTGATTCTGTGTCCGCGCGAGCGGGCGACAGACCCGATCGGCGACCGGCGCATCCGACATCCGGACAATGTAGATCGAATTCGCGCTCGACTTCGGCGGAGCAGAGCCACCGAGGAGTTCGACTTCTTCTGATTTACCGGATCCGGCGAACGAGAGCGGCGCGCTCGCCGCGCCGGCAAATGTCAAGACAGCCGCTGAGATCAGCAACACACATTTTCTGCCACGCATGATGATTTCCTTCCTGAGGGTGCAGCGGCATACGTCGTGCCGCTGTTCATAACGCAAATCTTTGCGCGATGCGCCAAGATTTCGCAAGGGATTTCGCTGCCGGCCGTGGCATGTGAGTTGGGCCGGCTTTGAGTTATGACAGCCTTGATAGGTCGGCCGGTAATTGCCGGCGATGGACTACAGACTTCTTGGGCCTTACCGCAGGATTTTTTCCATCGCCTTTCCCTTGGCGAGCTCATCGATCAGCTTGTCTAGATAGCGAATCTTGCGCATCAACGGGTCCTCGACTTCTTCGACGCGTACGCCACACACCACGCCCTTGATGAGCGCGGCGCCCGGCAGTAGAAATCCAGACCCCAAAAGCGACCCCACAAGCGCGGCTGACATCCGTTGGCCGATGCGCCGACAGACGCGCGGTGCAGCCGAGGGCTAGCGTTCTCGCCATGAGCCGAATCAGTGAGGAGGAGGAACTGGCTGCGATCGAGCGCGCCCGCGACCTTTACGAGCAGCGCATCCTGAGCATGACCCCGGATGGCAAGACGAGTGCCTCCATCACTGCCGTCCTGCGCCGTCGCATCGACGAAATCGCCCAGGCGATCCGCGACAAGAACGTCGAGCGCCTCCTGGCGTTCTACGCTCCCAACGTCACGGCCTTCGACCTGCGGCCGCCGCTCGACGTGCGCGGCGCCGCCGCCTATCGAAAAAACTTCGAGCAGTGGTTCGCCTCGTTCGAAGGTCCGCTCGACTTCGAACTCCATAACCTGCGCATCGTGGCGGGAGAGGGCGCGGCCTTCTGCCACTATCTGGCGCTGGTCTCGGGCGCGCGCCCGGGCGGGCGCGCGTCTGGCTACTGGGTTCGCGGCACCACCTGCTTCGAGCGTTGCGAAGGCGAGTGGCTCGTGAGCCACGAGCACATCTCGATGCCGGCGTAAAACCGGATCATTCGAACAGACTGACGATGCTCTGGTACTTCTCGATGTACCAACGGTTCTCGTTGTTGTATCGCGGAATCGACACGGGACGAACCGAATCGCCATCCGCCTTCCAGACACACGGGCATTTCACTGTGGAACCCGTGAACTCCACCTGCGGACGGCTGAGGTCGTCGAGCTCGACATTCATTCTGGACAATACGCGGTACAGCTTGGCGACGTTTCTCGGCCCGCCGTTGTAGGCGGCGACGGGGAAGATCCCCAGCACGACCGGATTCTTCTTATATGCGTCCCGAATGTCCGACCGCATCGCGGCGATCTCCATATCCAGCAGGCAGCTCGCCGCCTTCATGGCGTTCAGCAGATTCGTTGCGCCGGTCTCGAATACCGGGTCGAGCCGGGCTTCAGGGCAGCGTCTCACTACCGCTGAATAGGTCCCTCTGCCCTTGCGATTGGTGAATTGCATGGGCCCCAGGGCGCGTGCGCTCGACACGCTGTACCGATAAGCCTCGTCTTGCTTGAGACCGTACTGGCTCAGGACTTCGTCGAAAGCGACTGCCTGCTTTTCCACGTAATCCCGATCGTCGGTCTGTTCGATCACGGCAAGAGTCGTGATGACCTGCAGGGGAATGGCGTCGGCGAGCAGTTCCCCCGGAAAAGCGACGCTCGGTGCATTCGCGTGCCGCAGCTCTTCCAGCGCCTTGCGTGCGGTGGCAACCAGGAAGTCCTTGCCGCCGCTGACGAAAGCCGGATCGAAAGTGTCTTCCGTGAAGGGTAGATAGACGATGGGCTTGGCGGTCTTGACGACGGCTGGCCACTGTTTGCGTTTCACCAGCTGGTTGTCGAACACCGGGAACTTGCGTCCATACACCTTCAGGGGCTCCCCATCCTTGGAGAAAGCGAACATCAGCCGCTCGGCGCCGGTGCCTTTCACGTGCCGCGCCTCGATTCCATGCGTGAGGGAGCGAAAGGGCAGTGGCTTCCTGCCGGGTTTCCACTTTACTGGCGGACGCGGCAGTTCCAGTTGGGCGATGGTCCACTCCTGCCTGGCCTCGCTCCAGAGCGCAAAAGCGACGGGCCGCCCGCGTAGCGACTGGCGCTTCCCCTTTCCGGTGAAGACATACTCGAGCTCGACGTCACGGAGCAGATCTCGTGCTTCGGTGACGAGATCGTAGATCGCCTCGTGGCGACCGCGGACGCGAGCCTGGACCACGACCTCGGGGATGGGTGCTTCGGCCTGCTCTGAACCGGCGACGGCCAACGGAACTTCGCCTTCTTTCTCCTTGGACTCGGTGTCCGCGGCCGCGGCTGTTTCCGGGTTCGTCGCCTCGTCAGAAACTTCCGGCACCGGGTCCATCACCGTCGGTTCAGAGTCCTCGCTTATCCCGCGCGACGTAGCGCAGCCCGATGAGAGCGAAATTGTAAAAATGAGCAGGAGCAGGCGGGCGGCGATTGGCACCGCGCCAGTGTAGAGAACGCCGTTGACGCCTGCACGGCGCCCAATGTGAGCGTGTTCGCGTCTTGCGCATCTGGATCCGCCGGCAGCGATCGACTGCCCATGGTCCTATGAAAAATCTTCACTCGGTTGCAAAGCGCGCCTCGAATGCCGGACTCGCGGGTAGTGCGTATGGCGCGCGACCTGCAATAGGTGCAATAGCTAGTAGTACGTCTAAAACCCTTCCAGGTCTCGCCATGAAAACTCTCCTCGCCGGCATCGCCGCTCTCGGCGTGGCCGGACTCGTACACGCCCACCCGCTGGTCATTGAAGAGTCGTCGCGAATCGCGCCGCCGCCTGGTGTCGACGCCCTTTGGGGCGACGTTGCGCTCGACGGGAACGACGCAGTCGCTCTCAGTTCTTACTCGTATCTCGATGAAGGCGGTGAGGACTACATAACGATCACCAGCGCCTGGCTGTACCGCCGCTCTGGCACGACGTGGACGCTCGTGCGCAAGGTGGGCGAGAGCGACGACAACAGTATTGACGATGCCACCAACCGCAATCCGATCGCGATGAAGAACGGTGTGCTGGCCCTGGCGTTCGAGCCCATGTACATCCTCGAGCGCGAAGGCGGCAACTGGGTGCAGAAGCAGATCGGCGCCTCCACCGGGCCAGCCGTGTCGCATAGCACGAGCCCGTCAGCGATGTCGAAATTGACGGGGGGCGAATATTCATCGGCAGCGGGAGCTGGGGCGGCACCATCTACGAGAAGGATTCCGTCACCGGCAACTGGATGGCTCGCGCCACTCTCTACGGCGACTACAGCGGAGACGACGACAACGCCGTCGGTGGCGACGTCGACATCTCGCCGAACTGGGCGGTCGTGGCGAGTCCGTACAACGTAGACGACCTGCCGGCGCCGGCGACGCACGTATTCCAGCGCACCGGCACGATCCTGGCCGCTGAACGCGCGACTCGTGCCCGAGCCGGGTCATACCTTCGGCGGCGTTGCCATCCGCGACGACGCCCTGTTCATCGGCGACTTCGCGCGCTTCGGCGTCGGCGTGTGGCGCCGCAGTGGTTCGAACGAGTGGTATCGCGCCGACAATCTGCGTACTGCCGGCGACTTCACCCCTCAGGGATCCTTCGGCGGCCTCAGCCCCGGCGACTTGCTCGTCAAATCTGACCAGTACGTGTTCGTGACGCGCTGGAACGCCGATCGTGGCGCGGCCGTGGTGAACGTGTTCCAGCCGGACGTGAACGGCATCTACCAGCACGTCGCGATCCTCGTCGCCAAGGACGGCTACGACCTGAACGGATCGATTTCGGTGAGCGGACGCGGTGTGCTCGTGAACGGTGGGAACGGGCCTTACTACTTCGAGCTGCCGGAAAGCTTCGCGCAGCCGACGCTGTTCCAGGATACGTTCGCCTCGGGCAACGGCACGGGTTGGACCGTGCTCTCCGGCAGCCAGTTCTCGGTGGTTCAGAGCGGCAATACGCGCGTGTTCCGCCAGGCCAGCACGGCCGGCAATGCCGGCGCGGTACTCAACGCTTATGACTGGACCAACCAGTCGATCCAGGCGGAGGTGAAGCCGACCGCGGTCAACGGCAGCGACCGATGGGTAGGGCTCGCCACGCGCCGCACGGACGCGTCCAACTACTACTACGTCACGCTGCGCAGCTCCGGGATCATCCAGCTCAAGCGCATGCAGGGCGGGGTGTCCGCGACGATCGACAGCGCGAGCGTGCCGTGGGCGCTCAATCGGAAGTACCGGCTGCGACTGGAGTCCGTCGGCACGCTGCAGCGTGTTTACGTGAATGGCAACCTCGTGCTCGAGGCCTGGGACGACGCGTTGTCGCATGGGCGTGCCGCGCTGCTCTCCTACCGCGCGGCGGCAGATTACGACAATGTGATCGTCAGCCCATTCCTCACGCAGACTATCTACTCGGCGAGCGAGGGGCTGATATACGAACCGCCGCAGCTGCAGCCCGAGCCCTGGACCTATTCGGGCACCGGCCAGTGGTCGTGGCAGTCCGGAGCGGCGATCTCCTTTCAATCAGGCCTCGACCGCGGGTGACGCGCGCGCAGTGGTCGGGCCGGAACAGATCATCAACACCGACCAGATCGTGCAGGCGCGCGTGCGGCTGCGCGCGTTCAATACGGCCGGCGATCCGTGGGCCGGCGTCCTGGCGCGTTACGGCGATCCGAGCAACTACGTCTACATATCGTTGCGGCGCTCGAACACCGTGACCCTGCGCAAGTTACAGAACGGCATCATCACCCAGCTCGGCAGCGCGGCGCTGACCGTGACGCCCAACGCCTGGTACACGCTGAGGCTCGATGCGGTGGGCCCGAAGCTGCGTGCCTATGTGAACGGTTGGTTGATTCTCGAAGCCACGGATCCTCAGCCAACGAGCGGCCGCGTCGGCCTCGTGGGATACCGCGCCGCGGCTGACTACGACGACTTCCGCGCCGTTATTCCGTAGGGGGTCGAAACTTGCGGTTCCTAAGGTGAGCGCTTTTCGCTCATCAATGACAGCAGCACGCCGCCAAACAACGCTGCGGCGATCATCGAACCTGGGCGTTTTCGAAAGTGGGCGCGCCAGTCGGTGGCGTCCTTCACTCTCGTCTCCAGTTCCTCCAGATTCGACTTGAGATCGCTGCGAGTCTGATCGATGTCACTCGCTATTTCGTGAGTTGTTTTGCCCACTCGACGTTCTCCTTCAAGCTGACGACAGTTTTCGGTGCCGCACGCACGGCCTTGAGCCTTTTGACTCCGGCACCGACACACAGCGCCGCAATGGCGCCGACGCCCGCACCAACGATCAGGGCCGCTGCCCATTCAGGCACCAGGAGACTCAACGCAAACACCGCAGCCAGCAGCAGGAACAGCGCGCTGAACGTGAGCATGAGCACGCCTACGCCGACCAGCAATCCGGCGGAGCGGGACTTTCCCACCTCTTCGGTGAGCTCAGTCTTTGCCATGCGAATTTCGCACCGGACGATGTCCTGAATGTTGCCCACGATGTCGTGGAGGACCGCGGAAATCGAGCGATCGGCGGGCGACATGGCAATGGCCTAACCCTGATTTCGACCGATAGCACGAATAGCCAGAAAGCCCAGCGCCGTGGCCGCGAGCAAGGTGGCGCCCGGATACCTTTTTGCGATTCGCGTAATGTCGGAAAGCATGCCCTTCAGGTCTTGATCGCGCACGTAGTCAGCCGCCTTTTCCATGGTGTCGGCAGTGGACTGCGCGGCTCGGGCTACGTCTGGGCCGCCGGGAAGGCTTTCGACTCTGGCATGCAATGCGGATGCCGCGGCGTCGATTGCGCGCGCGACGGCGTCCCTCTTGTCATCAAACGCAGCTGCAGCGCGCTCGCCGATTTCAGCGGCTCGCGATGCGCCTTGTGAGATGCCATCGCCGCCTTCCAGGGGCAATGGAGTTTTAGTGAATGTCGGTGTTTGCATGATGGGCTCCGGGAGGCTAAGAGACGGTGCCGATTGCGACACGGTGGTGGTCACCCGTGTGAAAGTCGGCGACGCCGACGCGACACTGGTGTCGCTGCAGCGGATCTGCGCGCGTTCATTTGGGTGGTAAGCAGCCTGACCAGCGAAGGTAGCGCTGCGACGAATAACGTTCGGAGTAGGTATTTCATGGTTGCGGAGCTTACGCGGGCGTTCGGCGCCCGAATGTCCGTGCCGATGCGAGATTTATGTGGGCCTGCTCCTATTGATCGAGGCCCAGCCTTACGAGAACGGCGGCTTCGATCTCTTCATCTGTGACACCAAGCTGAGCCTCTTCCGATTGATCGAGGCCGCCGCCCAGGCCGGCTTCTTCCGCGGTGACGATGCGATCGGCGGCGAGGTCAAGCTCCACATCGGCCTCGATTTCCACGCTCGCGCGCTCACCCGTGCCGTTGCGGTCGGTAGTGCTGTCGAGCGCAAGCCCCGTCCCGACCATGTCTGCGCCGGTGTCCGAGCTGTCGCTCGGTCCAAGCGATCGCATGTCGTGACCCTTGAACACTTCGTTTCCGGCTTGATCGAGAAGCGTGTCGATATCGACAGGTTTTGTATTTGGCATGGCGCGCCCTCCGAGGTGTGGTGGGAGGACTCTAGAGTGGCCGCATATTTGAGTCGCAAGTGACGCACGCGACTTCGCCCCGGACTCGATCGCCTGTCTGGGTCAGCGAGTGCGCACAAGAGCGTCGCTCCATCGGCAGGAATCCTGTTGTCCGACGTGGCAAGTCTGTGGAGACGCGCTAGGCTGCTGAATGCCCTTCACCGTTTCGCACGCAGCGGCCGTCCTTCCGCTGCATCGTTTCAGCAACCACAAGCTCCCCCTGACCGCTCTGATTGTCGGCAGCATGGCGCCCGATTTCGGCTACATCTATTCGTACGAGGCGAGCCGAGCCCTGACGCACAGTTTCGCGGGGCTGTTCATCTTCGCCTTGCCGGTGGGACTGCTCGTGTGGCTCTTCTACGTCTCGATGCTCGAGAAGGCGACGATCACGCTGCTATCTGACCGTTGGCACACGCGGTTCGCACACACCGATGCGATCACGCCCTCGATCATCGCGCGCGCGTCCATCGCCATCCTGCTGGGCGCCGTCACTCACCTTGTCTGGGACTCCTTCACGCATCGTGGAACCATCGTGACGGACACATTTCCTGCTTTCCTCGGTCCCACGCCGGGCTTCGCATGGCTGCCTATCTACCATCTGCTGCATTTCCTGAGCTCGATCGTGGGCCTGGCAATACTCATCCGCTGGGCGCGGCATCTGCATCGCCAGCCTGCGAAGTCACTCATCCGGCCTTACAAGATCCGCGAGCGAACACGGGTCGCCGCGCTGTGGGTGCTGTTGGCCGCGTCGGTGATTGCGGGTTTCGCGGACTGGTTGCCGTATGCCCACGCCCGCTATGACTCGCAAATCTTCTTCGCGGCCGTCGGCGGCATGTCGGGGTTCTTCATCGCGTGGTGTTGTATCGCGGTCGGCCTGTGGGCCAAGGCGCGGCGAGCCGCGAGGCGCTAAGCCCAGGGTGAAAGCAGATTCCTCACCCGTGGATCGCGCAGCACCATCCCGCCCCACATCAACACGCCCACATACACGCCAAACAACACGTGCGAGAACAGGGGATTGCCCAGCCGCACATGCGTCGCCACCGCGCCGCCGAGAAAAGCCGTGACCAGGATGGCGCCCAGCAGGCTGGTGCGCGGGTATATATATAGAAGAGTGCAGATGAGCAGCAGCGCGCCCAGCTTGCGCGCCATTCCCGCTCCGGGGAAGCCAATCTGCTGACCCGCCTCGAGCACCGGGCGCACCGCCGCCAGTTTCATGCCCGCGTCCAGCAGCAGGAACAGCACCACGACTGCGCTCATCGAAAAGCCTATCCACCACATTTTGCCTCGCATGATTCTCGCCACGGGTTTGGGGAGATCATGTTGAAGGCGCGCGCCTCGTCAGGTCTTGTACAGAAACGACAGCTGCCGCTCCTCGCGCGCGATGCTTCCGGGGGTGAGGCCGATGAGTTTGCGCAGCGAGCGTGTCAGATGCGCCTGGTCGAAGTAGCCCGCGTCATGAGCCACATCGATCGGTGGCAGTCCCTCGCGAAGCAGTTGGGTGGCGAAACGTGCGCGTTCGATCTGCTTCAACGCTGTGTGGCTCATGCCCGTGGCGAAGAGAAAGTGGCGCTGCGCGGTGCGCGTATTCACCGCTTGCGCGTCGCCGGCAAGTTGCGCCGCCACGGCCGCGTCGCGAGTCAGCAGGCCACGGCGCACCATGCGGTTGACGAAGACTTCCGCGTTGTCCTCATCGGGTATCTCCCAGGCGGAACCGTTGAGCCGGAAGCGGCCGCGAAACGCGGGCGCGAGGTTCACATCATTCCCGTCGGCCAGCCGATGCACGGGCAGACCCGGCATGAAAGTGCCTGCCTTGAAGCGGATGGCGAACCACTCGCCATTGGGCGGGCAGTAAACCTCGCGGGGCCGGGTTTCCGGACCATGGAGAGTGACGATGGTTTCGCCTGCCAGGCGGGTGACGACCAGTTCCCAGTGGACGGAAGCGACGGCGAGGAAGTTTCCGCCCGCTTCGGAATGGCACGACCAGACCCGTTCGATGAAGGGCGAAGAAGAGGGGCGGTCGGAGTCGAACGAGATGAGCACGGGTGAGATCGTGCCGCAAGGTGCGACGAGCTTCCACCGGTGCGAAAACGGGACAGCGGGTTAACGACTGTTGTCGGATCTGGGTCTCGTGTTCGACTAGCGTCAGCGCAAACAACAAGGAAACCCTCCATGAGCGCCGATTCGATTTCGTCCTATAACGCCGCCCTCGATGTCCAGCGTGCCGCCATTTGCGAGAAGCTGCGCCAGAACATCGATGCGGCGCTGCCGCAGGCAACCTCAAAACTCTGGCACGCCATTCCCGTGTGGTTAGTCGGCGAGAACGTGGTGGTGGGCTACACCGCCCGCAAGACGGGCGTGATGCTGATGTTCTGGAACGGCCAGCATTTCGACGAGCCGGAGCTCGAGGCGTCCGGCAGCTTCCACATGGCGCAGATTGCCTACGAGGACGCGGCGCAGATCGACGAGCAGAAACTTGCGGGCTGGCTTGCGAAGGCCGGCACGAGCATCTGGGACATGGTGGGCGAGCGAAACGCGGTGGTGGCGGCCGCGCGCAAGGCGAAGGCCAGGAAGGCGCCGAAGACGGCGAAGTCGCGCGCGAAGTCCAAGACGAAGTCGAAAGTCAAAGTGAAGGCGAGGGCGAAGGCGAAAGCTGTCAAGCGCCCAAAGACAAAGCGGCGCGCCAAGGCAAAGTGAACGTAGTTAGTGGCACGTCAGCTTGCCGTCTTTCATCCGCTCGCTAAGGTCGCCGGTGGGGCCGGTCGGTCAGCGGGGTGGGTGTCACGACCGGCGGTTCTGCATGGTCGTATCCGTCCGGGTGCAGCGCGACGTGCGTCACGCCCGTGATTCCAGTCCACGCCTGTGCATCCGACAACGTTCGCGAGATGACAATCACGCGCCGGTGTTCGAAACCGGCTCCCGCGTTTCCATAGGTACGGCCCGCGAACTTGACCGCGAGCACATCGGTTGTGGGGCGATGCTCGATCACGATTCCGTCGACGTATTGCTCCCCGGCATACACGACGTTCGGGTCGGGAGAGGTTTTGGCGTCAGTGGTCCAACGGCCGTTATTGACGATGATGAAGGACGGATTGATGCGCTTGCGGCTGTCGTTGAGGCGGCGCACGAGATCGACGCTACCGTTGGTCCATTCGATCTTTTCGGATGGAGGCCAGTCGCTCCAGTTTGCAAGAGTCCCCACCAGCTTGCCGCCGACAACGTCGAGCATCACTCCATCGACCTTACCTTCACGCATGAGGTTCTCGACGTACGCCACGACGGCGTCTGCCCAACTACTTCCGACTCTCAGGTCCGCGAGCTTCGTTTTCTTGTATGCCGTTCGGTAGTTACCGCTGTTGTCTTTGTGCGGCCACAGCTGTGCTCCGGTAAAGAACTCCGCCTGACAAGTCGAGGGTGAGTCGCGAATGTCGACCGGATCGATATACGCGAGCACTTCGGCTCCGGCGTCGCGCGCATCCTTGAAGTGCGCGTTGTAGCGATTGCAGCGGCCGGTGATCAGCATCGCCGTTGGATGTTTGAAGTCATCAATATTCGTATAGGGGGCATCGGAGTGGTCGTTGTAATAAAACCCGGCCGGATTTGCGGCGGCGGCCGCACCAGCGACTATGGTTGCGGCGAGTCCGGACAAAGCTGACGACCAACGGCGATTTCGACCTGCAAACATGAGCCGCTCCTTGACGCGCGAGGTGAGTGATCGCACAAGCCGCGCGGAGCCAACTCTGGGCATATTGCGTTGCGCGCCGGAACCGGCGCACGACGCTGTCGAGGGTAGGAGCTTGCGGCCCCCTGGCGGCCGCTTATCTCCCGCTGAGCACCAGCTGATTGCCATCAGCGTCCTTGAACATGGCGTAGGTTCCCCACGGCTCTGCCTTGGGCGGGCGAAGAAATTCCACGCCGCGCGCGACGAGTTCCTCATAAGTCTTCTGCACATCGTCGCAAGCCAGTGAACAGTTGACGAATGTGCCGACGCGGCTCTCATGGCCTTCGGGCGTGAACAGGACCACGCAAGTCTCGGCACGCGGAATCTTGAGCTCGATCCAGCGCTGCGTTCCCATTGGCTGATCCGTAAGGATCTCGAAACCCAGCTTCTCGGTGTAGAACTCGAGTTGGGCAGCCTGATCGCGAACCGGAATGCCGATGAACTTCACTCGCGTAATCATGTGCCCGCCTCCGTATCTGGGTGTTGACCGTACGAAACTGCGCCGGCCACTTCAAGGATCGAAGCCGTTGCTATAGCATCGCTTGCCATAGCATGGCCGCCTCCTTTCGTATGGATCGATATGTCGTCGACGTGTTGTTGCGCGATCTGGTCAGTCATGACCGTTCGCCGTCGACCTTCCTGGTCTATTTCTTTCTGGCGGCGAAGTGCGGGTCGGCTCGCAACGGAAGAATCAGTTTGAGCCTGGCGGACATCGCGGATCGCACGGGGCTGTCCAAGCGCGTGGTGCAAACGGCCTTGGGAAGACTGCGCCGCCGCCACCTCATCGCCAGCACCCAGGAACATCGCACGGCGACTCCGGTTCATGCAGTCCTGCGACCTTGGCGAGTTGTAGCCGCCAGATGCTCCAGCCGGCTCCGCGCCGCCACGCGGCGGCTGAGTCACCAAACTACCGCTTGAACGCGCGACTGAACGCGGCTTCGGATTCGTAGCCCACGCTGAAACCCACCTGCGCGATCGTGTCGCGCGATTCACGTAGCCGTTGCCCCGCGAGCTGCATGCGCCAGCACGCGAGGTATTGAAGGGCGGCTGCGACCAGTGTCGTGAGTCGCTCAGCGAAGCCCGATCGCGACATGCCCACCTCGGCGGCAAGCGCCTCTGCGCTCAATGCCTTCGCGGGGGTCGCGTGCAGCAGAGTGAGCGCGCGGCCGATGTGCGGATCGCGCAATCCCGCCAGCCATCCTTGCCGATCGTCGGGCAATCCAGCGATGTAGTGGCTCAGCGTGCAGCTGGCGTGCTTTCTCGCGCTCATCGTGATGGTGGCGATGGCTTCACCTTCCGGAAAGCCTTAGGGCTAACAATATGCTTCGGGAAGTGTGACGTCCGTCCGAACTGACCGGCCGATGGGCAGTCACAAATCAATGGGTCTGGTTTCGGAGTATCGAATTGGCTAGATGCAAATACTGTGGAGAGGCGGCCGACTCTATTCGACGCGCCCATACCTCATGCGAAGAGAATTTCCAGCTCGGCGAGCGGCAAATCGCGATGGAAGTGGCAGGCGCAGTTTCTGCCGGCGGGGATATCGAGGGGCTGCCATCGCGAATCGCCATGGTGGCTGGCGGCGCTCGCATTTCGGAACAGCAAGTGCGCGTACTGGTGATTGCCGGTTGGGTACGCGCTATCGAAAAGTTTCTGGAAGTTAAAGTGCTGAACGAGGACGAGGAGCGACGCCTGATCAGGCTTGAATACCTGTTCGGACTTACGCAGGCGGACCTGGGCGCCTCTGATGTCTGGCAATCCCCGAAGGCCAACGCCGCATAATTACTTGCAACCGCCCGCCTTCTGAATCAGCCGATCGATCGCCTCGGTCAACGCCGCCTTCACGCGCTCCGGCGACATGTGCGCCAGTTCCGCCAGCGAATACTCCCCGCCTAACTCCTCGGCCACGCGCAAGCCTACGTAGTATCCAAACCGACGGGGAAACTCGCCGGACTCCGGGCCGCCCGTGAGCAGCGCGTTGATATCTTCCTCTGCCGTTGAGTAAAGCTTCGCGCGCGTAAAGCACGCCGCATTGGGCCAGGTGGCGTCGACCGCGGCGCGAATCGGCTTGGGGCTGGTCAGCAGGAGCTGCTGATCGTCCGCTCCGGGATTCATGACCTTGGCGGCATAGGTGGCGAGTCCCTCGATCCAGAGCGCACACCACACCGCGCCGCACTCGGGAAAATACCTGACGTGCTCGACATGGAACAATTCGTGGTCGAGAAACGGGGTGAGAGTGCGCGAGTCATGCATGCGGGCGATCACATCGGCACCGAAAATCAGGTAGTTCTTGCCGCCGAGCTCACGAATCCCACCGTCCATTTCGCCGAGAGAGTGCAATAGATAGACGGGTACTCCGGCGTGAAGCCGGGAAAGGCCTTGCGGAAGTGCTGAATTCCGGCTTCGAAGGCGGCGGGAAATTCGCGCTGCGCCTGTTCATAGCGTGGCCGCAGCTCCGGGAATTCCATCAGCGCACGCGCAACGCGGGCGTCGTAACGCGCGGGAGTGGTGCCGTTTCGCGGTGTGTAGAAGCCGGGCAGCAGCGCGTCCATCTGCGTGCGGAACAGGGCGACTCGGGCCGCTTCCTCCATGTCGGCGGTTTCATCGACGAAGCGCGAGAAGTTGGCGGTGAGGTCGATGTAGTGCGCACGCTTCGCTTCTGCGCCATTCGCCCCGATTGCGATGAGCGCAGCCAGCCACAAGGCAGATAGGGCTTTCGACATGAGGCAAGTGTAAACCTGCCGTGGGTCCGTTGAACCTTGCACGCTGCTTGCACTCCAAATGGGTGAACATGAAGACGAAGCTATGGCCTGGCGGCCCTGATCGCGATTCTGACGACGCAAATGGAAGTTCATGCGTTGACTCCGCCCTCTGATTCGGACGGCCCGATCAAGCTGTTGACGTGTACCGTCTCGCCGCAGGGCATTCTCGAGGCGGAGGTGGATAGCCAGACCGACGATGACATGAGCTGCAACATTCGCTGCAACTACGAATTGGGGGAAAGGACGTTTTCCCAATCCTTCAACGTCACGATCCCCGGAAGATTTCACGGGCGCGTCGGCCGGTTCGACACCTCCAACGCCAAGGCGGGCAACTACTCGGGTGAAGTGGGTACCTGCAAAAAGATTCAGCGCTGAGCGTGTATCGCCATCGGTTCTTGCCGCTGCAGCGCTAACAAGAATCAATTCGAAATCGGTGAAGGTCGTTCACTTGCGATCTCTCGCCAACCTGTCTTGATTTGACAAGTCTTGGCGCAGCGAGAATTTGGCCTGTACTACGCTCTCGCAACCTTGCTGAAGCATCTCTCTATTTTCTCGACGCTGTTCGTCGTCGGATTCCTGTTTAACGCGAACGCATTCGGTCACGCTGGCGCCGTAGACAAGAACGGCTGTCACTTCCATAAAACTACCGGCAAGCGGCACTGTCATGGAAAGCCAGCGAAGGAGAAACGCGCATCGGCTTGCAGCCAGAAGGCTCCGGCGCCAGGGGACGATGAAGTTCTCTACGGTCGTGTCGTCAGCGTCACCGACGGCGATACCTTCAAGGCAAAGATCCAGGGCGTTGTCATGAATTTCCGGATGGCGGATATCGACGCGCCGGAAACGGACCAGCCGTTCGGCGGCGAGGCGCGATCGATGCTGACCGCGGTGCTTGATGGCAAGGACGTCGTGATGGTGCGCGTCGACGACGATCCATACAGCCGATTCGTGGTGCAGGTGTGGATCGCGAATCTGCATGTCAATCGCGAAGTCATGGCACGAGGCGCGGCGTGGTTTGACCGTGAATACGCCAATGACGATTGCCTGTACCAGGTGGAAAACGTAGCCCGCGACGCCAAGCGAGGCTTGTGGTCGCTGCCGCTCGAGAAACGAATCGAGCCCTGGGTCTGGAGACAGCGCAAGCGCGGTGCTGCCACTGCTCTACCGCCCAGGGGATCTCGCGCGCCGGGTGCTCGCGGGCGTTGATTTCGCACGTTACAGCACCGTGGCCCGACGTACGTACCGATGCCGGCACTAGCTAGTGCTGTCGGGTCATACGGATTTCCACGCAGCCATGGCTGCGACAGGTTCCCGGCCGGCGGATTAAGGGTATGGAAATTTTTACACGTCGCGACTCACCGACGCTTTTGTCAGACTGACTCCTATTGGCGACAGCCACCGATAGGGGTAAGGTCGCCCCTCATTCAAGAGGAGCCGTCATGCCACGTAGCCAACGAGTCGCTCAGTACATTCAGAGGCTGGCTTACGAGAACCTGCTGCAGCCGTACGAGCGGGACGAGAATCCGCACGATGACGATGCGCTGCTGCGCGAACCCGCGCCGACACCCCACTATTCGGCGTGGAGCGCCACTTCGTTTTATACCTACGTGCCATTCCGCGGACCGACTGGCAGCTGAACAGCGACGTCGGCGCACGCCTACAAAGCAGGAGTCGCCAATTGCGACGCTTGAGGATCGTCCCGGCGCTCGCGCGCCCTTGAACCCTGACATCGTAATCATTGGCGGTGGCGCCGCCGGCATCGGCGCTGCGCGGCGACTCGCGCAGTCCGGCCTATCTACCCTGCTGCTCGAGGCGAGTTCTCGCCTGGGCGGCCGCGCCTGGACCCACGAGGTCGCGGGACTGAACATCGATCTCGGCTGCGGCTGGCTTCATTCCGCGGAACGCAATGCCTGGGTCGGTGTCGCCGAAGGCCGCTGGCGTATCCATCGACCGCAGCCCCGCGCAATGGGGCGTGCAGTATCGCGATCTTGGCTTCCCGCCAGCGGAGCAGGCGGATGCGAGGCGGGCTTTTGGGACCTGGATGCAGCAGCTCGAAGCCTCGCCGCCCGCCCAGCGATCGCGCGGCGGATGCGCTCGCGCCGAACGGCGAGTGGAACAACTACATCCGCACCATCGTCGGATTCATCAGCGGGGGCAACCTCGATCAGCTCTCGGTGGCGGACTATCTGGCGTATGACGAAGCCTCGTCAGACAACAACTGGCGCACGCCAACAGGCCTGGGTTCGCTGGTCGCTCGCAGCTTTCCGGCGAAGGTGGAACTGCGTCTGGCCACTGCGGCGGACTCGATCTCGCTCGAGAGCAAGGGCGTCACGGTTCGCACGCCCGCTGGTGAAATCCGCGCGCGAGCGGCGTTACTGACAGTTTCCACCGCTGTTCTGGCGGGAGACGTCCTGAAGCTTCCCGCCGAGCTCGCGCCCTGGCGCGAGGCCGCGAGCCAGCTGCCGCTCGGCCACAACGAAAAGTTGTTCCTCCGCGTCGACGGCGGGCCTTTTGAAAAGGAAACGCAGTTGTTAGGCGACCCGCGCGCCGCGCGTACCGCGTCGTACTACATCCGGCCCATGGGGCTGCCATTGATCGAATGCTTCTTCGGCGGGGAGGGCGCTCGCTTCGTCAGCGAGAACGGGCCAGCGGCTGGATTCGATTTCGCCATGGAGCAGCTGTGTGCCTTGTTCGGTTCGGCCATTCGCAGCTCGCTGCGTCCATTGGTCGGATCCGGCTGGGGCCAGATGCAACACATCGGCGGGGCTTACAGCTATGCGTTGCCCGGATACGCCTCGGCGCGACGTGCACTCGCGCGGCCGTTCGAGGATCGCCTGTTTTTCGCGGGCGAGGCGACCAGCGCAGGTGACTTCTCCACGGTGCACGGCGCGCATGACAGCGGCGTGCGGGCCGCGAACGAAGCGATCGCTGCGCTGCAGGTGAGCGAGACGCGCCGTGTAATACTCATTAGTGACCACGCCGCAACGCTATCGAGGCGTGCTTAAGGGATTGCAACTGCGCGTCTGCAGGAGAAGAATCCGGAACTAACTAGCCGGTTTCTCGTCAATACGCACGGAGGAACGAATATGAAGTCCCACATGGACGGTGAGGTGAAATGGGTCTGGATCCTCACCAGTCTGGCCATCCTGTACATCGTCACGCTGTACGCGAACTAGCCGGCCCACGCGCGGCGCCCATGTCCCGATTCGGTAACTGAATCGGGCTTCCTGCCAGCGGCTCGTCTCCATCGCGTCGCATCAATCTCAAAAAACTCCGGCGTGTAGGACTTCGCCACGACGAAAGAATGGCGTACCTGCACGGTTGCAACCGCAATCCCAGGGGGAGAAAAATCCGCAACTCGTTTCGATTCCAATATTGGAAATCGATGCACCCTAACTAGTTGTTCCGGGTTTACTCGGGATATCACGGAGGCACGACCATGAAATCCGCCAGGGACGGTTCCATCAAGTGGGTCGGGTTCTTGACCACGCTCATCTTCCTCTTCCTCAGCACATCGCTTGCAAACGCAGCCGGTGTTCAGCCGCGAGACGACAAGATGTCGGTCATGGGAAAACGCGCCGCCGCGGCGGTGGCGCGCGTGAACGCGGCTGCAACGGGCGCCGGGCAGACCCACGGCCCGCGCGCTGGCAGACGACGATGGCTGCATCAACGACCCTGAATGCGGCGAAGAGGGCGACGAAGACGAAGAGGCAAGCTCCCGGCGGGCAGGCGGAGCTCTCGATTGCTGTCGATGAGAGCGGTCAGCACATCGTCATCGGATTCAATGACACGCGCGGATTCGCCCTGAACCCGATTTCAGTGTCGGGATACATGTACTCGGAGGATGGCGGAAAAACTTTCGTGGACGGCGGACAACTGCCTTCTCCCGGCAACGAGGTGATCGGCACCACGCGCTTTCCGCAGGTCTTCGGCGACCCGGAGGTCAAGTACCTGGGCAATTGCGTCTTCGTCTACTCGTCGATCCTGATCGAGAAAGTAAGCGACACGGCCGACGTGCAGACCATGGGCGTGCATCGCTCGCGCGATTGCGGCAAGACCTGGGAAGGTCCGTTCGAAGTGACATCGGCGACGAATCCGAGCGGCATCGTCGAAGACGGCGTTCCCCAGGATGCGGCGGACAAGGAGTTCATGGATGTGGATCCGGACACGGGCCGCGTCCTGCTGAGCTGGTCCAACTTCACGCCGGCACCGACGGCCCTGGGCGGCGTCGAAATCCGCACGACGTACTCGGACAATCTGAAGACCGCGGCGACCCCGACGTGGTCGCCGAGCGTCGTGGTCGCATCGACCGAATCCGACGGACAGGCATCGATTCCGCGTTTCGCGGCGCGCAGCAATCGCGCGTACGTGGCATGGCGGCGTTTCCCGTTCCCCGGCACATTCTTTGGCTTCGGCAATTCCGTGGCGCTCGCGCGTTCGACGGACAACGGGGCAACGTGGCAGCCGCCGATCGAAACGGCCGAGTTCTTCACCATGGATCAGGTGCTCGGGAACGATCGCGTGAATACCTCGCCGTCGCTCGCCGTGGACAACTCGCGCGGCCCGCATCGCGGCACGGTCTACCTGGTCTATGCCAACAACAACAGCGGTGACGGCGCGGACATCGTGTTTCAGAAAAGCACGAATGGTGGCGCAACACTGTCGGCGCCCATCGAGATCAACGCCTCGCCGGGTGAGGACCGTCCGCAGTGGTTCCCGTGGGTGTCGGTCGACACGCTGACAGGTCGTGTGAGCGTGTTCTACTACGACCAGGGCATCGATACCTCGGGCGATCTCACGGAAGTGAGCTACACGTTCTCGGATGACGCCGGCGCGCACTGGTCGGCGCCCGTGCCGCTGACGAAGATTCCGTTCCACGCGGGATGGGGCAATGACACGGGCCAGCCGAATCTCGGCGACTACAACCAGGCCGTTTCGCAGCACGGTGAGTTGTTTGCCGCGTACGCCATGACGCGCCGCCGCCGGCAGGTTTCGTCGATGGCCTGCCCGCCACGGGCATGACGATTCCGAACATCGAGTTCAAACGCGTCGGGCAGTTCTCATTGAGGGATGTGAATTCCCTGCCGCTCGCCATCGACGTCAATGGCGTCACGACCAATGAACTGCTCGGAAATCACAATGGATTTCTCGATCCGGGCGAGACCATTCGCGTTCGCATCCCGCTCTCTAACTACACCACCAATGACATCTCCGCGGAGGATGCGCGCAATGTTTCGGCCTTGTTGACTTCGGAAACGCCGGGGGTCGTCGCGCTGCAACCGCTCGGCAACTACGGCCGGATCGACTCGGGGGAGACCACCCCGGGAACCCTGACCTACCTGCTGCGCATCCAGCCGGGATTCGACCCGGGCACGCCGATCAATCTGCGCCTCGCGACCTTCGGGCGATTCGGCGGCGGCGGCTCGTTCGAGCTCGGCACTTTGCGCCACAGGCTGTTCACCGGCACGCCGCAGGTCACCACGCTGCTGACCGAAAACTTCGACGCCGCAGCCGTGGGAACTCTGCCCGCCGGCTGGAGTCGGTGCACGGCGGCGGAGCGAATATCGTTCCCTGGATCACGAGCAACACGTTCTGCGGAGCCACGAGTAATGCCGCGTTTCACCAGAACGCGAATGACAACGGCGCCGGCAACCCGACTCGCTTCGAGCGTCTGTTCAGCACGAACGTCGCGGTCCCGGCCGATTCCGACTACGTGACGCGTCGAATTCGACGTCTGCACGGACACCGAATTCGATCCCAACTTCAACGTGTTGGCGTACGACGGGCTGTCGCTGCGACGTCTTCGGATGCGACCGCGGGTCATACGGCGCGTTCGGTGCTCGTCGAGGCGTACGCGGACGAGTTCACGACCGATGGCTTCAAGCATTTTCCGAAACATCTGCCGCGCAGTAGCAATCCGGCTTACTTCCAGGACATGTCTGTATGGGCCGGCGATTCGAATGGTGCCCAACACGTGCGTCTGCGTCTGCCAGGGCATGGCGGGGACGACGGCACAGATGCGATTCGAGTTCACCCAGGATGGATCGGCCACTTGTCTGGATGTGGGTGGAGGGCCGGTCTGCGGGGTGTCCGTCGACAACATCGTGGTCTCGAGCGTGAAGTCGATCGCGGCGCCGCGTCACTGAGCGGAGTAGCCGGCATCCGATGAGTTGAGGCCCGATCCAGCATTGCTGGGTCGGGCCTCGCCGTGTTGCTACTGGCAGTCGGTTCGGGGAGTCTTCCGGCTCAGGATGTCAGCGCCCAAGCCACTGGCTGATGATCAATTTGCTGCGAGCCTGCGTGGTTTCGGTCCCGTGGGGCTGCTTGCGATTCTGCTCATTCTCTCGGGAAATCTGCTCTTCGCGCCGCTCAGTGCGCTGCTGGTCCTCGCCTGGGCGCATCGTTCGCGCACCCCCTGGCACGAGATCGGCTATGTGCAGCCTGGTCACTGGTGGCGCGATGCGTTGTTAGGCATTGCCGGCGGAATGGCACTGCGCCTCCTGATGCAGGTGATCGTGATGCCGCTGCTGGGCCACCACTCGATCAACCAGCAATTTCACTTTCTTGCAGGAAACACCGCGGCGCTGCTCGGAGTGGCATTGCTGCTGCTCATCAACTCGGGTTTCGGTGAAGAAACCTTGTTCCGGGGCTATCTGTTCGAACGCCTGAGGAAACTTTTCGGCAACACACGCATCGCGACGATCGCAATCGTCTTGCTGACTTCGGCATTCTTCGGTTTGGCGCACTACCCAGAGCAGGGGTGGATGGGTGTAAAGCAGTCCACCATGGTGGGCCTGGTGTTTGGCACGACCTTCGCGGTCACCGGCCGGATCTGGCCAGTCATGTGGGCACACGCTGCGTTCAATCTGCTCGCGGTTGCCGTCATCTACCTGGATCTCGAATTGAAAATCGGCCACCTGGTTTTCAGGTAGCAAAGCCCGGGAGCGTTCGGCGCTCCCGGGCTATTCTCTATTAGGCCGGGTTCATCCCGAGCTGGCCCTTCACTTCATCGACCTTGTTCTGCACACCGCGAGCCTTGTCCGCGGCTTCGGTGGCATTGCCCGAACTGAACGCGGCTGTGGCTGCGGCCCAGTCGGACTTCATGGTCTCGAGGCTCGCCTTCGCGGCTTCGAACTCATGCTTGTCCACTTCCTTCGGCAACTTGGGCGAGGAGGCGAGCGAATCGACGCGCACCTGGATCTCCTCGACTGCCTTCGGTACTTCGGCGTTCAAGGTTTCCCACTCGCGGGTGGCCGCGATGATCTGCGTCTGCCGACCGACCAGCACTTCCTTGAGCGTGGCGACTTCCTTGTTGAACTGCGGCACTTCCGCGATCACGTCCTTGTAATCTTGCTTCGCGAGCTTGTCTTTCATCTTCGCGAGCGTGGTCTCGGTGGTCTTGAGTTCCTCGGGCGCGAATTTCGCCGCATCCACGCGAAGATCCGTCATGGCCGCTTCGGCCTGCGTTACCGCATTCTCTGCGGGATCTTTCTGGCTCATGCAGCCCGTCATCAGCATCGCGCTCGCGGTGAGCGCCATCAGTACATTGGTTAATTTCATCACTTACTCCTTACTAGCCGTGAGCTCCTGGGTCTCTTTCATCCCGAGTGTCTTCTCCACTTCGTGACCTTTCGCCTTGACGGCCTTCGCCTTCTCCGCGGCAGCGGTGATCCGGCCGGAGTCCGACGCCGCTGTGGCTTCGGCCCATTCGGAGTTCATCCACTCGAGGCTGGTCTTCGCGGACTCGAGCTCTTCCTTGCTGACCTTGAAGCGAATCTTCTTCTTCGACTGTTCGTCAAACCGCGTCTGAATGTTGTGGATCATCACCGGTACTTCGGTATTGAGTGTTGCCCACTCGCTCTTCGCAGTAGCCAGCGCGGCGCTCGCGTGTTCCTTGCCCGAGGCGACAGCGTCCTTCAGCGAGGCCACTGCCTTTTCGAGCTGCGGCGTGCCCGCGAGAACGTTGTCGTATTCCTCGGCCTCGAGGCTGGTCTTGAGACGGGCGAGCTGCGACTCCACACCCTTCAGCCCTTCGGGGGCGTACTTCTCGGCGTCAGCCTTCACTTCGGCGAGCGAGCTCTCGATGGCTTCTACCGCCTTGGTGGCGGGAGCTTTTTGTTTGGCGCAACCAGTTGCGAGCACCGAGGCCGCAAGTAGCGCCAATACGAATTTGGAAATCTGCATGAATCTCTCCTTCCATCTTGTTAGGGTCCGGTCTGTTGACCAGAATAACTGGCCGCGCTAACAGCCACGTAGGACTAGGACCCGAATGCTTACGGAGAGCGCCAGCAGATATCGTTAGGAGTGTCTTCGTAAGCCGACAAACAGGCGCCGTGGCGCTTGTTAGCGCTCTGCGCGGTCCAGGCCAAGCTCACTGCGGACGATGTCGTCGACCTCTTCGTCCGTGATGCCGAGTTGCGCTTCTTCCGCCTGATCGAGCCCGCCGCCGAGTCCCGCTTCATCGGATTCGACCACGCGATCGGCGGCGATGTCCGCGCCGATGTTCACTTCGAATTCACTGCCGACGGTCGTGCGCTCACCGGTACCTTGCCGGTCGGTGGTGCTGTCCAGCGTGCCCTCGACGCCAACCATGTCCGCGCCCGTATCCGAGCTGTCGCTGGGCCCAAGCGAGCGGATGTCATGACCCTTCGGCACCTCGGGCGCTTCGTCGAGCAGGTCGTCCAGATCGGTCGATTTGCGTCTTTCCATGGAGGCACTGTGAACCGCTTCTTCAAACACCGATCCCGGACGGTGCCGCGCACGCGGCTCAGTCAACGCGGACTGCAGATGTAGGAAATGCATGACCCCATAACCACCTGGATTGTTGCCTCGCGTTGACACGCGCGCCGTGCGCACGTAATTTCGCTCCGTGCTCAATCACTTCTGCAAATCGTATTCGTGGCAACCACTCAACGTGGAGGCCGGTGATTGAGCGCACGAAACTGACGATTCAGCTCAACCGAAACCAGCCTCCCTAGCGGAGGCGTTTTTTTGTTCGCATCCGCCGGGGAAGGCCCTTCAAGGACGCGAACATGCCAAAGACTGACCTCCTCGAAATACGCCCCATTGAGCGCGCGGACGTGCCGGCGCTCCTCGAGATCATTGCGGATTCGCGCCGCGAATACGGCATTGGCGACCAAGGAGTCCCACTGCTCGAACCCGCGGACCACGCGCTGTACGACAACTATCAGCGCCAGCGCACGCTGTACTTCGTCGCGGTGCTGGGCGGGGAGGTGGTGGGCGGAGCCGGCGTGGCGCCGCTCGCGGGACCAGACCCACTGACCTGCGAGCTGCAGCGCATGTACCTGCGTGCGGATGCGCGCGGACGCGGAATCGGCGACGCGCTGCTCGAGCGCTGCCTCGCCGCGGCACGACAGTTCCTGTACGTGCGGTGCTACCTGGAGACGGTCACGCAGATGCAGGCGGCGCTCGAGTTCTACGGGCGGCACGGCTTTCGCGATCTGCAGGCGCCGCTCGGCCGCACGGGCCACGAGCACAATGACCGGTGGCTGATGCGCACGCTGCGTGCATCGGCGCGAGAGGGGTTGGGCGGAAGTCTGGCGTACTGAGTCAGCCTGGCGGCTGGCTCCGGAGCATCTTCTCGAACTCCTCGATTGCGACCAGCGCGTTTTCGTCTTCCGCGGCGAAAGCGCGCAGGTCGTCGTCGTCGATCGTCGGCTCAATTCTTCCGTGGAGGCGGATCACCGGCGTGCTGATCTGCAGCGGCTCGGCCGGGTGCGGCGGCGGTTCGTCCGACGGAACCGGATCGGGCTGGGGTTTTTCGCGCATTGCATAGCCTGAAACTCCGCACCGGCGCGAGAGCGATCAGCAATCGCCTCGCGCCGGTGTAGGTGTCACGGCCTTCGAAGGCTACGCGGCCTTGGCGAGCTCCGCGCCCACGACTTCCGAGATCTGCGCCTTCGCACCCTCGATTGCCGCGGTACGGGCGTCAGGCCCATAGCCAATCTTCTCGGCGCGCACGAATGTGACATCGGTGATGCCGATGAAACCGAGCAGGTGCCTCAGGTACGGCTCCTGGAAGTCGATGGCCTGCGCCGGTCCTTCGCTGTACAGGCCGCCGCGCGACTCGATGACGATGACGCGCTTGCCGCCTAACAAGCCGCGCACGGCGCCGTCGACGTACTTGAACGTGACGCCCGCGCGCAGCACGTGGTCGAACCACGCGCGCAACGTGGTGGGCACGCTGAAGTTGTACATGGGCGCACCGATGACGATGGTGTCCGCCGCCTTGAGTTCGCCGATGAGCTCATCGGACAGCCGGCGGGCGGCAAACTCGGTGTCGGTGGTCGCGGTTCCGCGCACGCCGTTCAGCGTCTGCGAAATCAGATGCGGCGGCGGGTTCTCGCCGAGGTCGCGATGCGTGACATGCACGGCCGGATCAGCTTCGAGCAGCTTGCTGACGGCGTCGGCCACAAGCACTCGCGAGACCGAATCGCGCCCGGCGGCGCTGCTGTTGATGACGAGTAGATGTCGACATGGTCTTGACTCCTTTTCCGTTGGAGCCCATCTTGGCGTTCCGGATATCGCGCTACTAGCCGTATCCAGCGGGGTTCTCTGTTGCTGAAAGTGGAACGCAAGTGACCGATCTGGCGGATTTGGAGACTTTTGTGGCTGTCGCCGACACAGGAGGCGTGTCTGGGGCAGCAAGGCGGCTGGGTCTGCCGAAATCGATCGTGAGCCGCCGGCTCTCGCGGCTCGAGAAGGAACTCGGCGCTCAGCTGCTCACCCGCACGACCCGCGGCGCGGCGCTGACGGAAGCGGGCGCGACCTTCCGCGAACACGCCGCACGCGTGGTCGCGGAGCTGGATGCCGCGCGCGACAGTCTCGCTCCCGATGGCGAACTGCGCGGCCTGCTGCGCATCGCGGCGCCGCTGTCTTACGGCGCGACGCATCTCTCGCCGATGATTGCGGAGTTCGCGCATCGTCATCCACAGCTGCAAATCACCACCGCGTACCGCGACGCATTCGTGGATCTCATCGCCGACGGTTTCGACCTGGCGATTCGCCTCGGCTGGCTACCGGACTCGACGCTGGTGGCGCGGCGCATCGGCCCGGTGACGGGCAGGCTGGTGGCGACTCCTGCCTACATCGCGGCGCATGGCGCGCCGCAGTCGCTCGACGACATCGCGAAACATCCGGCGCTCATGCAGGGCACGGAAGTCTGGCGTGTGCGCGACGGCGATCGCGTGGTGGCGCTGCATCCGCAGGGGCGATTCAAGGCAGATAGCGGCCAGGCCCTGGTGTCTGCAGTGCTCGCCGGACTCGGCATCGCGATGCTGCCGGACTTCTTCGTCGGCGAGCACATCGCTTCGGGCGCGCTGGTGACTCTCCTGCCGCAGTACCCGATGCCCGAAGCCGGCCTGTACGTAGTTAGGCCGCCGGGCGAACACCCGCCACGCAAGGTGCGCGTGTTCACGGACTTTCTCGCCGAGCATTTGTCCGTGGACTTCAGCAAATAAAATCGCTGGCAGCTGTCGAATTTGCCCGCACCCGTTCGACTACCCTGTGAATACCCCATTTGGCGCCCAGGCGGCCGTATATATAAGGAGTACGACATGAAAGTGATGGTGATCGTGAAAGCCACGAAAAACAGCGAAGCCGGCATCATGCCGAGTGAAAAGCTGCTCTCGGACATGGGGAAGTTCAACGAAGAACTCGTGAAGGCCGGCATCATGCAATCTGGCGAGGGGCTGCATCCGAGCGTGAAAGCCAAGCGCATCCAGTTCTCGGACGGCCACACGACCGTCATCGATGGCCCCTTTGCCGAGACCAAGGAACTCGTTTCGGGCTTCTGGATCTGGAAAGTGAAGTCGATGGAAGACGCCGTTTCCTGGGCGCGTCGCTGCCCCATTCCGATGCCGGGCGAAGTTTCCGTGCTCGAGATCCGTCCCGTTTTCGAGGCGGAAGATTTCGGCGCCGAGTACACGCCGGAGCTGCAGGCCAGGAACGAACGTCTGCGCGTCGAGATCGAGCGGCAGCAGAAGCAGTAATCACGGACCAAGGCCGATCGCGCTTAGCAACGCCAGCAACCCTCCGCCCCAGTCTACGACGCCGGGCACCTGCGATACGGCGATTGCAAATCCCAGCGCGAAGAACGGCAGCGCCGCGTAGGTGAACAATGTCGCGGAGAACGCGGCTTTCTTGGGCCGGTTGCAGAGGATGTTGCTGAGCACGCCGTCGCGCTCGAAAGAGGTTGCGACAAAACCGGCGAGGATTGCATGGGCGACGAGAACCATGAGGTTCCACATCAGCAGCGCGTCCGCTTCGAGCGGGAACAGATAGGCGGCACACACGCTTGCCATTGCGCACAGGACGGCGTCAATCACGAACCAGCGATAGAGCGAAACCTCGCTGGCGAGCAGCGCAAACACCGCGCGGCGATGCTCGCCGTCGTCGATGCACTTATCGTCTTTGCCCTTGCCGAGAAATTCATCGACGAGGGTTTTCCAATCGGTTCCTTGGTTGCTGATGAGGGGTGCGACGATATCTGCGCTAACGCGCGCGACGATCGGTGTCGCCGCGAACAGGTCCGGCTGCCATTCACTCGCGGGCCACAATCCTGGGTATTCACCCACCGGAACGGTGCGCCCGGGACTGAGAGGAGGCGCAACACAGCGACCGATATGCGCCGAAATGGTTCTGATGCGCCGGCTCGCGTGAAGGGCAATAACCGTGAAGATGGTTGCGCCGAATGTGGTGACGACGAGGACCACCGTTGCGATCAGGGATGCAAACGGGCCGAATATCGTCAGGCGGGGGCCGCCGAGCGGACCAATCAGGCTCGGCACCGCAATGAGCCCGATGAAAAATACGACGCCGAGGATGGCGCTCGCCGGAAAGTGCGGCGAACGGGCGCCGCGCTTGATGGCGAGACGCCCGGCCTTGATATCGAGTAGTTTGTTGTTGCGTATCAGGATGCAAAGCCCCGTCGCGAGCGCGATCATGACCGCGAGCACAGTCACTACGCCGAGCGCGACAACGACGTGATATGCCAGGCCCTGGCCGATGTCGAGACCCAGGCGCGTCAGCAACTCGTCGTCCACAACTGCGGGCCTCGAATCCGAATCCGGGAGTAGATAGCGGGCGATGGGCGGCGCCGCCGCGAGCACACAGGCAAACAACCCGGTGGCGGCAATGGCGTAGCGATGGCGGCGGGGCAAGTCGCTGAGGCATTGGCCGGCTTCCGCGACGCGCTTGAGACATTGGTGCAAGCCGCCAAGTCCGAGCGACAGGATTGCGAGGGACCAGTACACGAGCAAGTAGCCGCTCTCGGGATCTTCGCCTGCATAAGCGGCCATCATGGCGAAAGTCCAGATGACCGCACCCGCCATACCGGCGCACAGGGTGATCTCCCACGGAGGCAAGGTCAGCGCGGGCCGGTTCGCTTTGCGCAACGGCCGGATCCAGAGCCAGGGCAGGACGATCGCGAAACAACAAAACACCGACAGCCACTGGCCAATGGCGATGTTGCGCGGCCGCGCCTTGCGTGCCTTCTCCCTGTCTGCCGCTGGAGTTCCAGCTCTTGGCAGGAGATCGATGACGCGACTGATGCGGCGCAGCCCTTTCAAGGTGACCACGTGCAGGACCGGCGCGCGGTCACCAAACTTCGCCTTGTTGTAATCCAGGATGCAAGGCTGGGCCGTGGGTGTCTGCCCGGAATCGTAGAGTCGCGATACGGCGTTGGCGAGAATGCCCTGACCGTCGCGCGACCATGATGCGAGCGGTATCCGAACTCTCTCGCCGGCAATCTCTACAGGCCGCTCACAGCCGAAAAGCCTTCCCGAACGGACGAAGAGATTTGCTGAAGCCACGGTGACCGCGCCGCGGCTGGCGTGCAGAAAGTCGGGGTGCGCGAGCAGAATGTCCGACTCGAGATCGATGAGCATCGCGCTCGGCAGTCGCTGACGCAGCTGGTCGAACAGGAACAGTCGATCACGCACATCGGTCGCAGCGACAATCACCATCTTCGGCCGGGATTGCTCCACCTGGTCGAGCACGTGGTCGAGCGCCAACTGCTGGCTCGAGGCCGTGAGTGCGGACTGTCGATTCTCGGGGAATTCACTGCCATTCTCGGCGCCGACGTCGAGCGAGAGGTGTTGACCCGCCAGCGCGGCCTTCACGGCATTCTTGACATCGGTCTCCTGGCTCGCGCGTTGCCGATCGATGCCGTCGCGGATGTCCGCGACCGCGGCCGGAAAATACAGCGTCTGCGCATCGCGGCAAAACTTCTTGATGCGCTTGTAATCTTCAGCATCTATTCCCGACCACGGATTGCAGACCCCGTAGCCGAACGTCGAAGCTTCGGCGAGAAACGCGATCTGGTATTTTCGGTCGCGCCAGACTTCCTCGTCGTCCTCTTCCAGTTTGAAATAGCCGAAGATTTTCGCGAGCTCCGAAAGGCGAAGGAGTTTGATTCCATCATCGACCGCGAGCCGCACATAGTTGAGCTGCGGATACGGCGTTTCGATGTTTGTATTGGAGCTCTCCGTAGTCGTGCTCGAGACCAGGCATAACCCGGGAATTTCCGAGTCGACCAGATTGGCGACCTGTTGGCCGATGGAATCCATCGCACCAGAAAAGCTGGGTCCCAGCACCACGAGTTTCCGGCTCGCATCCTTCGCATCGCAGCGTCCCGGGAATTTGAGGAGCTCGACTTTGGCGGTACGCGGCGTTTCCAGCTGGTTCGCGGGCGTTGCCGGAGTTTTGGGACAGGCATCTGCCAGCTCCTTCGACGGCGTGGGCGCCGGCGAAAGCTGCTCGCGAATTCTGCGCGTGGCGCAGGTGAGCGGGCGCTCCGATACGCCCCAGGTGGCGGTGTCGGTCACGACATAGATGGCGCGAATGCGCGTAGTTAGCCCGGACCGAACGACACTGTCGGGTGCGAAGGTCGAGAGGTCCTGGCAGAGATAGCCCCGCCACCCGTCACATCGATAGATCAACAGCCCAAACGCGCCTTGCTCAGGTGTCGGTGCAGCTTGAGGCGACCGCGCATCCTTCTCGGCGACGGGGCTGTTGGTCGACGGAAGCGCGTAGCGATCGAGTACATAGCCGTCGTTCAACATGCCAAGCGTAATGGCCTGGACCTGCATGTCGAAAATCCTGCGATATCGCGGGATATTCGGATCTGACACCACTGCAAGCGCGACGCCGATGCTCCCCGCCTGGGGATACAGCTTCGCCAGATCGCTGCCCGGGTCGACCTGGGGCGCAGAAGTCACCTTGGGCGGCGGAACCACCTCGGCTACCGCGTTCGCGCCGGCGAACGATCCCAGCGTCAGGACAAAAACGAAAACCGATGTACGCCGAAAATCCATATCCGGGCATTGGTAGTTAGTTGACCCCCGTCGAATAACTGCGCTCGTTCGAAGAACAATGATGGGACACTACGCGCGACCCGATAACAGGCAAGCACGCCGGCAGTGCTCGTCGCGAAAACTGCGACGAATGACCGAAGGTCGCGGGATGTGCGCAGCGGCAATCCCGTTGAAGCGACACAAACCCGCGACGCGCTGCGGGCGCAAGAAGTGAAACTCGTCCCTTAAGCGTTTATCCTGAGTGCAATTCACTCTGGGAGATACCCGTGTTGCGCAAGCTTCTTCTCGCCGGCATTGCTCTGACGCTCGTCGCTGCGGCTTCCGCACAGGTGCCCACAGCCGACCTCGCCAAGCCACCCGCCAATGCAACGCACTACATCGTGCAGTCGACGGGCGGAAAGCACGGTGAATCGTGGCGCTGGACGACCGCCGACGGCACGCGCATGGCGCGCGAAAGCGTCAATCTGCGCGGCCAGGTATTCGAGCTGGATTCGAGCGGCAAGGCCGGCGCGGACGGAATGCCCGCATCACTCGTGATTCGTGGCGTGACTCCACAGGGCGACGCCGGCGAAACCTTCACGATCGCCGCCGGCAAGGCGAACTGGAAGAGCCCGGTGGATGCGGGCAGCGCCGCATACGCGAAGCCGGCGTTCTACGTTTCCCAGGGCGGTCCCATCGAATTGACGGCATGGCTTTTCGAGCGTCTGCTCGCGAGCCCGACCAAGACGCTCCCGATGTTGCCCGGGGGCCTGGCACGCGCCGAGAAACTAACTACCCTGACCGTGGGCGAGGGCGCGCTGAAGAAGGAGGTGACCGCTTGGGCGGTCACGGGCGTTGCCAACTTTCCGGTGCCTGTCTGGGCGGATGCGGACAACAAGTTCTTTGGCTTCTCGTTTTTCCTGAGCTGGCTGCCGGAAGCCTATGCCAGTGAACACGTGCGTCTCACGGAGGCACAGTCGAACGCCCTGGCCGCGAAGGCGCCCGCCCTGGCGAAGTCACTGGTGACGGTACCCAAGGGTGCGGTGGCATTCACCAACGTCCAGGTGTACGACTCCGAAGCGAAGGTATTCCTTCGCGATCAGACGGTGATCGTCGAGAAGGGTCTGGTCGCGGCGGTGTTCCCTTCGAAGGATACGAAGGTCCCGGCGGGAGCGCAGATCATCGATGGCCGCGGCAAGACGTTGTTGCCGGGCCTTTGGGATTGCCACATGCATGTGAGCAACGACTACACCGGTCTGCAGGAACTGTCGATGGGTGTCACGTCGATCCGCGATCCCGGCAACGACGATTCGCAGACCGTCGATCGACGCAAGCGCCAGGCCGCGGGCGAACTTCTGTTCCCGCACGTGTATGCCTCGTCGCTCATCGATGGCAAGGGCAAGTACACGGCGCAGACTGCCAAGGTGGCGAATAGCGAGGCTGAAGCGATCGCGCACGTCGACTGGGCGAAGGCCAATGGCTTCATCGGTGTGAAGTTCTACGGCACGCTCAACAAGGACTGGCTGCCGGCAGCGGCCGCGGAGGCTCACAAACTAGGTCTGCACGTGCACGGGCACATCCCCGTCGGCATGCGGCCGCTCGAAGCGATCACCGCGGGTTATGACGAGATCACTCACATCAACTGGATCGTGATGCAGGCGATGCCTGACAACGTCATCAATGAATCGAACGGCATCATGCGATTCGAAGGGCCGGGACGCTTCGCGAAAGATCTCGATCTCAACGGCAAGCCGATCACCGACATCGTCTCGACGATGGCGGCGAAGGGCATCTACAGCGACCCGACCATGGTGGCGTTCGAAGGTTTGTACGTTCCCGAGAATGGCGATCTGTCGCCGGCCTTCTCACCATTTGTAGGCACGCTGCCGCCGGCTACGGAGCGTAGCTTCCGCACCGGTGGCTTCGCGGTGCCGAAAGATCTCACGCGCGCGGACTATCGCGCGAGCTGGGCAAAGATGGTGGCGTTGCTCGGCAAGATGCACAAAGCCGGGGTTCCCATCGTGGCGGGCACCGACGGCGCGGGTATCGAGCTCGTGCGTGAACTCGAGATCTATGTAGAAGCGGGATTTACGCCAGCCGAAGCACTGGCCACGGCGACGCTCGCTCCGGCGAAGCTCGTCGGCCAGGAAAAGAAAACGGGTTCCATCCAGGTTGGCAAGACGGCGGACCTGGTGCTCGTCGAAGGCGATCCGTCGAAGCGGATCGGCGATCTGCGCAACACGCGCGTCATCATGCTCGACGGCAAACTGCTCGACGCTGACGCATTGCGAACCGCCGCAGGTTTTTCGGGGAGGCCGAAGAGCGCGCTCTGAAGGCGGCGAACGCCTATAGCGCTGTGTGTCGAGGTTCCCGATAGTCGATGGGAACTCGACTTCATGTCACTCGCCATTTCCCCTGCTTGCCCGATTATCGCCGTGTTGCTTGCGGCCTCGGTGCTCTACGCCCCGAACGCGCTGGCCGAGGATCCCGCGGCCGCCCTGCGAGAACGGTACGCGGCGCTGACGCAGACGCTCGAGCAAAGTCCGATTCAACCGGGCCTGCACGTGGAATCCGTCGAGAGCTCGAGCGCACCGCGTGGCGATGCCTACGCGGTCATTCACTATCCATTCGCGACGGTCGCCGCGGCGTTCGCGCAGCCGCAGAATTGGTGTGAATCGCTGATCCTGCATCTCAACGTGCAATATTGCCGCGCGAGCATCGAGGCGGAACATGCGCTCCTGTCAGCGGCGGTTGGCAAGAAGACCAATCAGGCGCTCGCCGACACCCAACGCATCAACTTCATTTACACGGTCGTGGCATCCAGCCCGGAATTCATGCGCGTCGAGCTCGCCGCCGAGGAAGGCCCACTCGGCACGGGCAACTATCTGATCGCCCTGGAGCTGATCGCGCTCGAGAACCAAAGCGCTTTCATGCACCTGCAGTATTCATACACCCAGGGGTATCTGGCACGCATCGCCACCAGCGTCTACTTCGCGACCCGGGGCCGTGACAAGGTGGGCTTCACGCGAATCCAGGATGGGGATGACCCCCCGCACCTGGTGCGCGGCATCCGTGGCGCACTCGAGCGCAACACCATGCGCTACTACCTGGCCTTCGATGCCTATCTACACGCGCTGGAAAGCCCGGCCCCGCAGCGCTTCGAGCAAAGCATCGAACGCTGGTTCGCCGATACCGAGCGTTTTGCGCGGCAGCTTCGCGAGGTCAAACACGACGACTACATATCGATGAAACGCGGCCAATACTTGCGTCAGCAGTCGGTAAATTAGGCGCCAGCGAGCGGTCGCACGAGGACGGTCTGCAGCGTCTCGTCACCCAGCCCCAGATAGATCTCCGCTTCCGAGCGCGCCAGCGAAAACTTCATGCGTCGCTCGAGCCGCGCGACGAGACCGCCGAGCCAGGCGCGGTCGAACGCAAACGCTTCGAGCTTCTCCGCGCGATGGATCTTCGCCTCGCGGACACGTACCGCCCATTGCGCCGGATCCTTGTGCGTGTAGACCGCCACCCGTGGCGCTGCCTTGCTGGCGCGATGGAGACGCTCGGGCTCGGGCAGGCCGATATCCACCCAGGCGGTCAGCACGCCGGTCAGGTCGCGCACACAGATGGCGGGTTCATCCGGATCGGACAGGCCCTTGGAAAAGCTGATGCCTTCGGCGAACTCGAGACAGTAGGCGAGTACCCGCGCGAGCAGGTAGTCAGGCGTTTCGCTCGGATGCTGAGCGACGCGCAGGTTCAACGACTCGTAGACCCCGCGATCGGCGTCCGCCAGCTCGATATCGAACGTGTAGATGGTTGCTCCGAGCGCCAAGTGCCCTCCTGGCGCGAAATACGCGCAGGGGCAATACTGACAGCTTCGGAAGGTGCGTGGGTTACGGCGAGGCGGCAGCCGACACGGTGTCGCGCGAGGGCAGGGTGCCATCGAGCTCGGGCACGAGCACTTCGGTGAAGAAGAACTTGAGTTCGTCTTTCTCGCAGCGATCGATCACTTTCTTCAGCGTGTGCGGCCACGCGTCCCAGAACTTCTCTTCGAGGTCGCTCGGCAGATTCTTTTCCGGCCACGTACATGTGGGCGGACATGTACGGCATCACTTCGAGGCTGAAATCCTTGATGCCGGCCTCGCTCTTGATGCGGTTGACCTCCCAGAGGAAGTCGGCGCACATGAGCTTGCGCACGCGCAGCGTCTCGCCGTCCATCGGCGGCGGCTTGAGCGTCACGCGCACCACCTTCCTGGAGCCGCGCTTGAACATGTTCACGTTGACCTTGACCACGCTGTCGACGGCTTGCTGTTCGCAGTCCAGCGCCGGCAGGAATTTGCGATCGCGCATGTAGTTGGCAGCGACGCCGTCGGCGGCCACGTTGCCGCTGGATGAGCTAACTACCGCGCTGGTCACGCTGCCATCGGCGGCCACGTGTACATCGACGGGTATCGAGTAGTCTTCCGCGAAACTCGGCCGGTCGTGAGTGACTTCCAGCTTTCCGTCCGGCAACACGAGCACCGGCTGGATGGGGCCCACTTGCGCGAGTGCGGGGCCGGCGCCCAGGCACAGAACATAACCGAGCAGGGCAAGAGCGCGGCGAGGTGTGACGTTTTGCATGGCTTCGAAACTAGGCGCGTAGTTCCGTCGCGGCAATTGATCGGGGCGAATTGTGTGCACTTCCTCCTGGGTCCTGCCCCGGATTGTGATGCAGCAATCACGAGCAGCGTCATATGTGCAAACACATTCGCAACCAGAATCGAATCCGGCGTTCAAGCGCCACGAGGGTTGTTAGGTCAAATGCCGCGTGATGCGCGTCGCAGCCGCGCGAGTCAGCGCACTTAACAGCGCGATTATTGTGGACCGGCACTAGGTGCTTCTCTGGGCGCGGGTACCCTTCGTACATGTCTGCGCCCATGTCAGCAGTGACCATAAGCGAGACCAGAAACCTGGTGCTGCCGCTCGACACGGTGCTCGAAGCGCTGGTGCACTTCGATCGCAAGGGCTCGGGCTTGCTGATGCATGGCGAAGTGCTGCAGGCGAGGATCATCAGCGGCAGCAAGCGCGGCGACGGCATCGACGTGGCCTTGCGCAACGCGGACAGCCGCATCATCGAGTGGCATCGCTTCAATTTCCCGCCATCGCCGCGGCCATCATCAGCTTCTGTCGCGCAAAGCGGATCCCGCTGCCGTACGCCGGCGTGAAGTCCCTGACACTCGGCAAGGAAGGCATCACCTTCCGCATCGAGAACCGCGTGAGCGTCGCGAAGCACTCCGACCGGCAGACCGATCTGTCGGGCCAACCGCTGCGATACGCGAAGGGATACGAGCCGCACGCCATCATCCCGACTTCGAAGACCGAGGCGTTCGTCTGACCGCGGCCCGCAAACATAGCGCCGCATGCGCGCGGGCATTAGCATGCGGCGATGTTCACACTCTTCGTCGTCATCCTCGCCGCGTTGCTCGTCTGGGCCGCGGTCGCCTTCAACCTGCTGATCCGCGATCGCAACCGCGTGGCGCAAGCCTGGAGCGACGTCGACGTCCAGCTACTGCGCCGTCACGATCTCATTCCGCGGCTGGTGGAGATGGTCAAGGGATACGCGGGCTACGAACGCGCGGTGCTTTCGAACATCGCCGAGCTGCGCGGACAGAGCGCCGCCGCGTCGCCCGCGGCGCGCGGTGAAGCCGAGAAGACCGTCGCCAGTGGCGTCACGAAACTGGTGGCGCTGGCCGAGGCCTATCCGGATCTCAAGGCCAGCGACAACTTCCGCGACCTGCACAACAAGCTGGTCGACACGGAGAACCAGATCCAGTTCGCGCGCCGCTATTACAACGGCGCGGTGAATCTGCTGAACAACCGCATCCAGCGCTTTCCGGATCTGCTGATCGCCAACACCTTCGGCTTCAAGCTGGCGGAGTTCTTCGATCTCGACGATCCGGCGGCGGCCAGGGCGCCGGGAGTGGCGCTGGCGATGAGCTTGGTCCGGGCGCTTCTGCGTCTGGGTGCTCTGCGCCTCGGCCGCGCTGGCCGACGAGCGCATCCTGTCCTTCGACGAAACCGTCACCGTGCAGAGCGATGGCACGCTCGCGGTGCGCGAAGTCATCCGCGTGCGCGCCGAGGGCCGGAACATCCGCCGCGGCATCTACCGCGACTTCCCGACCACCTATCGCCGGCAACGGCCGCCAGATCGTGGTCGGCTTCCAGTTTCGAATCCGCGACGCGCGACGGCCAGGACGAGCCCTGGCGCACGGAGCCCTTCGGCAATGGCGTGCGCGTCTACCTCGGCAGCGCCAGCGTGATGCTGCCGCACGGCGAGCACACCTACGAACTCGTCTATCGCACCGACCGCCAGATGGGCTTCTTCGCCGATCACGACGAGCTGTACTGGAACGTCACCGGCAACGGCTGGGACTTCCCGATCGATCGGGCCACGGCGCGCGTCGTGCTGCCCGACCGACATTCCGGTGGCTGACATCAAACTCGAGGCGTACACCGGTCCGCAGGGCGCGCAAGGACAGGAACTACACCGCGACCATCGACAACGGCGCGCCGCTGTTCGCGACCACGCGTGCGCTCGAACCGCGCGAAGGGCTGACCATCGTCGCGATGTGGCCGAAGGGTTACATCACGGCGGCCGTGGAAGAATCGGTGCCCGCCGGCACCGGACCCACCTCGAGCCCCGGCTATAACTACTCGCAGGACGCGGGCAACGCATCCCAGTACGGACGTTCGCCCATCGAAGCCATCCTCAATCGCGATCTGCCGAAGACCACGCTGCCGGCGTTCCTCGGTCTCTTCGGACTCGCCGCGCTCCTCTTCTATTACTACCGCATCTGGCTGAAAGTCGGCCGCGACCCGCCGTCACGCATCACCATCCCCGAATACGAATCGCCGAAGGGGCAGTCCCCGGCCTCGATGCGTTTCTCATGCACATGGGATACGACAACGATTGTTTTGCCGCCGCGGTGCTGAGCCTGGCGGTGAAAGGCCATCTGCGCATTCAGCAGGACGCCGGCATTCTGGGCATCGGCAAGACGTTCACGCTGGTCAAGCAAGTCGACTCCGGACGCCAAACCACTGTCGGCTGACGAAGAGCAGGTGCTGGTCAATCTCTTTTCCGAAGGCAATTCGCTGGTGCTCGAGCAGGAAAATCACGAGCGTGTGAGCGAGGCGCGCACCAACCACCGCCTGTCGCTCAAGGAGCGTTACACCTCGGGCTTCTTCAATATCAATGGCGGCTGGCACTTCCTCGGCATCGTGTTGAGCATTCTGCTGGCGCTGCCAGCGTTGTTCCTGCCGGGCAAGACGCAACCTGTGGCCGGAGTGGCACTTCACCGACGCCCGCGGGCTGGTTCACGCTGTTCACGGTGCTGCTCATGCTCGTGGCCAACGGCGTGTTCGGCAAACTGCTGCGCGCGCCGACGGTGGCGGGACAGGCAGCCATGGATCACATCCGCGGATTCAAGATGTACCTGGAAGTGGCCGAAGGCGAGGAGCTCAAGCGCATGAAGGCACCGCCGCCGCCGCTCACGCCGCAGCTCTTCGAGTCCTATCTACCGGCGGCGCTGGCGCTGGGCGTCGAACAGCGCTGGGCCGAGCGTTTTGCCGACGTGCTCAACGTGCAGGCGCCCGACTACGCGCCGGCGTGGTATGCGGGCCCAGGATGGAATATCCGCGACATCGGCAGCTTCTCCTCGAATCTCGGCACGTCGCTGAGCAGCGCCATCTCTTCATCGTCCACGGCTCCCGGATCGAGCTCGGGCGGCGATGGCGGCGGTTCGTCGGGTGGCGGTGGTGGCGGCGGTGGCGGCGGCGGCTGGTAGCCGTGTGCAACCGAATCGCCGCCTCGCAGGTATAGATTGCTGACGTTGGGCCGAAGGGGAATCCAGTGACCAATCAGACTCGAGCGCTGTTGACCGGCGCGGTGCTGCTGTGCGTTCTCACCAGCGTCGTGGCGCAGTCGCCACCCGCTCCGACCAAGCTCAAAGACGAAATGCGCCAGCCCTGGCAGCGCAGCGACGAAAACTTCCTGCGCTGGTGGCTCGCGGCAGGGCCCTTCAAATGCACGATGGACGCCGATTGCCTGGGTGCAGCCGGAACTGAAGGAACTCAGCGACCGACCGACGGACTTGCGTTGAAAGGCGCGGATGGCGCGTCGGCGAACTGGCATCGCATCAGCAGCTACTCGGACGCGATGCATTTCGACGACTTCCAGGGCTCGCGCGATGGGGCGGTGGGCTTTGCGTATCGGAGCATTCCTCGCGCGAAGGCCGGCAAGGCGCTGCTGTCGGTCGGCAGTACCGGTCCCATTCGAGTCTGGGTCAACGGCAAACTGGTGTTGAGCAGGAGCGGCGCTCGCGCCCTCTCGAACGACGAAGACCAGCTCGACGTGGATCTGGTCGAAGGCGACAACGCCCTGCTGATCAAGGTGCCTGCCGACGCATCTTTCTCGGTGCGCGTGCTCGAGCCCGGCACGATCCTGCGGCGGACCGCCGAGATCGGCCCGTCCTTTGCGGGCTTCATGCCTGCGGCGTTTTCGCTGAATACGGACGTGAATTCGAAGCGGGCCGACGCGCCGCCCGTCAAGGTCGAAGTGATCGCGCCGGGCGGCAAGGTTCTGTACTCGACCTCGGCGAAGCGCGGTGAACAACTGTTCATCGATGGCAAGGCCTGGGCCGACGGCCCCTACGAAGTCCGCTGCAGCACGCCGAACCCGCAGGGCCTGCTCTACGTCACGCACCTCGCCTGGTACAAGGGCGATGCGCTCGCCAAGGCGCGCGAGCTCGTGGCCGAAGCCGCGAAGGCCGATGCGTCAAGACCGGAAGGCGCCACGCTGCAGATGCTGGCCAACCATGGTCGAGGATCGGCTCGGCACCAAGGTGGCCGAGGCCAAGGGCAATCCCTGGGGCGCGATTCACTCGCCGCTCATGGAATACGACGAGCTCATGCTCGAGCGCGCAGGCAAGCCCGCGCGCATCCGCGCCAGTGGTTTCGTGCGCCTGGCGTGGATCGACGAGACCGACGGCTCGACGCAGTACGCGCGCGCCTATCTGCCCACTCACTACGACCCGGCGAAGAAGTGGCCGATGGTGATCCAGCTGCATGGCTTCAACCCGCCGAATCCGCCGTACTGGCGCTGGTGGGGCGTGGACAGCCGTCACTGGATCGACAGCGAACTCGCCGGACACACGAGGGAATCATCTACATCGAGCCGCACGGCCGCGGCAACGTGCAGCACGTGGGCTTTGCCGTCAGCGACGTGCTGCGCGGCATCGCAGAAGCCAAGCGCCTGTTCAGCGTGGACGAAGACCGCGTGTATCTCACCGGAGAATCCATGGGCGGCTGGGGCGTGTGGAACGTGGCGACGCGTCATCCGGAATTGTTTGCCGCGATCGCGCCGGTGCACGGCGGCGTGGACTATCACTCGCAGATGTCCGAAGAGGATCTCGCGAAGCTTTCGCCCGTCCAGCGTTTCCTCCAGGAGCGACAGAGCTCCTGGTCGATGGCGGAGAGCCTGGTCAATACGCCTGTCTACGTTCATCACGGAGACATCGACCAGGCGGTCAACGTGGATTGGTCGCGCTGGGGCGTGAAGCTGCTGCAGCGCTGGGGCTACGACGTGCGCTATCACGAGTACCCGGGCAAGGGTCACGAGGCCCTGGCGGTCACCAATTCCGCGTTGAGCGTCGAGTGGTTCCTGAAGCATCGGCGCGATCCGGATCCGCGCAAGGTGCGCATTCGCTCGGCCGAGCTGCGCAATGCCGCCGCGTGGTGGGCGCGCGTGCAGCAGGCGGCAACTCCGCTCGACTTCATGCGGGTGGACGCGGAGGTCATTGACCGCAATGTCATCCGGCTCGACACCGACAACGTGCTCGACATCGTGCTGACTCCCGGCCCGGCGCTCGTGGATCCCGCGAAGCCGGTGAGCGTGGTGTGGAACGGCGTGGCGCGCGACCTGCGCATCAGCAATGGCGCGCTGCGCCTGACCAGCCCAGGCTACAAGCCGGCGCCGCTGCACAAGACGCCCAAACTACCGGGCGGCAGCAGCGACTTCTTCACGACGCCGTTCGCCGTCGTCGTGGGTACTTCGTCGAAGGATCCGGACATGGTCGCGCTGTGCAAGACGAAGGCGCAGGCATTCGTGGACGCATGGAAAGACTGGCAGAAGCAGACACCGCGCGTAGTTCCTCGACACCGAGATCACGGACGCGGATCTCAAGCGCTATTCGCTGATTCTCATTGGCGGCGCCGGAGGCCAACCGGGTGACGGCGAAATTTGCGTCGAAGGTGCCGCTGCGCATCACCGCCGACTTCGGTGCGCATCGACGGCCAGGAATTCAAGACGCGCGATGCTGCCGTGCAGATGATCTATCCGAGCCCGGCGAATGCCGAACGCTACGTGTGGATATTCGCGGGCACATCGCCCGGCGGCATGTATTTCACCGAGCCGAATCCCATGCGGGTGCTGCAATGGGACTACGTGGTTCTCGACGGACACGTTGCGGCATTCAAACAAGCCGTATCGCCCGAAGACTTGCGCGTGGTGTCGGGAACGTTCGACTACAACTGGCGCGCTCGCGAGCGCGCTGCAGGTTCCGGGTGATGCCGCGGCTCGTGCGAAGAGTTATCAGCTCAAGCGGCCTGATCCGAATCTGAAGATCGATCCGAAGGTGCTTGCAAGCTATGTCGGCCGGTACCAGATCGTCGGAGGCCCAGTGGTCGAAGTGATCCTGGAAGGCGGCAAGCTGATTGCACTCGCCGGCAGACCGACGGAAATGATTCCCGAGAGCAAGGACGTGTTCTATTCGCCAGCAGTCAACGCGCGCGTGTTCTTCTCGCGTGACGACACTGGAAAGGTCACCGGTTTCACGGCCTCCGGAAACGGGGACTTCGAAGGCGAAGCGGCTCGACTGAGGCTTAAGGGTTGCTCAGGCAGCCGCGGGCGCCAGCCCGCGCGCTTCCTCGCCTTCGAACACCGCCTTCTTCGGATCGATGAACATCCAGCACAGCGCGCCCATCACGTAGAGGCCAGCCAACAGGTAGAACGGCACGTTCCAGTTGCCGAACCACTTGAGCGAGTAGCCGACCACGGGCGGCATCACGATGGCGGCAATCTGGCCGGAGGTGTTCATGGTGGCGCTCACGGTCGCGGAGTGTTCGCGGCCGATGTCGACGCAGGTGCTCCACGACGCGGCGGTGGTCAGCATGCAGGTGGCGACGGTCAGCGCAAACAGCACGGCGGCAGTCTTCGGGTCGGGGGTCAGCGTCGCCGCGATCGACGAACAATGCGGCCACGCCGTAGCCGAATACGCCGGGCGTCCGCCGGCCGGCGCGCAGCCCGTAACGAACGCACGATCTTGTCGGACCAGAAGCCGCCGAGGAACTGCGTGCCAATCGCCAGCGCGAGCGGCAGCGCGGCCAGCATGCCGAGCTGGGTGCTCTCGAAGCCGCGATGCTCGCGCAGGTAGCTGGGCAGCCAGGTGATGCAGAAATAGAACGTGGCGCAGTTCGGCATGTACGAGAGGCACAGCAGCAGCACATTGCGCTGCTTCAGCAGCCCGCCCCAGAACGCGAATCCGCGCTGGCTGCGCCACGACCGGCGCGCGGTCCGCGATTATCAGTGCGCGTTCGGCTTCGTTCGCTGCCGGATGGTCGGTGGGCTCATCGCGGAACCAGCGGCGCCAGGCGAAAACCCACACGAAGCCGACACAGCCGAAGGCCACGAGAATCGTGCGCCAGCTCATGAACGGCAGCAGCGCGTTGACGGTGAACGTGGTCAGCGCGGCAGAGGCATAGGCACCCGCGAAGAAGATTCCCTTGGCGGTGCCGCGCTCGCGCAGCGGCACCCAGCGTGACAGCACGCGCGCCACGCAGGGAAAGGCGCCGGCTTCACCCGCGCCAAACAGGAATCGCGTGACGAGCAGCGACACGTAGTTGAAGGCGCCGGCGGTCATGAGCGTGAACACCGACCACCAGCTCACGATGCGCGTGAGCACGGCACCCGCGCCGTGGCGGTCGGCCCAGCGCGCGGTGGGAATTTCGAAGATGGCGTAGGCGAGGATGAACGAGGTGAACACCCAGCCCATCTGCGCGTCGTCGAGGCCGAAGTCGCCGGCGATGTGCTGTTTCATCGCGCCGATGCAGGCGCGATCCAGGTACGTGACCATGGCCAGCGTCACCATGAACGCGATGACGACGTAACGTGCGCGCGTGGCGCGCTGTGGCTGATTCAAACGGCTCCCCCTCGAGTTGCCGGCTGGTTCGGTGCAGGCGGCTACCAGTTTTCCCGGTTTGCCGGCCCGGCACCAGCATGTAGACCCTCGATGAGCCGTTTGACCTGGAAATTACGCTTATAGGAATACCGGGGCTGACCTGCGCCCCGCTTTGCCGGAGCACCCCATGAGGAATCGAAATCGTGCCAGTCTGCTGGCCGGCGAGCTTGCCTGTGCCCGCGTCTCGGCGCCTGCATTTTCGAGGCGAGACGACTCAGCCGTGCTGCTGGCGGCCGATGAGACGCGTCCCGAACCCAGACGTTCTTCATTGGCGGCAGGGTGACGGCGCGTCCGGGGCGCTGACGCTGCAGAATTCCAATGGCACGCATGCTGACGTGGCCCGCGATGGCTCATTCACCTTCGAGACCCAGATGGTGCCGAGTGCGATATACAACGTCACGGTGGCCGTGCATCCCACCTCCCAGACCTGCATGGTGGCCAATGGCTCTGGCACGGTGAAAAGCGCCGACATCAGCAACGTCATCGTGACTTGCACCCCGAACACCTACATGTCGAGTAGCAGGACCGCCAGGAGCGAATTCCCCTAGCGCGGTTCATACTCTCCGCATGACCGCGCGGCCCAATCCCCTCGATACGCCGGGAAAGGAATTCACGGTGAATCGCCTGCTCGACTCCGGGCTGGTGGCGGTGCGTAGTGTGGATTGCCGCGGAACCTGCCGTCATCGCAGCGCTGAAGAGTGCGCCTCGCACACGCACTTCGTGTTTCCGTATCGCGGTGTGTACCTGCGCCACGTGGGCGGCGACCAGGCGGTGGCCGATGCCAACCACGTGCTGTTCTTCAATCAGGGTCAGGGCTACCAGGTCAGTCACCCCGTGATCGGGGGCGACGCCAGCCTGGTGCTGAGCGTTGCCGAAGCCACCTTGCGCGAGCTCGCACCCAGGAACCTGGTTTGCGCCGGTGGCGAGTTCGCGTTCAACCAGCAGTCGTTGCGTATCGACGCTCGCGCACAGGCGCTGGTGATGCTGCTGCGGCATTCATTGCAGAAGGGCAGCATAGAACCTCTCGAAGCCGAGGGATTGTCGCTCACACTGGTGGCGCGCGCCCTCGGGCCGCGCACCACGCGTGTCCCGGGTGCAAGTCGTTCGCGCCGCAGGCTGGTAGATAGGGCGAAAGTGCTGCTGGCGGGAGATCTGTCGCGCCGCTGGACGCTGGCCGGGATCGCGCGCGAGATCGGCGGATCGCCCGTGTATCTCACGCAGGTGTTCCAGCAGGTGGAGGGTCTGCCGCTCTATCGCTATCACCTGCGGCTGCGCCTGGCGCGCGCGCTCGATCTCATCGTCGGGCGGGACGACCTGTCGGACCTTGCTTACGACCTGGGCTTCTCGAGCCACAGCCATTTCTCGGCGGCGTTCAAGCAGCATTACGGCGTGACTCCCGCCGAATTCCGCGCCAGCACCTGATCGGGAAATGCCCCCATTTCGCTAAAGATTTCGACAGCGCCGGACGCCCCCGAATGGTCTCCTGAACGCGCCCAATACGCGGGCGAACCTAAGGAATGAGCCATGACGAAGAAGACGTGCGCGGCCTGCGATTACCCCCTCGACCCCAAGTCGACCATCGAAGTGAAGATCGGCGGCAAAACCGTGGAGGTCTGCTGCGAGGAATGCGCCACCAAGTTGCGAGAGGCGAGCACCAAGGCGCGCAAGAAGGCATGAACCACCCGGGACTTCTGACCGTTCATGGGTGTCAGGAAAAAACGGTAAGAAGTCTCGGTTTCGGCGCGTCGTCGCGGGAGGCCAGATTGCCGAGGTGGAACGTCTGCGCTCACACTCGCTCCCGTCGATCAAGAATAAGCGGCCCAAAGCGCTCGGAAGAAGCGTAGGGCCGCAAGAAATCCGGGGATATTCGAAGTGACTTCGTTCTCGTTCCTGCCCACCACGTTCACGACGCTGTTCTTTCTCGCCGCGAGTCTGTTGCTCGGCTACATGCAGTAGCCGTGTCGATCTGATCAGCGCCGAAACAGCCAGAGCAGGATCGAGACGATCACGCTGACGAGAATCATCGTCGTGAGCGGGAAAAAGAATTTGAACCCCGGCCGATCGATGACGAAATCGCCAGGCAACCTGAAAAGTGGCAGAGCCGACAGCGGCTTCCAGAGAACGCCGGCGAGCGCCACCAATAATCCAATGACGATGAGAGTCCGGTTCATTGCCAAAGTGTAGCCACTGGCATCGTTGTTCTGCGCACCCTCGGATTCCAGGTCAGCCAGCCAAATGGCGGGCGGCGCTGACAACGCCGCCCATTACTGCGGCAGGTACGTATGCCGCGTGACTCTGCAAAGGCACACCATCGGCGCACGATACAGCGACATAGGTCTTTTCTGACGAGCAGATGCGATACCCCGTCAGGCCTGGACGGTACGGCAACCAACTGATTGCCACCCGAGGCCTGAGTAAACTTGCGGGCGGCGCTCAATCGCTGCCCGTTTTTTTTATGAAGCCAACCTCCATCATCACCCTGGTCGCGGCCACGCTGGCAGGCATTGGTATGGCGTTCTGGCTCAGCGCCAATGAAGCACGCAAGCCCTGGCCGAAACCCACAGCGCCACCACCCGCGTCACCCGTCTTCATGCCGTCGAATGAGCACGCGCCTTCGGCCGAAGAAATCGAGCGGGCGGCGCAGCTCTCACTATCAGCAGCTGGAGCTGGCGATCGAGCGTTCGCTGGTGGCCAAGGATCCGCAGCAGCGCGAGACGGCATTCACGTTCCTGTTGCCCGAACTACTCCAGGTCGAGCCGCAACGTGTCGTCGCCCTGGTGGCGAAGCAGGAGCCCGGGGAAGTGCGCGACCTGCTGCGCGACGAGGTCGCGCGGGTGTGGATTCAGACGGACGAGCGTGCGGCCGTCGACTGGATGAAGTCGCTGGACGAGGCCGAGCGCAACTCCGCCGCAAACACGGCGGTGGCGGCGATTGCGTCGCGCGATCCGGCCGGAGCCATAGAACTTGCGGATGAGCTGGGTGTCGGGCGCGATGACGGTTCTCTCGAGCACCTCGTGCAACTCTGGGCGATCGAGGATCCGGAAGCCGCATTGCGCTGGATCGAGACCCAGCCCGAGGGCCAAAGGACCGAACAGCTTCGCGCGCGAATCAAACTGGCCCATCAGAAATCGAGCGCCGCGCGCCAGTAGCTCGCGCGCGGCGCCCGCAATCATCCGAGCTCGCGCTTGAGCTTCACCCAGACGCCCGTACGGCGATGGTGCAGCGTCAGCGTGTCGCCCTTGATCTGATAGTGGAACACCAGGTCCGACTCGGGCAGATAGATCTGCTTGTTGTTGGACTGATACTCCTCGTCGTCCGCATCACTGCTGCGAACCAGGTTGTTGTCGGGAGTGAATTCGAGCGTTTCACCGCGCTCGAAGTCGACGCCGCCATTGATGCGCGTGATCGTCCAGCGGCCCCAGAGCTTGGCGAACGGCGAGATCCGCGCCGCTTCGCTGCCGTGACCCGAGAGGAACGAGATGCGCTCATGCATCGAGTCGATGAGCTTCTTCTCATCGTCCAGCCCACCGATCGGGCTGGCGTCGAGCCGTTGCTTGAAGCCATCGACGAGCTGGAATGCCGTCTCCTGATCGTTGCGCAGGTAGTGGGCGCTGGTGGCCTCGTGCAACACCGTGAACTCGTCGATGAGCAAAGCCCCGAGCTTCATGCCGTCGCTCACGGTGTCACGCGCGGCAATGGAGATGGCATGGCTGTCCGGTCGGGCCGCGCCGATCGGTAGATAGCTCACGGCCACGTCGGCCAGCGCGCCGGACGCGGATTTCTCGGGCAGGAAGCTGTCGGCGGCTTCCGGGGCGAGCGTGAAGAAGATGCCGCCGCCGTGGTTATCGAGAAAGACCGTCGGGATGGTCACCTTGATTTCCCGATCGTTCTGCCAGCCCAGCAGTTCGCCGGGGATTCCGTAAACACCGGCAATCTTGAGGCCGGCGCGTGGCGTGATCGTGAGCGTCAGGTCGTGCGCCAGCTCACTCACCATGTAGTCGAGCTGCCCGGTGAAGAGCTGCTTGACGTCCGGCTCGTCGCGGATGAAATACAGATTGCCGCCACGCACGCTGCCGATTTTCGTGGCGAGCTCCGCGCCGAACTGCACGCCCACCCCAATGGTGGTGAGGCCCACGCCCTCGCGCGAATGCGCGATCGCCATGCCCATGAAGCTTTCCGCGTCGGTCGCATCGGTGTTGGGGCGTTCGTCGGTGAACAACAGCAGGCGCGTGCGCCCTTTGAAGGCTGGCGCCGTGGTATCGGCGATGCTGTAACCCAGCCGCAGACCGGCTTCCATCGACGTGGAGCCTTCGCTCTCGATGGACCAGATCGAAGCCAGGATGCGATTCACACCGTTCCGGTCGGCTGGCGTCGTGGCGAGGTGCACGTGCGCGCGATCGCCATAGAGCACGATGGTCATCTGGTCACCCGCACGCAGCTGCTTCGCGAGTTCAGCGAGGCTCTTGCGCACGAGTTCGAGCGGTTCGCCGTCCATGGATCCGGACTTGTCGACCACCGCGATGAGATTCACCGGATCCCGGCGCCATGTCTTTTCATCGATGTTGGTGGCGAAACCCACACCGACGAGATAACGCGCCTGAGGAACCACGATGAGCTCGGCGCGCGCGGCGTCGCCGGTGAGGCAGAACAACTGCCGGCAGGCTTCGGCGGCGGGCAACACGATGTCGTGCTCGCTCATGAGGCCTTCGGCAGTCAGGTCGTTGGGATGCGGGATGCGCTGGAACTCGACCTCGCCACGGAAATACTTGATGTCCTGGGCGCCGCCCTGGCTTACGCGCATGCCGGTGGTGACGATTTCCTCGAGCTCCTCGTCTTCGGGAGGAATCGTCGCGCTAACAATCAGTGGAAACAGAAGCAGGGGAAGGAGACGAATCTTGCGAAACATGGGGCCTCTCCTTTTGTTATTGATGCGTCCGAGCGTACTCCGCGAAAACAGCAAGTACACTCCCGCAAAACGAACGGTTAGACTCGCGCTCCTATGAAAAACCGATACTTGACTGCGTTAGCGGTAACCACGATGGCGACATTTTTTTCGGGGACGGCGAGTGCAGCGACGCCGGCACCAAACAAAGTTGAATCGGAGCTCTGAACAAAGCGGATTTGTCACGGTCAAAGGCCGGCACTTCCTGTTAGACGGCAAGCCTTACTACTATGCGGGTGCGAATCTCTGGTACGGCATGTACCTCGGATCGCCTGGCAAGACCGGCAACCGCGCGCGCCTCACCCGGGAACTCGATCAGCTCGCGGCGCAAGGCATCATGAATCTGCGCGTGCTGGCCATATCCGAATCCAGCACGCTCAAGCGTGCGGTGACGCCGGCCGTGCTCCAGGGGCCGCGAGCAGATCGACGAGACGCTGTGGCAGGGCCTCGATTTCCTGCTCGCCGAGATGGCGAAGCGCGACATGAAAGCCGTGCTGTACCTCAACAATTTCTGGCAGTGGTCGGGCGGCATGGCGACCTACACGAGCTGGTCGACCGGCAAGGCGGCGGCCGATCCCGATGTCACCGGCGACTGGAACACCTACATCAAAACGTCGGCCTCTTTCTATCGCGATGCGAAGGCGCAGGAAGCATTCCACTTCGCCGTAAGACAACTCATCGGGCGCAGGAATTCGGTGACGGGCCGGGTGTACAACCAGGATCCGACCATCATGTCCTGGCAGCTGGCGAACGAGCCGCGACCGGGCGTCGACGGTGACAACGCACACTTCGATGCATTCGCGAAGTGGATCGACGGCACCGCGGGTTTCATCAAGAAGCTGGCGCCGAAGCAGCTGGTGAGCACCGGCAACGAAGGGTGGATGGGAACGGCCGGCAATCGCGAGCTGTTCGTGAAATCTCATGCCAGCACGCACGTGGACTACCTCACGTTCCACATGTGGGCGCCGAACTGGCAGTGGTTCAACCCCAAGGATGCCGCTGCCACGTACGACGGCGCCTGGACGAAGATGCAGGACTACCTCAACTGGCACATCGACACGGCTAACAAGATGGCCAAGCCCATCGTGCTCGAGGAGTTCGGCATCAACCGCGACGAGGGATCGTTCCGCCCGGACGCGACCACCAACTACCGCGACAGGTTCTACACCGCGATCTACGGGCTGCTGGCGCGGCGCGCGGCGGCGGGCGACGCCATCGCCGGCTCCAACTTCTGGGCCTGGGGTGGCGCGGGCCGCACGCAGAATGCGGACTTCATGTGGAAATCAGGCGACAGCTTCGTGGGTGATCCGCCGCAGGAGCCGCAAGGCCTGTACTGCGTGTTCGACTCGGACGCCTCGACGATCCGCATCATCTCGGCGCATGCGCGCCAGATGAGCGGCCTGCACTGACCTTGTCCTAGATTTTTCGAAGCGCGCTGGCGTCGGCCAGCGCGGTTGCGCCGGTCCAGCGGTCGATCATCGCCCTGAGTGCGGCGAGCGAGAATGGTTTGGCGAGATAGTCGTCCATGCCCGCGGCCACGCAGGCTTCCCGATCGCCGGGCATGGCGTTGCCGGTCAACGCCACGATGGGCACACGCGAGCCTCCGGCTTCCGCGACGCGAATGGCGCGTGCGGCGGCCAGCCCGTCCATGACCGGCATCTGGCAGTCCATGAGAATCAGGTCGAGGTCGGGATCGGCGGCGGCTGCCAGCACGCCTTCCATGTCCGTTCGATGCCGTGGTGACGTGGAAGCCCAGCATGTCGAGCATCGCGCGCGCCATTTCCTGGTTCACCGCGTTGTCTTCCACCACGAGCGCGCGACCACGCGAGCCGGTTTGCGGCAACGCGCGGACGCGCGTGCTCAGCGCCGTATCGACGGGGGTCGACGTCGCGATGAGATCGGAGATGCACAGAGGTTTCACCAGACTGCGATTCACGCCGGCCGGCGGAGTGGCGTCCGCATCGGGAGGCATGAGCGCAATGACCTCCACCAGGCGTGGGGCGGCGGCGGCGCGCAAGGCGCTGACGGCGTGTTCCATCTTCGCGGCAGCATTCGAGTCGATGACGATGCGGATGCGCGCGATGCGCGGACCAAAATCCTGCAGCGCCTCGATGGCGCCGATCGAGGAATCCACGCTGATGACGTGCGAGCTTTCGATGGAGATGGTGTCGCACACCGGGCTGCGAATGATTGGATGCAGGCCGATCACGATCGCGCCGAGATCGTGCGCAGGCGTCACGGCCGGCGGGTCGACTCGCGGCACGCCCACGGGAATGCGGAAGGAGAAGCGGCTGCCGCGCCCGGGTTCGCTGGTGAGCTCCCATGGTGCCGTGCATGAGCTCGACGAACTGGCGGCTGATCGCCAGCCCAAGCCCGGTACCGCCGAACTTGCGCGTCACACTGCCATCGGCCTGCTCGAAAGCTTCGAAGATGCGCTTCTGCTCCTCGGGTGCGACGCCGACGCCCGTATCGGTGACGGAGAATTCCAGGATCGCTTCCGGCGCGTCGCCCGGAACGACGGCCACGGCTAACAATACGGCGCCGGATTCCGTGAACTTGACGGCATTGTTGACCAGGTTGCCGAGCACCTGGCGCAGGCGGATAGGATCGCCGTGAATCGTCGCGGGTACTCCGCGCGCGATGTGAGCAGCGAGCTCGATGCCTTTGTCATAGGCGCGCGCGCCAAACAATCCGATCACCTGCTCGAGCTCGCGACGCAGCTCGAACGGACCTCGGGCGAGCTCGAGTTTTCCCGCTTCGGCCTTCGACAGGTCGAGCACGTCATTGATGAGCGTGATCAGCGCTTCCGCGGATGTCTTGAGCGTGCGCACGAAGCGGCGTTGCTTGGCGTCGAGCGCGGTGTTCTCGAGCAGCGAGGCCATGCCGACCACGCCATTCAGCGGCGTGCGCAGTTCGTGACTCATGTTCGCGAGGAAGCGCGACTTGGCCTGCACCGCGGCCTCGGCCGATACGCGCGCCTTCTCGAGGACTTCGGCGGTGCGCTTCTGCTCGGAGATGTCGGTGACTACCGAGGCGAGGCCCGTCACGGTGCCATCTTCTGCGACCAGCGCAGTCTTCGCCACGATCACGTCGTAGTTGGTCCCGTCCATGCCATGCACGATGGTTTCGTAGCGCACCGCGCGCTTGGTCGAGAGCACCTCGAGGTCGGACTCCTGCTGATTGTCCGAGATCACCCAGTTCGGATACGACTCGATGCGCATTCCGATGATGTCCTGCCGCGCAATGCCTAACATCTTCTCCCAGGCGGCATTGACCAGCGTCACGCGCTGGTCGGTGTCCCGCAGGATCACCGGCAGCGGCAATGTCTCGAGCAAGTCGTGCATGACGCGCAGCGTGTTGGATAACGCGCGCGCGAGTTGCTTGCGCTCGGTGATGTTGGTGTGCGTGCCCGTCATGCGCGTCGCGCGGCCGTCGGCGTCGCGCTGCGTGACGTTGCCGCAGGTCTCGAGCCATACCCAGCGGCCATCGGCGTGCCGCATGCGATGCTGGGCCTGGAACAAGGGCGCCTTGCCGCGCAGCGCTTCGCGCGTGGCCGCGCTGAAATCCGCCAGATCCTCGGGATGCACCAGGCTCACGAGATCGTTGATCGGAATGATCTGGTCTTCCTGGTCGACACCCAGGAATCCGAAATAGGTGCGATCGACGAACACGTTGTCGGTGGTGAGATCCCAGTCCCACAGCCCCACATCGGAAGCCTGCAGCGCGATCTTCAGGCGCTCGTCGCTGATGGCATGCGCCGCAGGTGCTTCCTGTGCGTTGTCGATGAGCGCAAGGCAGCCCTTCCGAAGCAGCGTTCACGTCGACCGCGATCACCGGCGCGCAGCTTCGCGACCAGGGCGTCGACCTCGGCTTCCGAGCCGAGGCCGAAAGCCTTCGCCAGCTGTTGTTTCAGATCACGATTCACTGGATTCATGCGCGCACAGCGCAACCTCAGAACGCTCCACTCCTGTAACAGATGTCGGCAGGAGGGGCGATTACTGAGCCTCCGGCGCCTGGCGGCGGCGGCCCTCAGGGACGGAGTGTGGAATCGTTCACACTAGGCAAACCGCAGGATATTCCGTGTCAGATCACTCGACTTTGAACGCGATCACGGAGTTCTTGAAAAACGTGGGCACGTAAACCGTCTTGGTCGCCGGATCCCAGCCGATATCGGCGGTGCTGGTCTGCACGGCCTTGCCGTCGAACAGCAGTTCTTTCGAGCCATCGCCGTTCACGTACCACACCGCGCCGCTCCACACCGACACCAGGAAATCTTCGCCCTTGACGTTCTCGAGTCCGTCGACGCCGCCCGGCATGCCGTCCGCCAGCACCTTGAGCGACTTGTCAGCTTCGACGCGATTCAGGCTGTTGTTGTCGAGCACGTACAGCGCGCCGTCGTGCACTAACAACCCGTTCGGTCCCTTGAGCACGGTTTCGTCGAGATAGACGCTGGCCTTGCCGTCTTTCACGACGAACACCTTCTTGCCCTTGGAGTCCGACACGTACAGCGTGCCCTTGTCGCCTGCGACGAGGTCGTTGAGCTGGACGCCTTCGGGAATGGCGATCTTCTCCTTGATCTTGCCCTTCTTGATGTCGATGACCACGATGCCGCCGGCATCGGCCGCGTACAGCCACTTGCCATCGGCCGAGAGCGCGAGGCCCTTCGGGCAATCGAGCCCTGTGACCCACTCGGCGTCGATGACCTTGCCGTCGAGACCAACCTTGGCGATCGAGCCCTTGCCATCGGCTGCCCACGGCTCGCCATCGATGTTGGAGACGTACAGCACCTTGCGTTTCGCGTCGAAGCGGACGGATTCCGGCACCTTCAGCGCGGCTTCGGATTCCCACACCTTGGTGAGCTTGTGCGCCGTCGGTGCCTGAGCCTGGGCGGTGGTCGCGACCAGCAGCGCGCCCAGCAAGGCGCCAAGAGTGGACCAAGAGATAGAAGACAGTTCTTCATGGGGGCAGCGTCCTTGGATGGAAGGGACGCGAAGTATAGTCGCGGCGCTTTGCGGGTCGCCACAGATTGCCTATGCTCGACACATGCCCGTGACGACCTTGTTTGCCACCCGTATCTACTCCAAAAGTCTAATGCGGGGCAGGACTGACAACCTCAATGCGCGTCTGCTGCGCGAATGCCGCCAGCTCAGCCAGGAAGATGGCGCCGGCATCCAGTGGTCGGCGACTAACTATCCCGGCGGATACACCTCCTACAATTCGCTGGCGCGCATGCACAAGATGTCTCCGACATTCGCCGCGCTCGAGAAGCGCATCGACGCGCATGTGCGGACATTTGCGCGCACGCTCGATTTCGATCTCACCGGGCGCAAGCTCGCGATGACGGACTGCTGGGTCAACGTGATGACGCGCCAGGTGGTGCATGGCCTGCACCTGCATCCGCTGGCCAGCTTGAGCGGCACTTACTACGTGCGGACGCCGCGCGGCTGCTCGGGTTTGAAGTTCGAGGATCCGAGGCTGGATCGCTTCATGGCGTCTCCGCCACGCAAGGCGCGCGCGCGCCGGGAAAACCGCGTGTGGGTGACGCTGCCGGCCGAGCAGGGGAATCTGGTGTTGTTCGAGAGCTGGCTGCGGCACGAAGTGGCGCCGAATCCCACCGAAGCCGAGCGCATCTCGATCTCGTTCAACTACTCGTGGTTCTGATCAGCCGAACACCTGGTGCAGCGCGTGGCTCCAGGCCGGGAAATCGGTGAGGCCCACGAATACGAGACCTGTGAATGCGCCATCCAGATGCGCATCGTGATTGATGTTGTCACGCCTGTTTTTCGACGCCCACCAGCTGTACGCGACATAGCCGAAGGCAAATAACACTGCCGGAATCGGCAGCGCGAAGTACAGGTAGATATCCTGCTTCGGGTAATAAACGATGTACGCGAACAGCACCGCCAGAATGGCGCCGGACGCGCCGAGCGCGGCGTAGTCGGGATTGTTGCGCTGCTTGTAGACCGTGCCGAGACTGCTGAGCACGAGCCCCAGGAAATACAGCGCGAAGAATTTCGGCGTGCCGATGCGCCGCTCGAGTGCCGGCGCGAAGAAAAAGAACGTCAGCGAATTGAACAGCAGATGGCCGAAATCTCCGTGGATGAAGCCACTGGTGATGATGGTGTCGTACTGGCGGCGCCGGATCAGCCAGTAAGGCCGCAACAGATTCCGATCCAGGAGAGCAGGCGCGACCCACAATGCCAGAGCGCTCATCACCAGGATGGCGCCCAGGATCAGGACCGAGGCGGGAGTGCGGTCGAAGTTCATCATTCAATGCGCAGCCTTGGTCAACCCGCGATCCTCGAGCCACTCCGCGAGGCGCTGAGGCCAATGGCGGATGCTCACGTACGACGAGCGCTGCCCCATGTTGAAGGCGTGTTTGCCCTGGGCATAGATGTGCGTCTCGATGGATGCGCCGGCATCGTGATATTTGCGCGAGAGATCGAACATCACGCCCGCCACGTATTCGTCGTCGGCCGCGCCTAACAGGAACAAAGGCGGGGCGTCGGCCGGGATCTTGCGCGGAATGCCCAGCGGCCCCGGGTAGATGAGGATCTGGAAATCGGGCCGCGCACTGACGCGCTCGACCGGATCCTTGGAATCGTCATTCCCCGGGACGGGTGGATAGGCGACGAGCGCCGCGACCTCGCCGCCGGCGGACCAGCCCATGACGCCGATGCGCGCCGGGTCCACCTGCCATTCCGCCGCGCGGGCCCGCACCGTGCGCATGGCGCGGCGAATGTCTTCAGCGGTGTTGTCGATGGTGTACTTCGAGCCGGGTTCGCGGAACAGCCGGTATTTCAGCGCGAAGGCGGTGACCCCAAGGCTGGCGAGATATTGCGCAGGCTCGACACCTTCGGGATTGAAGACGAGTTCCCGATGTCCACCGCCTGCCGCGACGATGACCGCGGTGCCATTCGCCTTGCCGGCAGGAGGCAGGAACACGGTGAGCGAAGGATTGTGGATGTTCTTGTACCACCAGTCCTGGTGCTGCTCAGGTTCCAGGCGTCGCGCTTCGAAGCCGGGCGCGCCCTTTTCCCAGAGTGGAATTACCTGCTGAGCCTGTGCGACGGCGCAGAGGGCGAACAACGAGAGTGTGCAGACAATGAATCGTGGTGCTGGCATGGCACGCGAACCTTGCCACAAGTGCCCCGTCAGCGTCTCGGAGCCACGAATAGGTAGCCCGTGGCGCCTTCCTTCTGACAGCGCTCGACGGGCGTGGAGCGCAGTGCTCTCGGGCTCTCGAGCAACGCGTCGACATTGGTCTTGAGGTCGGTGGGCAGCCTTTCGGATGCCTCCACCGATGCGAGACGTACCTGATCGCCGTCTTTCTCGAAAGTGAATTTCTGGGCGATCTGAGTCGGCCCGCCATTGCCCTGCACGATACTGTCGAGCGCCAGCGTCCACGCGCCTTCACGGGGCGACGACCAGCTTCGCGTCGCGTCGCTGAAAAAGCGATTGGTAACGAGCACCGTACTCAGCGAATAACACGAGCCCGTGTGCTGGTAGTCAGCGCCGGCGAATTCGAGTTCGGTGAAATCGCGCGACGGCGCATCTTCTTTCGAAGACAGGTGGTACACGAGGTAACCCCCGGCTATCACCAACATCATCGCGGGGCCGGCGAGTGCGCGCATATCAGTCGTATGGAAGGGTTATTTCGCCCTTGGCGGTGAGCGTCTGAACCGAATCGCTCTTGGTGCTGAGGAATACGAGGTCGCCACTCTCGAAGCCGACGACGGACTCATCGCGAGTTTCGACGATCTGCCACTCGCGGAAATCATCGGGAGTCGCGGGCATCACGTCGGGTTCGTAATACGGCATGGTCTCGACGTACTCGGTCTTCACCGTTGCGGTCTTGCGGTCATCGGCCAAATCGATGTCCATGGACTTGCGCTCCAGCTTGTACTGCCGCAAGCGCGAGAACTTTCCCGCTTCCTTGCAGAACAGCTTGCGATTCATTTCAAACTTCGAGGGCGGGTATCGCTCTTCGTGCCCCTGGAAGTTGACGCTCAGCGTGAAATTCTCGCCACGCAACCCGCAGATCTCTGGAGCGAAGCGCTTGCGCGCCGCGTCGTCGGCCTTGTCGACGAACTCGATCACGTCCTGCGTGTGCAGGCTGCGCTTGCAGCCGGTGAGCGGTGCGCACAGGGCTAACAAGATTGCGGCGAGTATCGGGATACGCATGGCGGAAATGGGGACATTCCTCATTTTCTTGTAACAATCGGCGAGGCTACGCTAGTGCTCCCGAGCGCTGCACGTTTGTTACATGAAAATGAGGAATGTCCCCATTTCCATTTCCGGCACATAAAAAAAGCCCCGCAGAGCGGGGCTTGTTAGTGGTCGTCGTCGACTTAGGTAATCGCTGTCAGTCGATCGCGTCGACTACACGGACTGCAATAATTCCGGCTGGGACGTTGGCGGCCTTTCGGCCTCCGGCTAAACACATAAGCCCGCGTGTCAATCCACGCTTTGATCGTCCTCGCCAGTAGCCAAAACTAAAACTACCGACTGAACCCGTGCCCGTGAGCAAATCCTGAGTTTTTCTGTATCACTGAACCGTTGTGTTCTCCGCGCATCAGAAACTGACGCAGTGCAGAACCCGAAAAAGTCCGTAATCCTTACAGCGTCGCTAACAACCTTGTATTCAGTAACTTAGCGACGATTTACGAGACTACGCGAGATCGGATCATACGCCGAATCTTTCTCGCCACAATGTCTCAATCGCGCGACAGACTCGTTCTTGTGAACTATATCGACTGAATTTTCGGGGACTGAAGGTGCCCAAAACGACGGAGGCGAACCGTGAAAATGGCGCCCGAGTTGTCGGGGAGGTTGGCGGCCTCGGCGACCCCGCCATGGAATTCGGCAATCAGCCGCACGATGTAGAGCCCGAGGCCGAAATGCGGGCGTTTGTCGCTTTCGGCCCTGGATTGCCACAGCGACTCGAATAGTCGGGTGGCAGCCTCGGGCGGAAGCGGCGGCCCCGGATTGGCGACGGAGAGTGCCGCGCTTGCGGCGTCCGCGCGCAGAACAACGGAGATCGTGTCGCCATCGGCGCTGAAATCCACGGCATTGTCGATCAACTTGTCGAGCAATTGGACGATGAGGTCAGGTGCTCCTGTGATCTCGACGGCTTCGTCCGGGACTTCGCAGCGAAAGCGCCGTTGCGGGAAGGCGCCGCCATACGCGCCGACCGCTGCGCGCACCAGTGCCGTGAGATCGAAGCGTTGGCGCTCGCTGTGGGCAATGGCTTCCTCGACACGCGTGGCAGCACCCATGGCGGTCAGGATGGCTCCCAGGCGCTCACTGCCCTCCCGAGCGCGTGCGATGTACACCTTTGCGTTGTCCCCCATTCCATTCGAGGAAAGGTTTTCGGACTCCAGGTTCTCGAGTGATGAACGAATGATGGTCAACGGGGTGCGGATCTCGTGCGCCAGCTTGCCGGCGAGGGTCCGCAGGTAGCCGGTGTACTCGTCGAGCCGGCCAAGCAGCGATGAGAAGCTGCGCGATAGAGTCGCCGAGTTCATCCTTGGCTTCGGATTCGGGCAGGACGCGCGACAGGTTGCCCTCACGCCCCAGCGCCGTCTCGCTGGCTGCGCCCAGCCGTGAGATGCGCAGGGTCATTCGTCCCGCGAACCAGAACGCCGCAACTACAGCGAACAGCGTGACGAACAGAGTCAGGTTCAGCAGTCGCGTGAGAGCGCGGTCGCGCAGCGTGAGCCAGCGATCGGCCGTCTGGGCGAGCTGGATGACGCCGAAGACCTGCTTGCCGTCGGCTGAAAAGATCGGCGCCGCTGCGGCGACGATCACGCTGTTTTCGTAACGGCCGGCGAACAGCGCGGTCGCGGGCTTGCCGTGCGCCACGCGGGCAGTGAGCTCCTCGGCGGCGCGCTGCCGTTCGGCCTGGGAGACACCACGCGGTAGCGCATTTCCATCGAGGAACAGCCGGTACATGCGCGGCAGAAACCCGCGCATGCGGGTGTAGTCGCCGGGCAGTGCGGGCGCATCGAGGCGCGTGAGGATGGCGCCCGTCGATGATGCGACCGTGAGCTCCACGCCGGGCTGCGCGAACTGTCGCAGATGGTCGCTGAGATCCGGTGAGGCCGCGATCAGCCTGCCCGTGGCGCGCAGGTCGGCCACCTCGAGGGTGCCGTAGCTGGCGCGAGCCGCGCCGCGCCGGTCACGATCATCGACAAGCACGCCAATGTGCTGACCGAGCATCGTCAGCGGAATACCGATTTCCACCACGTAGCCGTCGCGTGAACGTTGCCACACCGATTCGATGCGTGGTTCTTCCGTCGCTTCTTCGCGGCCGTATTCGCGGGTTTCGATGCGGCGGGCGACCAGCGTTGCCCAGGCCCGTGCTGCTCAAGAACAGTTGTTGCTGTCCTCCGCGCTTGTCGTCGAAAGCCAGCCAGATGCGATCGCCGATGCTGTCGGATTCGAGCGGCCGAATCATCGATGCGTCGAAGACCATCTTGTCGTCGCGCACCAGCAGCGCGAGATACAGCCAGCGCTCGTGTGTGGCGGCCAACAGCCGAAGTCCGTCGCCGCCGGGGCCAGGCACGCGGATCAGGCTGCGCGAATCGGTGTCCCATTCGTCTGGACGGCCGTCGATGAGCGGCGCGCCCGAGAGCACCACCGGCGTGATGTCACGCGCGTTCTGGCTGCTCACGGCCGGCAGGGAATCCTCGCGAAACAGCAGTTCCTGGCGGCCCTTGAGCGACCCGGCAATGGTGGTGGTCACCGCCAGCAGTGACTGCTGTTCGCTCTCGCGCAACACGGTTTCCATCTCGCGCGCGTACTGGCAACCCGCCCACGGCAGCGCGAGCGTGGTCAACGCGAGGAGCAGTAGTTTGGTGCGCAGCCGGAACCCGGAGATGGGTCCGATCCGGATGAGCTCGGAAATGCGGCTCACGGGTTGCTCGTTCACTCGACCCAGCGATAACCCATGCCGTACACCGTGTGCACGGCGTCGAACTTCTCGTCGACCACCTGGAATTTTCGGCGGATGCGCTTGATGTGCGAGGTGATGGTGTTGTCGTCGAGCACCACGTTCGCCGCATCCATGAGCTGCTGGCGGTTTTTCACGTGGCCGGGATGCTTGGTGAGCGCGTAGACGATCCAGAACTCGGTCAACGAAAGAAGCACGACCTGGCCGTTCCATTCCACCGACATGCGTTCGCTGTCGAGCGTGAGGGCGCCGCGGCGAATCACCTGCTTTTCCTCGGGCGGCCGGCGCAGAGCGTCGACTCGGCGGAACAACGCATTCACACGCGCAATGAGATGCGCCAGCGACAAGTCCTTGGTGAGGAAATCATCGGCTCCGAGCCGCAACCCCGACACCGCGTCGAGCTCGCTGTCGCGCGCGGTGAGAAAAATGATGGGCAATTCGGCAGAGAGCCCGCGCAGATCGCGGCACAGTTCAAAACCACCTTCGGGTTCGTCTTCGAGCGAGATGTCGATGACCGCAAGGTCAGGCAGGCGCGAGGCGAAGGCCGCCATGGCCTCGCGGCGATTCGGATAGCCGCGCACGGCGTAGCCTTCGCGCGCGAAGGCCGCGGCATAGTTGTCGCGGATGGCGCGTTCGTCTTCGACGATGGCGATCGTCTTTTTCATGGGTTCGAAGTCTAAGCGACCTGCTCCTGCGGTGTGTGCACAGGCCACATTTCGTCACTTTCGGTCGGCAGGGCGCCATCAAGTCATCACGGTACGGCCGGTTGTCCGGCGCGAAATGGTCCTCGAGGCCAAACACCGAGGATGCCGCCCATGACCGATCACAACCGGACATATGCCACTGAAAAATTCGCTGCCCAGACCGGTGAACGCTGGCGCCGTTTTCTCGAACGGGTCGGTACTCGCAGCAACGATTTCGGCACGCGGCTCGCACGCGCCCGTTTCGTCTATCTGCATCGGCGCGAAACGGCGACCCACTGGTTGCCGCTATGAATGCCGCGCCAGAGAGCCTTGAGGAACGGCACGACATCGGGTCGGATTGTTCCGAAAACGATGACGGCCAATCGATCTTCTGGGTCTGGTTTGCGCTCGGCGTCCTATTGTTCTGCTGGATTGCCGAAGCGACGATGTGTGCGGAGCGCGGATTTTAGCGACGGCTCACTTCGAATCCGCGATGGGCGCGACGCTCAGAGCCTGGACACGCGAGCGCTGCGCTGCCGCCAGTACCTGGGCAACCCGCTCATACGGGGCGCGCTTGTCGGGCACCACTTTGACGATGGGCGGGTTTTCCATCCGCGCCAACGCTTCGAAACGAGGAATCAGTTGCGCGATCGAGTCCACATGCTCGTCGTTCCAGTACATCTCGCCCGCCGAGTAGATATCGACGCGCACTGACCGTGGTGGCACAGCAGAGTCACCCTGTGGCAAATTGAGTTTGACGGCATGCGTCGCGACCGGCAGCGTGATGATCAGGATCACCAGCAGGACGAGCATCACGTCGATCAACGGCGTGACATTGACCTGCGGTTCGGCAGTATGAGAATGACCCGACATGTTTCACCTCCTTGAGAGACAAACGCGGCAACACGCTTCGCGGGGTTTGCGCGCGGGAGCCACGCCGTGAGAGCCGAGCCCAGAGTCAAAGAACTGCCGCTGGAAGCTGTCGCGCTGCTCGGCGAAGGCAAGATCACCGAGGCGATCAAGTTATTGCGGCATACGGAAGGTCTCAGCCGCAGTGAAGCCAGGCGCCGTGTCGATGCACACTTCGCCCGGGACCCGATGCTGCGCGTGCAGATCGAAGCCGAGCAAAGAGCGAGACGCCGCAGATTCTTCTTCTGGTTCCTGCTGGTCGACCTCGCCATCACGGTCGGGATCGTCTACTGGTTTTTCTATCGAGGTCCTGCCTGATGCTGTTGATCGGAATGTTCGACTCGCCGTTCGTGCGGCGAGTGGCCGTCACGCTGAAGTTGTTGGAGATTCCTTTCGAGCACGGCAACTGGTCGGTGGGCAAGGACTTCGAACGCATCCGGGAATTCAATCCGCTGGGTCGCGTGCCCACGCTGGTGCTGCCCAACGGCGAGAAGCTCTTCGAATCGGCCGCCATCCTCGACTACCTCGATGAGTTCGTGGGCGCGGAACGCGCGCTGTTGCCGGCACGCGGACCGGACCGACGCACGGCGCTGAACCTCATGGCCATGGCCACTGGCGCGGCAGAGAAGGGCGTGATGCAGGTTTACGAGGGCGTGTTCCGTCCGGAGTCGAAGCGCCACCAGCCCTGGTTGGACCGTCTGAGACTGCAGATGAACTCGTCGCTCGCGGCCATCGATCGTTACATGGGCGAGCGTGGCGTGGCGCAGTGGCTCGTCGGCAAGCGCATGTCGCAGGCCGACATCACCGCCGTCTGCGCGTTCACATTTCTCAATGACTCGCTGCGGGTGGCCGCGGACGCCGTCATGTTCCAGTCCCTATCCACCCTGGCTGCGCGCTGCGAGTCGATGCCCGCGTTCCAGGAAACGCACGTGCCTTTCTTCACCCCGAATAGCTAGACTCTTGCGAGTCGACCCCGGCGGACGCCTCCGCTTCGGAGGCGTTTTCCGTCGTGTGCGGCAGCACTCAGAAAGCGCTGATGCCAGTGAGCTCGCGGCCGATCGTGAGCTGGTGGATGGTCTCGGTCCCTTCGTAAGTGATCACGCTCTCGAGATTGAGCGCATGGCGAATCGGCACGTATTCGGCGCTGATGCCTGCGCCACCGAGCATGTCGCGGCAATCGCGCGCGATGTCGAGCGCCATGCGGCAGTTGTTCCACTTCGCGAGTGACACCTGGGCAGGCTGCATTGCGCCCTGGTCCTTGAGACGACCCAGTTGGTGGGACAGCAGCTGCGCCGTCGTGATTTTCCGCGCCATCTCGGCGAGCCTGAGCTGGATGGCCTGGGTCGCCGCAAGAGGCTTGCCAAACATCTCGCGCGTCTTCGTGTAGTCGATCAATTGCGCGAGGCAGGCCTGCGCGGCGCCGATCACGCCCCAGGTGATGCCGTAACGCGCCTGCGTGAGGCAGGACAGCGGTCCCTTGAGGCCTTTCACGCCGGGAAGCAGATTGGCCTCGGGCACCACGACGTTGTCGAAGAACAGCGCCGAGGTGACCGACGCGCGCAACGAGAACTTGCGTTCGATCTCCGGCGCCGCGAATCCCTTCATGCCCTTCTCGACGATGAAGCCGCGTATGCCATCGTCTGTCATCGCCCAGCAGATGCAGAGGTCGGCGATTGCTCCGTTGGTGATCCACATCTTCGAACCGTTGATGACCCAGTCGCCGCCTTTCTTCTTCGCGTGGGTCTTCATGTTCGACGGGTCGGAGCCGCCGTGCGGTTCGGTGAGGCCGAAGCAGCCAATCTTCCGGCCGCGCGCCATGTCCGGCAGCCACTTCTGCTTCTGTTCGTCGTTGCCGAAGGCATATATCGGGTACATGCACAAAGAGCTCTGCACCGAGACGAAACTGCGGATTCCCGAGTCGCCGCGTTCGAGCTCCTGGCAGATGAGCCCGTAGCTGACCGCATTGAGGCCGGCGCAGTCGTAGCCCTGGATGGATGACCCTAACAACCCGAGATCGGCGAGCTCGGGGATGAGCTCCTTCGGGAAGTGATGCTTCTCGAAGCAGTCCTGGATGATGGGCAGCACCTTCTCGTCGACGAAACGGCCAACCGAGTCCTGCACCATTCGTTCGTCCTCGGTGATGAGGCCGCGAACGTCGTAGAGATCGAGGGGATTCAGCATTTGGGGACATTCCTCATTTCGTTGTAACAATCATCCGCGTCGGCTCGTGTCACCTCAAGGCGCGCAGATTGTTACAACGAAATGAGGAATGTCCCCATTACTACCTCAGTACGCGATGCCGAGCCGGCGATAGAGGTGGCCGAGCAACCACAGCGGCCCGATCAGCAGGAACTGCAGGTCCTTGAAGAACGAGGGCCGTTTGCCTTCGATGGCATGGCCGACGAACTGGCCAATCCAGGCGACGACGAAAATCACGAGGCAGGTGAGCCACAACGGCCAGGCGAGCGTGTCCAGCAAACTCACGATGTACGCGAGGATCCCTAGCCCGATGGCGGCGCCAATTCCCAGCGTGGCCGACAAGGCGAAGTAGTAAGCAATGGCCAGGACGATGACGATCGTGGCCCAGTTGAGCCAGGGCGATGTTTCGGCGAATGCTGCGGGCACCGGGATTGACCAGAGAAAGCCGATGACGGTGAGCACGATGGCCGGTACGCAGATCATGTGCAGCAACTCATTGCGCGGGTTGCGATGGCTCTCGCCATATTCTCCGAACCATTGCTCTACGGTGCGCATGGCGCGGAAACCTACGCCAGCACCCATTTCTAAGCAAGAACGTGCTCTGCAAGAATGCGCAATCAAACAAGGAAAGCCTGGGAGCCCGCATGCCGCTGATGCAGCGAATCATGAAGTTTGTCGCCGGCAGCGGGATTCTGCCCGACGCGAGCCTGTTAGAGCTCTATCCGCCATTCATGCCAATGCGCATCAAGGTGCTGGAGATCGCAGGCCACTGGCGCACGGTGCGCATACTGCTGCCGCTCAATGCGCGCTCGCGCAATCCGGGCGGCGTGATGTTTGGCGGCTACCAGGCCGCACTCGCGGATCCCATCGCCGCACTGTCGTGCGCGCGGGTGTTCCCGGGCTATTCGGTGTGGACCCGGGCCATGACGATTTCCTTCGAACATGGCGGTAACTCTGACCTCGAGATGAGGTTTACGCTTACGCCGGAACAGGAGGCCGCCATCAGGATGCAGCTCGAAGCCGACGGTCGCGCCACGCCGACGTTCGAATACGGCTACGTCCGCAAGGATGGAGTGCGCTGCACGGTCATTCGCAACACAGTTGCGATACGGCCGCGCGGCTACAAACGTGCGACCTCACCACCAGCTTCGCCCGAGAATTTGGAATAGAGCCTTTGAATGAGAACTAGCTCACAGAAAAGCGGTTCATTCGGGGTTCATATGCTCGCCGTTATGTTTGCCCGACGATTCAGGAGAACTGCATGAATACGAGTTTTGTTCGCACCACATTGTTAGTCATTGCCGCCGCCATCACCATTGCCGGCTGCCAGACCACCGACGCCTATACCGGTGAAAAGAAGGTCAACAATGCGTCCAAGGGCGCCGGCATCGGCGCGATCGCAGGCGCCGTCATCGGTGCCGCCACTGGTGACAATTCCAAGGAACGCCGCGAACGCGCGCTGATCGGCGCAGGCGTCGGTGCTCTCTCGGGCGCCGGCATTGGCGCCTACATGGACAAACAGGAAGCCAAGCTGCGTGCGCAGCTGCAGGGCACGGGTGTATCCGTTACGCGCAGCGGCAACGACCTCATCCTCAACATGCCCGGCAACATCACGTTCAAGACCGCGAGCTCGGATCTGAACGCCGGCTTCTACAAGGTGCTCGATTCGGTGTCGGTGGTCCTCAAGGAATTCGACAAGACGCTGATCGACGTCGAAGGCCACACGGACAACGTCGGTGACGACAACTACAACCAGAACCTGTCGGTGCAGCGTGCGAGTTCGGTCGGCAGCTACCTGCAGTCGCATGGCGTGAACAGCCAGCGAATCGTGACTCTGGGTGCCGGCGAGAGCCGTCCTGTCGCCTCGAACGACAGTGCCGAAGGCCGTCAGCAGAATCGCCGCGTCGAACTCAAGCTGCAGCCGATCACGGCTGGCTGAGCTTTCCAGCGCTCGAAATAAAAGGCGGCGGGCATCGAGCCCGCCGCCTTTTTTCATGGGACGAAATCGATGCCTACGATTGTTTAGGTTTCACGCCTGAAACAATCGGTACGTGCCAGACGGCGTAGTGATCCGGATTCAGTATGCTCGCGATGATTTCGTTGAAGTGCTGGCGAACCAGCGCCGCGGGAAATTCAGGCGTCGCCAGTGCATTCACATAGCCATCCCGCCATGCCGTAATGATGTCGGCGAAGACACGCCGCGGCACACGCAGCGTGTCCACGACCACATAGTCCACGCGCACGTCGATGAGTCCGGCTTCGCGCAATAGCGACCAGGCGCGGCGGCCAATGCGCGAATCAGTGTTCGTGCGCATGGAGAATTCCACCGGTCCCTTGCGCCAGAAAATATCGGGATCGAGGGGACCCGACATCATGTGCAGCATGGAGTAGTCCTCGGCGAGCACGTGCACGCGGCCGCCGGGTTTGGCGACGCGGACGAGCTCGGCCAGGATGCGGTCCACATGAGGAACCGACTGGATCATGTGGCGGTTGGCGACCAGGTCAAAGGTATTGTCCGGCTGCTTCAGATGGAACGCGTCGCCGGTTTCGAACCGCAGGCGCGGGGCCAAGTGCGGCATGGCGCTCACGAGCATGCTCCACGGACGCCGCCAGCAGCTCCACACCCAAAACCTGCGCCTCCGGCAGGAGTTCGGCGATTCGCGCGCTGAATTCTCCGGTGCCTGCGCCGACGTCGAGCACGCGGGCATTGCGCGGCAGCCGGTAGAAGTTGATGAGTGACTTCTCCTGCGGCCAGATCGCCTCGATCTGCGCAGCCAGCGTGCGAATCATGGATTCGTCCGCCATCTGCTCGCCCTGGGGATTGAGTGCCGATTTCGTCATGACGACGGATTAATCCACGTGCTTGGGGGTTGGAACAATACAAAAACTTAGCATCGAAAAAGAAAAGCCCCGGTTTACGGCCGGGGCTCCAAGTTTGAGTCTGAACGGGCGTTTCAGGCCGTCATCAGGCCTCGCAGTTTCTTGATGGCATTCGCCTCGATCTGGCGTACCCGTTCCGCCGACACGCCGTACTTCTCGGCGAGATCGTGCAGCGTTACCTTGCCGTCACCCGTCCAGCGGCTGACCAGGATGTCGCGCGCGCGCGCATCCAGCGTCTTCATGGCCGACTGCAGGCGATCGCCCGTGGTGTCGTCCCATTCGGCATTTTCGATCTGCACCGCGGGATCGGCATCCGGCGCGGGTAGATAGGCGGCGGGCGAATAGGTCTCGTCACCGTCTTCGCTGCCGGCATCCGGCACCGGATCGAACGAAAGGTCGCGCGCCGCGAGGCGCTTCTCCATTTCGGTCACTTCCGCAGGCGTCACCTTGAGGTCGCGCGCAACCGCCTGCGTCTCCTCGTGGGAGAGCCAGGCCAGGTTTTTCTTCATCTTGCGCAGATTGAAGAACAGCTTGCGCTGGGCCTTGGTCGTCGCGACCTTGACCAGGCGCCAGTTGCGCAGCACGTATTCGTGGATTTCGGCGCGGATCCAGTGAACCGCGAACGACACCAGGCGCACGCCGACCGTCGGATCGAAGCGCTTCACCGCCTTCATGAGGCCGACGTTGCCTTCCTGCACGACATCGCCGAGCGGCAGGCCGTAGCCCGAATAGCCGCGCGCGATGTGCACGACGAACCGCAGGTGCGACAGGACGAGCTGGCGGGCAGCCTCGAGGTCACCTTCGTTGCGGAAGCGAACGGCCAGGGCGGCCTCATCCTCGCGCGACAGCACGGGAATGCGGCTTACCTTGTCCATGTAGGCGTCGAAACTGCCGACAGGGCCGGAAAGGACGAAATCGTTCTTGCGGGCAACTATTGCGGTCGCGGTGGCGGTCATCTCTACGAAACCTCCTGGGGCGATCTGCTTATCTCGATGTGCCGGGATATTAGCAGTCGGGTGATTAGAGTGCTAAGTGCCCCATCAGTTCCATCCCCCGAAGGGGGTACCAGATCGATAAGTTATTGTTCCAGAAGGTATCGCTCAGGCGCGCGGCTCGATCTGCCGAAGGTGCCGGCCGGTCGAGATGAGGGCCCCGAGCCAGCCGAGACCGGCCCCGGTGCCGATGAGGATCCCCAACCCGCGACTCCCCAAGCCCTCCAGATGGAATTGGCCGCCGTACTGGGCCGAAAGGTCTCCCACCGCCTGGTCGAGGTAGGTGAGGCCCCCGACGATGATCAGCGCGGCCAGCAGCGCGCCACCGAGGCCATAGAAGAAGCCGGTGTACAGGAATGGGCGACGTACGAAGGCGTTGGAACCACCCACGAGTTTGGTGACTTCGATCTCCGGCCGACGCTGCTGGATCTCCAGGCGGATGGTGTTGCCAATGACGGCCAGCACGCCAAGCCCAAGCACGCTGACCACCACCCACAGTACCCGCCTCAGGACGTCGAGCAGCGCATGCAGGCGGCGCACCCAGTCGAGATCGAGCTGCACGATATCGACCTCAGGGAACGCCGCGAAATAGCGCCGCAGCGATTCGACGTCGGCCGGACCACTGGCATCTTTCGTGGGGCGCACGACCAGGTGATGCGGCAGCGGATTGTCTTCGAGGGCCATCAGCGCATCGCCGAAGCCCGACGCCTGCTTGAACTCCTCCAGCGCTTCGTCGGCGGTCGTCACGGTGACCGATTCGACGCCTGGCGCGCATGCGAGCGCCCTTGGCGAGTTGCTGAACGCGCTCGATGGGAGTGCCCGGCTTGAAATGAACGCTGAAATCGACGGCATTGCTGAAGTCGCCGGTGGCGTCGCGCAGGTTGTTGACGATCAGCGCCAGTCCCGCGGGCAGGGCCAGCGCCACGCCGATGACGATGAGCGTGAGCGTGGTAGCGAGCGGTGCGCGCGTAAGCCTGCCCAGTGCGCCGAACAGCGCCTGCAGATGCCGCGTGACATACGAAGAAACCGCGCCGCTCATGTATGAATGTCGGGCAGATCGGAAAGCTGCGGGGCCTGCGCCGTCATGCGCGCGGCGTGCCCGGCCCGGAAGGTATCCGAGACGATGCGACCGCCGTCGAGCACGATTTCGCGCTGGCCGAATTGTTCGACCAGGTGTGGGTCGTGCGAGGCAATCACCACCGTGACGCCCACTTCCTGGAAACGCTTGAACACGCGCATGACTTCCACGCTCAAGGACGGGTCGAGATTGCCAGTGGGCTCGTCGGCTATCAGCAGCCGCGGCTTGCTGATGACCGCGCGCGCGATGCCAACGCGTTGCTGTTCACCCACCGAGAGCTCGAGCGGCGAGGAGCGTTCGCGGCCTAACAAACCTACCTGATCGAGCGCGGCGCGCACGCGCCGGTCGACTTCCTTGAGCGGCGTGCCGGCCACCACCAGCGGCAATGCCACGTTGTCGTAAATCGGCCGGTCGACCAGCAGCTTGTGATCCTGGAACACGACGCCGATGGCGCGGCGAAACGCAGGAATCCTGCCGGCTTTGATCTTGCCGGTGTTTTGGCCGCTCACGGTGACCGTGCCCCGGCTGGGACGCTCGAGCAGGGCGATCAGCTTGAGAACGCTGCTCTTGCCCGCGCCGGAGCGGCCGGTGAGGAACACGAACTCGCCAGGCTGGATTGCGAAGCTCACGCCCGCGAGCGCCTCGCGGCCGTTCGGGTAACGCTTCGCGACGTTTTCAAAAGTGATCATGGGCGGCGATCTTAGCCTGCAGCCACGCTATTGCCGGACACCAGTGCACCGGCAAAGGCGCGTGCATCGAATTCGCCGAAGTCTTCGGCCTGTTCGCCGACGCCGATGAAGCGAATCGGCAACCCGAGTTTGCGCGCGATGGCGATCACGATGCCGCCCTTGGCCGTACCGTCGAGCTTGGTGAGCACGAGACCGGTAACGCCCACAGCTTCGTGAAATTGCGTTGCCTGCGTGAGCGCATTCTGTCCCTGGTTGGCATCGAGCACTAACAAGACCTCGTGCGGCGCGGAAGGTTCGACACGCTGGATCACGCGCTTCACTTTTTTCAGCTCGTCCATCAGGTGTGACTGGCTGTGCAGTCGCCCGGCCGTGTCGATGATCACCACGTCCGCGCGCCGTGAGATCGCGGCCTGCACGGCGTCGAACACCACCGCACCCGGGTCCGCGCCGGCCTGCTGCTGGATGATGTCAGAGCCCGAACGGTCGGCCCATACACCCAGCTGTTCGATGGCGGCGGCGCGAAAGGTGTCGCCCGCGGCCAGGATCACGTGTTTGCGCGCGTCGGCGAAACGGCGCGCCAGCTTGCCGATGGTGGTGGTCTTGCCGGAGCCATTCACACCCACCACCAGCAACACGAACGGCTTCGCGGTAAGCGCGAGCGGCTTCTGTGACGGCAGCAGGATGGCGGTGATCGCATCGGTCAGCGCCGCGATCAGCGCGTTGACGTCGTCGAGTTCCTTCCGCGCCACCTTCCTGCGCAATTCTTCGAGTATGTGCTCCGTGGCGTCGACGCCGACATCGGCGGTCAGCAGGCGCGTTTCGAGTTCGTCGAGAACTTCAGCATCGATCTTTCGACCGGGTACGAGGTTGGCGAGGTCATACGAAAGCCACGATCCGGGACGATTGATCTTCGCGCGCATGCGCGCGATGAATGACTGCGGCTTGTCTGTGGGCAAACGGATGCTCCGGAACGAAAAGGCGCTTGAGGAATGTCCCCATTCTTCAAGCCTTGGTCTCGAAAGGAGCGCAGTCTAAGGCTGAACCGGCGCGGGCGTGAGGGCGCCGGGAACGATGGTCCCCGCGGGAATGGGGACAGCCGCATTCCCCGCCGTGTATACGACCGACTCGGCCTGCATTTCGCCCGTGGCCGGCGCGCTGGCCGCAGGGTTGAGCAACGAACCGTGGTCGCCGACGATGAAATTCACGTAGCCATCGCCGCTCACCGGCGAGCCGGGTACCGCGCGCGGGAACGGCAGTCCTCCCGCCAGGCCATTGTTCGTGATCGCCGCGATCAGTCGCTGGGTGGCGGAGTTCGGGATTACCTGGTCGGGCAGGGCCGGCGTGGTGCCACCACCACCCACCATCTGCTGGAAGTAGATAGATCGCTGTGTCGCGGCGACCCTCACGAAATTGAGCGGGTCGCCGGCATCGACGATGTTCTGCACGTCGCGGAAATATTGCGCGTACAGGGTTGTGCCCGGCAGCAGGCCCTGCGAGGCCAGGCCCGCGTTGATGCGTGGGCCGAACGTGGGCGAATCGCGCAGCAACTCCGCGACCCCGCCGCCCGGCACCGAGAACACCATGGTCGGCACGCGCAGTGGGGTTGCCGTGGGGAACGGGAGAGTCGTGGGAGTTGGCAACGCCGCCCCGAAACTGATGCCCACGATGGAGCCCAGCGACTGGCCGATAAAGGCGATGCGCGCAGGGTCGATGTCGCCGATCGTATCGTTATCGAGGTCGAGCGACGGCAACGCGCGTGTCAGCGCCAGCAGGTTGACCACGCCCTGGCGCAGGTTGTCGCGGCTCGCCAGGGGATACGGCAGATTGATGAAATGAGTGCCGGTGGGATCGATGACGCCATCCGGACCCGCAGCGCCGCTGGCATTTACGATCAGGTCGAGATTGAAAGTCTGCTCGTTCGACGCCTGGTAGAGCGGGCTGGTAGTCGAGGTGATTCCATGCAGCGGCAGGTCGACGGACGCGATCACCCAGCCTTGGGCCGCAAAAGCCTGCGCCAGCGCGAAGGCGTCACTGCGATCGCGCGTGATGCCGTGCTCGAAGATCACCACGGGCCAGCCGGCGGTCGGCTTGACGCCCGCAGCGCCAGCGGCACCGTTCGGCATGATGACCAGCAGCGGGATCGGCTTGCTGGCGCGCAACTCCGGAAGTGGATTGAAGCGCGTGAGGTTCCGCTCGTTCGCGGGATCCGTGAGCGGCGCGGGCGGTGCGGCGGCGGCGCGCCATGCCGTGCGCAATACCACCGAATCGGTGCTGATGCCGCCCGGCGCCTGCGCCGTCGGGATGTACGAGTAGTAAGGCACGGTGACAGTGCCGAAGCGCGCGCTGGCGTACGCGGGCAGAGCCGGATTGATGCCGTTCAGGGGAATCGCAGTCGGGCTGACCACGATAGCCGGGACCGGCGCGGCTGGATTGAAAATGGTGAGGCCAAGAGCACGCAGCGTGTCACGCGTCGCCACCGTGCTGAAGTGGGAAGACACCACGACGTTCGCGGGGTTCAGCGCCAGCGGGCCAAGCGCGGGATTCGCCGCGACCAGCAGATGCGAGGCCGTGAAACCGCAGGCGCCCTGCATCGGAGCGTTCGGCAGCGTGGCGCAATTCGCCGGATTGATGGTGGCGCCGAGCGTGGACTTGATGGTGGCGTAATCCCTGTCCGCGGTGGCTGCAGCACCGGAGCTCATCTGCAAGCCATTGGTCAACAGCACCAGATAGCCGACAGCGTCTGGCAACGGGCTCGTTGGCGTCGCGGGACCCGCCGACGGCGTCAGCGGGACCAGCGGGCGGATTTCGAGAATCGTCGGCCCAACGCCGGTGTCGGTGGCCAGTGCAGCGGTAAATTCAGTCCCGTAGGTCAACGGTCGCGTGAAACCCGAGACGGCCTTGTTCGTGTTGCTGACGGTGACCTGGTAGACGCGAATGGTCGCGGCGCTGAACGAAGCTGGATTCAACGGACCGCCGAAGCGAATGCGGATCGGCCCGTTGGTCGACCAGCCATCGAGTGCGTTCAGACCCACCTGGTTAGGAATGAGGCCGTTCGCTGGCTGGATGTTGATGGTGCCATCCGTCGTGCCCGAGAAATACAGGTCATTCGGAAACGGAAAGATGCCCTGTGCGGGCTGGTACAGCGCGGCGGTGGCGGCGGGCGTGGGAGCGGTTGAGCCACCCGAGGGGTTGCCGTTGCCCACCGTCGGGTCTGTCGGCGTGACGTCGGGTGGATTGTCGACAGAACTCGAGCAGCCCGCCGTCACGATAACAGCCAGGGCAGTGGCTGCAATTAGCCTCTTCATGCGTTCGCTCCTCGGAATTCTATTTGGAAGAGTCGGTCGCATTCCCTCGCCGTGCAGAACGATGCGCCGAGCTTGTCGTATTAGGGCGGTAGCGTACGCTTGGGCCCCAAAAGGTGGCAAGCCGTCGCCACGGACTCAACAACTTTGCCGAAACCAGGAAAGAGCGGAAAAACTCGCGTCGTCGCGCGGCCCAATGACGCAGTCAGTGGTGCACGGAAAACGGGTGCGCGTTCACGAGTCCTGCGCATCATCGCCGGCCGGCACCGCGGGCGGCGATTGCAATTCCCTGCCGGCGTCGACATTCGTCCCACGCCGGATCGTGTGCGGGAAACCCTGTTCAACTGGCTGCAGCCGCGCATCGAACAGGCGCGTGTACTCGACTTGTTTGCTGGCAGCGGCGCACTCGGGCTCGAAGCTCTCTCGCGTGGTGCCGCGCATGTCACTTTCGTCGAAAAAGATCGGCGAGCGGCGGCAGCCATCGAAGCGGTGACACGCGAATGGGGCGAGTCGGGCGCGCGAGTTTCGTGCACGGGAGCACTCGAATGGCTGGCGACGAACGGCGCCGAGCCGCCCTTCGACATCGTGTTCCTCGATCCGCCATACGATTCAAACCTGCTCGAGACTGCGGCCACCGCACTTGCAGGCCGTCTCGCTGCCGACGCACGCCTGTACCTCGAACGCCGCGCTCGCGATCCGCTTCCGGCGTTGCCGGGAGGCTGGAAAGAGCTTCGCGCAGGGCGTGCGGGCGAGGTCGGGTATCATCTGTTCGCCACATGAAACGCAGCGCCGTCTATCCAGGAACCTTCGACCCCATCACCAATGGCCACCAGGACCTGGTGCGCCGCGCGGCGGGCGTGTTTGAACGGGTCATCGTCGCGATCGCATCCAACCCTAATAAGGCGCCGATGTTTCCGCTCGAGAAGCGCGTCGAACTCGCGCGGCTGGTGCTCGGCGATATCCCGGGTGTCGAAGTCATGGGTTACAAGGGCCTCACCGTGGATTTCGCGCGCGAACACGGTGTGCAAGTCGTGGTGCGCGGCCTGCGCGCGGTGTCGGATTTCGAGTTCGAGTTCCAGCTCGCCAACATGAGCCGGCACCTGCATCGGGATCTCGAGACCGTATTCCTCACGCCGCAGGAACAGTTCACTTTCATCTCTTCGACATTGGTGCGCGAGATCGCGATCCTCGGCGGCGACGTGAAGGAATTCGTGCATCCGCTGGTGGCGATCGAACTGAAGAAGATGAAGCGGGTCTGACCGGCATGACGCTGACCGCCGCGCGCGCCATTCGCGCATTCACCATCACCATATTCGCCCTCGTTGTGCTGCCGCTGCAGGCGGCCACGCCGGATACGAAAATTCCCGCGGCAGGGCCAGGGCACGCTGCGATCGCCAGTGCCTATCCACTCGCGAGCGAGGCCGGCAAGCAGATTCTCGCCAAGGGCGGCAATGCGTTTGATGCCGCCGTCGCGGTCGCGTCCGCCCTTACGGTGGTGGAATCGTGTTGTTCGGGCCTGGGCGGCGGCGGGTTCTTCCTGGTTCGCCGCGCCAGCGATGGCCACGAGGCCATGATCGATCTGCGCGAGATGGCGCCCGGCGCCTCCACGCGCGACATGTACCTCGACAAGGATGGCAATGCTGTCGCGAGTCTTTCGCGCGACTCGGCGCTCGCCGCGGGCATTCCGGGAGAGCCGGCCGGTCTGGTCTACATGGCGAAGAAGTACGGCAAATTGCCGCTGTCGGTGAGCATGGCGCCGGCCATCAAGCTCGCGCGCGACGGATTTCCCTTGTATGAGCGCATGCGCGGCGCCTTGTCCTTCAAGAAGAGCGCGTTTCTCAAGACGGATGACGCTGCGCGCGTGTTCCTCGACAACGGCGAAGTGCCGGCGATCGGCTACATCATCAAGCAGCCGGATCTCGCGGACAGCCTCGAGTTGCTGGCGAGCAAGGGCGCCGACGGTTACTACAAGGGCGCATTCGCGAAAAAGCTCGTCGCCGGTGTACGCCAGCTTGGCGGCAACTGGACCGAAGCTGACCTGGCTAACTACAAGGTGGTGGAGCGTCCGCCGGTGGTCGGCCACTATCGTGGTGCGCGCATCGTGTCGGGTTCGCCGCCGACGTCGGGTGGTATTGCGCTGATCGACGCGTTGAACATCCTCGAAGGCTTCGACCTGGACAAGGTCGACAGCGTGACGCGCACGCATCTCATCGTCGAGGCCATGCGTCGAGTGCATCGTGATCGCGCCGTGTATCTCGGCGACCCCGATTTCGTCGACGTCCCGGTCGCACGGCTCATCAACAGCTACTACGCGGACGGGCAACGCGCTTCCATCCGCATGGACAAGGCCACGCCCAGCGCCTCGTTGCCGGGCGTCGATGCGGCGCCGGCCGGTACCCAAACTACTCACTTTTCCGTGGTCGATGCGCGCGGCAACATGGTCGCGGCGACCCTGACGCTCAATTTCTTTTTCGGCTCCGGGCTGATGGTGCCGGGCACGGGAATCCTGTTGAACAATCAGATGGACGATTTCTCGGTGAAGCCGGGTGTTCCGAACGGCTTCCAGTTGATCGGCGCGGAAGCCAATGCGATTGCGCCAAGAAAGCGGCCCTTGTCTTCATCGACTCCCACGTTCGTCGAAGGGCCGAAGGGCCTCATGATCATCGGGTCGCCCGGCGGCAGCCGCATTCCGGGCATGGTCATCCTGGGTACGCTCGGTTTCCTTTCGGGCTGGAACGCACAGGAGATCGTGAGCGCGCCGCGTTTCCATCACCAGTTCTCGCCCGATGTCCTCGAGTTCGAACCCGGATCTCTGACCGCCGACGAGCGTGCGCAGCTCGAAGCGCGTGGCCACGTGCTCAAAGAAGGCTCCCGCAAGTGGGGCAACACCCAGGTCGTCACCTGGGACTACAAGACGGGAAAGGTCGAGGCCGCCTCTGATCCGCGCGGCGTCGGTGAGGGAATGGTCTATTGAAGTGTGCGGTCAGCGATGAATAGCGCTGTCGCCGTACTGTTTGCCGATCCGGCCCGCGCGGATGAAATCGCACATCAACGGTAGATAGGTCGCGGGCTGACGCAGCGACTGACGCTCGCCAGCCGCGTCGACCTCATACTCGTACAGTCCGTGTTCGGCGCGTGGATAGACCACCAGCTTGATCGGCCGGCGGTCGCGCATCAGCGATGTCAGGCGCCGCACCGTTTCCCCGACTGGCGCGTCGATGTCGTCCGCCCCGAGTATCCACAGCTGCGGCACGTCCAGCCGGCGGAGCACGGGCATCGGGTCATAGTAAGGCATGCCTCCCGCAAAGAACTTTGGACCCTCGGTGCGCAGCCATTCGCGCGGCTGCGTGAGAACCACCTGGGTGATGTTGCCGCGGACATATGGCAGCCACGGTTCGTCTGCGTATTTCGCGCGAACCGCGTCGAGCGCCTCATACCCATACTGAAAATAGCTGAGCGCGACGTCCTGGGCCGCGCGCGCCACTTCAAGCGCCTTGGCGATTTCGGGGGCACCGAATCCGTGACGCGTCATATCGAGCGCGACGACTTCGTTGTCCTCATCGAAAGGAGAAATCGCAAGACCGTAAGCGACGACGACGAAGTCGACCGGCGTCAAATCGGCCGCAAGCGGCGCCACCCAGCCGCCCTGGCTGCTGCCATGCATGCCTGTTTTTCCAGCGCGATCGCCGGCGAGGCGGCGCGCCTCCCGGACAGCAGCGGCCGCATCGGAGGCCAGTTGGTAGTAGTTGTGCGTGAACGTTCCGGTCGATTTGCCCGTACCGCGCTTGTCATAGACAAACGCGCCGATTCCTTCTGCAGGAAACTGGCGCTGCAGTGCGAAGTATCTGAGCGCGGAGCTGTCTTCCGAGCCGTGCACGAGTACCACGATGGGCACGCGTCGCGATCCGGATGGCAGGATGAGCCGTCCGGCCAATGTCGCGCCGGCGTTTTGAAACTGTGATTCGCGAATCGAAAACTGGACGCGACGCCCCGTAACGCCATCGACGACAATTTTGCCCTGCGCGCAATCGCCAAAAGAAATGCGGTGGCCATCTGCGCGGTCGGTCCAGCCCAGCGTACTGGTCAGCTCCTTGCCAGGTTCCCCGTGCAGCGCGCCGCTGGTGCCGTCCGCCCGGCGCCAGCGCAGCGACGCGGAACTCGTGTTCCCAACGTCGATGCCGGTGCCATCCTGCAGGCGATAGAAACCCACGCGGCAATCCTGCGGAGGTGCAGGCGCAGCCTCCGCTTCGCACATTGGTGTAAATGACAGACTCGACGCAGCCAGCGCCAGCCTGGCCAGCGCACTCACGAAACGACGCATGTTCGGCACCCGCAGATTGGTCCTGCGGTTCAGACTCCGGCCGCTATCCTCGGGTTGCAGCCTTTTTCTTTTTCTTGAGCACGCGCCTGGCGCGCTTTACGACCTTGCGAGCCTGTTTCACTACGCGCTTTTTCTTCACAATCTTGATGCGGGTTGGCGTGGCCGGGGCGGGTAGTTTGCCCTCGCGATGCAGGTCCACCGCGCGCCACAGGTACCACGCCGCCACCGAGCGATAGGGCGCCCAGCGCGCGCCGAATTCCGCGAGTGCGCGCGTCGTGGGCATGCCTCGCAGTCCGTACGCGAGGCGAAAGCCATTGCGCACACCAAAGTCGTCGATGGGCAGCACGTCGGGACGGCCGAGGCGCGACATCAGCATCATCTCCACGGTCCAGCGGCCAATGCCGCGTACCTGGGTGATGCGTTCGACGATCTCGTCATCACCAAGCGTGTGCAGGATTTCCGATGGCGGCACGACGCCGTCGAGAGTTTTCCGCGCCAGGTCCTTGATGCTCGCAATCTTGGCAAACGACAGGCCAACCGCGCGCATCTTGTCGTCCGGAGTGTCGAGCACCATCTCGGCTTCGAGCATCGCCGCGTTCATTCCATCGACGGCGTACAGGCCGACGAAGCGGCCGAAGATACTTTCCGCCGCGGTGCCATTCAGTTGCTGATGCGCGATGGCGCGCGCCAGCGAATGGAACGGTGAATGCTGGGCGCTGGTGGTGTGCGTGAATTTGCCGGCGGCACGAATCAGGTTGGCAAGAACCGGGTCGACTTTGGCCAGCCGACGTTTGAATGCCGTGAGCTCGGCGGGCGTACAAATCGAAGCAGGAGTGTTCACGGATTGATCTTAGCCGCTACATCTACTTCTGGCAGTTGGAACACCAATAGGTCGAGCGCTGCCCCTGCGTGAATTGCCGGATCGGCTTGCGACACACGCGGCAAGGGGCGCCCGCGCGCTCATACACATAGAGCTTCTGGCGGAAGTACCCGGGATTACCGTCGGCACCCACGTAGTCGCGCAGCGTGGTGCCGCCGACCTTCACCGCCATGGCCAGCGTCGTCTTGATGGCACGCGCGAGCTTCGCGCATTCGGCGCGGGTCAAACTACGCGCCTGGCGCCGCGGACGGATGCGTGCGCGGAACAGTGCTTCGCTGGCGTAGATGTTGCCGACGCCCACCACCAGCCGCGAATTCATGATGAGCTGCTTGATCGCAACCGCGCGCCGGCGCGTGATCTTCCAGAGATATTCGCCGTCGAATTCGTCCCCGAGAGGTTCCGGCGCGAGACCCTTGAGCAGCGGGTGTTTCGCGGGGTCGTCGACTGTAAACAGCAGACTGCCGAAGCGCCGCGGATCGTTGAAGCGCAGCGTAAGCCCTGAGTCGAGTTCGATATCGACGTGATCATGCGCAATGCGCGGCGTGACCGCGGGCATCACGCGCAGGCTGCCCGACATGCCGAGATGCAGGATCAGCGTGCCCGCCTCGGTTTCCAGCAACAGGTATTTCGCACGCCGGCCGGCTCGACGAATCGCGCTGCCCGTGACTGCCGGCACCATGCCGAGATCCACCGGCCAACGCAGGCGCCTGTCATGCACGCGCAGCATCGTGATGCGGCGGCCAACGACATGCGGTTCGATGCCGCGACGGGTGGTTTCGACTTCTGGTAGTTCGGGCACGTGTAGGAGGAGGTCGATTCAACGCGAAATCAGAGCGATCGGTCGCTTAACGTTGCAACGTTTCGGGCGACTCGTGCGTCTATATGAGCACGAACGATTGTGGGTGGCGGCGGGACCCTCCTGCAAGAGAACCCAGTGATCCAGCTCAACCCAGAGCCTTCACGATTCCGCCGCCGCCCCAAGTTCTGACTGTTGCTTGTTGAGTGTTGAGTAGGCAAAAAAAAGGGCCCGCTGGAAGACCAGCGGGCCCTTTTTTCTGTATCCAACTACGTTACTTGATCTTCGATTCCTTGTAGTCGACGTGCTTGCGTACGACCGGATCGTATTTCTTGACGTTCATCTTGTCGGGGTGCAGGCGCTTGTTCTTGGTAGCCACGTAGAAATGGCCGGTGCCGGCGGTCGACAGCAGTTTCACTTTTTCGCGCATGGCTTAGACCTTCTTGCCTTTGGCGCGCATGTCGGCGAGGACGGACTCGATTCCGTTCTTCTCGATCGTGCGCAGGCCGCTGGTGGAAATGCGCAGGCTTACCCACCGGCGCTCAGTCTCCAGCCAGAAGCGCTGGGTGTGCAGATTCGGGAGGAAGCGACGGCGCTTCTTGTTGTTGGCGTGGGAGACGCGGTTGCCGACAGCAACGCTCTTGCCCGTGACTTCGCAGACGCGGCTCATAAATTTCTCTAAAAATCAGTTAGTTAACTAACGTACGACGGGGTTAAGGCCGTCGAAAGGGCCGCCTTTATACCAGCAGGCCCCAGGACGAGCAACCTCGCCATCGCCGCGCTGAGTGCAGAGTCGAGATGCTCCCCATTCGCAGCCACAAGTGCGTTGACTTTACAAAACAATCTATTGTGTAATCACAATGATTTGTAACGTATGGCGCTAATCGCTTGAGTCTACACAACCGAATATCAGTCTTTCGTGCAGAGCGCGGCATATCTCGGCGGCAATTGGCTGACGCGGTCGGGGTCAACAATCAAACGATTGGTTATCTCGAACGTGGCGACTACAAGCCGAGCCTCGAACTCGCTCTGAAGATCGCGCGCTATTTTGGCGTGGCTGTCGAGATGCTCTTCTCGCTTGAGCGCTTCGAACCCATTGCCATGACCCTCCAGCGCACAGGAGAAGACAAATGAAGCCCCGTCGTAAAAGCATTCTTTCGATGCTGGATAACGCTGTGCGATGGACGGGGATGCCCGCCCGTGTTGCCGATCAAATGTCCGATGCTCCCTCGGTCGATCGCAAGAACCAACCGCGTCGCTGGAGCCCGATTTGGCCGATCGCTTTCGCGTGCATCCTGTTCGTTCTTTCCTTCATATGGCCGTCAGTGCTGCTGACCTCGCTCGGCGCCGTTATCGCGGGCATGGGAGCGAGTATCCATGTGAACGGGCCGCTGGGAAAACCTTCGCTCGAGGATGATGAGCGCGAGGCGGCGCTGAGAAAGGATTCCTTCCTGTTCAGCCTTGGACTGCTCGTCTTTCTCAACTGCTTCGGCCAACTCTTATTCTTGGGCCTGTCAATTTTGCAGAATTGGCAAACCGCGCAGAGAGTCTCTGTCGCTGCATCCGCCTTCATGCTGAATCTAACCTTGTTCTGGTGTTTGCCGACACTGTATGCGAGCTGGAACATGCGGCAATTGCCGAAAGAATGATCGCGCCGGGCCCTTCAACGATCGCGATGAAAGATCTCTCCGCAGCCATCCACGCGAGGCATGCGTGCAGGCTCATTAGGGGCAGAGCGCTCGACATTGGGTCGCGGCCGGAGATGTCCGATCCTGGCCAATAGCAGACACCTTGCAAGAGGTGAACCTCGGTTGCAGAACTCACTTGCTGAAAACAATGTGAAGTTCTCCCGCACATCGGTGCGGGAGAACCAGGCGTCGGGCCGCGCTACTCCACATTTCAGATAAGTCCCCTTTCCGCGAACGACAGACAGCTGTTGTCGCCGACGATCAGATGATCGAGCACGCGGATGTCGACCAGCGCGAGCGCATCGCGCAGTCGCCGCGTGATCAGTTCGTCGGCCTGACTGGCCTCAGCGACGCCTGACGGATGGTTGTGCGCAAAGATGAGCGCCGCGGCGTTGTGCTGCAGCGCCTGGCGCACGACCTCGCGCGGATGAACGCTGGCACCGTCGATGGTGCCGCGGAACACTTCCTCGAAATGAATGAGCCGGTGCCGGTTATCCAGGTGCAGGCAGCAGAAGACTTCGTATGGACGATCGCGAAGCTGCGCCGTGAGGAACTGACGCGTGGCCGCGGGGGCATTCAGGGCGGGGCCCGCGCGCAGCGCCTCGCAGTAGTGACGGCGCGCAAGCTCGAGCGAGGCCATGAGGGTGGCGTAGCGCGCCGGCCCAAGGCCACGCAACGCGAGCAGGCTGTCGGCTTCGCTCGTGAGCAGGCGGCGCAGGCTCCCGCCAAAGTGCAGGAGAAGCTGGCGCGCTATGTCCAATGCATTGGCCCCGGCGCTGCCGGTGCCCAGCACGACGGCCAGCAACTCGGCATCTGACAGGGTGTGGGCGCCACGCTCGATCAGGCGCTCGCGCGGGCGCTCGCCGCGCGGCCACTGGCTGATGCTAACTTGCTGATCCATAGCGCGATCTTGCCGCTTGATCAGCCATTCCCCGAAGCCAGCAATGGTGCGCGAATCGCTAATAACTGCAGGAACTATTGGCACAACCAATGCGACTGGTAAACCTTCGCCGCGACTGCCGATAATGCCGGCCCATGCATGGCAAACGCGTACTTCTCGGTGTCACCGGCGGCATTGCCGCTTACAAGAGCCCGGACCTTGTTCGGCGCCTGCGCGAACTCGGCGCCGAGGTGCAGGTGGTCCTCACCGCCGGCGCGCGCGAGTTCGTGACGCCTATGACCTTCCAGGCGGTCTCCGGTCGGGAAGTCCGCAGCGACCTGTGGGATCCCGAAGCCGAGAAGGCGATGTCGCACATCGAGCTCGCACGCTGGGCCGACTTCGTGATCATCGCGCCCGCCACCGCCGACTTTCTCGCGCGCCTAGCTACCGGCCAGGCTGATGATCTGTTGACGACGCTTTGTCTCGCCACCGCCGCGCCTATCGCGCTGGCGCCAGCGATGAACCGGGTGATGTGGGCGAATGCCGCCACGCAGGCCAATGTCGCCACGCTGAAATCACGCGGCGTGCATGTCTGGGGACCCGGCGAGGGCGACCAGGCCTGCGGTGAAGTGGGAGCTGGGCGCATGCTCGAGCCGACGCAGCTGGCTGCTCACGTTTCGAACACCCTGGCGCCGAGCGGTCCGCTGGCCGGTAAGCGCGTGTTGCTCACCGCCGGACCGACGCGTGAGCGCATCGATCCCGTGCGCTTCATCAGCAACCGCAGCTCCGGAAAGATGGGCTTTGCGGTAGCCGCCGCCGCACGCGAGGCGGGCGCCGACGTGACTGTCGTGTGTGGCCCGGTATCCATAGCCACGCCGCCAGGCGTAAAACGCATCGACGTCGAAAGCGCCGCCGACATGTTGAACGCGGTGATGAAGAACATCGACGGCGTCGACATTTTCATTGCAACTGCCGCGGTGGCCGACTATCGGCCCGCGAGCCCGGTCGAGTGCAAGATCAAGAAGACGTCCGAGTCGATGGATCTCAAGATGGAACGCACCGTCGATATTCTTGCGACGGTGGCGGCGCGCGCATCACGGCCATTCGTAGTGGGTTTCGCAGCGGAGACGGATTCCGTGGAACAATACGCGCGCCAGAAACTCCTCAAGAAGAACCTCGACATGATTGCCGCCAACGAAGTCGGACACGACAAAGTATTCGAGAAAGACGACAACGCCCTGCTGGTCCTGTGGCGTGACGGGCGTCGCGAGCTCCCGCATGCGCCGAAGGTGGCGCTGGCGCGCGATCTGGTCGCGCTGATTACCGAGCGTTATGCGGAACGCGCCACGGGGCTGCGCCTCGCGAGTGTGTCCTGATGAATGCGCAGGTTTCGTCGATCCATGGCGATCGCGCCCTGAAAGTCCGCATTCTCGACGCCCGCATTGGCAGCGAGTTCCCGTTGCCGGCGTACGCCACGGCGGGTTCGGCCGGGCTCGATCTGCGCGCGTGTATCGACGCCCCGCTGATTCTCGGCGCGGGCAAGGCCGAGCTCATTCCCACCGGCCTCGCGATTCATCTCGATGATCCGGGACTGGCTGCTGTGATCCTGCCGCGCTCAGGGCTGGGCCACAAACACGGCGTGGTGCTCGGTAACCTCGTCGGGCTCATCGATTCCGACTACCAGGGTCAGCTCATGGTGTCGTGCTGGAATCGCTCGGCGGCGGATTTCACTGTACAGCCGGGCGAACGCATCGCCCAGATGGTGATCGTGCCGGTGGTGCAGGTGCGGCTGGAAGTCGTGGAGGATTTTTCCGCGTCTAGTCGCGGTGCCGGCGGCTTCGGCCACACGGGCACGCGCTGAGCCGGAGGCGAGCTACTGCTTGGGCGAATTCGCCTGGTTGACGCGCGCGGCTGCCGAAGTGCGCAATTCCTTGAAGCGCTTGATGTCCTCGTCGTACTGCGCCACCACTTTCTGGTGTTCGGTTTGCTTGGTGCCCAACGCGAAATTCTGGGTGCGTAGCTCGCTCATGACGCGCACCATTTCCTCGGCGACATTGTCGGGCATGCGGTGCGCGCCGGGTTTGGTGTTGTACGGCGCAAACATCTGCGCGCGATGCTTGAGTTCCTCGACGCGGGTAGTGAGGCTGGAAATGTAGGCCTCGGCCGCGATGATCTGGCCCTGGATCTGGTCGAGGCGGATATCGCGCACGTTCTCGATTTCCTTCACTGAAGGGTAGGTCGAGATCAGGAACATGTCGTGCTGCTTGCGGCGCGATTCTTCTTTCTGCCTGGCGGCGAATTCGGCCGCTTCGGTCGGCGACATCTCGGCCTGGCGCTTCTGCACTTCGAGGCCCTGCGAATTCAGGACGCGCTGTTCACGCTGTGAATACTCGGCAGGCACGCTGTCGCCGTAGTGCACGACACCTTTGTCGTCCGTCCATTTGTATGCCTGCTTGACCTCACTGCCCGTCTTGGGCCGCGACTGCGAATGCGCCACGGAGGCGATCAACAAGCCCGAGAGCACTGTCGCCAGGAAGGGGATGGCTTTGCGCATGAGGGCTATTCTGCCCCAGCTTTCGCACCGTCGGATACCGCACCGATACCCCATTCGTGCTGGTATGACTGCAATGCGATGAACTGTTCGCGAGAAATGCGAACTGCATCACCCGGGACCTGCGCGAAGGTTTCGATGAGGTCGGCAAGGGTCAGGATGCTGACGCATCGCAATCCAAACTGCGCCGAGACTTCCTGAACAGCCGACTGAGTCCCTTGGCCGCGCTCCTGCCGGTCCAGCGCCAGGGCGACGCCCGCAGGAGTGGCGCCGGCCGCGCGGATGATTTCCACCGATTCGCGGATCGCTGTGCCGGCGGTGATCACATCATCGACGATGACCACGCGGCCGCGCAGCGGCGCGCCCACGATATTGCCCCCTTCGCCGTGGTCCTTGGCCTCCTTGCGATTGAAGGCCCAGGGCACACTGCGATGATGATGTTCGGCGAGCGCCACGGCAGTGGTGGTGGCGAGTGGAATGCCCTTGTAGGCAGGCCCGAACAACATGTCGAACTCGAGGCCGGAACGCGTGAGCGCCGCGGCGTAACACTTGCCGAGTACCGCGATGGCTTCGCCATCGTTGAACAGGCCGGCATTGAAAAAGTACGGACTCTCGCGGCCGGACTTCAGCTTGAAGGAGCCGAATCGCAACGCGGTGCGCGACAGGGCGAGGTCGATGAAAGTTCTTTGATACTCCTGCACTTCTCTACTCTTCCGTATGATGCGAGGCAGCGCATGATAACGCCGAACGACAGGCATAACTTCCTTCCACATGGCCACTGAAACGCCCACTCGCCGCAGCTGGGGTCAGGCGTTGCTCGTCTATGGCGAGCGGCCAGTGCTGTCGATGCTGTTCCTCGGCTTCTCCGCGGGCCTGCCTTTCTATCTCGTGTTCCAGACGCTGTCGGCATGGCTGCGCACCGAACACATCGAACGCGCCACCATCGGCATGTTGTCCTGGGTGGGGCTCATGTATTCCTTCAAGTGGGTATGGGCGCCCGTAGTCGATCGGGGCGCGTTGCCCGTGCTCGACAGATTGTTAGGCAGGCGACGTTCCTGGATGCTGGTCGCGCAGATCGGAATCGCCGTGTGCCTGGGGAATCTTGCGCTCAGCGATCCGGGCGCAAGCGTGTTCCCCGTGGCGATGTTTGCCCTCGGCGTCGCGTTCTTCGCCGCCACGCAGGACATCGCCATCGATGCCTGGCGCATCGAATCGATGTCCGCGGACAAGCAGGGCGCCATGGCCGCTGCTTATCAGATTGGCTATCGCACGGCGCTCATGGTGGCGTCGGCCGGCGCACTGATCATCGCCGGCGAATCCGGATTTCGCACGAGCTACCTGACCATGGCCGCGCTCGTGTCGATCGGCGTGATTACCACGTTGCTGATTCGCGAGCCGGTGCGCGCCATTTCAGAGAGCGTCCAGCAACGCGAGGAGCGCGTCGTTGCGTGGCTGGCCACACGCGCGCACTGGCCGAGCTGGATGCGCGCTACCGGCGCATGGTTCATGGGCGCGATCGCCGGACCGGTCGTCGACTTCTTTGGCCGTTACGGGCTGGGTCTTGGCCTGCTGATCTTCGCATTCATCAGTACGTACCGTCTCACGGACTACGTGATGGGTGTCATGACCAACCCGTTCTACATCGACATGGGTTTCACGGTCACCGAAGTTGGTGTGATCGCGAAGTTCTTCGGCTGGCCGTCGACACTCGTCGGCGCGGTGGTGGGCGGCGTCATCGTCGCGAAGGTCGGGCGCATCAAGGGCCTGCTGCTGGGCAGCGTCCTGGTGATCATCTCGAATGTCTTCTATGCAACCTACGGCGCCTACGCCTGCCATGCGCCGCTCGAGTGCGCGCGCAGCGGAGTCTTTGCGTTCTGGGTCGAGCATATGACGATGCGCGGTCCGGCAACCGATCTCGGGCTCGCGACCATCGTGGGCTTCGACAACCTTGCGCTGGGCGTGCATGGCACGGCGCTCATCGCCTTCATGTCGAGCCTCACCAGCGCCAAGTACACCGCGACGCAATACGCGGTGTTGTCCTCGCTGTATTCGCTGCCGGGCAAACTACTGATGGGAACATCAGGCTTCATGGTCGACGCACTCGGATACGGCGACTTCTTCCTTTATACGGCCTTGTTGAGCATTCCCGCGTTGCTGCTCCTCCTGTGGCTTTCGCGCCGTGACATCGCCGCCGCAGGAAATTGATCTCGCGCGCGTGCTCTGCTCGCTCGCCGAACTGGAAGAAACCGGTAGTCGGGGGTTCGCGGTCGGCGAGGGTGACTGGCCGTTGCGCGGCTTTCTCGTCAAGACTGCAACGGGAGTCGCGGCCTACGTGAACTACTGTCCACACGCGGGGCATCCCCTCAACTTCCGGCCTCACAAATTCCTGACGTCCGACCGCAACCTGATCCTGTGCTCCTCGCACGGCGCGCTGTTCGCGCGTGACAATGGGTTGTGCATCGCCGGCCCTTGCGGAGGACAGTCGCTGACCGCGGTGCCCGTCGAAGTGCGGAGTGGTTATGTGTTGCTGGCCGACGGCGTGGACCTGGATCGCCTGGCGAACGCGCCGCTTTGATTTCGCGGCCAATCCATCGGACAAGAGGCTAACTACTCAAGCAGGCTCATTCGAACAGGTCGAGGCCCTCGAGCTTGCCGGCGCTCTGGCGCCGATCGTCTTCCTTGTCGTATCCCACCGTGCCGCGCGCGTCGTCTTCTTCGGGATCGACATCGACGGAGCCGGTCCAGTCTTCAGGAGGTTCGACTTCTTCGAGACTGCCGCCTTCGTGCGTGGCCTGCCAGTCTTCGAGATCCATCTCTTCAACCGTGCCATCGAAGTACTGCAGCTCGATCGTGCCATCGTCTTCATCGAAGGCGACGATCTCGAACGAATCACCGCCGAGGATGCGGTACCAGTTGCCGATGGTGGGTTTCATCGAATCCCTCCGAATCGTGATGCTGCTATGCTGCTAGCGCCATTCGTGAAGTCGACTTCATGTTGCTCCCGAAAGGTGTCACTTACAAGAAAGAATTTTTGCGCACAGCATCATGCTCGAACAGGCACTCAAGTTTTTCATCGTGTTCTTCGTGGTGGTCGAGCCGATCTCGCTGATCCCGGTGTTTTCAGGACTCACCGAAGGCGCGAGCGACAACTACAAACACAAGATGGCCCTGAAGTCAGTGTTAGTTGCAAGCGGAATACTGCTGCTTTTCGCGGTAGTTGGTGCCGGCTTCCTCTCCGCGATGGGCATCGCCATCGACTCGTTCAGGATCTTTGGCGGCCTGTTGCTTTTCCTCATCGCGCTCGAGATGGTGTTCGCGCGCGAGTCCGGAACGCGCACATCTGACGACGAGAAAGTCGAGAACAAGAAGCGCGCGGACATTTCGGTTTTCCCTCTTGCATTCCCCTTCATGGCTGGTCCTGGTGCGCTGACCACCTTGCTGCTCTGGTTTGGACCGATACCGCTGACCGAGCACCCTCTGCAGTTCGTGGTGATGTTCGCGTGCGCGCTGGTTGTCCTCGCGCTGTGCCTGCTCGCCATGTGGGTGGCGGGGCCGTTGATGCGTGTGATTGGTGTCACAGGCACCAACGTGGCGAATCGTTTGTTCGGCGTGATACTCGGCGCACTGGCCGTTCAGTTTGTCGTCGATGGCCTACGCGCCAGCTTCGCGAGCCTGTGAAGCCAGGCGCAAGCTCGCGCAGTTGGACGACTGCCTTCCGGCGGCGATAGAGGCAACAGCAGCGAGGCGCGAGTTGCTAGCGGTGACATTGTCTTCACGCAACGGAATCTGACTCCGCGTGAGAACGAACCGACAACGAATCCTTGCGATTGCCGGAAGCCGGCGCCAATCCCACGGCTTCTAATGGACTCAACGCAAAGCGAGGTGAGCCATGGCCAAGTCACGAATCAAAGTTCCGAAGCGCCTCGCCGGCGTGAAGATTCCGAAGGCCGTGCGCAAAGGGCCGGTCATGGATTTCGTGAACTCGAAATCCGGACGCATCCTCATTGCCCAGGCGCTCACCGCGGCCATCGGCGTATTGGCCTACCAACAGGCGAGTCCGGAAACGCGCGAACGCGTCCGGGGCAAGATCAAAAACGGTGCCGACGAAACGACTGACGTTCTCAAGCGCAACACGGCGCGGCTCTCGTTCGCGTTTGGTGAGGCCGTCACCGCTTTCCGCACCTCGTTGCAACAGCCGTCCACAGCCTCCGATGCGGATACAGCCGCGCAGGGGCTGGAGCAACAGTTGGAAGAAGTGAAAGAGCGCAGCGGAAAAAAAAAGAAATCACCGAGCTCGTCTCCATCGGAGCCTCCCAGCCATCACTGAGGCTGCCGCTTCCGGAAAGGATCGCCCGCAGTATGCGCAGCTGGGCGGCACGTCGCGTCGAGCAGCGATTGCGGGATGAATGGAAAAACTACGACCATCATCCCGAAGTGAAACTGAAAAGGTTTCAGCCGGGTGTCGCGCCCACCATCCAGGTGAACTTCTACCGACATCCCCGCGGGACTAAAGACGGATGAACGCGAGGTCCCACACCCCGTGACCCAGCCGCGCGCCGCGCTTCTCGAATCGCGTGGGCGCGCGTTCTTCGGGGCGCGGCATCCAGTCGCCGGTGGGTGAGAGGTTGATGAACAGAGTCTTCGCGGCGCTCAACACTTCGAGCATCTGCAGCGCGTACTCCTTCCAGTCGGTAGCCAGCCTGAGCACGCCCCCCTGTCGCAAACGAGAAGCGATCAGCTCGACGAACGGCGGCTGGATCAGCCTTCGTTTGTGATGGCGCTTCTTGTGCCAGGGATCGGGAAACAGCACCAGCACCTCATCGAGCGAGCCTTCGGCGATCTGCTCACGAAGAACCTCGACGGCGTCGTGCGAGCTCGCCCGCACGTTGGTCAAGTTGTTAAGCGACGCGAGCAGCAGCAGGTGGCCGACGCCGGGACGATGCACCTCGATGCCGAAGTAATCACGTTCCGGGTGCGCAGCCGCCAGAGCTGCGAGATGTTCGCCGTTGCCGAAGCCGATCTCGAGCGTGCACGGCGCGGCGCGACCGAACAGCGAATCCAGCGACAATGGCTCTGCTGAGAATTCCACGCCGTACTTCGGCCAAAGTTCCTCGAGCGCGCGCGTCTGGCCGACCGTCATGCGGCCGGTGCGCATCACGAAGCTTCGAATGGGACGATTGCGGAGTTCGTTCATTCGACGTTGTCGAGAGATTCGAAGACAGTGAGGAAGGTGCGCGCCGCATTATCCAGAGCCGTTTCCCAATGCGTGGCGGAATCGCTGTCGGCGCCGTCGGTGATGTATTTCACGCAAGCGAATCGCGCGTTCTCCGCCAGGCACGCGCGCGCGAGCGCGAACGCTTCCATGTCGACTACGTCGCCCGCGATCTCGTGCCGATGCGTGGCGAACGAGTCCGCCGTCGAACACAACACCTGCGGTAATTGCGTGAACACATTCGGGAACTCGATGATTGGCGGCGTCGCGTCGAAGGGAGTTACGCCGGGCGTCAATCCCATTCCGCTCACATCCATGTCTCGTTGCGCGAATCGATTGGCGGCCACCAGCGTGTGCGCGGCGATGCTGCGGCTGCCGGCGGTACCCATGTTCACCACGAGGGGCTGCGCGGCGCCGGTGCAACGCATCTCGGCCAGCCTGCGCGCCAGCGCCGCCGCGGCATTCACCTTGCCCACGCCCGTATAAAGGAGATGCGCGCCGGCGGCTTCGAGCAGCCCGCGCGATTCCTGCGGCAATGCCATGACGATCAAGTGCTTGGTGTGAGGCATGAGATTTGGTTGAGAACGCAGATCGCGGTCGGCTATTCTGCCTCACCCGAGCGCGGGTGTAGTTCAATGGTAGAACTGTAGCTTCCCAAGCTACTAACGTGGGTTCGATTCCCATCACCCGCTCCACTTCAAAAGCTTGCGGTGGTCGGAGGTTCGCGGCATGCAGGAGACGATGCAGTCAGCGCTCGTGCCGTACACAGTGGAACAGATGTTTTCGCTCGTCGAAGATTTCGAGCGTTATCCTGAATTCGTGCCATGGGTGACGTCGACTCGCCTCCTGGAACGCGGCCTTCACGAGGTGGTAGGCCAACTCGAAATGCATCGCGGTCTCATGCGCGAGACGTTCACGACGCGAACCGTATTCGCACCTCCCGGGAGATCACGCTGTCGCTGATCGAGGGACCCTTCAGGACGTTTGACGGCCGATGGACGTTCGAGCCGATTGGTGACAGCGGCAGCAGGGTCAGTCTGTTGGTGCGTTTCGAATTCACGAACCCCGTGCTCGACGTGGTGCTGTCACGCACCTTCAAGAAAAGCTGCCGCGACCTCGTCGACGCATTCGTCGCACGCGCGCATTCGTTGCACGGCTCTGTGCGCTGAAAACGGCTCAGCTCGAGACGAATCTGGTGACGAGCGCTGCGATGACGAGCAGGAAACATCCGCTCAAGTGCAGCTTCAAGGTGGTTTCGATGGAGCGCGTAAGTCTTGCGCGGTCCTCGCTCACGTCGCAGATCGAGCGCGCGGCGCCGATCGCCTGCGGCAGCAACAACAACGAGGGCAGGGCTATCCACCAGTGGATGAACCCGAACGCACCACACAAAAGGAAAGTCGCGATCGCCGCGAGCTGGATGCCCGCGTAAATGCGCCGGGTCGCTGCAACTCCAAGACGGACGACGAGGGTGCGCTTTCCGGCAGCGGCGTCGGCGCGGATGTCGGGGACCTCGTTGATGAGAAGGATCGCGGCGACCCACAGTGCGACCGGAATCGAGATTGCGAAACTTCCGGTGCTGATTACGCCACTCTGCAACCACGCGGCGCCGACTACCGGCAACACGCCAAACGCCAATGCAACCGCCGTCTCGCCGAGGCCGTGCGCCGATAACTGCACCTTCGGAACGGAATAGAGCACCCCAAGCGCGATACCGACAGCGCCGAAGATGAGTACTTGCGGGCCGTGGAGCCACAGGAGCCCCGCGCCTGGAACAAGCGCGAGCAGGAGCAATGTGACACCCCAGGACTTCATTTCCCTGGCGCTCATGACACCGTTCTGGATGAAGCGGGAGCCACCGGTGTAAGGAAAAATGCGCTCCTCATTGGCATTGTCCGTGCCGCCGATGTCATCACCGACGTCGTTCAGCACATTGCTGGCCGCGTGGACCAGGACAGTTGCGAGAAGTGCGAGCGTGAAGCTCAGCGCATGCAATTCGCCGGCGATTAGATAGCCCCAGGCTGTGCCAACGAGCACGGGCAGGACGGAAGCCGTGAGGAACGCGGGTCGCGTGGCGAGCCACAGGCGACGCGCGCGAGTTCCGAACGAATCTCCGCGCAGCAACGCGGCGCTCGGCTCGGGCGGACTTACAGCTGATCTGGTATTCATCTTGGTTTACGTCGCCGGTGCGGGCGCAGGCGCTGTCTCGCCAGCGGGTTCTGCAGCGGGTTCGGCAGGTTCCTCGGGCAAATTATGCGCGATGCCCTGATGACAATCGATGCACGTCTTGCCTTCCGTCAACGCCTTCGCGTGCTGTCGTTGCGCCATCTTCCCCTGTTTTTCGGGATCCATCGCGTTGCGATCGTGGCAAAAGCGGCACTCGCGGGAATCGCTTTCCTTCATGTACGCCCAGACTGTCTCCGCCATCTCCCTGCGATGTGCCTCGAATTTCTCCGGTGTGGAGATCACGCCCGAGATCTTTCCCACCACGTCGGTCCATCCAGCTTGCGTCTTGCGGATGACCTTGGCAGTCATCGAGGCCTGAGGGATATGGCATTGGGAGCAGGTGGCGGTGACGCCGGTGGCGTTGTGCGCGTGCGCGGACGTCTGATACTCGGCAAACGAGATGTTCATCTCGTGACACGCATTGGCGCAGAACGCGTTCGTGCTGGTCTCGTGGATGACGAACACGAAGCTTCCCCACCCGATCAACGCAGCCACCGCACCGATGATCAGGACGGCTCCGAGCGACATCCGCACCGGGGGGCGCTTCAACGCCTCCCACATTCTTCGAATTCGCCCGGCCATAAGGAGTGACCTCGGTTTTTGCGTTCTTGTGAGTTCTTATAAAACGGTACGCCAAAGGCGTAAGTACTGCCATGGTCCCATAGGCCGGACTCCTCTAAATGGTCGAGGATCCACCGCATGCGGGAAACACTACCTCGTTGGCGTGGGCGTGGCTTCATGGTTGGGTTGGCGCTTGCGGCTGTCCTCGTCCCCGCGACTGGCCACGCACACCCCGGGCATGAATCGGTGTCGGGGATCATGGCGGGCCTGATGCACCCGTGGACCGGCCTGGATCATGTGGCAGCGATGCTGGCAGTCGGCCTTTGGGCGACGCGCATGCACAATCCATCAAGGATGGCGCTGCTTGGTGCGACCGTTGCTGGCATCGTGACCGGCGCATTTCTGGGTTCGTATCCCGACATACTCGCCTATGGCGAAACGATTTCTGTCGTGTCAGTAATAGTCCTTGGACTCTTCGCAGCCATGGCCCGGGACGTGCGGAAACCATTGGCGACGATCCTGGTCGCACTATTCAGTCTGTTTCATGGCTACGTACATACGGCCGAGACACCCCATCAGGCCTCGCAATTCGCATTTTCGAGTGGATTCCTGATTTCGATGCTGGCGCTGCAACTGCTGGGAGTGGCAATTGGAACCGCTCTCGAGGCGAAGCGCTGGCGCCTGGTCTGGCCTTGCTTACCACTAAAATTTTCCGGGAGTCACCCATGTTGAAGTTCGCAGGTTTTCTCGCAATCTCGGTGGCGATGTGCGGTACCGCATTCGCAGGCGATGCCGCGGCGGGCAAGGCTAAAGTGGACGAGGTTTGTTCCGAGTGCCATGAGAAGGCTGACTGGGCCGGCAAGGACGCGGCGGGTCTCGAAGCGCAGATCAAGGACGTCGTCTCCGGCACGACCAAGCACAAGAAGAAGATCACGCTGACGGACAAGGAAATCGCCGACGTCGCGGCATTCTGGACCAGCAAATAACGGTCGGACCTGCGCGGGCTAGAGAATCTTGACCTGACAGAGTTCTTCTCCGTCTGGATCCACGACGTGCACGGCGCACGCCAGGCACGGATCGAAGCTGTGGATCGTGCGCAAGATCTCCAACGGCTGTTTTGGATCGTGCATCGGCATGCCGGCGAGCGCGGCCTCATACGGACCGGGCTTCCCTTTGTCGTCTCGCGGCCCTGAATTCCACGTGCTCGGTACCACGGCCTGGTAATTGGAGATCTTCTGATTTTCGATCACGATCCAGTGACCGAGGCCGCCGCGCGGGGCTTCCATGAAGCCGGCGCCGCGAGCTGATTTCGGCCACGATGCCGGGTCCCACAGCTTGTCGTTATGAGTCTTGAGGTCGCCCGCGCGGATATTGTCGATCAGCTGGTCGTACCAGCCCTGCATCGCGTCGCCGATGACCTTGCTCTCGAGTGCACGCGCGGCGGTACGGCCGAGCGTGGAATACAACGCCGTGACAGGCACGTCGAGCTTCTTGAGCGTGCTATCTACCAGTTCCTTGGTCTGAGGGTGACCAGATGCGTAGAGCATGAGCACGCGTGCCAGCGGGCCGACCTCGACCACGTTGCCTTTCCAGCGCGGCGACTTCACCCAGGAATAGCTTTGTGACACGTCGAGTTGCTTGAACGGCGGTTTCGGACCGGTGTAGTTGAGCGTGGTCTCGCCGTCATAAGGATGCAGTCCCGAATTCTTTCCGGTGCTGTAGTCGTAGTACGAGTGCGCAACGAACTCTTCGATCTCTTCGTGATCGTGCAGGTGCACTTCGTGAATCTGCGACAGGTCACGATTGAGTATTGCGCCGCGCGGGATCATCAATCCGCCGAGGTCCGACATGCCGTTGCGGCCGGGGAAGTCGCCGTAGGTGAGGAAGTTGCCGACACCTTCGCCCCACTGCGCCCAGTCCTTGTAGAAGCTGGCGATGGTGAGCACGTCGGGGAGGTACACCTGGTCGATGAACTCTCGCGCGCGCGTGATGATTTCCTGCACCTGCCCCAGCCGCTTGGTGTTCACGGCGGAATCCGAGTTGAGGTCAATCGGATTCGGTACGCCGCCCACCAGGAAGTGCGGGTGCGGATTCTTGCCGCCGAAGATGGCGTGCAGGACGGCGATGTCGCGCTGCCAGGTGAGGGCCTCGAGGTAGTGCGCGACCGCCATGAGATTCGCTTCCGGCGGTAGTTTGTAGCCCGGATGACCCCAGTAACCTTTGGCGAATATGCCGAGTTGCCCGCTCTCGACGAAGCGCTTGATCTTGGCCTGGGTGTCGGCGAAGTAGCCGGGCGAGGAGCGTGGCCAACCGGAAATGCTTTGCGCCAGCGTCGAAGTGGCGGCCGGATCCGCCGACAGCGCGGAGACTACGTCCACCCAGTCGAGCGCGTGCAGATGATAGAAATGCATCACGTGGTCGTGCACGTACTGCGAAGCCACCATGAGGTTCCGCACCAGGTTGCGCGTTATACGGCACGGGGTACTTGAGCGCGTCTTCGACGGCGCGCACTGAAGTCAGTCCGTGCACCAGCGTGCAAACGCCGCAGATGCGCTGCGCAAAGGCCCAGGCATCGCGCGGGTCGCGATCGCGCAGGATGATCTCGATGCCCCGCACCATCGTCCCGGAGGAATACGCCTCCGCAATCGTGTTGCCGTCCATGCGCGCTTCGATGCGCAGGTGGCCTTCGATGCGCGTGATCGGGTCGACGACGATGCGGTCGCCGGCGACCGCGGTTCCCGTGACAGATATTTCAGCGGCCATGGTCTTCTCTCACTTCAATCGGCCAGATTCGCCGCGACGAGTTCGGCCAGACTTTCGACGGGCAGACTCCAGTTGACCTGCTTCGCTCCGCGCTCGAATGTCATGCGGCACGTGTCGCAGGAGGTCACCACCGAGTCGGCGTGAGTGCCTTCTACCTGCCGCATCTTGATATCGAAGGTGCGCCGGCGCAGCTCTTCAGAGCCGGACAACATCAATACGCCGCCGCCACCTCCGCAGCAGTACTGGGTCTTGCCGTGAGATTCCATCTCGTGCAGTTCGACGCCGAGCGCAGCGAGCGCATCGCGGGGTTCCTCGAACACGCCGCCGTGCCGGCCGAGCTTGCAGGGATCGTGATAGGTCACCTGCTTGCCGCCGGCGATCTTCTTCACCTTGAGACGTCCGGCCTTGATCTCTCGACCGATGAATTCGGAAATCGCCATGACTTCGAAAGGCAACGGCGTGTTCAGTTGTTCGGGCGCATCGAAGCGCAACGCCGGATACGCATGTCCGCATTCCGGCACGATCACCAGTTTCGCCCCGCAAGCACGAGCCGCATCGGTGACCCGCTTTGGCCGCGAGCATCTGGCCGTCTTCGCTGCCCGACAGGACGCCAAAGTTGGACGCCTCGAACGCATCGCTGCGGATAGTCCAGGAGAGATCTAACTTGTCGAGAATCCTCGCGATGGCCGCGAATGATTGCCGATAGAGCAGCAGGTCCGAGACCGTGGTGAGCAGCAGTACGTCGGCCTGTGGCCGGTCGAGCGGAACGACGATGCCTTGCGTGGCGAGCTCGCGCACGGCGTCCTGCAACTCGTCGATCCCGACGCCGAGCAGCGTGTTGCTGCGAGTCTGCTCGTCGTTCAGTGCGCGCAGTTCCGGTGGCATGAGGTCCGCGGCGGCCAGCGCCTGGCGCCCGATGCGAATACCGCTCGTGATCTGTATGCCCATCGGGCACATGAGGTCGCACCGCCCGCACTCCGTGCAGGAGTTGAACAACAGTTCCTGCCAGTCGCTCAGGTCCTGCGCGGTGATCTCGCGCGTGAACAGGCGATTGAACCACCGCAGCGGGGATAGCTCGCGGCGGTACACACTGCGCACCAGGTGGACTTTGTGGATCGGCGTGTACTTCGCTTCATGGGTCGCTTCGTAGAAATGACAGGCCTCGGAGCACATGCCGCAGTGAATGCAGGTCTCGAGTTCCATGGCCGTGCGCGAATCGAGATTCGAGAGGATCACTTCCTTGGCGCGCGCCACCTGCTCCTCGGGGGACAACGAAGACGTCCCCGTATGGGGAAGTTCGTTGGCCCGCTTTTCGAAGGCGTCGACCGGAATGGATGCGCTGATCGAGCTCATGCGCGCACTCCCCGGCGGCTGAAGGCTGCGCCAGTGCGGAACCGCACGATCAGACTGGTGACCACGTGGAAGATCTTGCCGAAGGGCATCCAGATCATCAGTAGTTCGACACTGAGGATGTGGATGGCCAGAATTCCCTCGTACCGCATGCCGAAAGGCGACCAGTGCCCGAAGGCCGCGATGCCCGTGATGAGCGGCGCGATTACCAGGAACACGCTCAGGTGATCGTCGAAGTTGGAAATGAGGCGCAGCACGGGATTGTAGAAGCGCCGGATCCACAGCGTGATCAGAATGCCGAGCGTCATCGCCGCCAGCACCAGGACGACACTGTTTGGCAGCGCCGGCCAGACGAAACCCAGAATCGACTTGAACAGCGGCAGATGCGCGCCGAAAAACAGGAACGTCGCGAACCAGCCGATGTGCCAGGCGTAACCGGTCAAGTGCTGAAACGTGATGTTCTTTTCAAGCTCGTGCGGCGGGACCGAACGCAGTGCCACGGTGCGCAGGCCCGCCACGACCGGATCGTCACACTTGGGCTTCGCGGCGCGGCTCTTGATCCGGAAGTAAATCAGTCCCGACAGGCGCCACAGGATCCCGGCAATCATGATCATGAGAGCCCAGTAAGAACAGCGGGCCGCGGACCAGGTCTAACAATGTCGTCGTGTTCACGGCTTGGTCTCCGGAGTCGCCTTCGCATCGTTCTGATGCTTGCGCGCCAGTGCTCCGGCCGCGGCTCCGAGCGCAATGCCTGCGCCGGCTGCAATCGCGATGTCGGCAGGTGTGCCCCAGTCAGTGACGGACAGTGCGTTGTAGAAACCGCCCTTGTCCCAGAAATCCGGCTCCGCGCAACCGATGCACCCGTGACCGGCCTCGATCGGGAAGCTGGTCCCGTTGTTCCATTTCACGGTGGCGCAGGCGTTGTAGGTAGTTGGGCCCTTGCAGCCGAGCTTGTACAGACACCAGCCCTTCTTGGCGCCTTCGTCGTCGAAACTCTCGGCGAACTGGCCACGCTCGTAGAAGGGACGGCGATAACAACGATCGTGAATGCTCTGGCCATAAAAGACTTTGGGGCGTCCCAGGTGATCGAGCTCCAGGCCCGCGAGGCCGAAGGTCAGGATCTGCGCCAGCACGCCGGTGATGACGATCGGAATCGGCGGGCAGCCGGAAATGTTGACGATCGGTTTGTCTTTGATGATGTCCGCGACAGAGACGGCGCCCGTGGGGTTTGGATTTGCCTTGGGGATGCCGCCGAACGCCGCGCAACTGCCAATCGCGACGATCGCCATCGCTCCGGCGGCAGCTTCCTGGAGCATGTCGATATTGCTGATGCCGCTGATGGTCGAGTAGCCGGGGTTGCCCAGCGGAATGGAACCGTCCACCGCGAGCAGATACTTGCCGTGGTTCAGCTTCATCGCCTCGTGCAGCGCGTCATCGCTCTGTTCGCCCGCGGCTGCCATCAGGGTGTGCTGGTAGTCGAGTGAGATCGCCTCGAAGATCAGCTGCTCGATCGTCGAGCCATGCGCGCGGGTAATCGATTCGGTACAGCCCGTGCACTCCTGAAACGGCAGCCAGATGACGGAGGGTCGTCGCGCGGTCTCCAGCGCCCGCGCGATTTGCGGAATCATCATGGGAGGCAACGCCATCAGCGACGCGGTGGACGCACAGAACTTGAGAAATCCGCGGCGCGAGACACCGCGCATGCGCAGGTAGTCAGCTACTAGGGGCGCGTCCATCTCACTCCCTTGACGGTAGTTGAACGTTGTTTCGATGCCGAGAGAGACCAATCCATCGTGTATCCCTTCTCCGGGCGGGGAGGTATAGGTACTTAGTCCACCCTCGCGAGTTCTATTTCGTATGCAGCAGGGATTCGAGGCGTGCCAGCCCTTCGGCGATGTCGGGCGCCTGCGATTCGAGGATATCCGGCATGCGCGTAATTTCGATAAAGCGCGCCTTGATGTCGCCCTGTTCGTCGTAGTGGGTCACGACCCACACACCAGGAAAACTGGTCTCAAGGATCTCGCTCTTGCCAAGCGATTGGAGTTCCGCACGAACCTCGCCTTCGCCGAGGGTTGTCAGGATCGCTTCCTGTTCGCCCGGCGCGAGCGGAATACTCTTCAGGTCGATGATGTTGCATGTGCCGTTCTTTGCGAGGGCCGCGAGTGCGTGTCGGACCTCGTGCAGAAGCGGCGGGATATTGCCCGAGGAAACTTCCGTCCGGACACGGATCGCCTGCAGGCATTCGGTTCGCCGACTGCGCTCATGACGCCGGCCATTCATCGAGCAGGTCAATCACGCGCGACGCCATCTCGGGCACCGCGGCATCCACGTCCTTCGTCAACGTGCTGCCCCAGGTCGCGCACAGAGGCTGGACCGCAACAATCGCGCGTTGCGCCGGGACCGCATCCATCAGGCGGGCGATGTCGAGCAGATCGACCAGCCCGACCTCGTGCACGGTGAGCTTCGGCTTTCCCAGGAAAGCGTCGAATTCGGAGCCGAAGTAAGTGCGTACCGTGCCCGGCGGCGCATGGAGCTGCGCAGCGTCGATCACGATCAGGCGTTCGGCGTCTTCAATGACCGGCGCGAGCGTGAAACTCAGCGTTCCGGCGTCTATCACCTGCACGTCGGTGCGTTTTTCCAGCAGTCCTTCGAGATGCCTCGCCACGTGCACGCCGGCCCCGTCGTCGGATAACAGGATATTGCCGATTCCGAGCACCACCGACCGGGTCATCCCACACCTCGCCTGAGGCTCTTCTGAGCATCATCAGGATACGCGCGGTGGCGCGGAACCTGCGGGGACCAAGGTCCTATGTACTTGCAAACCTCTTAGTACCGAACATGCGGGTTCTCGACAGCCCCGGGGGTAAGTCGCCATGTGTCTGGCAATTCCAATGCAGCTCACGCGCATCGACGGATTGCAGGCGCGCTGTGAGGCCAAGGGCGTCGCGCGCGATGTCAGCCTGCTCATGCTGCAAGGCGAGCCACTCGCGCTCGGCGACTTCGTGCTCGTGCACGTGGGTTATGCGCTGCAGCGCGTCTCGGCAGAGGAAGCTCATTCGACCTGGGAGCTTCTCGACGAGGTGCTCGAATTCCATGCATGAGCTCAGCGTGTGCCAGAACCTCGTCATGCAGGTCGAACGAATCGCACGGGAACGGAATGCCCGGGTCAGTTCGATCACGATCAAGATCGGTCCGTTGTCGGGGGTCGAGGCGGCGTTGGTCGAGCAGGCGTATCCACTGGCCGTCGCCGGAACCTGTTTGTCGGCGGCGCGACTGATCATCGATTCGCTTCCGGTGCGTGTGCACTGCGGCGTCTGTCAACAGGACACCGTCGCCGCCCCGAACCGCATGCTGTGTGCACACTGCGGCGATTGGCGTACCGAATTGTTGAGCGGCGACGAACTACTGCTTTCGAGTGTGGAATTGAGCCGTGACCCGATCGCCGAAGTGGCGCTCCAATAGGTACGGCAGTTCACCAAGGAGACGCTCATGTGCCAAATGTGCGGTTGTAGTCTTCCGGGCACTGAACATGTCGTGCACGGCACATCGTCGCATCCACACCAGTCTGGGCACGAGCATCTGGAGGTGCTCACCCACCTGCTTGCCGTGAACGACGAGGCCGCCGCACACAATCGTGCGCACCTCGACATGCATGGCGTGCTCGCCATCAACTTCATGTCATCGCCCGGCGCGGGCAAAACCTCTTTGCTCGAGGCCACCATTCGCCGGCTGCGGTCGCAATACCGGATCAGCGTCGTGGAAGGGGACCTGGCGACCGAGAACGATGCGCAGCGCATTCGCGCGCAGGGAGTGCCGGCGATCCAGATCACCACCGGCAACGCCTGCCACCTCGATGCGTCGATGTTGCATGGAGCCCTGCACGATATCGCGCTCGCCGACGTCGATCTGCTGTTCATCGAAAATGTCGGCAACCTGGTGTGTCCGGCCAGTTTCGATCTGGGACAGCACCGCGACGTCGTGTTGCTGTCGGTTCCCGAGGGTGATGACAAGCCCGAGAAGTACCCGGTGATGTTCCGTGCGGCCGACCTGGTGCTGATCACCAAGGCGGATCTGCTCGAACACATTCCGGAGTTCGACTTGCAACGTGCCAGGGGCAGTCTGCAAAAAATCGCGAGCGCGGTGCCGGTGCTCGAATTGTCAGCGCGGCGCGAAACCGGCATGGACGCATGGATCGATTGGCTGCACGCGGAGAAGCTTGCGAACGACAGTCGAATTGCCGCGCGCGAACCGGTCATCCACCAACATGCGCATGCCATTGGGGCGGCCGCAGAGGTACGAGCAGGGGCGGACTAACCACCGCGTCGAGTCACCATGGATACCGCACGTCATTGGTTGGAGCGAATCCGCGCGCTGCCGCTGCCACCGAAGATACGCATCATGAACGTGTGCGGCGGCCACGAACGCTCGATTGCCGCCGCGGGCCTGCGCACGGCGTTGCCCGAGCAGATCGAGCTGATCGCAGGTCCCGGTTGTCCCGTGTGTATCTGTCCCGAAGAAGATGTGTACGAGGCGATTCAGTTGGCGCTGCACGAACGCGTCGTGCTGCTGGCGTTCGGCGACATGCTGCGCGTGCCGGTGAATGTGCCGAGGAGCGAACCGCGCTCCCTGGAACAGGCGAAGGCAGCCGGTGCCGACATCCGTCCAATCGCGAGCCCGCTCGAGGCCGTGCGGATCGCTGAAACGGAGCGCGATCGCACGGTCGTGTTGTTCGCCACGGGATTCGAAACGACCACCGCTCCGGTGGCAGCCATGCTCGTGGCCAATCCACCCGCCAATCTATTCGTGCTGTTGTCGGGCCGGCTCACGTGGCCAGCAGTGGCAATGCTGCTCGAGTCCGGCGATGCCGCGTTCGACGCGCTGGTCGCACCGGGTCACGTCGCGACGGTGATGGGCCCGGAAGAATGGAAGTTTGTTCCGGATCAGCACGACATGCCCGCGGCCATCGCCGGGTTCCGTCCCGACACGCTGCTTGCAGCGACGTACTCCGTGCTGCGTCAGCATCTCGAGGGACGCGCGTTCCTGGACAATTGTTATGGCGAAGTGGTCCGCGCGGGCGGCAACCCGGTTGCGCGCGATTTTCTCGCGCGGACCATGGATGTCGTAGATGCCAATTGGCGTGGCATTGGCGTCATTCCTCGCTCTGGATTCGCGATCAACGAGGCCTACGCGGCGCACGATGCCCGCCGCGCATTGCGCTCGTTCGCCGAGGTGAGTCGCAAGCGCGTCGGCGAAATGCCGCCGGGCTGTGATTGCGCGCGCGTCGTGCTGGGCAAGCTGAAGCCGAATGAATGTCGCTTGTACGGACTCGCATGCCAGCCACGCAATCCCATCGGCCCATGCATGGTTTCGGACGAAGGTGCCTGCCGTATCTGGTGGGCGAATGGGCAGCGCGAAAACAAGTGGGCCGGTCGACCGTAGTCCACGCGATGCAGACTCAAGCTCAAGCGGTGGCGGCCTCGCAGCAAATCGCGGCGGTGCGACTGCGTCTGTCCGGACGCGTGCAAGGAGTGGGCTATCGACCCTTCGTGTTGCGTCTCGCACGCCAGCGGGACATCGCCGGATCGGTCCAGAATCTGCTCGGCGAAGTCGAAGTCATCGCGGAAGGTCCCAGTCTCGAGATCGAATCATTCGCGAACGATCTGGTCTCGCGAGCACCTCCGCTCGCGCAGCCTTGCATGGGCTCGCGCGAATCGATCAAGCCGCGCGGCCTGCGCGGCTTCGTCATTCTGGACAGCGCCGTGGCAACGGCTGCGAATGTGTTCGTGCCGCCGGACGCGTTCACGTGTACGGATTGTCTTCGGGAACTCAATGATCCGCGCGATCGCCGCTATCGATATCCGTTCATCAACTGCACGCAATGCGGGCCGCGTTACACACTCATCCACACGCTGCCGTACGATCGGCGGAACACGACGATGGCGGGTTTCGCGCTGTGTGAACCATGCGTCGCGGAATACTCGACGCCTAGCCGATCGTCGTTTCCACGCCGAACCGCTGGCGTGTGCCACGTGTGGACCTCACCTGACGCTCGAGCAGAAGCAGCATCCGACGCTGCACCGCGACCGATGAAGCACTGCTACGAGCGGTGCAGCTGCTCGAGTCGGGTGCCGTGCTTGCCGTCAAGGGTATCGGCGGCTATCACCTGATGTGTGATGCGAGCCAGCCAGCGGCGGTCGCGACGTTACGCGAGCGCAAGCGGCGGCCTCACAAGCCTCTGGCAGTTCTGTTTCCGCAGCGTGGCGTCGACGGGCTGGACGCGGTGCGCGAGCACGCGCTGCTCGATCCAGCCTCCGGAGAGGCGTTGCTCAGCGCGGCGCGTCCGATCGTCCTGGTCACGCGCGGACTCCAATCGACGATCGCGACCGAGGTCGCGCCTAACCTTTCTGAAATCGGGGCGCTGCTGCCGTACAGCCCGCTGCATCATCTGTTGATGAGCAGTTTCGGATCGCCGCTGGTCGCCACCTCGGGCAACGTGAGCGGCGAGCCGGTGTTATGCGACAACGATGAGGCACGAATGCGCCTCAGCGAGGTGGCGGACGCCTTCCTGCACCACGATCGGCGCATCGCGCGGCCCGCGGATGATTCGATCGTGCGGGTAGTTCGATCGCGCGCGCGGGTTCTGCGCCTCGGTCGCGGACTCGCGCCCTGCGAGATGACGCTGCCGTCGCCGGTGCGCGTGCCATTGCTGGCAGTCGGCGGACATTTGAAGACGAGCCATCGCGCTCGCGTGGGGAAATCGCGTCGTTCTCTCGCCGCACATCGGCGATATGGGTACGGTGCGAAGCGAGCGTGTGTTTGCCCAGATCGTCGCGGACCTGCAGCGGCTGCACGGTGTGCAGGCCGAAGAAGTTGTCTGCGACGCACATCCGGGATATGCGACGACGCGTTGGGCTCGCGCGTGCCGTTTGCCGGTGATGACGGTGCAGCACCATCGCGCGCACGCCTCGGCGCTCGTCACCGAAAATGGCATCAAACGACCAGCGCTCGTATTCGCCTGGGACGGCGCGGGTTTCGGTGACGACGGCACACTCTGGGGCGGCGAAACCTTCTTCGGAGTGCCCGGCGATTGGCGCCGGGTTGCGAGTCTGCGGCCATTCCGGTTGCCCGGTGGAGAAAGCGCGGGACGCGCGCCCTGGCGCAGCGCCGCGGCGTTGTGCTGGGAAGCGGGAATCGAGTGGTTAGACAATCCTGCGCCGCCGCTCGCGCTGGATGCCTGGCGTCGTCACGTGAATGCGCCCGACGAGCAGTGCAGTCGGCCGGCTGTTCGATGCCGCCGCAGCCATCATTCTCGGCGTTCACGACACGACTTTCGAAGGCCAGGGACCCATGTGGCTCGAAGCCCGTTGCGACGGACGACGCGAACGAGGAAGCCGCGCTGCCAATTCGCGAGCAAACGGGTGAGATATTACGAATCGATTGGGCGCCGCTCGTTGCCGCGATCACCGACAAGCGGATGTCGATCGCCGTGCGCGCCACGAAGTTTCACATGACACTCGCGCGCACGATCGCCGAGGTCGCCCGGCATTTGCGTGCGGAGATTGCCTTCGACACGGTGGGTCTCACCGGTGGCGTGTTTCAGAATCGCAGACTCACGCAGCTCGCCGCCGAGGAGCTCGAGCGCGCAGGATTCGAGGTGTGCCTGAGCGAGCGCATACCCTGCAATGATGGCGGCCTCGCCTTTGGCCAGCTTGCGGAAGTGAGCGCCAGATCAGCGGCGCCACGGCTCGAGCGCGGGGCGGGCTGAGATGCTCGACCAGCGGATCACACTCGCGCACGGCAATGGCGGGCACTTCATGCGCGAACTGATCGAGGAAGTCTTCGCGCGTCATCTCGGCAACGCGCGGCTCGATCTCGATGCCGATGCCGCGACGCTGCCGTGGGCGGGCGCCGACAGTGAACTCATGATGACTACCGACGGCTTCACGGTGCAGCCGCTCGAATTTCCGGGCGGGGACATCGGCATGCTCGCGGTGCACGGCACGGTCAACGACCTGGCGGTCAGTGGCGCGGTGCCGCGTTACCTGAGTCTCAACGTGTTTGCGGAAGAAGGCCTCGAGATCGCGCAACTCGAGCGCATCGTGGTGAGCCTGGCAGCCGCCGCTCGCGAGGTGGGCGTGGCGGTGGTTGCGGGTGACACCAAAGTGGTGCGGCGTGGCGAGGGCGGTGGCCTGTATCTGGCGACCACCGGCATTGGCTCAAAGCCGCGATCACTGTCCCTCGGCATTTCGCTGATCGAGCCTTCGGACGCGGTGCTCGTGAGCGGCCCCATCGGCGCGCATGGTGTCGCGGTGCTTCTCGCCCGCGAGCAATTCGGATTGCGCGGCGATTTGCATTCGGATGCGGCGAGCGTGCTGCCGCTCACGCTGGCGCTGCGCGAGTTCGACGGCTTGCGCTTCATGCGTGATCCGACGCGTGGCGGGCTTGCGACGGTCATGCACGACATCGCCCGCGTGCGCAATATCGGTATTCGGCTCGAGCAGGCGGCAATTCCAGTGGCCGAACCGGTGCGCGCTGTGTGCGAAATCCTGGGCTACGACCCGTACTATCTGGCCTGCGAGGGGCGTGTCGTCGCAGTGATCGCCGCGTCGGAGGCGCAAGCCGCTCTGCAGCAAGTGGCGTGCCTTGCCGCAGGGTCGCGACGCCGCACTCATCGGTCACGTTGACGCGTCAATCTCGCGCGTCGTGCTCGCTACCGAGCTTGGGGGAGCCCGCTACCTCGAGGAACTCGAAGACGATCCGCTGCCGAGAATCTGCTGAAGGCGTGTCGCTCTCAGGCAGGGCTCATCAATGGCGTCGGGTCGATGAATATTTCGTAGCGCGTCACCAGGTTGTTGTGCATCGTCAGCAGGTTGCAGAACGGCAGCGATACTTTCCTGTCATCGAGCCGCGTGTAGGTGACGACACCTTGCGCGATGCGGACAGTCTGCGGTGTCCCAGATGTCGCAGTAGTTGGTGGGAGCTGGCGCGAAATGTCGTGAAGACGTAGTCGACGCAGGCGGCGATTGCCGCACGTCCGTGCACGTCCACGTTGCTGCCGTATCGGAACAACGCATCCTCACGTCAGAAATCCAACGAACTCCTTTGTCTCTCGCGCGTCGATGGAGGCGAAAAGTTTTTCTAACCACTGTTGCGTCTGCATCTCGTTCCCATCCCGCGTCTCATAAAAAGTGTAGTCGCGCCACGTTGCTCGCGAGTAGGTCTTTGGTCCTACGTTGACCGACTTGTTGAATTGCTAAGCTCCGAGATGCCGCGATTCTAGAAGCAACCAGGAAGGTTGCGCGGCGTTTCTGTGGCGCCATTGGGCAAGACTCGCGGGTGATAGAGGAGCCAGCCATGCACTCTGCTGGGAGCCGTTTTGTTTCAGCCACGCTCGCGGTATTCGCGTGCGCGGCACTGCTCGCCGCCTGCACGGGAGATACGGGCGCCGCGGGACCACCTGGACCGGCGGGGCCTCCGGGTCCGGCAGGGCCGCCCGGCACTGGCAGTTCGGGTGGCGGTTCGGGTGGTTCGGGTCTCCCCATTGATACTGTGCAGGACAACGCCCGTATTACCGGTGAGATCCTCAGCGTTTCGGTTCCCGCTGGTGGCGGCGCACCGGTCGTCACTTTCAAGCTGACCAACGATCTGACTCAAGGGTTGAAAGGCCTGCTGCCGGCCGATGTGCGATTCACGATCGCGCAATTGCGGCCGGGCGTGGGCGGCGGTTCCAGCGAATGGCAGTCTTACGTCACGAAACTGGATGGCAGTACTGTTCAGGCCAATTCGGAGACCGCTGATGCTGCGCGTTTCGTCGACAACGGCGACGGCACCTACCAATACACGTTTGCACAGCCGCTGACCGCCTACACCGGAGCGCCCACCTACAATGGCGCGCTCACGCATCGCGTCGGTCTGGAGGTGCGCAACAACGCGCCCACCAACAATGCGCCCTTCGATTTCGTTCCTGACGGCGGCGCTGTGACCACAAGTCGCCTGATCGTCGACAACGACAACTGCCAGGCATGCCATGACGTTCTCGAATTTCACGGCGGCGCGCGCTTTGACACGCAGTATTGCGTGACCTGCCACAACCCCTTCACCGCGGATGGCCAGCCGCCGAACAAATCGGTCGACATGAAGGTGTTGATCCACAAGATTCACGGCGCGGCGTTCCTGCCAAACAAGGCCACGGATCCCTACAAAATTACCGGGCACGGCGGCACCGTCTACGATTTCTCCACCATCGTCTATCCACAGGACGTGCGTAACTGCACCACCTGTCATGACGAAAACGACACCGACACACCGCAGGCGAGCAACTGGCGCATGGTGGCGAACCGCGCTGCCTGCGGCACTTGCCATGAAGACATCAATTTCGCCGCGGGCGGCCATCCCGGCGGGCTGACATTTACCGACGACACGCAGTGCCTCGGTTGCCACGGCCCGACTTCCACCGTCAACGGCGGTGCGGTGCAAATCGCGAACGCGCACCAGGTGCCGCTCGACGTGCAGTCGGCGAAGTTCGCCTACCAGGTGTTGTCGGTCACCGATCAGACGGGCGGGACGCTCGAAACGGGCGAGCAGCCGCGCATCACTATCAAGGTCGTCGATCCGACCAACAACAATACGCCGTACGACATTCAGGCACCGGGCAGCCCGTTCCTGCAGTCGAGCGCAGCGCTGAAGGTCGACCTGGCCTGGACGGGAACCGAGTTCAACAACGTCGGCAGTGCGAGCAATGCGAATCCACCCGATCAGACCACGCCGGGCAACGCGCCCTTCCAGCCGACTCAGGTGACTTTCGCGAACGGCGCAGCGCTCCAGCCCGGCGTCGTCAAGAACGCCGACCTGAGCTTCACTGCTAATGCACTGAATGCATTATTGGCGCCATTTCTGCTCCCGAATCGCGCGTCCTACTTTCCCGGCGGCGCCGATGCGGCACTCACGTCGGGCAGCCTCGAGGCGATTCTGGAAGGCAAGCCGCGCGTGGATACGGATGGGGACGGTGTCGCCGATTCGAACGGGCAGGTGACCGCATCGGGACTATCTACCGCGTGGGACGGCAGCGCCGCTTCACGCCCCGCCATCGTCGAAATCCAGCGTTGCAACGAGTGCCACAACGTGTTGTCGCTGCACGGAGGAAATCGCACCGGCAACACTCAGCTCTGCACGACCTGCCACAACGCGAACGCGACGGAGATTCGTCAGCATGGGGCTGGCGCCTGTCTCGCGCAGGTCGGACCGGCGAGCGCAGATGTTCCCATTGCGTTCTCCGTGATGATCCACTCGATCCATGCGGCCGCAGCGGCGCGCATCGCAGGGCGCGCCTCCGTATGTCGTGTGCGGCAACAGCAACTCGGTGCACGACTTCAGTCAGGTGAAATATCCGGGCGCGATCAACAACTGCCAGAGCTGCCACGTGCCGCCGACCAGTGACAATCCGAGTTACTACGGCCGCGATCCCGTCAAGCGGCTGGCAGTGACGACGCACGCAGGCGCTGATCGCACTGCCATCACCGATGACATCGCCAATTCGCCAACCGTTGCGGCCTGCCTGACTTGCCACACGACGAGCACCGCCACCTCGCACATGACGCAGAACGGCGGTGTCATTGGCGGCATGAAGACCGCGAACGGGCAGGTCGCGAACCAGGCTGAAACCTGCTGGTCTTTGCCACGGTCCCGGACGCACGGCCGATATTCGTGAGGTTCACAACATCGACTTCTATCCGCTCAACCATTGAGCAGGTGAAGGGAGTTCTTGCGCATGGCGTTGGGTCGGAGCGGCTGGGTTCTGGTTTTGCTCGCTACGATCGGCTTGTGCGGGTGGCTGAGTGCGGCCGAGCCGGAAACGCCACCGCCAAAGCCGGACACGGCGACGCCAGCACCAGCGCGCGCCAGCGCCAGCCGCAGACACCAGCGCCAGCCGCTGCGGCAGCACCAGCACCCGCTGAAACACCACCGCTGACTTATTCGCGCGGCGGCGCCGACACCTGCCTCGGTTGCCACGATGACGAGGTGGCGCTCGCGATCTTCAAGGGACCGCACGGCACTCCGGGCGACGCGCATTCGCCCTTCGGGCACGGTCAACTCCAATGCGAAGCCTGTCATGGTCCTGGCGGCCTGCACGCTCGCAAGCCGCCGCAAGGACAAAAGCGCGTGTCGGTCGTGCGCTTCGGTTCTGCATCAGACACGCCGGTCGCAACGCAGAACGGTATGTGCGCTGCCTGTCACCAGAAGGAGATCGGCACGGGTTGGCATGCGACCGCACATGCGGTCAACGAAGTTGCATGCAGCAGTTGTCATCGCAGTCACACGGGGCGGGATCCCGTTCTCAAGACGGCGACGCAACCCGAAGTCTGCGCCACCGTGTCACAAGATCGCGCGCATGGATCGAGCATCGCGCGTTTGCGCATCCGATCGATGCCGGAAAAATGTCCTGCACGGGATGTCACGACGTCCATGGCGGCTCGAGCGACACACTGCTCAAGCACAAGACGACGAACGAAACCTGTTTCGAGTGTCACGCCGACAAGCGCGGACCGTTCGTGTGGGAACACGCGCCGGTCGCCGAAGACTGCACGACCTGTCATGCACCGCACGGATCGATTCATCCCGGCATGCTCAAGGCGCGTGGCCCCATGCTTTGCCAGAGTTGTCACTCCGAGGCGGGACATCCGTCGCTCGCGCCGGTCGCTGCGGCGGGTTTGGCGGGCGGACAGCGCTCGCCGTACGTGCTCGGCCAGAATTGCCTGAACTGTCACTCGCAGGTGCACGGCTCCAATCATCCCTCCGGCTCGAAACTCATGCGTTGAGGTGCGCGATGTCGGCGAGCTCGTTTGCAATCTCCACTCGCCTTGCGGCACTCGCAGGGATCGCCGCCTTGCTCACGGCGGCGCGCGCGATTGCGCAAGATGTCCCTCCGCCGGATACGACCAAGTGGAAATGCGAAAGTTGTCCCTTCGCCAAAGGGCACGAGGCCAGTTACGACGTGGGTGGGTCGTATGTCAGCGACGACTCCGGACGTTTCGGCAACGCTACCGGTTACGACGAAGCGGGCGGATATGCCGACGTGAGCGGCACCGGTCGATACGCCAGCGACGATTACCGGATGAATTGGGAACTCGAAGATCTCGGGCTCGACTCGCGGTCGGTCGAGCTGGAAGGCGGCAAGCCGGGCACCTACAAGTACCAGATCGCATATGCCGAACTGCCGTATCGCCGCTATGACACGACGCAAACCGTGTTCCAGCAAGCTGAAGACGATCTGCTGGTATTGCCTGCCGGCTGGGTGCCCGCCGGTACCACCGGAGGCTTCTCTGCGCTCAATGCCAGTCTGGTCGACCGCGACATCGAGAGCGATCGCACGTCGCTTGGTGTCGGTGGTGAGTATCGCGGCTCAAAACATCTGCTCTTGCAGGCCGACTTCCGCCGCGACGAGCGCGAGGGTTGGGGCGTTGCGGGCGCGCCTTTCTATACGAATTCGGCGCTGCTGGCCGCGCCGATCGATGAGTACACCGATACCGCCAACCTGATGGCTACCTACGGGCGCGAGAAGTGGTCGACTTCGCTCGCGTGGACCGGCTCGTTCTACCAGGATCAGAATCTCAAGCTGCAGTGGGACAATCCATATTCGGGAGGCGGGCAGGGAGCTCGTGCGCAGGCGCCGGACAACAAGGCACAGACTGTGACGCTTGCGGGGGCTTACTACTTCTCACCGCGGACGACCCTTTCGATGACGGCGGCACTTGGCGAGCTTCGTCAGGAAGATGTGTTGCTGCCCTACACGATCAATCCCGCCGTGCCGGTGACGGCGCTGCCGCGCGAAAGGCTGGACGGCAAAATCGAGACGAAGCACGTGGACGTGGCCTTCACGTCGCGCCCGATGTCGTTCCTGCGCGTCAAGGGTGCCTATCGTTACGACGATCGCGACAACCGCACGCCGGTGGAACTATGGACGCGCACTATCACCGATCTGTTCGACAGCGGTGAAGCCGAGGAGAACCGCCCCTACAGTTTCACGCGCAGCAAGGTCGAGTTGTCAGCCGCGGCGCGCTTTGACTTCTGGGACTGGCTCAAGGCGTTCGAATTCGAAGGCGGTTACGACCTCATCGAGTCGGATCGCACGCTGCAGGAAGATTCTTCCGAGACGGAAGAGAGCGGCTGGGGACGCGTACGCTGGCGGCCGAGTCAGGAAACGGAACTGTGGCTGCGCGCCGGCGTCTCGCGCCGCGACCCGGACGCCTTCGATCCCGGCATAGCGGCGGCGAATGACCAGAATCCGCTGATGCGCAAATTCAATCATGCGTATCGCTATCGCCAGTTCTCGCAGCTCAATGCGCGCATCGGGTTTCCCGGCAAGCCGTTCACGATTGGCGCCGAGATCTTCTATGCCTCCGACGACTACACCTTGTCATCACTCGGGTTGCGCAAACTCGACGACCGCCGCTTCGCCGCCGATTTCACCTGGGCCGTCAACGATGCCACGTCCGTCTATCTACAGGGCGGCTACGAGGATCAGGAATTGCAGAACTTCAACAGTGAAACTTCCGGTAGCGCCGACTGGAATTCGCAGCACCAGGACACCTTCCGTACCCTCGATGCCGGGTTGAGATTCGGCAAGCCCGATGGGAAGTTCGATGGGAACATCAGTTTCCGTTACGCCAAAGGTACGGGTGAAATCGGCGTGGACTCGAGTTTCTCCGGCTCGGGTCCTTATCCGGACCTGGACACCGAACTCAAGGGCGGCGAATTCGATGTTGGCTACCAGCTGAACAGCAAGCTCGAGCTGCGCTTCAAGGTGCGCTACGAAGACTACGCGAGCTCCGATTGGGCGCTGCAGGGAGTGGAACCCGCGACTATTCCGACCGTGCTCACGCTGGGTGCGGATCCGGATGACTACGACGTCGTTCTCGCCACTTTGTCGTTCCGCTACTCGTTCGGTGGCCCAGCGCCGAAAGCCGAAGAAGAAGCGGCAGAAGAAGCACCGAAAGCGGCGCCTTGACGCTGATTCGGCGACCAGTTCGCGCCCACATCCCGCGAGGCGCGAACGGGCCCTGACGCCAGGTTTTCTTGTACGATTCATCCCCCGAAAATGACTCGAGAGGGATGCTCCATGAAATTCAGGAACTTGACCGCGCTCGCCGCGCTGGCCCTATTCGCGTGTTTCGCCCCCAGTAGTTTCGCGGGCAACCAGAAAGCGTCGAAGGGTATTGAAAAGGCCGTCGCCGGCGACTGGCGCAAACCCGAAGCCAAATCGCGCGATACCGAACGGCATCCTGTCGATGCGCTCATGTTCTGGGGACTCGAACCCGGCATGAAGATCCTCGAACTGCAGCCGGGTGGTGGCTGGTGGACGGAAATCCTCGCGCCCTACGCCAAGGCGAACAAGGGCGAGTTTTACGCCACGGCGGCAGATCTCTCGGATCCCGGCTTGTCGGAAGGCGCTCGCAAGGGCCGTGCGGATTTCGAAGCCAAGTACGCCGATTCGGCGACCTACGGCAAGGTAAATCTCGTGAACTGGGGCGCCAACGCGGCGCCGCTGCCGGCTAACAAGTTCGACTTCGTGCTCGCGGCGCGTGTGTTCCATGGTTGGATGAATGGGAATTCGCAGGACAAGAACCTTGCGAATATCTTCGCCAGCCTCAAGCCGGGCGGCGTGCTCGCGATCGAACAGCATCGCGGCAATCCTGGTCAGCCGCCGGTCAAGGATGGGTATGTGACCGAACAGGCCGTGATCGACGCGGCCACGAAGGCCGGATTCAAACTCGACGGAAAATCCGAGATCAACGCCAATCCGAAAGACACCAAGGATCATCCGTTCGGCGTGTGGACTCTGCCGCCGACGCGACAGTCGTCCGAAGGCGGCAAACCGGTGGATCCCGCGTTCGATCGCGCCAAGTACGACGCCATCGGCGAGTCGGATCGCATGACGCTGCGCTTCGTCAAGCCCAAGAAATAGCGAATGAAGAAACTCGGCAGCATCCTGCTCAAAGGGCTGGTAACCATCCTGCCCATCGGCCTCACGGTGTACTTCGTCTACTGGCTGGGAATCACCACCGAGACGCTGCTGTCGAAACCCATCAGGTGGGTGGTGGACGACGCTAACTACTGGCCCGGCATGGGCCTGATCACGGGCTTCGTGCTGCTGTTCCTCATCGGGCTCGCGGTGAATGCCTTCATCGTGCGCCGCGTGCTCGGCGTGGGCGAAGAGCTGCTGATGCGCGTGCCCGTGGTCAAGACGGTGTACAGCGCGATCCGCGACATGACGCGCCTGGTGAACACCGACAAGAAGAAGGGCGACCTCGACCGCGTGGTCACGCTCGACATCGGCTTCGGCAAGATGATCGGGTTCGTGACGCAGGAACATGCCAACACGCTCGGGATAGGCGGCGGCGACGACCTCGTCGCCGTCTATCTGCCCATGAGTTACCAGATCGGCGGTTACACCATCTACCTGCCGCGCAGCCGCGTCAGCGAAACGGAGCTGTCGGTTGAGCAGGCCATGCGCATCGCGCTCACGGGCGGCGTGCGCGGGAAGTAGATAAATGGGGACATTCCTCATTTCGCTGTAACAATCGAAAGCCCCTTCCGCTTCGTTTCTACGGAGTGGATTGTTACAACGAAATGAGGAATGTCCCCATTTATCCGCCGGCCTTCTTCACGTCGGTGAAACCCAGCTTCTTGAGCTCATCAACCAGACGGTCGCGATGATCTCCCTGGATCTCGATGACGCCGTTCTTGACCGTGCCGCCGGTGCCGCACTTTTTCTTGAGAGCGCTGCAGATTTCTTCGAGCTGCGCCTGAGGAAGCGGAATGCCGTTTATCGCGCTCACGCCCTTGCCACCGCGATGCGCGGTCTCTTTCCAGATGCGGATGGCGGGAGGTTTGGCAGGTGAACCAGGTTTCATGGTGTTGTTCAATGGTTGAACTTTAGCCTCCCAAGCCGCCAACGTGGGTTCGATTCCCATCACTCGTGCCTGATCAGGATCCAGGGTCGATCGTTCTCGCCGCGGCACGCACGCTTTCGATGACGATGTCCGCCGCGGGATGCATCGTGCGGTCCTTGAGCGTGAACACCGCAACCGGCCGCATCCCGACTCCGAGGTCGACTGGCAGCGCCTTGATGCGTAACCGATCGGTGTTGAACACGCGCAGCATGCATGCCGGCACGACAGTCAGATAGTCGCTCCGCCGAAGTAGCTCCTCGCGCACATGAAACGAGGATGTCGTTACGGTCGCGCGCGGCACTGGCAGCCCTTTTTGCAGGAAGGCTTGCGTCACGAGCGTTCCGGGTGCTTCGTCCGGCGGGTACATGATCCACTTCGCCTCGAGGAGGTCGGCAAGCTGAAGTTTGCGATGCTTCGCCCAACTGCTCGTCGCTCCGGCAACGACCCTCAATGGCTCTTCGAACAGTACCTCGGAGTTCAGGTCATTCTCCGGAACCTGAAATAGGCCGCGACCTACGATGAAATCAACGCTGCGCTCACGCAGGTGGCGAATCTCCTGCGTGATGGGTCGAGTCATGGGCCGCAGGTGCACGGCAATGCCCGGATGGTGGCTGGCCAGCTGCTCGACCACGGCGGGCATCAGCGAGGCCGCGAGAGACTCGTTGCATCCGACATTCACGTCTCCCGATGCGGGATTCGCAATGAACGCGATATCTGCCACCGCTTGCTGCAACTCCCCAAACACGGCGAGGCCGCGGCGAACCAACGCATCGCCATACACCGTCGCCTGAACGCCTTGCGGTCCACGATCCAGGAGGCGTACGCCGAGGATGTGTTCCAGATCGGTCATGGCTTTGGAGATCGCTGGCTGTGAGACAGACAAGTTCCGCGCAGCTTTAGCCATGCTGCCGCTCCGAACGACCGTGAGCAGCACATGCAGGTCGCGCAACCGCAGCCGTCGGCCGATGCGTTTGTCCCAATGCTCCACCGACTTGCCCATAACTATTCCCTCATGGGGAGGTCACCACTTTATGGATTCACCTTATACCAAGTCCGCGGTACGTTTGAGCCGTGAATATCTCCTTGACGCCTCTGCATCCGTTGTTCGCAGCCGAAGTGTCGGGCGTCGATCTGTGCGCGCCGGTCAGCGCCGAGGTTTTTCGCGCGATCGAAGGAGCCCTCGATCGCTATGCCGTGCTGATATTCCGGGCCCAGCCTTTGAGCACGGCGCAGCAAATATCCTTCAGCAGGCTTTTCGGCCCGCTCGAGTCCGCGTTCGGTTCCATGCGCAAGAGTGAGGAATCACGCCTGGGCGAGAAGCTGCTCGCCGACGTTTCAAACCTGGATGCGAGCGGCAACATTCGCGCGAGCACGGACGCCTGGCGGCGAATGCAACTGGGCAACCAGCTCTGGCACACCGACAGCTCTTACAAGTGTGTGCCGGGCAAAATCTCGTTCTTGTCCGCTCACGAGTTGCCGCCCGCCGGCGGGCAAACCGAGTTCGCCGATCTGCGAGCGGCTTACGAGGCGCTCGACGGTCCCCTGCGCAGCCGCATCGAAGGACTGGCGGCCGAGCACTCCTTATTTCATTCACGTGAGCTGGTTGGTTTCACGGACTTCAGCGATGAGGAACGCAGCGCCTATCCACCCACGCCGCGACCCGTAGTGCGCCTGCATCCAGGTTCCACGCGCAAGTCGCTTTACCTCGCTTCGCACGCCTCGCATATCGTCGGCTTACCTGTCGAAGAGGGACGCGCGCTGCTGGCCAGGCTGACGGACTTTGCGACCCAGCCGAAGTTCGTCTATGTACATCATTGGCAACTGCACGACCTGGTAGTTTGGGACAATCGTTGCACCATGCATCGCGGCCGGCCCTATGACGATATTCGTTACCGTCGCGATATGCGACGCACGACGGTTGCAGACGCCGTGTCGATCCCGCGTCAGGACGGGAGTGTGCAGTCATGAGCCAGCCGCTCTCGCTCGAGGAACTGGTTGATGAACAGTCATTCAGCCGCTTCAATCTCATGATACTGATCTGGTCGTTTCTCGCATTGCTTGCTGATGGCTTCGATCTGGCAGCGCTCGCGTCTGCCGCGCCGGCGCTGGGCAGAGCCTGGCACATCGCGCGTGCGGACTTCGCGCCGGCGTTGAGCGCAAGTGTGTTTGGAATTCTGCTCGGCGCACCATTGTTAGGCGTGGCAGGTGATCGTTATGGACGCAAGCCCGCCATCCTCGCGAGTTGCGTCGTCTACTCGCTCAGCACGCTGTCTGTCGTGTGGGCCCGCAATCTCGATCAGGTGATGATCCTGAGGGCGCTGGCGGGCATCGGGCTCGGCGGCTTGATGCCGAATCTGATCGCGCTGAACTCCGAGTTCGCTCCCAGGCGAATGCGGGCAACCCTGGTGGTGCTTATGTTCGCCGGCATATCGGTCGGCGGCGGTTTGCCGGGCGCCGTGCAGGCATTGCTCATACCGAAGTTCGGATGGCAGATCATGTTCTGGATCGGCGGTCTCGCACCGCTCGCGCTGACGGCTGCATTGCTGTTCTCGCTGCCGGAGTCGGTGAGGTTTCTTGCGCTGCGAACGGAGCGGCGCGCCGAACTGATCGCGATCGTTCGCGCCATGCGCCCCGACCTCTCGATCGAGGACGATGTGCAATTCAGGTCTGCACACACATCAGGCGGCGGTTCGGGACTCCAGCGGATCTTCAGAGGATCCCTGGCGTGGATCACGCCGCTGATGTGGGTGTGCTTTGCAAGCGCGCTCATGGCCAACTTCTTTCTCAACAGCTGGCTGCCGCTCATCCTCGAAGGTGACGGACTCACTTCGCAACGAAGTGGCATCGCAATCAGTCTCTATCATTACGGTGGCGTTCTCGGCGGGTTGCTCGTCAGCCTGGTGTTGAGACCGCTGGGGTTCGCGGCCATGGCCTTGCTGTTTTTGTTCGCGACACTCGCGATCGCGGCGATCGGAACTCCCGGCATTTCATACACGACATTGGTGGCTTTCGTTTCGCTCGCCGGGTTTTGCACGCTCGGCTCGCAGTTCGGCAACAATGCCGCTGCCGGCTTGCTCTATCCAGCGGCGTTCCGATCACGTGGCGTCGGCTGGGCGTTGGGTATCGGCCGCGTCGGTTCGATTGCCGGGCCGCTGGTGGGCGGGATGCTCATTGCACGGCAACTTCCACCAGAGAAGTTGTTCCTGATGGCTTCGCTTCCCATGGTGGTTGGCATGGTGGCGGCGGCGCTTGTGGCCGGGCTCAGCTACAAGAATCTCGGCAGCACAAAGCTCGACGAAATTCGCGAAGAATGAACTTCACGAGTGCGCTGAAGAGGCACTCGCCGTGGACGATGCTGTTCTATTTCTGTCCGGCATGATCCCTGTGCGCCCAAAACTCCGCTTGTCTTATCAGGACATGGAGAAGCCTGTGTAGCGGGCGGCGGCCTTCTCCAGATTCTTCATCAGCCCTCATTTCTGGAGATCCGATCATGTTCAAGAACAAATTCAACAACAAACTCAGGACTGCAATGCTGATCGCAGCCACGGGACTTACGGCTGCCTACTCGGCCAACAGCAGCGCCGCCGACGTGTTTACTCGAAGCACGACCACGAGCACGTTTCTTTCCGACACGGGAGCGCCGGTCACCATTCTCAGCATGACCATCCCGGCCGGAAAGTGGGTCGTGAATGCCAAAGTCAATCCAGTGAACTTCGGTGCCGCCGACTATGTACGCTGCCGCATCATCGCTGGAATAACTCAGAAGGATGCTGGGGCGACGCTACTGGGCAATGCGGCGCCCGGTCCCACCGGCGAGATGGGCCCATCAGTGGCCCAGATTGCCCTGCAGGCTGTGGTCACGACGACGTCGTCGAAAGTCTTCAAGGTCGACTGCCAGCACGACTTCCCCACGCCCGGCATCTACGTCGATCCGGGTGCGAAGATCACGATCCTCAGTGTGCTGTGACCTGCGGGTTGACCGAAAGGTGGCGGCTACGCCGCCACCGCTCTTCGCGCTGTGAAACAGCCCGGTGTTGCAGCACCGGGCTTCCGGGCTTCAGCGGGTACTGGCGACGGGCACCAATGTATTGCGAGGCTTCGCCGAACGATCGACCACGTACCGGGACAGCGCCGGCCGATCCACGCGCGCAATCGCCGTCGAGAGCGCCGTGTCGACACACTCTGCATACAGCCGCTTTTTCGATAGCGTTCGCCCTTCCAGTTCGCTGCACACATTTCTGGCGGCGTTCTTGATGCGCTTGTACAAGGCGTCCACACCCTGCGCATTGTTGAGGTTGAGGTCACCGAACTGCACGGTGAGCGTCCGGGGAGCCTGAGAATCCGCATTCGCGACATTCGCGGTGGCGAAACCCAGGATGATGATGCTGGCGACGGTGAAGAAGTTTTTCATGGAGATCTCCTGAAACGTGAGGGGTTGGGCATTGGCGGCCGCAGTCGGCCGACGTTGCGAACGCTGATCGCGTCGCTGGCTGCCAACCATGTTCTGGCGCTCAACAAGTTCTGGAGAATTTCTGTGGCACTTCTGATTCCGTGCAACCTACTGATCTGCATGGACAACCGAAGGGCATTTTGTGTGTTTGACGACGACACCGACACCAACCCGGCCGTTTGCAAACCACGACTGGCACTGCAGGGCACGGGGGAATACGCCGCGTAACCTCGAAACGGTGTCGTCCAAAGGTTTCTCAAATACCCGAAGGCTCGAATTTGCCCCGACTAACCGCCCCGCAGCGATGAAAGTGCCTCGAGCACTTCCCAACGTTCCGTGCGCGCCGCGATCAACTTGACGAGCTCACTGGCTCGCTCGCGATCGACACGCATCTGATCGGCGCCGACTTTATGGTAGTCCGGCTCACAGACACGCAGCGTCAGCGCCTGCTGTTCGCCTTCGAGTTTCTCGATTTCGCCCGGCAGAGAATCGAGCTCACGCTGTTCCTTGAAACTGAGCTTGCGCTTGGGCGGTGCGGGGGTGGCCGGGGGTGGCGCGGCGACGCCGCGAGGCGCGCCATAGGTGGCACGGGGCAGCGAACGCTGCCGCAGCCAGTCGCTGTAACCGCCCACGTATTCTCCCCAGCGCCCGTTGCCCTCTGATGCGATGGTCTGCGTGACCACGTTGTCGAGAAACGCGCGATCGTGGCTCACCAGCAGCAGCGTGCCGGAATAATCGACCAGCATGGTTTCGAGCAACTCGAGCGAGTCGATGTCGAGATCGTTGGTGGGCTCGTCGAGCACCAGCATGTTGGCCGGGCGCGCGAACAGTCGCGCCAGCAGCAGGCGATTGCGCTCTCCGCCGGACAACATGCGGATCGGCGAATTGGCGCGGCGGGAGTCGAACAGGAAATCCTGCAGGTAGCTCGAGATGTGTTTGCGATTCTCGCCGACCTGCACCCAGTCGGAGCCGGGGCTCACGGTCTCGGCGATGGTGCGTTCGGGATCGAGCTGGTCGCGAAGCTGATCGAAATAGGCCACCTGCAGGTTCGTGCCACGCTTCACGCGTCCCGAGTCAGGCTCGAGCGTGCCGACGATCAGCTTGATCATGGTGGTCTTGCCGGCGCCGTTGGGGCCTAACAAGCCGACACGATCGCCGCGCATCACGCGCAGGGACACATCGTCGAGAATGGGCCGGTCGCCGAAACTCTTGCCGACATTCTCGAGCTCGGCCACCAGCTTGCCGGAACGTTCGCCGGTATCGACGGTGAGCCTGACCTGGCCGATGCGCTCGCGCCTGGCCGCGCGTTCTTCGCGCAAATGCTCGAGGCGCTTCACGCGGCCTTCGTTGCGCGTGCGCCGCGCCTCCACGCCCTTGCGAATCCACACTTCTTCCTGCGCCCAGAATTTCTCGAAGCGGCGATGAGCAAGGTCTTCGGCGAGGTTGATCTCCGCCTTGCGTTCCTCGTACACCGTGTAATTGCCCGGAAAACTGCGCAGGATGCCGCGATCTAGCTCGGAGATGCTGTTGGCCACCTTGTCGAGGAAACGGCGGTCGTGCGTGATGACGATGCAGGTGATGTTCCGCTGCAGCAGGTCCTCCAGCGTTTCAATGCCGTCGACGTCGAGGTGGTTGGTGGGCTCGTCGAGCAGCATGAGGTCGGGCGCGATGGCGAATGCCAGCGCCAGCGCCGCGCGTTTGCGCTCGCCGCCCGACACCGAGGCCGGCGCGGCGTCGGGATTCACCGAGAAGCGCTGCAGGTATTCGTTGAGTCGCGCCTCACGCGCCCAGAGCTGGCGGTCGTCGTGTATACCCGCGAAATCGCCGCGCAGCACCAGCGACTCACGCAGCGTCTCGGCCGGCGGAAGCACCGGCTCCTGCTCGACGCTCGCGATGACCAGTCCCGGCCTGCGCTGCACTTCACCGCTGTCGAGCGGAATGGCGCCGAGCAACGCTCCTAACAAAGACGATTTGCCGGTGCCATTGCGGCCAATGAGCCCCACGCGATCGCCCGCCTGGATGGCGAGCGAGGCTCCGTCGAGGAGTGGATGGAGGCCGAACGCGAGTTCCGCGTTCTTGAGTGCGATCAATGTCACGGCGGCCCTACAACGGATTCGCGAGTTCGAGCCAGATCCATTCGGTCGCGTCCTTGACGTTCGCGCCGCGTCCGCCGGTAGCCGGGTAGTTGTTGTCGTTCACGATGACGACATGCTTGCGATCCAGCACCTGGATCGATTCGGTCGTGAGATAGGGAAAACGAAACGGTGCGCCCGCCGGGGTCGTGACCACCAGCCCGCGCGAGTTGCCGATGGACAGCAGGTCGATGACGAGCTTTTTCTGCAGCGGCTTGCCAGGCACCGCGCGATCCAGGTCGATGGAATAAACGCGCTTGGCGCGCGCCGCATCACCCTGGCTGTCATCGCGTTCGATAACCACGAAGCGATTGCCATCGATGAGCGACATGTCGGTGAGGGACGAGGTATCCGCATCCAGCTCATATATAAGAGTGGGCGTGAGCCACTTTCCGGCCGCGGTGTCGTAGCGTAATACGCGTAGGGTCTTCGGCTGGGTCCCCGCCCACGGTGCCTTCGAGAATGGACACCAGAGTCTGATTGTCGCCGGCGAGGTCCATGGCTTCCAGGCCACGCGAGTGGGCGAGACGCGGGATGTCGGCCCGTGTGATGGCCAGCGGATGGTCCACCGACCGGAGGTTGTCCGGCAGCTCGATGGGCGGGGCTAACAACTCGCCATCGACCGAGAAGTGCATCAGCCACGGGCCGAACTCGTCACCGATCCAGAAGGATTCGTCGGGCATGGTGACCAGCGACTCCGGGTCGGCATCCAGGCCCGTGAGCAATCTTTCCTCCGAGTTCTCATCGGCAAGGCGCCAGGGGAAAAACTTCGCGGGATCAGACAGCTCGATGATCGCCTGCAGCGCGTTGCGCGAATCCGTGCCGGCCTCGGTGCGCGGGCGCACGTCGAACAGATAGATGCACAGGCGGTAGTCCGAGCTGTTCCACTTGCCACCGAAGCCGTTGTCCGAGAGTGCCCACCATGCGCCTGCCGTGCTGCCGGGCTTGATGGAGCTCACACCCTGCACGGGCTGGGCCTCGAAACGCGGCGCTGCGGCGCGCCGGCCTTCATTGTCGAATTGGCCGGAAGGCGGACCCGCGCGAAACGCATCCGCGGGCATGCTGATGAGACCGATGAGTTCGACGGCTGGCGGTGGCGGCGGCGGGGGCGGCGGTACGGGTTTCGCCGGTTTCCTGGCGGTGGAGGCAGGTGGCTTGGGTTTCGCCTTCGAACTACCGGCCGTTGGCTTCTTTGTCGTGGTTGCTGGTTTGGCGGCCGACGTCGTCTGCGCGACGGACACCGACGCAAGCGCGCAGGCCGCGACCAGGGCGGCGGCCAGTTTCGAGGCGCGCGTAAGGCAAGCTTGCATGGGCGCGGATTCTACGCATGCGCCGGCTCGCAGGCTCAGAAACGCGTTTCGCACCTTCGCCGGGCAACTTCCGAAGGCGGCGGTGGACCAGGCCTACGGACCGCCGATCGCCCCGGAAGCACCAGGCGCGATCACGCGGAAGTCGAGCAGCTCGACATCGTTGCAGCGGTAGTGTGGCTTGCACTCTTCATCGCTGCAGAGGTCGGTCGAGAGGTATTTCTTGTTGTCATCGCAGAACACGGTGGCGACGCAGGCGTCCGCGCGCTGTTCATCGGCGATCTCGAGCGCGCCGAGCAGGTTCGCGCCGGAGCTGATGCCTACGGCGATACCGAGCTCGCTGGCGAGCCGCTGTGACATGACGATGGCGTCGCCATCCCAGATGTCGATGATGCGACCCAGCGTGTCTAACTTCACGATCGACGGCACGAACTCATCGCTGATTCCCTGGATGCGATGCCGGCCGACCTTGTACCCGGTGCGCAGGGTGGGGGAGTTCGCCGGCTCGAGCGGATGCGCGTCAATTCCCTTACCGAAACGCTCGCGCAGGTGCTGCGCGACTCCCATGACGGTGCCGCCAGTGCCGACGCCGGCGACGAAAGCGGTGGGTCTGCGGCCGAGCGCGGCGAGCTGCGCGGTGATCTCAGGCCCGGTGGTTTCGTAATGCGCCTGAACATTGGCGGTGTTGTCGAACTGCTGCGGGCGGAAAACCCGGCCGCCCTCGCGCGCGAAATCGTCTGCCATACGAATTGAACCCTGGAAACCACCGAGCTCGGCGGATACCGGGATCACGGCCGCGCCGAGACTCTGGATGACCAGCACACGCTCGCGGCTCATCCAGTCCGGCATGTAGATGCGCACCGGGTGGCCGAGCGCCCGGCCGATGGCCGCGAACGAAATGCCGGTGTTGCCGCTGGTGGCCTCGGCGATCACGTCGCCGGGACCGATCTCACCACTCGCATAGGCGCGCTGCAGGATGTACAGCGCCATGCGGTCCTTGATGCTGCCGGTGAAGTTGTAGGCCTCGTGCTTGGCGTAGATGCGTTGCTCGCGGCCTCGATAGCGGCAGCGGATCTCGAGCAGCGGCGTGCCGCCGATGAGACGCGCCAAAGAAATCAAACGATCTGCAACGAGTTTATGGGTGGGAATAGGCGCCGGCATGAGGCCGAATCTTACCTTACGCAGATCACGCGACCCTGGATGCAGGCATGAAAAATATTGTCGCCAGATGCGAACAGGCTGCATCCAGCTGGCGAGCACAGCGTATTCCCCACGTCATTTCTAACTTAATGCTCAAAGGGGACACCATGCAATTCCGCAAACTCTGTACGGTGGCGGCCGCAATCGCGGCGACGCTGCCGATCTCGGCCCTGACCACCAAGGCCTGGGGCTCCAGCCATCGCGAAGCGCCGAACATCACGCGCTTCCCCACGGTGGACTCCACCGACTTCTACCTGTTCAACAGCTACGAACCGGGCCGGGACGGCTACGTCACGCTGCTCGCCAACTACATCCCGTTGCAGGATCCGTACGGCGGACCTAACTATTTCGCCTTGGATCCGTCGGCCCTGTACGAGATCCACGTCGACAATGACGGTGACGCCAAGGAGAACCTCACGTTCCAGTTCCGCTTCTCCAATCGGCTGGCCAATGACAACCGCGGGATCAAGCTCAATATTGGCGGTCCGCAGGTGGCGGTGCCGCTCAAGAATGTCGGCGGTGTCAGCGCGGCCGACAGCAGCGCGCTGAATTTTCGCGAGAGCTACCAGATGTGGCTGGTTCGCGGCGATCGGCGTCACGGCGACGCCTCGCAGGTGACCGGCGCCAGCGGTGGCACGGTGTTCGGCAAGCCCTATGACTTCGTCGGCACCAAGACCTTCGGCAGCGTCGCGAACTACCAGGCCTACGCGAATTCCTTCATCCACACGATCAACGTGCCTGGCTGCAACATGCCGGGCCGTGTGTTCGTGGGCCAGCGCAAGGAGGGATTCGCGGTGAATCTCGGCCGCGTGTTCGACCTCGTGAACCTGGTGCCGGTCGAAGGTGACAGCGCGCCCGGCGCCGGCGATGGCAAGGGCTTCCCGGGTGGCATCACCCAGTCTCGTGCCAACAACATCGTCGACGATGCGAACGTCACGACCATCGCACTCGAGTTGCACAAGTCCTGCCTCACTGGCAGCGGGAACGGTGTCATCGGTGGATGGACCAGCGCAAGTTTGCGCCAGGCCCGGCTGCTGAACCCGGTGCCGACGTTCTCGCGTCCGGACGTGGATGGCGGTCCGTGGGTGCAGATCTCGCGGCTGGGCATGCCGCTCGTGAACGAACTCGTCATCGGCCTCCCCGACAAGGATCGTTTCAGCGCCAGCGAGCCGCGCTTCGACGGCCAGTTCGGCACCTACGTGACGAACCCGACGCTTCCGGCACTGCTCGACGTGTTGTTCCGCGGGGCGGTCAACCAGACTCTGGGCACCAACATCACGAATCTGGCGCCTAACAATCTGCCTCGCAACGACCTGGTCACGGCGTTCCTGACGGGCTTTCCCGGCGTGAACCAGATGTCGAAAGTCACGGCGTCCGAAATGACGCGACTCAACACCGGCATTCCGGCCGCCCCGGCCGCCGGCCAAAGCAACTTCGGTGTTGCCGGTGGCGACCTCGCAGGCTTCCCGAACGGTCGCCGTCCGGGTGACGACACGGTGGATATCGCGCTGCGCGTGGTGATGGGTCGCCTGTGCTACCCGCTGACCATCGGTGGCAACAGCGTGGACCTCGGGCTCTGCACGCCGGCGAACGCACCCGTGGGCAACGTGCCGTTCACCGACGGTGCGCCGGTGTCGGCTGCCGACTTCGATTCCACGTTTCCGTATCTGACGACGCCGCTGCCGGGCTCGGGAGGATACTGATATGTCATTGCGCAAGACTAACTACACCCGTCTTGTGCTGCTCGCGGCGACCACACTGGTGGTCGCCGCGTGCGGCGGCGGAAAGAGCGGCGGCATGCAACCGCAGCCGATGGCCAACACCGCTCCTGCGATCTCCGCGATCAGCGACCGCAGTGTCGATCAGGACACGGTCGTGGGCCCGATCGAGTTCAGCGTCACCGACACCGAAACACCCGCCAGCCAGCTGACGGTGACTGCAGGCGCCGGTGGGACCAGCGTGTTTCCGGCCGACGGGATCACGCTGGCTGGCAGCGGTGCGGTGCGCAGCATCACGCTGACGCCTTTCGAAGCCACCACGGGCACCGCGAATATCACGCTCACCGTGATCGACGGCGAGGGCGTGAGAACCGCGCGCTCGTTCCAGGTGACCGTGAATGCGCGCAACGCTTCGATTCGGGACTGGACGCTAACTACCTTCGCCAAGGCGGAATCGGACGAGGTAACGGTCATGAACGGCTACACCTTTACCCAGGACGCTGACGATCCGGCCATCTTTCAGCCATTGATCGGCGGAGACGAGTGATGAGGGGTCCAGCAGGTCTGTTGGCGCTGCTGGCGGTTGCCGCCGCGACGGGGGTCGCGGCGGCTGCCGATCGGTTCGTGCCCACCGATTCAGGTTTCGTGGTGGCGAATGTGCGGCAAGCGCAACCTGACGAGCGGCTGCGTGATCTGCTGCTTGCCTGGCGCGCGAACCCGGCCACCGCCGAAAGTGTCGCGCTTGCCAGCGCTTACATTGAACGCGCACGCAGCTTGCGCGAGCCCGCCTTTTTCGGCCGCGCCGAAGCGGTGCTGGCACCGCTCGCGTCGAAGCTGGACGCCAATGGCTCGCTGCGTCGGCTGTACGCCGAGGTACTGCAGTATCGGCACGACTTCGCGGGCGCAGAAAATCTGCTCGATGCACTGCTGCGCGAGACTCCACACGATCCCGACGCGCGTCTGCTGCGTGCCTCGGTGCGCCTGGTGCGAGGCGAATTTGCCGGTGCACGTGCGGATTGCGCGCAGCTTGCCGTGGGCGCCGGAAATGGCGCCACCCTGGGGTTTGCCTGCCTCGCCGAAGCACTCGCCGGTGAGGGCAGTCTGGATCGCGCGCTGTCGCTGCTCAATTCCTCGCCCGCGCAACATGCCGACGCCGATTCCCTGGCGCGCGCCTATCTGCTCGCCACGCGCGCGGAGCTCCGCGAACGCAGTGGAGATCTCAATGGCGCCATCGTCGACTACTGCGAGGCGCTGAAACTGGCGCCGCGCGATGATTCGATTCGTGCCGCGCTCGCCGATGCGCTCACGGCGCGCGGTGATGCTGGCGACGCACGCGACCTGCTCGCCATCGACAAACCCAGTCTCGCCTTGCTGGTGCGAAGCGCTGCCTTGTCCGAAGGCGCTCGCCGTCAGGAGTTGAGCGCCCGCGCAGCCTCCTGGCTCGCGCTCGAGGTGGCGCGCGGAGACAAGCCCCATTTACGCGAAGCGGCAATGTTTGCCCTGGCCAACGGTGATGCCGCCGGTGCCCTGGCCGCCGCAAGCCGGAACTTCGAGATCCAGAAGGAGCTGGCCGATGTGCGCGTGCTGGCTCGGGCTGCGCGCGCGGCGGACGACGCCCCGGCATTGTCCTCCCTGCAATCGTGGCTGCGCGAAACCGGATATCGCGATTCTGTCACCGAGGGCATTCTCGACATGAGCCAGCGCAGTTAGAGTTGTCTCGTGAAACGACTATCTGCCGCGCTCCTGTTGTCCCTGGTTGCGATGTTCACCTCGCCGCAGCCCGCGTTCGCGCACGCCACGAGCACCAGCTACCTGATCCTGCAGCTGCCGGAGGGCGATGGACCCGTCGAGCTTCGTTGGGATCTGGCGGTGCAGGACATTGCATGGACGGTGTTCATCGACGCCGATTACGACGGCAGCGTCACCTGGCAGGAAGTGCAGAACGCGAAGGCGGCGATCGGCTCGGCCATGCTCGCGCAGATTTCCGTCCAGCGTGGCGGTGCGCCGTGTGCACTTTCCGTGCACGACTTCGCGTTGGCCAGCCGCGATGAGCTGAATTTCGTTTCGGTGGCATTGGCGGCGGAATGCCCGCAGCGCGGACCTGCAGTTGTCGGCGGCCCGCTGTTCATGAGCGACGATGCCTCGCAACGCGTGCTGCTGAGCGCGGTGCGCGGCAAAGTACAGTTCACCGGAGTGCTCAGTGCCGTCGAGCCTTCGTGGACGGAACCCGAACAGGCCTCGGCGTGGAGCAGCTTTGTACGCTTCGTCGGCGAGGGTATCTGGCACGTGCTGTTCGGGTACGACCACGTCGCGTTCGTGCTGTTGCTGCTGCTGCCTTCGGTGATGCGCCCGGTAGATGGGAAATGGCACGGGGCGACCGGGTTCAGCCAGGTCACGCGCGACGTGGTGACCATCATCACCGCCTTCACCGTCGCGCATTCGATCACGCTCGCGCTCGCCGTCACCGGCACGGTGAAGCTGCCGATACGGCCCATCGAGGTCGCCATTGCCGCGTCGATCGCGGTGGCGGGTGCGGTCAACCTGGTGCCGCGGCTGTCGAAGCTGCGACTGCCTCTGGCATTCGGCTTCGGGTTCGTGCACGGCTTCGGGTTCGCGAATGCGCTCAGCGAGATCGATTCGGGAGGCAGCTCGCTGCTGCCGCTGCTCGGCGGATTCAATATCGGCGTCGAGATCGCACAGCTCGGCATCGTCGCGGTGGTCCTGCCGCTGATCTACTCGATGCGTGCGACACGCTGGTATGCGGGTGCGGTGCTGCCACTCGGCTCATGCGCACTAGGCATGGCCGGAGTCGTCTGGTTCATCCAGAGAGTCTGATCAGGCCTTGCGCGTCTTCGACGGTGCCTTGCGGCCAGAGGCCGTGAGAATGCCCGAGTAGCCGTACATCGCGTTGTCGCGCAGGGGATGACCTGCACGTCGATGCTCGAATTCACAAAGCCGTTCTCCAGCATCGCGTCGCGCATGTCATCGATGCTCAGGTTCGAGCCGGGGAACATGCGATCGCCGCACTTGTATGCCTTGCATTGATGCAACGCGTGGATGATGAACGTGCCGCCGGGCTGGAGCATCGACGTCACGTTGCGCATGCAGCGACGCCACACCGCGGGGTCGCTCGAGATCGCGTCGATGCAGAAGCCGGTGATGATCAGATCGTAGAAGGCTGCGCGAGTGAGGCCAAGCGGCTGGCGCAGGCGCGCGTCGCTCACGTAAAGGCCGCGTACCACCTTGCGGGTCTGCGCTTCTCGCTTGGCGATGCGCTCGTTGTTAGGACGCGCGTGGCCTTCGCAGGCGAGAACGTATCGCGTGAATCGATTCCACTCGGGAGCGCTAACATCGGCGCACAGCCATTCGCGCGCCTCGGCCAGGTTTTCAGCCAGCCAGTCCGCCATGTCGATGCGGAACGCATATTTCGATGCGGCGATCGCGCGGTGCATCGTCGGTCCGCATCCATATTCGAGTCCGCGACCGAAGCGGGCGCGTGCCGCGCGCAGCACGTCGATCTGGTAAGCGAGCACCGCCTGTTCGTCAGGAAGCACTACCTCGCTGTAGTAGGTCTGAAAGTAGTCCCGTGGCTTTCCACTCGGAATAGTCGGCTACCAAGTGGATTTCGTGTCGTGCGTCCGTCTACCACTATGAGACTCCCCTGTCCCTGAAACCTTATGTAAGAGATTACTGACACCCCAGTGCACCGCAATAGCCGTACGACCCTTACTGGAATACCTCGCCGATGCGCTGCAGACGCGGCGAAGGTGATGAAAACACGAGTGATTTGATGGTTTGCGGGAGGCCGGCAGCGGCAAAGCTCGAAATGGATCAAAGTGTGGGCCCCCTGACGCAGGTGACAATAATCGGCCATGAACGCCCGCCCCGAATCCGCCCACGCCCCAGCCGCCGCGCCAGTTCCGGTCGAAGTCCGGTCGGCCGTGGAGCTCGCGCAGGCCGCGGTCTGGGACTGGCAGGTGTCGGCCGACCAGTTCCAGGTCGACGACGCCTGGCTGCGCGCATTCGGGATCGACCTCGACGGTGGCGCGATGCCGTGTGCGGACGTGGAAGCGGCGCATACATCCTGACGACCTCGGCGCGTTCATCGCGGCCGCTGATTCCTGTCATCACGGCGGCGATCGTTTCGAATGCGAATACCGGTTGTTAGCCGCCGGGCATCGATGGTTGTGGGTGCTCCACCGTGGACGCGTCGTGCAGCGCGATCACGATGGATCCGCGGCGCGCATCACCGGGTTGCTGTTCGATATCGACCGGCGCAAGAGCGAGGAGGTCGCGCGCAGCGACAGCGAGTCGCGGCTCGCGACTGCGCTGTGGGGCGCGCGCGCCGCGTTCTGGCAATGGCATGTGCCCAGCAATGCACGCACCGCGAGTCCGCTGTGGCTGGCGATGACGGGCTACTCGCGTGCCCAATGGGATGCGACACCGAATCCATGGTTCAGCAACCTGCATCCCGAGGATCGCGAGCACGTCGACCGGCAGTTGCGCGAGCACGCGCAAGGCATGCGCGACTCGGTCGAGATCGAATACCGCTTTCAGACAGCGGGCGGCGAATTCCGCTGGATGCAGGACCGCGGCCGCGCGGTGGAATGGGATCTGCAGGGCCGGCCGGTGGTGGTCATCGGTGTCACGCTCGACATCGACGCCGCCAAACATGCCGAAGCGCACCTGCGCTCCAGCGAGTCGATGCTGGAGACCGCCGCGTGGGGCGCGGGTATCGGACTGTGGGAAACCAATTTCGTCACCGACACCACGCGCTGGTTCAACGACTGGTGCGAACGTCACGACATCAATCCCTGCGACGGTACCGGCCACGTCGATCGCTGGGACTCCTTCCTGCATCCCGACGAGGGTCCTGAGGCGACGCGGCGTTTTGCGGAACATGTCGCCGGCAAGGCCGAGTATTACGACGCGGAATATCGCATCAGGACGCGCGGCGGCGTGTGGCGCTGGGTCTTCGAACGTGGCCGGGTGGTCGAGCGCGACGCGCAGGGCAAGGCGGTGCGCATGCTCGGCGTGTGCATGGACCTCGACGAGACCAAGGTCGCCGAGCGCCGCGCCAATGCGCGCAACGAGCGCGTCGAAGCGGCGCTGCAGCTAACTACCGCCGGCGTCTGGGACTGGGACGTCCAGCACAATCTCACCAATCACACCGACGGCTATTACCGCGTGTTCGGCGTCGACCCCGCCTTTGGCCGCGCCAACATCAGGACCTGGCGCGCACTGCTGGGCACCGACCCCGACGGGGAGATCGAGAGATTTCGCGAGCGGCTGTTGCACGTGGATCCCGCGGCGCAGGTTCTCGAGACCGAATATCGCTTCCGCCATACGGATGGCAGCTGGCATTGGGCGCTGGATCGCGCCTACGTCGTGGACCGTGCGCCCGACGGTTCGACCCGCCGGGTGCTCGGCCTGGTCGTCGACATCACCGATCGCAAGATTCGCGAGACCGGGCTCTCCGCCGCCGACCAGCGGTTCAGAGCCGTGGCGCGTGAACTGCGCTGCGTGATCTACGAGATCGACGCCGAGACGGGCTTGTCCTCCGGGGAAGGTTACGAACGCGTCGTGGGTTATTCCAGCGCCGAGCTGCCGCGACCGACCGACTGGGCGGCGCTCGTGCATCCCGATGACCAGCCGTTGCTCAAGCAATGGTTCGATCGCAGCGCCGAATCCATGGTCGCGCTCCAGTACCGCATCCGCCATCGCGACGGTCACTACATCACGCTGCTCGATTCGCCCTGCGTGGTACGTGACGCCGCGGGCAAGGTGGTGCGCATCGTCGGCGTCGCCATCGACATCAGCGAGCAGGCTCGCGCCCAGGAACAACTCCGCGCGTCGCAGGAATTGCTGCAGATCGTGGCCGCGGGCACCGGCGACTGGCTGATCCTCGTGGATACCGACAGACGTGTGCAGTTCATCAACCGCGGCATTCGTGCGTATACTCGCGAGAGCATCATTGGCCGGCGGCTCGATGAAATCGCAGTGGCAGAAGACCGGCCGAGCATTCTCGACGCGCTGACACAGGTGCTGCAGACCGGCGAACCGGTCGACCTGCAGATGGCGAGCAGCGGCAACGACGGTCGCACGTTCGACTCACGCATCCGCGCGGTGCGAGCGCCCGGCGGTATCACCGGCGCGGTGATCAACATCACCGAGATCACCGATCGCCAGGCCGCCATGCACCTGCGCGAAACGCAGGCGCGCATGTTCGAGCTGCTGCATGAAGGCGTGGTGGTCATCGACATCAACAACATGATTCGCATGGCGAATCCCGCGTTCGAACGCATGTTCGGCTTCCAGGCCGGCACCGCCGTCGATACCTCCATCGAGGATCTCATCGCGCAGCCGCCGGGTATGCGACGCGATCAGCTCGACCAGCACTTGTTAGGGACGACACCCGGCATGTCGCCGGTCGAGTTCAAGTGCCGACGCCGCGACGGCTCGACGTTCGATGCGGCCTGTGTCGCCACACTCACGCATGTCGACAGTGAGACCCATCGCCTCGCGGTCATCACCGACGTGACCGAACGCCGCGGGCTCGAGCGCGAGATCCTGGAGATCGCAGGCCGCGAGCAGTTGCGAATCGGCTCGGACCTGCATGACGGCCTCGGCCAGGACCTCACCGGTGTTGCGTTAATGTTGCGCAGTGTGGTCGCGCAGCTTCGCAAGGAGAGTTCGTCAGCGCGCGCCGACGTCGAAGACATCATCAGTTTGGTGAACGGCGCTATCGAAAGTACGCGCGCGATGGCGCGCGGACTCGCGCCGGTGGGCGCCGATCGTGGCGGCCTCATCGCCGGGCTGCAGTCGATGGCGGTGCGGGGAATGGAACGCTACGGCGTCCGTGCGCATTTCAATACCTCCCTCAAGGAGCCGCTGACGCTCGATGATGGTGCTGCGACGCACCTTTATCGAATCGCGCAGGAGGCGTTCACCAATGCGATCCGCCACGGACGCGTCACGCAGGTCACAATTGACCTCGCCACGGCAGAGGGCACATTGACCCTCAGCGTTCAGGACAACGGTAGGGGTTTCGATGAGCGAAACGCGAGCAACAACGGCATGGGCATGAAGCTCATGCGTTACCGCGCGCAAATGCTGGGCGGCGACGTCACCATCTCGAACAATCAGGGGGGTGGCGTGATCGTGCGTTGCACATGCCCGCATCGCGCGCCGCTCGCCGGGGATTCGTCGCCGCGCGGGGGATTTCCACTCAAGGACTGAGCGCATAGTAGGACTAGGGTCTAACTATAGTGGCCTATACGTAGGCGATAGGATTGACGCTCCGCAGTATCTTCGTCACGATTCATGCCTAATAAATGGGCGTAGGGGATCGAACATGACCGCAACGATGGCCACCAAGCGCCAGATTCTCATCGTCGACGACCACCCGATCGTGCGGCAGGGATTGCGGCGCATGTTCGAGGCGGAGCCGGATCTCACCGTGTGCGGGGAGGCCGAAAGCGAGCCCGCTGCTCGTGAAGCCATCCGGGCGCGCAAACCCGACATCGTCGTCGTCGACCTGTCGCTGGAACGCGGCGACGGCATCGAGCTTGTTAGGCAGATGCACGCGGAGATGCCCGAGCTGCGCATGCTCGTGTTGTCGATGCACGATGAAACCATTTACGCCGAACGCCTGCTCGCGGCCGGCGCCATGGGCTACATCATGAAGCAGGCCGCGTCCGACCAGCTGCTCATCGCCGTGCGGCGCGTGCTCGATGGACGTACCTATGTCAGTGAAACCGTGCAGCGTTCGCTTGATCAGCGCGCTGGCGAAAACCGATCCGAGACCAACGATCCTGTCTCGCGGCTTTCCAATCGTGAAGTGCAGATCCTCAACATGATCGGCCGCGGCATGAGCTCACGCGAGATCGCCCAGGAATTCACGCTGTCGGTCAAGACCATCGAATCCCACCGCCAGACCATCAAACATAAACTCGGCCTGGCGACCAACAGCCAGCTGCTTCAGTACGCGATGAAGTGGTTCTCGGGCGGGACCCAGCGCAGCTAAGACGGTGCCGGGCAGGGGTTCTCGGGGTTACGAACTCTGAACGCCTGTTTCGGGCGCCGGCGGCCCGTAACCCCGAGAACCCCTGCCCGGCACCCTCCATTTCAAACCTATGACGTCTGGATCCCCTCTAATCAGCATACGAGGGAGAGACGTTTGGCGGATGGTGCGACAGCCCGGATGACGATCGCTGACAAAGGCAGGGCCGACACGGTCGTCGACTTCGATGCCGCGCTCATCGAGCGCGCGCGGAAGGGCGATTCACGAGCCTTCGAACGTCTCTACCGCGATCACGTGGGTCGCGTGCACGGGCTTTGCCTGCGCATGACGCGCAACCCGGATCAGGCAGCCGACTGTGCCCAGGACGCGTTCATCAAGGCCTGGAAGGCGCTGCCGAAATTCGAGGCGCGCAGCAGTTTTTCCACGTGGCTGCACCGTATCGCGGTGAATACCGTGCTCGAAAAACGGCGTGGCCCCTCGAACGCCGAGATCGCGGTCGAGGATCCGACCGAGTACGAGGAGCCGGTGTTGAGCTTCGATACGCCGGTGGAGGAAGAAGAGCTCGAGGCGGCGATCCAATCGCTGCCGCAGGGCGCCCGCGACGTGCTGGTGCTCTGTGGTGTGTACGGTTACGAACATTCGGAAGCTTCGTCGATGCTCGGAATCGCCGTGGGGACCTGCAAGGCGCAGCTGCATCGGGCGCGCGGTCTCCTGCGGGACAGACTGGAAAGAGGTGTGCGATGAACATTCGACGTGTGAACCGGATCGACCAGCTGGCGCAGAACGTGCCGCCCGCACGTGACCTCTGGCCTGCCATCGCCGCGGCCATCGAGGTCGATCGGGCGGGTGCGCTGGCGGAAAGCGCTCCGCGCCGAACGCGCTGGTTGCCCGCTGCCGGCATGGCAGCAGCGGTCGCGCTGGTGACGCTCGGAGTTTTCATCGGCCGCATCAGCACGCCAACTCCGGACACGGTCGCCGGCCTGACCCCCGTCCAGGGCGAGGCCAGCATCATGCCCGCCGCCCTGCGCGATGCGAATTACCGCAAGCAGCGCGATGCGCTGCTGGTCGAAGTGAACACCCAGCTCAAGGCCATGCCAGCGGCCGAGCGCGAAAAGGTTGCCGCCAGCCTCGCCACGCTGCGGCGTTCGATCGGTGAGATAGAAGCAGCGCTCGGACGCGATCCGGCCAACGCGTTGCTGCAAGAGTTGTTAGTGAGTTCCTGCCAGGAAGAAATGCGCGCGCTGACCGCGGTGCGTGATTCCGGCAGCCAGGAGATCTAGAGTCATGACAGAGTTCAGAAATAATAGCCGCTTCGCCTTATGGGTTGTCTGTGCGTTGCCGCTCGCGGCATTCGCCGGGAGCGACTCGATCGATCAAAAGGTCGCGGCCGATGCCACCGGCGAAGTGGTCATTTCCAACGTGGCGGGCACCATCGACGTGCGCGGCTGGGATCGAAACGAAGTCCAGGTCACCGGAACCCTGGGACGCGGCGTCGAACGCGTCGATGTGGTTCCGAGCAATGGCCGCACGGTCATCAAGGTGGTATTGCCACGCGGCAGCTCGCACGACGGCGATGCCGATATCGAAGTGTCGGTGCCGAAAGGCAGCAGCGTCGAAGTATCCGCAGTCAGTGCCGATGTGTCCTCGCACGGCGTGCTCGGCACGCAGCGGCTCAAGAGCGTGAGCGGAGAAGTCACCGCTGACATCTCGGGCAATGAATCCGAAGTGAGCTCGGTGAGCGGCGACGTCACCGTGCGTGGCGACGGCAAGCCCATCAGCCTGCGCGTGAAGTCGGTGAGCGGCAGCCTCGATCTCACCAATACCGCGGGCCGGGTGGACGTGGTTACTGTGAGCGGTGATGCGCGTGTCCACATGGGCGATACCAGCGAAGTACGCGGACGAACCACCTCGGGCGATCTCGCAGGTCACTGGCAAGCTGACGCGTGACGGTCGTGTCGACGTCGAGGGAGTCAGCGGGGACATCACTCTGCGGCTCTCGGCACCCGGCGGGCTGTCCATGGATATCGAATCCTTCAGCGGAGATATCGAAGGCTGCTTGGCCGACAAGGTCGAGCGGGTCAGCAAATACGGCCCGGGCGTGCGCCTGAATGTACGCACGGTGGAGGCTGGCGCCCGCGTGCGCGCGAAGACGCTGTCGGGCGATATCGACATCTGCGATCGCTGATCCGTTAACCCTCCAACCCCCGCGCACCGACTCGTTACAATGTCGGCCGCGTGCGTCTTATCAAATGGGTTTCGCTGGGTCTCGGTGCGCTCGTCGCCCTCGTCGTGCTCGGCGTGCTGGTGATCGTCTGGCTGGTTGATCCCAACAGTTTCAAGTCGAACATCGAAGCGGCGGTTCGCGACAATACCGGCCGTGAATTCACGCTGGTCGGCGACATCGACCTCGGCTTTTTCCCCTGGCTGGCCCTGCGCACGGGCGAGGGCAGCTTCGGCAACGCGCCGGGCTTCGCCCCGGAACCCATGGTGACGTGGAAGAGTGCGCAACTCGGCGTGAAGCTCATTCCGCTGCTCGGCGGCAAGCTGATCGCTGACCGCGTGTTCCTCAAAGGCGCCGACCTGCGACTCGTTCGCCGCGCCGACGGTGTGGGCAACTGGCAGGGCCTGCGCGGTAGCAAGCCTGTCGATCCGAATGCGGAAGCCCTGGAACTGCGCATCGACGGCATCGAAATCGAGGACAGCCGCCTGTCGTTCGTGGATGAGGCCGTGCCGCGGCACATCGAAGTCACCGCGTTCAATCTAACTACAGACGAAATTGCCCCAGGCGAACCATTCACCGACACCGCGATCGCCGGCGTGTTGCACCTGGACGGGTTCGCGCCCGCAGGCGTGCCGTTCGGGCTCGAGGTGCCCAAGGCTGTACTGCCTGAAGACTTCGCGTCGGTGGAATTGCCGGAATTCACACTGACATTCGGCGGGTTCGAGGCCGAGGGCGCCGTCAACGGAACGCTCGGCGAAAGCCCGAAGCTTGCCGGCAAGATCCAGAGCAATGAATTCGATCCTCGCGCGCTGCTCGCCTCGGTAGGCATCGTGCCCCCGAAGACCACCGACGCGCAGGCGCTCGGCAAGGTGCGCTTCGCGGGGTCCTGGGCGCTGGACTCCGGTGCCATCGGAATCGATCCTTTCACACTCGAACTCGACGACACTCACTTCACCGGCAGCTTCCATCGCTCCGCGGGCGACAATCCCGTGGGCCAATTTGCGTTGCGCGGTGATGAGCTGAATATCTCGCGCTACATCCCGCCCACCGATCCGGCGAGCGAGCCTTTCGTGCTGCCGACGGCCACGCTCAAGGCGCTGATGTTCCGCGGCAGTGTCGAACTCGAGCGCGCCACGCTCGACGACATCGACATGAAAGGGGTCACGCTGCGCCTGCTGCTCGACGAGAAAGGCTTGCACAGCGTGCCAAAACCCGAGGGGTCGCCGTGACGGCGAATGGCAAGGGCATCGCACCGCGGCTGCTCGACTGGCATGCGAAATCCGGGCGGCACGATCTGCCCTGGCAACGCGATCTTCAGTCAAGGGCCGGCGCCTATCGCGTATGGGTCTCGGAGATCATGTTGCAGCAGACGCAGGTGAGCACGGTCATCCCGTACTTCGAGCGCTTCATGCAGCGTTTCCCGGATGTTCATTCACTCGCCGATGCTCCGGCCGACGAAGTGCTGCATCTGTGGACGGGCCTCGGCTATTACGCGCGTGCGCGCAACCTGCATCGCGCCGCGCAACTGATTCGCGACATCCACCGCGGTGAATTTCCTCAATCCCTCGAGGCCGCCATGGAGTTGCCGGGAGTGGGGCGTTCGACGGCCGGTGCCATCCTCGCCATTTCCGCGGGCGCGCGGCATTCCATCCTCGACGGCAACGTGAAGCGCGTGCTTGCGCGCTACTACGGCGTCGATGGCGCCCCTGACGAAGCCGCCACGTTGGCGCAATTGTGGAAGCTGGCGGACGAAAACACGCCGACGGATGGCGTGGCGACCTATACGCAGGCCATCATGGATCTCGGCGCCACGCTGTGCACCTCGCAAACCACGCTGCGCGGATTGCCCGATTGCCACCGATTGCCGGGCGCGCATCGAAGGCCGCCAGAACGAATTGCCCGCGGCGAAGCGCAAGCGCGCCGCGCGCAAGCGCAAGACCGCGGTGATGCTGGTGGCGCGTCGCGCCTCTGAGGTGCTGCTCGTCCAACGTCCGCCGAGCGGCATCTGGGGAGGGCTGTGGTGCCTGCCCGAGTTCGAGCATCGCGATGCGGCCGAAGCCTACGCGCAGAACACGCTCGCGAGTGCGACACTGGCGCGGGCGCCGTTGCCCGACATCGAACACAGCTTCACGCACTTCGATCTGGTCATCACTCCGGTGGTGGCGAGCTGCCGCGGCGAGACGCGCGTGCGCGATGGCAACGGCCTCTGGTACGACCTGAAACAGCCGGCGCGCGTGGGCTTGCCCGCGCCCATCAAGACCCTGCTCGGAACCTTGTTAGAGAGAAACGAATCATGACGAGAATGGTGAATTGCGTGTTGCTGAAGCAGGAGGCGCCCGGCCTCGATCGCCCGCCTTATCCGGGCGAGCTCGGCAAACGGATCTTCGAGAACGTCTCGAAGGAAGCCTGGCAGCAATGGGTGAAGCACCAGGTCATGCTCATCAACGAATATCGGCTGACGCCTATCGAACCTGCGCACCGCAAGCGGCTCGAGTTCGAGATGGAGAAGTTTTTCTTCGGGGAAGGGTCAGAAGCACCCAAGGAATACGTGAAGCCCGAGTGAGCAGACGGAAAAGGGGACATTCCTCATTTCGTTGTAACAATCGGTTATGAATCCGCCAGCGCGAGCACTCTGTCGATTGTTACAACGAAATGAGGAATGTCCCCTTTTCCGATTGCGGGGTCAGAACTTCCCGGACTGGAAGTCCGCAAAGGCCTGATGAAGCTCTTCGCGGGTGTTCATCACGAACGGGCCATATCGCGCCACCGGTTCGCGCAGCGGACGGCCGGCCACGAGGATGGCGCGCGAGCGGGGCGCACGACCCTGCAGGCGTACCTCGCCGCCGTCGCCGAGCACCGCCAGTTCCTGCGCATGGATCGTCGCCGCTTCGCGCGACCCGCCCACCGACAGGCCGCCCTCGTACACGTACACGAAAGCCGAGTGGCCGACGGGCACGGGTAGCGAGAAGTCCACGCCCGCGTCGAGCCGGATGTCCATGTAGGTCGGATCCGTGGCCGGCTGGCGCACCGGCCCCACGGCGTCGTCGAACTGGCCCGCGATCACCTTGACGCTGACGCCGGCCTTCTCCACCACCGGCAACTTCTCGCTGCCGAATTCCTGGTAGTTAGGCGCCGCCATCTTGTCCTTGGCCGGCAGGTTCATCCACAGCTGGAAGCCGCGCATGCGGCCCTCGCGCTGTTCCGGCATTTCGGAGTGCACGATGCCGCGGCCCGCGGTCATCCACTGAACCGCCCCCGGCTCGAGCACACCCTCGTTGCCGTGGTTGTCCTTGTGACGCATGCGGCCGTCGAGCATGTACGTGACCGTTTCGAATCCCCGATGCGGATGATCCGGAAACCCGGCGATGTAGTCCTCGGCCTTGTCCGTGCCGAATTCATCGAGCAGCAGGAACGGGTCGAGATCGGGCAGTTTCGGCTGGCCGATGACGCGGGTGAGCTTGACGCCGGCTCCATCGGAGGCCGGCTGGCCGCGAAGCGTCTGGATGACCGCCCGCGGGATGGTGGCGAGATTGGCTACGGTATTCATGATCGGCCCGAAATGGTGGCAAAGTGCGCGGAATCAAGCCGTATGGGAGGGACCCCCATGACCCGGAACAGGCTCACCCAGCTTACCTCGATGGTGATTGCGCTTGCCGCAACCTCGGTGCTCGCGCAGCAAACAACCACGCCCGGATCGCAACGAACTCAAGTGGTGTTGCTGGGTACCGGCACGCCGCCGGCCGATCCCGATCGGTCGGGCGCTGCGACCGCCGTCATCGTCAACGGCACGGCCTATCTCATCGACTTCGGCGCCGGTGTCGTGCGGCGCGCGAAATCCGCGGTGGTGGATCGTGGAATCGCCGCTCTCGATCCCGTGAAGCTGCGCGTGGTATTCGTCACGCATCTGCACTCCGATCACACCGTGGGTTATCCCGACCTCATCCTGACGCCGTGGGTCTTGGGGCGACGCGTGCCGCTCGAGGTGTACGGGCCGCGCGGGATCAAGACGATGACCGACCATGTACTCGCCGCCTACGCTGAGGATTTCGCGGCGCGCACGCGCGATCGGCAGTTGTTCACGGTGGGCGCATTTCCCGAGGGCCATGCCGTGAATGCGCATGAGATCCAACCGGGCGTGGTCTACAAGGATGCGAACGTTTCGGTCACCGCGTTCGCCACCAAACATGCCATGGAGAGTTTCGGTTATCGCTTCGATGCGCCCGACCGCAGCATCGTGATTTCCGGGGACACCAACCCGACCCAGGCCACTATCGACGCGTGCAACGGGTGCGACGTACTGATCCACGAAGTGTTGACGCACGATTGGCTGACCAGGCGTCCGGACTTCCACGCTTATGCCGCGCGCCATCACACCACCACCTCGCAGCTCGTCGAACTGGCGAACAAGGCGCGCCCAAAACTGCTGGTGCTGTATCACGCCTCGATTTCCTTACGGCCCGCGGTCGACTCGGAGCGATCCAGCCCCGCAGTCCTCCTTGCCGAGATGGCGGGCTACAAGGGCCTGGTAGTGGTGGGACGCGATCTCGACGTCTACTGACGGCGCCGAAATGATGCGTTGCCGGGGCATTCAGTCACACAAATCAAGGCTTTGGGATCGGCCTTGCTTGACGCCTTTCGGGCTGGCCGTTCTAATACGCGCCCCCCGATAGGGCCCTCGATCGGTGGCTAATCCCAAGTGGCCGGGTAGCTCAGTTGGTAGAGCAGCGGATTGAAAATCCGCGTGTCGTTGGTTCGATTCCGACCCCGGCCACCACTCCTTATTGAAGCGCGGGTTTCCGCACCTCGACGACCACGCGGTCGCGCAGCGTGACGCTGCCGCCCAGAAATCCCGACGTGCCGATCTCCATCGCATAGCGCAACACCCGGGAGCCTTTCTCCTCGCGAATCGTCGTCGGTGGTCCGAGTGTGCTGATCACCTCCAACTCGCTCATGCCGGACTTCAGCCGGTTCCATTTGGCGGCGTCGACCCACTCTCCCGCGGGGGCCGTGGCTGGAGGTGAGAACGCGCGCTCCGTTCTGATCCCGGGAGTCGGGCGCCGCTGGAGCTCTTCGACCTGGCGCGTCAGCCCTTGCACCTGGCGCTGCAGGTCTCGCACGTCCTGCTCCAGTTGCATGACCTTCAAGTCGTCCGCCGCAAACGCAGCGAACGACGCGAGCAGCAGCAATGCCGTCAACAGCAGACGTGGCATACGACCTCCGTATCGGGTTTGAGACGGGATCGAAAGCATAGTTCATCGTGCTTCGTGCCATCCTCGCGGCATGACTCGTCTGCGCAGTTTGGTACTTCTTGCCCTGCTGGTTTCGGCGCGCGCGTTTGCGGCGCCGATCTCCGACGGACCGTATGTGATGCCGGCAACCGATGGCGGATGGGTGGCACGCTGGGTCGAAGGGGACGATTCCGCACCGAAGGCTCGCGAACAGCGCCTCTCGAAGAAGGCGTCTCTTGGCGGCCGCGTCCTGACTATCCCTGCGGTCGGCCAGGTGCCCGCGTTCAAAGTGACGCTAAGAAATCCTGAAACCGGTCCGCGTGCCAATTCGCCGGACGAAGTCACGCTGCCTGACGGCAAGCCGCTGTTCGTGGTCGCGGACACGCACGGTGAATTCGAAATCCTCGTCGAGCTGCTGCAGAAACACGGCGTCATCAATCGCGCGCTGCAATGGAGTTTCGGCAGCGGCCATCTGGCCGTGCTCGGCGACGTGTTCGATCGCGGCCCGAACCACACCGAAATCTTCTGGCTGCTCTATGAGCTCGAGGCGCAGGCGAGGGCGAAGGGCGGCGGCCTGCATTTCGTGCTGGGCAATCACGAGACGCTGGCGCTGCTCGGCGCCCGGCAGTACCTCAATCCAAAATATCGCGCGAGCGCCCAGGCGCTCGGCGTACCGGCCTACGCGCTGCTCTGGGATGAACACACGCTGCTCGGCCGATGGCTGCGCACCAAGCCCAGCGTGCAGAAAATCGGCGGCTATCTATGTCTGCATGGTGGCCTGTCGGCGGAGATCGTGAATCGCTGCTTACACGCTGGCCGTGATGAATCAGTCAGTGCGCGACATGCTGACTTACACGCCTGCCTACATAGGTACGAACGATCGCTACGCGCCGGATGATCTGCGTGTGCTGGCAAACAATCCGACGGCCACACAGGCGGATCGCGACGCCGCAGTATTCCTCGTGATGCATCCGCTGGGGCCGCTCTGGTATCGCGGGTATTTTCCGCAAGCTGCGCGCGAGTCCGGCTTGCCGCGCGCCACCGACGAAGATGTGAGCCGGGTGCTCAGGCACTTCAACGCGCGCGCCATTTTTGTTGGCCACACGATGGTTCCCACCGTGACGCCGCTCTATGACGGGAAGGTCGTCGCGGTGCAGGTTTATCCGCGCCGCGATGATGCCGGCACTGCGCACATGGAGGCGTTGCTGGTGAAGGAGGGCCTGCTCTATCGAGCACGCATCGATGGTGGCGTGGAAGAGTTGCCGCACGGATACTCCGCGCCATGAGTCTCGAATTGCTCGGCTACATCGGCGCATTGCTCACCACCGCATCCTTCATCCCGCAGGCGATCATGACCATCCGGTCGCGCGACACGCGCGGCATCTCGCGCGACATGTACATCATCTTCACCACCGGAGTGGCGTTCTGGCTTGCGTATGGGATCGCGATCGATTCCCTGCCGATGATCCTCGCGAACACGGTGACGCTGGGACTCGCCGGCACCGTGCTCGCGCTCAAGCTTCGTTACGGCTGAGAGGTTTCAGCCCAGGTTTTCGAGCCGGAGATCCCGTCGAGAAACGGCAGCGCGGTGGCGGCCAGTTTCGGCGAGAAGAAGATGTCGTAGTGAGTCTGGTCGGGGATGATCGCGAGGCGATTCTTCGACATGGTCTCGCGGTTCCAGCCCGCATCGCGCAGGCCACCACCCAGCAGCTTGTAGAACTCCACGATGTGCTCCGGGCGATACATGTCGCTATCGCCGAAAATCAGCATGGTCGGCATGGTGAGTTTCTTCACGTCGGCCGAGTAGTCGTAGTGTTCGCGCATGAGATCGCCCATGGCCTGCAGCAGGCGAGGGAAGTCATCGGGCTTTGGCGCGACCGCCACGTACGACGTGTACATCGGCGTCGCCTTCATCTGCTCCGCGAAGTTCGCATTGACCTGTTTTTGCTGCTCGCGCATCTCGGGATAGAAACTTTCCGATGCGAAGCCCGCCGATACCAACGCGAGACGTCGGACCATGTCGGGATGCTGAACCGCGAGCCGGAACGCAACGCCACCGCCAAACGAATAGCCCATGACGTCGACGTTCTTGAATCCGAGCTGTGTCAGCACCGTCGCGACGTCATCTCCAATTTGCACCAGGCCGAACTTGCGCGACCCGAGTTCGGTACGGCCGTGACCCTGCAGGTCGATCGCAATGACCTGTCGATGCTCCGAGAGCGCCGGCATGATGGGCCTGAACATGTCGATGGAACCCAATCCGCCATGGAGCAGCAGCAGTGGTTCGCCCTTGCCGCTGATCTCGTAGTAGTACTTGAGACCGTTCGCCTTCACGTATCCGGATTTTGGCGCCTCGGCCTGCGCGGTGAATGCCGTGGTCAACAATGCGGCCACTGCGCCGAACGCACGTAAACTTCTCAATCTGTTCGATTTCATTATTGATCCTCGCTTCAGGTTTTGATTCGACACTGACTGGTCGAATGGCCGGGAGCGAAATCGACAGGCCGTCAGCGGGAAATCGTCGTCACCATCCAGGGGCGTTCGATTGTGGCGAAACGCTGCACCGCAGGCGTATCGTGCGCACCATCGTACGAACAAGAGCGATCAATGAACGCCACTGACATCTCTCTGCCCGCATCATCGAAACTCTCCAAGTCCCTTCGCGCGCGCCACCTGGCCATGATCTCGATTGGCGGCATCATCGGCGCCGGTGTGTTCGTCGGCAGCAGCACGGCGATCTCCACCATCGGCCCCGCCGTGGTGCTGAGCTACATCTTCGCCGGCATCGTCGTGTTCGCCGTCATCAAGATCCTGGCGCGCATGGCGCTCGATCAACCGGGCTTGGGCGCGTTCACCGAATACGTGCGCGTCGCCCTCGGGCCGGCTGCCGGCTTCATCAGTGGCTGGATGTACTGGTACTTCTGGGTGATCGTGGTGGGCATCGAGGCGATCGCGGGCGCGAAGATCGTGCACGGGTGGCTGCCCATGCTGGAAGTCTGGCAGATCGGCTTAGGCCTCATGGCCGTGCTCACGCTCGTCAATCTTTCGTCCGCGCGATCCTATGGCGAGTTCGAGTTCTGGTTCGCGTCCATCAAGGTTGCCGCGATCATCGTCTTCATCGTCGTGCTGGCTTCGTGGCTGCTCGGAGTTGGCGGACACGAGAGTCCGGGCTTCACCAACCTCACCGCGCAAGGCGGATTTGCGCCGGCCGGCTACGCAGCGGTATTCACTGGTGTGACCACCGTCATCTTCTCCATGTGCGGTGCCGAGATCATCACCGTTGCGGCCGCCGAATCGGCGGAATCGGGCAAGACCATGTCGCGGCTTGCGGCGAGCGTGGTGGTGCGCATCCTGCTTTTCTACGTGGTCGCGATCTTCCTCATCGTATGCGTGCTGCCGTGGAACGCGTTCGAGTCCGGCGATTCCACCTTCTCCAAGGTGCTCGAACACATCGGCATTCCCGGCGCCCGGACAATCATGGACTGCATCGTGCTGACCGCCGTCCTGTCATGCCTCAATTCCGGCGTTTACGTCACTGCACGCGTGATGTTCGCCATGGCCGACAAGGGCGATGCGCCGCGCTGGTTCACGGCCGTCAATTCCCGCCAGGTTCCGGCACGCGCGATCCTGTTAGGCAGCGCGTTCGGTTTCATCTCCATGTTCCTGAACGTCGGCTCGGACAACGAACAGATTGCGGCGCTCTTCACTCAGCTCATCAACGCGTCCGGCGCGATCATGCTCATCGTCTATTGCTTCGTGGCATTGGCGCACTATCGCTTCCCGTACACGGCGAACGCGGAGAAAAGCTCCGGTCCGAAGCGAACGGCTGACATCATTGCCGCGCTCGCGACGATCGCTATTCTGATCGTGATGTCTTCGATGGCCTTCATCCCCGGCATGGCCGGGCAGCTGTATCCCAGTCTCGCGCTACTGGCGGCGATCCTGATTGCACTGGCAATCAAGCGCGCCGTGGGCAGAAAGACCTAACGCGCATCGAGAAAGTCGATTGCCTGGCCTAGCTGTTCGGCATTCGGGTATTCATGCCCGAACGCCGGCAGGTCCATGAAGAGGGCTTGCGTAACGCCCGCCGCCTGATACTTCGAGAAGACCCGCCGCATGTCGCGATGATTGAAGTCGCGAGTCCCGGTGATGAACACGTAGCGATTCGCGGTGATGCGTGGCCGCAGCGACGCTTCGGCCTCTGTCCAGAAATCCGCGCCGACGATGTACAACGCGCCGCTGAATCGCCCTGGAAAACGCGTGATGATCTGGCTCGCAATGCGGCCGCCACCCGACATGCCACCCACGTATATGCGCTTCGTGTCGAGGGCTTCGGTGCTCTCGATGAGCTTGAGTCCCGCGATGGCGGCGAGAATGCGTTGCGCGCGTGGATGTTCATTCCCGAAATCGTCCGCTGCGACCCAGATGAGATTCTGGCGGTCGAGCTCCGCCGCCCAGTTTTCGGGAAGCTCGCCGGAATCGATGGGCTTCACGAACACCAGCACTCCGCTCGAGGCAGCGTTCTGCGGTACGCGCACCCGGAAGCGCAGTGGTTTGTCGGGATCGAGCGTGGCAGCGAGGGCTTTCGCTTCTGCGGCCGGAAACAGCGCCGACAGCGTGGTGGTGCGCTGGGCAGTGGCCGGGCCCTGCGCATGACCGGCGTCGCTCATGGCGAGCAGCGCGAAGATGACTGGCCACTTCACCATTTGAGCGCCGGGATCGGACTCAATGGATGCGTGCGCAGGCGCTTGAACGTGAGTTGCGCGAGACGCTGGTGGAACCCCGCGTTCGGCCACTTCGCGCGAATCTCGCGAATGCGCGCGCGCGGCAGGCCGAAAGACAATACGCCGAGCGACACGTCCATCCAGTCCGCACGCCGAAACGGCTCTATCAAATCGGCATCTGGGCCCCGAAACCTCCGAACCTTGTGATGTTCGCGAATCATGCCGGCGACATTGTCGCGCCAATCGGCGTGTCCCGAACATGCCAGGTGAGCGCAGGCGAGACGGATGGACGGCGCAAGGTAGTCGAATGTGTGGGCAGTCCAGATTCCGAGATCGTGGAACGCGGCGGCCAGCGCGACTTTCTCGAGTGAGGCGTCGGCACAGGGCGCGAGTGCGCAGCAGAAGTTCACCACGCGATAAGCGTGGTTGCGATATGCGGTGAAGTCGCCTCCCAGCTCGACCGCGTGCGTTTCGAGCACGCGATCAAGCGGGTCGAGGCGTTCGAGCAGCATCCTTACGCGGCCAAAAAATCTAGGGAATATGTGCCGTGAGCCAGCTCCGGATGTCGTTCATCACCGCTTCCTTGCCGATGTCATTCAACGGATCGTGGAAGTAGCCCTCGTACAGTTTCAGCGTCTTGTCCTCCGAACCGGCGTTCGAATAGAACTCCTTGCTGCCCTCCGGCCGGGTCACCGTGTCCTTCGTACCGTGGATGATGAGCAGTGGCACGGAGAACAAATGGAAGTCGCGTTTCAGCCGCTCGTCGGCGCGCACCATCTCGGCCACCGTCTTGGTGGGCTGCACTTCATTCGCGAGCAGCGGGTCGTCGAGCAGTGCCTGGGTCACCTTGGGATCGCGCGAGAAGTCCTCTTTCTTCAGCTTGAGCACGTGCGCATGCGGCGCCAGATGCGAGAGTCCCTTGAGTACCGACAGCGCGAAGTCCGGCGCCGGCACCTGGTAGGCGAAGCTCTCGCAGACCAGGCCCGCAAAGAGGGGCTGGTGGTCGAGGACGTAGTTACATGCAATGACGCCACCGGCACTGTGGCCGAGCATGAACATCGGCAATCCGGGTTCTTGCGAGCGCGCACGATTCACGATCAGGTCGACGTCAGCCTGGTACTCGGCGAATTTCTCGACGTAGTAGCGCTCGCCGTCGGACTTGCCGCGGCCGCGCAGGTCGAGTGCATAGACCGCGAGCCCGCTGGCTGACAACTGTTCCGCGGCCCACAGGTAATAGCCACTGTGCGAATTGAAGCCGTGCACCAGCACGATGACACCGCGAGGTTTGCTCTCGGGTCGCCAGGTGCGCGTGAAAAGTTTGAGGCCGCCCGATCCGTCGAGTGATTCCTCTTTGTAGGTGTTGGTCATTGGCGTTCCCCGATTGTTGTTGTTTGGAGGAGAACGTTATAGCTCGCCGATATGATGATATCCAAGCGCTGCGCGCGCACGGATTTGGGGCGTTGCGAGCAGGACTAGAAGCGGTAGCTGAGTTCGGCGAACACCGAAGCTTTGTGTTTGCCTTCGATGTCCGGGCCGGTGAGCGGCGCGGCGACTTCGAGATATCCCGTGAGCGAGCTGCCGGAGATTGCAAGACCGGTGCCTGCGGTTGCTGCCGATTCGCGGCCGGGCATGTCGTTCTTCCACGCGGCGCCAACATCATAGAAGCCGTAGGCGGAGAGACGTCCAATGAACGTTTCGGTGTTCTTGAGATCGCGGCGCAGCTCGACCTTGGCGCCCAGGCCGCTGTCACCCGCGATTTCTGCCACTTCGAAGCCGCGTCCCAGCCGATCGCCACCAATCTTGAAGCGCTCGGTGTCAGGCAATACATGGCGGGTGTACTGCGAGAACCCATCGAAGCGCGCTGACCAATGCTCGGCGAAACGCCGCGACGAACTGCCCTGCAAGAGCGTAATCAGGAAGTCGGCGCGCCGCGGATCATCGGGCAGATCCGTCGCCTGCAGGCCGGCGCCGAGAGCCTCCAGTCCCTTGCGCATCCGCAGGTTCACCGAGTACTGAGTCGCGGACTCCCGGTTCCACGAAGCACGCAGGCCAGCATCGATCACGCGCAGCCGATCCTCGCGGATCGTTGTGCCATCCTCGTCGATGCTCAGGTCGTCGGCTTCGAATGTGCCGCTGGCGATGAGCGTGAGCTTGGAGCCTTGCCGCAACGGGCGCGAGACTCCCAGGGTCGCGCGTTGCCGCGTGTATACATCGTCGACGTTGATCGGAGCTTCGTTCGGCGCCGAATGCGAGCGAAACAGCAATGCACTGGTGCGGCTGCCGCGCGAACCGAAAGGCGTGTCGAAGTACAGCCCGCCTCCCAGGTATTCCTCGTGATCGGTCGCGGCCGCGAAGATCAGGCCGATCTTCTCGCCGCGCCCCAGCAGTCCATTGGCGAACAATTGTCCCATCAGAAATGCCGGACCCACCTGGTCGGTGCCGCGGTTGTTCATGCGCACGACACCATCGAGCGGCGAGAATTCCGCACGGACCACGAGTTCGAAGGCGTTACGTACCGTCGCATCGCGCCGCGTGGACGCCGTGACATCGAGGCCCGCGATCTGGCGCATCTCACGCAGAGCCTTGGGCACGTCCTCCCTGCGCAGCGGTCGCGTGTTCTCGAGGCGGGCGCCGATCTCATCCAGCGCGTCTCGGAACCTGCCACCGTCACCTTCGAATACGACGTTCGTGACCTGCGCCTCGTAAACATGCACGTGCAGCACGCCGCGCCCGACGAGCGCGTCGTCGACCACGAGCTCAGGCTTCACGTAGCCGTCGTGCATGTACAAGTCGCTGAGCGCCACGACTATGGCGTGGGTGCCGTCGCCCGAGATCGGCCGCGCCAGCTGGTCTCGATACACGGCGAACAATTGCGGCGCGGTGTACACGCTCGAGCCGTCCACGACCACGGTAGTTAGAGTAGGCAGCGCCGCGGCGATTGCATCGCCGCTTGGCAGCGCGAGCAAGGCCGCGATTATGACAGGGGCCACGCGGCGGACGTTTGCGATTCGCGGAGTGGTCGCGGCGGCATTTATTGTCACTAGAGTGCGCATGTGCCGTGGCAGATGAATGGCAGTTCGCATTGTCCGACATGACCGCCGCGCGATGCTGAGATGCGACTCACATTGCGCCGGCGACTCCCTTAGTAGGATCCCGACCATAAAGGCAGGGGATTTCACGGTTATGTCTTGCCAGAAGAAGAAAGCCTCGATGATCACCCAAGTAGTTAGAGCGATGGCCACCATGGCGCTCACTCTGTGCGCGCTGCTGGCTCCGGCCACCGCGCTTGCCATCGACTCGGGCGACATCGTGGTGGTCAGTGTGAAGGGCGAGGTGCACGTGACCAATAGCGGTGCGCCGCGTGCCGTGCGCGCCGGCAGCGTGCTCGATCCGCCCGCTACGCTGCGCACCGGCCGTGACGGAGCGGTGGAGCTCCGGCAGGGCGCGACCACGTTGAGTGTCGGCCCGGAAACGCTGCTCGAATTTCCTGCGCTGGAGAAGCGCGGCGCGCCCATCGATCGCATCCTGCAGCCGCGCGGCAACGTCTTCTACAACATCGGCAAGCGCGAAGGCCGGAAGCTGCGTATCGAAACTCCCTACCTGGTCGGAGTCGTCAAGGGCACGCAATTCAACGTTGCCGCGCAGGACGAGACCACGACAATCTCGCTCTTCGAGGGATTGCTCGAAGTACACGCCGCGGACGAATCCGGAGTCGTGGACCTCAGGGCCGGCGAAATTGCTTCACGTCAGCGCGAGGACACGGGAGTCAGCGTTCTCAAGATGGGTGGCGACAAGGCGCCCGCGATTCTGCCGCGGCAGCCGGCGGGCAGCGGTTCCAACGATGGCGCGCCGAAGCCGACGCCAGGGCACGGCACTCCGCGTCATCAGGATCGGGATTCTGTGTTGGTCGGTCCGCTCCGCAGCCGCGCCCGAATCCGGCACTACCGCCGGCGTCCCAGCCGGTCCGCCGTCTACCGAAACCGGCGTGAACGCCAACGTCGACCTCGGCCTCGATCCCGACTCCGACAAGACTCGCTTTACTGTCACCAACGGGTCGAGCAGTCATCCGGTCGAGGTGACCGTGGGTTCGGCCAACGCAGCCGACGCAGTCTCCAATTCCGGCCATGGCAACGGCAACGACATCGACAATGGCACGGCAATGGCAATGGCAATGGCGATGGCAATGACAACGGCATCGGGCAATGACCATGGCAATGGCAACGGCAACGGTAGTGACCATGGCAATGGCAACCAAGGTGTCGAAGTCACTGTCGATCTCGGCGTGGATGTCGGGGTCGACGACGGCGCCACCACGCCCGCGACGGATACCACCGACACGGACAAGCCCGGTCACGGCCCGCCAGCCGACGTTGTCGAATTGTTAGACGGCCTGGTGCGGCGCCGCGGGAAAAAATGATCCGCTTCCGCCATCGCAATGGTTGGGGCCTGATCGCACTGGCCGCAGCCGCGCTGGTGTCGGTGCTGGCCGCCACAGGAGCGTTGTCAACACTCGAAAACGCTGGCGCCGACGCGCGCTCCCGCCTGCTGATGCGCGAAGTGCGCTCGGATATCGTGATCGTCGGCATCGACGCCGCCAGCCTGGCAGCGCTCGACCAATGGCCGTGGCCGCGCCGCTACCACGCGAAGCTCGTCGAGGAGCTCTCACGTGCCGCGCCCGACAGGGTTTTCATCGATATCGATTTCAGTTCGCAGTCGAATGCGCTGGACGACGCGGTGCTCGAAGCGGCGCTCGCGAAGCCACGCGATTACCCGCTGGCGCTGCCCACTTTCTTCCAGCGCTCGAACGGCGACGACGGCACGCTCTCGGTCAGCAAACCGCTGCGCAGATTTGCGCGCCGCACCGAGAACGCGGTCGTCAACGGCGAGCCCGGTGCCGACGGCCGCACGCGCCAGTGGCGCAATTTCTGGACGATCGATGGCGCACGCGTCCCGAGCATCATCGACCCGCGCAGAGTGCTGATGGACGACCAGGATGTGCCCATCGATTTCTCGATCTCGCCATCGTCGTTCGCATTCGTTTCGTATGTCGACGTGCTGGAAGGTCACGTGCCGCGAGCGATGCTTGCAGGAAAGACGGTGTTCGTCGGCGCAACGGCGGTCGAGCTCGGCGACATGTTGTCCGTGCCGTTGTATGGGTCTTTGCCCGGCATTGTCGTGCAGGCACTTGCGGCTGAGACTGTGAGCCAGCGTGCGCCGCGCCCTCTGCCGATGTGGGCTTCGTTGGCGCTGATAACAATCTGGGCGGCTCTAGCTGCGCTGATGTACGGCGCCAAATGGCCGCGCAATCTGGCCGCACTGGCATTTTCACTGGCGGCAATTTTCGCGCTGTCCCTGCTCGCGTTCTGCGTACTCGCGCCTGCTGCTCGACATTGCGGCTCCCATGCTCGTGGTCGCGCTGCTGTTCGTCGCGGCCATCGTGCGCTCGCTGGAAGCACAGACGTTGCGTGCGATTTCCTACGCGCTCGGCATGCGCCGACGCGACGCGTTGCTCAAGAGCGTGGTGCACTCGTCCACTGATTGCATTCTCTGCGTCGACGAAGCGGGCATCATCAAGACGGCGAATCCGGCCGCATCGAAGCTGTTCAGCTGCGCGACCTACGAGCTGCTGGACGAGCCCCTCGCCAAATTCATCACGCTGCTGGCCGGCGAAGCCGCCGGTGCGCGATTGGGCGCCCTGCACGGCGTGGTGCGCGAATGTGACGCGCGCACCCTCGATGGCGAGGTGTTCCCGGTGGAAATCTCCGTGAGTCGCGTGCGACTCAATACCGAACGCCTGTACACCGCCATCGTGCGCGACATCCGCGAACGCCGCGTTCAGCAGAATCGCTTGCAACACCAGGCCACGCATGATTCGCTGACATCGCTGCCGAACCGCGCCGCTCTGCTGACGCACCTGGAAGCATCGCTCGGCGCCAGTTCATCGCGGCGATCGCTGGCGCTGCTCATGCTGGACCTGTGCCGCTTCAAGGAGGTCAACGACACACTGGGTCACAACGTGGGCGACCGTGTGTTGTGCGACGTGGCGCAGCGGTTCCAGCAGGCGCTCGGCACTCGCGGCCTCATCGCGCGCATCGGTGGCGACGAATTCACCGTGGTGCTCGATCAGCACGAGAGCACTGAAGTCATCTCGAGCACTTCGCAGCTGCTTTCGGATTGCCTGCGTGCGCCGATTGACGTCGCAGGGATCTCCATCGAGATTGGCGTGAGCATCGGTATCGCGCGTTTCCCACAGGACGCGAGCGATGCGCAGACGCTGCTCCGGCACGCGGACGTCGCGATGTACGTCGCGAAACGCCGTGGCGCGGCCTACGAGTATTACGACCCCGCGTACGACGAAAACACGGTGCGCAAGCTCGCCATCGGCGGTGAGTTGCGCGCTGCCATCGCCGGCAACCAGCTCGAGCTGCACTTCCAACCGCAGGTGAACTTGCGCAGCGGAATGGTCGAAAGTGCCGAGGCGTTGCTACGCTGGTCGCATCCGACCCAGGGAGAGATCAGCCCGAGCGAATTCATCGCGATCGCCGAAGCCACCGACCTGATCCGGCCGCTCACCGAGTGGACGTTGCGAGCAGCGCTCACGCAGATTCGCCGCTGGCGCGAGCGTGGCGTACATCTGCGCATCTCCGTGAATTTGTCCGCGCGACTGTTGCAGGACATCGCATTTCCCGGGCTGCTGAGGCAGTTACTCGCCGACTCGGGTGTGTCCGCAGCCTCGCTCGAACTGGAAATCACCGAGAGCGCCATGATGCTCGATCCGGTACGCGCGCTCCGCGTAATCCAGGAGATCGACAAACTCGGTGTGCTCATTGCCATCGACGACTTCGGTACCGGATATTCCTCGCTCGGCTACCTGCGCGATCTGCCGGTGCACTCGCTCAAGCTCGACAAGTCATTCGTGATGGGCATGCGCAACAACAGCGACGATCGCATCATCGTCGAGTCAACGGCGCAGATGGCGCATGCATTGAAGCTGGAGCTGGTCGCCGAAGGCGTGGAGACGGAGTGGGATGCGCGGTTCCTTGCCGCCGCCGGGTATGACTTCGCGCAGGGGTTCCGCTACTCGCGCGCCCTTCCGGCCGACAAATGTCTGGTCTGGATCGTGGAGTTCAATGCAACCGCGATGCTCACCCTTGGCGATTCGACCGTGACGGCCGCCCTGCGCGCACGCGCCGAGTGCGAAGTGGATGACTTCGCGTCGCGCAGCGCGTGAAAATGGGGACATTCCTCATTTCTTTGTAACAAACGCCGGCTTCGAGCAGACACGCGCCCGCTCTCTAGTTTGTTACAAAGAAATGAGGAATGTCCCCATTTTCACTGCGGTTTGAGCCGCGGCACCCAGGCGAATCCGATCTGGAATCCGACGTCCGGCGTATTGTTGAGATTCTGCAGATTCTCGGTCACACCGAACGACACGAGACAGCAGTCGAAGCGATGACGCACGCCGAGGCTCAACTGGAATTTGTCGGCGAGTAGTTCGTCGAGATCGGTCTGCGCACGCTTGTAGACGCTCTTGCTGGCGTAACCCTGCAGGTTCATGTTTGTCCGGGCCGACATCTGCCGCTCCCAGCCGATTACGATCGTGGGAATGATCTGTGACTGATGCTCCGACGGCATGTCTTCGCCGGCGTAATACACCCCGGAGAAATCCATGTGCAGTGCATTCCGGTTACCCAGCCGTCGCACGGACATCTGCAATCCGTAGTCTGTGTTCCCGGTCGACAGCAATGGACGCGCGCCGTCGACCGGTATCTTCACCGCGGTCTCAACCGACATTTGCCAGCGCCCCGGCAATGACATGCCGCTGTACCGCAGCCCGAAAGTCGGGTCGAGAAATCCTGGACTTTGGGGTGCATCAGTGAGCACGCCTTTCGTTTTCTTGAGGTCGTAGATGAGATAAGTGCCATTTCGACCGATGGCGCGGCGACCGTAGCTGCTGAGCCCCATCAAGTCGTGGAAACCTTCGATCGTCGAATCGAGAAATCCGCCTTGATAGGAGACGGCTGTCGCGAAGAGGTAAGCGGTCCATTGGTTCGAGAACTTGTAGTGCACCGCCATGTCGAGCGTCGCGGACTCCAGGTCGAATAGATAGTTTTCGCCTGGCAGGCTGCGGATGGCGTCAATCTCGGCGGAGCCGATCTCGCGACGGCCCGAGGACTCGAGCGACGTGAGGTACTTCTCCACGTTCTCGCTCAATGCCCAGGTGTTTTGGTAACCCAGCTCGGCTTCGAAGGCGAAGGTGTGAGTCTCGATGTTCACCGCGTGCGCGGGGCGCATGTCGAGACGCAGGAAGCCGAAAGGGGTGAGGTCGCGCGAGCGAAGCATGCCGTAGAAGCGGCCTGCTTCCTCGGCATGCGTGGGAATCGCGAGTGTGACGAGCAGGCCAGCGCAAAACCGCGCTGCCCGACGACGCCATTTATTCAGCATGATGACTCCGTTCCCTCGGACGCATGATCCACAGTGGATGGGCTGGAGCAATACCCCGGAGAGGTCGGCCAGCCCTGACAAGCAACTTTTGCACCATCACGTTGCGCAGAATCCACATTGAGGCCCTCGGGCTAATCAATGAGGCATTTTTTGGTCGCACATTCACCACACCAGGCCTTTCCTTTTGCATCCCCAAGGCGTATTTATGCCAGCCAGTGAGAGGGGGGACTGGGGACGGATCCGGGCCGTGCACGCGGGCGGCCCGAGTCTCCAATGAACGGGGCGCCGTCTGGATATACCGGGCGGCGCCTTTTTCATTTGAAGGCGAAGGTAGTTGTCATTACTACGACAGATGTCATAGATTGGACCACATCTGTCGTGGAGACCTCCGATGACCGAACCGGAACGCTTTCATTCGCTCGACGCGCTGCGCGCGAGCGCCTTGCTGCTCGGCATCGCGTTGCACGCCACCATGTCGTTCCTGCCCGGGTTTCGCGAGCTCAGGTGGCCCATTTCGGACGTTGAAACCAGCACGTCAATGGGTGTGTTCTTTTACGTCGTGCACATCTTCCGCATGGCGACGTTTTTCCTCGTGGCGGGGTTTTTCGCGCGCTTGCTGTTCGAGCGTTTAGGGTCAGGCGGCTTCATCAAGAATCGGCTGCGGCGTATTGCCTTGCCGCTGCTGGCCTTCTTTCCCGTGGTCATGCCGCTCTGCATCCTGCCCATCATCTGGGCTGCCAAAAATGCCGGCATCACCGGTCCCGGGCCTGGAGCGCCTCAGAATCAAGGCTTTCCCTGGGGCCACTTCTGGTTTCTCTATCTACTGCTGGTGCTGTACGCGCTGGTGCTGATCGTGCGCACGATACTTGCTGCCGTGGATCGCCGCGGGTCGCTGCGTTCGTTCATCGATCGGCTGCTGCACATCGCGTTCTCTTTTCGCATCGCGCCGCTGCTGCTGGCCGCGCCGCTGGCCGCGCTGTTGTTCGCCACGCCCTGGTGGCTACAGTGGTCCGGGATCCCGGCTCCGCTTTATGGCTTCGTGCCCAGCTTTCCCTCGGTGGCGATCTTTGGCACCTCGGTCTTGTTTGGCTGGTGCCTGCATCGCCAGCAATCATTGTTTGAGTTTCTGCGCCGCGACTATGCGCTGTACCTCATCGTCGCCGTGCTGGCGTCTTTCGCGGCCCTCTATCTGGTCGGTGTGAGGATGAACATGACGGTCATTCCGATGTCGCCGGGAATACGTGCGGCATACGCCGGCGTATACATGCTCGCCGTCTGGTGCTGGTCGTTGGGGCTGGTCGGTGCGGCGATGGCGTGGCTGTCGGCGCCGAGCGCGCGCTGGCGCTACCTGTCGGACGCGTCGTACTGGATGTACCTGGTTCACGTCCCGATCGTCTGGGGATTGCAGGCCTGGATGATCCGATGGCCGGTGCACTGGTCAATCAAGTACGCGCTGATCCTGACGATCACCGGCGCGCTACTGCTTGCCAGCTATCACTACCTCGTGCGGTCGACGTTTCTCGGCAAATTTCTCAATGGCCGGAAATATCCGCGCGCGCTGCCGCTCGCCACGATAGCGCCGGCTATCTGATCGCCGAATAGCGATCTTCCGTGAAGCCGACGAGCAGCGTGCGGCCTCGCTCGAGGACCGGCCGCTTGATCATGGACGGCTGCTCGAGCATGAGCTTGATCGCCTTCCGTTCGTCGATGTTCTGTTTCGCATCATCCGGCAATTTCCGAAAAGTGGTGCCGGCGCGATTGAGAAGCACTTCCCACCCGACAGTCTTGGCCCACTTCTCGAGCGTGGCGCGGTCAATGCCATCTGACTTGTAGTCATGAAAGTCGTAGTCGACGCCGTGAGCTTCGAGCCAGGCCCGGGCCTTCTTCATGGTGTCGCAATTTCTAATGCCGTAGATAGTCGTTTTCATGGCGATCGACGTCCGACTACTTGTCCTTGCCTTTCAGCGCCGGTGAATTGCGCAGGTGGAGCGTGAGTCCGGCGCCGACCACGAGCACGCCCGACAGCATGACCATGGGTCCAATGAAGCCGCCGGTGTGATCCTTGAGCCAGCCGACGGCGCTCGGACCGATCGCGCCACCGAGGGCGCCCATCGAGTTGATCAATGCGATGGCTCCCGCCGCCGCGCTTCCGACGAGGAATTTTCCGGGCAACGCCCAGAACGGTCCCCGCGTGGCGTAATCGCCGACTGCCGCCACGGACAACGCCAGCATCGCCAACGCAGGCACCACCACGTATCCCACGGCGATGAAGCCAGCCGCGCCGATCAACGAAGGAATGGCCACATGCAGGAAACGCTCGCCGGTGCGGTCGGAGTTCCAGCCGACGAGGATCATGCCCAGCGCCGCGGCGATATATGGAATGGCAGTGAACACGCCGATCTCGGATTCCGAGTAGCCCGAGAGGCCCTTGACGATCGTCGGCACCCAGAACGTAAGGCCGTAACTGCCCGTCTGGCAGCAGAACATCACCACCGCGAGCAGCCACACCGTGGGATGAACCAGCGCCTGCCGAAGGCCGATGCCGTGGCGCGTGTGCGCTTCAACTCGTTCGGACTCGATGCGCGTGCTCAGCCAGTCGCGTTGCTCGGGCGCGAGCCAGCGCGCGTCGCCGGGCTTCTCTGTGAGGAACCCGAGCACCACGAACCCCAACAGCACCGCCGGCACACCTTCGACGAGGAACATCCATTGCCACCCGTGAAGACCGAGCGACTCGTCGAAGTTCTGCATGATCCAGCCGGACAGGGGCGACCCGATCACCACTGAGAGCGGGATGCCGATCATGAACCAGGATACGGCCTTGGCGCGGTGCTGACGTGGGTACCATTGGCTGAGGTAGTAGATGATGCCGGGGAGGAATCCGGCTTCGGCCACGCCTAACAGGAATCGCATGGCGTAGAAGCTGTACACGCCGGTCACGAACATCATGCCGATCGAGATGATGCCCCAGCTGATCATGATGCGCGCGATCCACAACCGCGCGCCGAAACGTGCGAGCAGCAGGTTGCTGGGTATCTCGCAGAGGCCGTAGCTCAGGAAGAAGATGCCGGCGCCGATGCCGTAGATGGTTTCGCTGAAACCCAGGTCATCGTTCATCTGCAGCTTGGCGAAGCTGACGTTGACCCGGTCCAGCCACGAGATGATGTACAGCAGCAGGAGAAAGGGAAGCACACGCCAGGTGACGCGCGCCATGGTCGAGCGTTCGAGTTCGGTCATCGCAGGAGTGTAGGGGATATGATTGCGCGGAGCTTCAGGATTGCGGGGAGTGATCATGGACCAGGCAGGGGAGTGGATCGACGTCGGCGCGGCAGAGGATTTCAAACGCGAACCATTACGCGAGGCGAAACTCGGCGAGCGGCTCGTGGCCGTATCGTTCAAAGATGGAAAGTTCGGCGTGATTTCCAATGTCTGCAATCACGTTGGCGGGCCGCTCGGCAAAGGCCGGCTCGATGGTGAATTCGTGGTCTGCCCGTGGCACCAGTACAAATTCCATCGCTGCACCGGTGAAGGAGAGCCGGGATACGAAGCGGACAAAGTCCCGGGCTACGGCGTCAAGGAAGAAAACGGCAGGTTGTTAGTCACCGCGAAGCCGACCAGCAAGCGTGGCCACTTGCCGCACGAGCCGCATCCGCTGACGCGTTCGACGGAGCGTGCGCCCGGAACCTTGCGCGTCGGCGGCATCTCCACCACCGCGATGGACGCAAAGAATCCGCGTTTCTCGACGTCCGAGCACTTGCTGGGCGTGGCGCTCGAGCACGCTGCATCCACGCTCGGCGCGGAAACGAAGCTGATCAAACTCAACGACCTCAGCTTCCGCAATTGCGAGGGCTATTACTCGAAGGCGGCGAAAGCCTGCACCTGGCCTTGTTCGGTCACCTCCATGGACAAGACCGACCAACTCGACCGGGTCTACGAGATGGCCGTGCACTGGGCGGACATCCTGCTGATTGCCACGCCGATCCGCTGGGGTGCCGCGAGTTCGCTCTACTACAAGATGGTCGAGCGCATGAACTGCATCCAGAACCAGATCACGCTGAACAACAAGGTGCTCATCCGGAACAAGGTGGCGGCGTTCATCATCACCGGCGGGCAGGACGGCATCCAGGCCGTGGCCGGCCAGATGATGGGTTTCTTCAGCGAAATCGGCTATCTACTGCCGCAGTTCCCGTTCATCGCGCACTCGCTTGGCTGGGAGTTCGAGGAGATGGAGCGCAATATGGACTTCGTGCAATCGAGCGAGAGCCTGCGCGCCGGCGCGCGCGACCTCGTGGCCCGCGCGTCGGAAATGTCGAAGTGTCTGCTCGAGCGGGAAATGACGCACGCCAGCATCGAGCGCGGCGGCAGAAAGGCGTCGCAGAACTAGGTCCGCGAACTGTCGAGCTCAGTTCACGATCGTTGCGGTGGTGAACGAAGAGTTCGTCGCGAACTCTTCTTTCCTGCGCACCTGGTTCATCATGGAAATCAACAGCTCTTCCTGCATTTCGTCGAACACACGAAGTTGTTCGGTGTCGAGCACCTCGGCGGCTCGCGCGCGCATGCGCCGGCTGTTCGCCTGGGCGGACTCGAGCTGCGCCTCGGGAGTCGCCGCATCGCTCGCAGAAAAGACCACGCCGACGCCGGTGCCGTAGCCATTCATGCCGGCGCCACGCTGGGCCGCCTCCATGTGAATCTTCTGCCGCTCATCCGCCAGCGCCGCGACGAGCGCCTCGGCCCGTTCGTCTGGCAGACGACTCGCGTCCGGAAGTCTGGTTCGCAACTGCACCACGGATTCGCGTTCCATGAGCGTGTTCTTATAGGCCTCGAATTGTTGCTGGCGATCGGCGCCCAGCAGATTCGCAATTTCCTGCGCACTGGGATCGGTCTGGTTGAGACCGCCGTCCCGTTCGTTGCAATTCGGGTCGACAGCGCAACGGGCAAACTTTTCCTGGAAATCGATTTGCTGCTGGGCGAGCAGGGTGAAAAGCCGATCGGCTTCCTCATTTGTCATTCCGATCGATTGCGCGAGGCGCGGATACATGTTGCGCATCATCATTTTCTGTTCGAGCAACATGCCCTCGCGCTGTGCCGGATCAGTGAGCATCTTCAGCGTTCGACGGCTCAGCTCGACCTGCATGTTCTTCTCGTCGGCTTCCTTGCTCTCGGCTTGGGCGAGTGGCGGCGTGAACGTCTGTTGCACGACCGGCGGTGCGGAAGGCAAGGGCAACTGAGCTTGCGGGGCAGGCGGCGTTTGCGCGATGGGAGCGGCCACTGCGTGCGAACGCCCACGCTCGAGCTGCAGTTCGCGCGCGAAATACACCGTGGTGCCGGCCAAGGTTGCCGAAACCAGTGTCAGCGCGATGACGATGATGCGCATGAATCGTGTATATGCCGGCGCGATCCGCTCGTCTAGGTCAGCCATCCGTCAATGATGCGGGGCAGCACCCTGGTGGCAGGACCTGGATGGAAAACAAAGCCCCGCGGCACATCGTCCATCTCCAGGCAGTTCAAAACCTTGTCCGCATCGCCTCTCGCCACATCGACCAGCGAGGCTGCGGGATAGACGCTGAGTGAGGTCCCAACTACCAGGACCTTGTCGGCGGCAGCGACGTACTCGCACGCCTCGCTCATGAATTGCGTCTCTTCTCCAAACCACACGATGTCGGGCCTCAGCTGCGTCCCTTCTTCGCAGAGCTGTCCGATCTCGATAGGCGCGCCATCGATCCGGTAGCGCCGGCGAGCCGGGCCGGTGCCACGTGCGTAAGACAATTCGCCGTGGACATGCAGCACCGTGGTCGATCCGGCGCGCTCGTGCAGCGCATCAACGTTCTGCGTGACCACGACCACCTCGTACTTTCGCTCGAGCGCGGCAATGGCGAGATGGGCCGCATTCGGCTGGGCCTTCCACGCCCTGGCACGCCTTTCGTTGTAGAACTCGAGAACGAGCGCGGGGTTTGCGCACCAACCTTCAGGGCTAGCCAGGTCCTGCCAGGAATGCTGACGCCACAATCCGGCCGCATCACGAAATGTCGGCAGGCCGCTCTCAGCGGAAAGCCCGGAGCCCGAGAGGATGACTATTTTCTCGCGCATGCCCGCGGATCCCGGCGTAGTGGAGCTTCCACCACGCTCCTCGCTAAGCTTTGGCGCGCTCGCCGAAAGACAGTGACGTCTGACGCTGCGACTGGCTCTGCGACTGGCTCTGCCCGTTCATGCGCTGCACGCCGCTGATCTCGCCCGAGGGGAAATAGATCTCGGCGAGTCGTGAATGCACATTCGAAATACGCAGCTGGATGTCGTCGATGAGCTCGTGCAGGCCGGGCTGATCGAGTGTCGCGAGCGGCGCGCGCTGTATGAACTTGGCGGCGCCGTCCAGAACTTCGAGCACACCCTCGCTGCGCGGCAAGGGTGTCAGCGAATTTTCCAGTTGCGTGAGGCAGTACAGGCACGAGCGCGGGAACTGGTCGTCGCGCAGCAGGAACTGGAGCACATCGATGCGCTTCACGCGTGTGCGCATCTTCAGCCGGTACATCTGGTAGCCGGAGAGCGACTTCAACACGCTCATCCACTGCACGGTTTCGAACGGCCGCAGCTCGGGAGTCTCCGCCGGCAGTAGTTGGGCGGAGCGTACGTCGACAATTCGGCTGGTCATGTCAGCCCGTTCGAGGTTGCGCCCCAGCGTGCTGAACGTGTGCGCGTCATTGCGGTTCATGGTGCCGTCGAGCATGCCGGACAAGGACTGCAGTGTGACGACGACGCGCTTCAGGAAATCGAAGCGTGTGCGCTTGTTGATGCCTGCCGCAAGGTCCTTGCTGAATTCGGCAAAAAACTCGTTGAGCAGTTCCCAGGCCTCGATCGGCAGGATCTCGCGCAGGGTGCGCGCATTTTCCCGCGCCGCGGTGAGTGAGCTGCAGATCGAGCCGGGATTCTCCTTGTCGGCGATCAGGAAGTTCACCACGTCGCGCTCTTCGCCCTTCGTACCCTTGGTGTCGAACTCCGCGCGATTGCCCGAGATATCCACCAGCGGCAACCAACCCGGCGCGATGCCGCCCGGAAGGTCGAGCAGCAGGTTGGTGTTCACGCCGATGATGCGCGCGGTGTTCTCCGCGCGTTCGAGGTAGCGCGAGAGCCAGTAAACGTTTTCGACGACGCGGGCTAACATTTAGTTGTCAGTATCCACGATCCAGGTGTCCTTGCTACCGCCGCCCTGCGAGGAGTTCACCACCAGCGAACCCTTGCGCAACGCGACGCGCGTGAGGCCGCCCGTTGTCACCGCGGTCTGCGGCCCGGAGAGGATGAACGGTCGCAGGTCGACGTGCCGCGGCTCGAGCTTGTCATTCACGAGCGTGGGCACGGTAGATAGTGTGACGACTGGTTGCGCAATGAAGCTGCGCGGATCCGCCTTGAGCGAATCGGCGAACCTGGCACGCTCGGCTTTGGTAGACATGGGGCCCATGAGCATGCCGTAGCCGCCCGAGCCGTCGACCGGCTTCACCACGAGCTGATCGAGATGGCTGAGCACATGTTCGAGCTGCTTGGCCTCGCCGCAGCGATACGAAGGAACATTGGGCAGGATGGCGTCTTCGCCCAGGTAGTACTTGATCATGTCGGGCACGTAGGTATAGACGAGCTTGTCGTCCGCGACACCCGCACCAGGTGCGTTGGCGAGCGCCACCTTGCCCGCGGCCCAGGCTCGCATCAGGCCCGGCACTCCAAGCGAGGAATCCTTGCGGAACACTTCCTGGTCGAGGAAGTCATCGTCGATGCGGCGGTAGATGACATCGACGCGCGTCCAGCCACGCACCGTCTGCATGTACACGCAGTCGTCGCTATCTACCGCGAGGTCACGGCCCTCGACCAGCTGGCAGCCCATCTGGCGCGCCAGATATGCATGTTCGAAATACGCCGAGTTGTAGATTCCCGGCGTGAGCACCACGACTTCAGGGCGCGTTTCCTTGCGTGGGCTCAAGGCACTCAGCATGTCGTAGAGCTGCGAGGGATAGTCGTCCACCGGCAGGATGGCGGCGCTCTCGAACAGTTCCGGAAACACGCGTTTGACGACCTGGCGGTTCTCGAGCATGTAGGACACGCCGGAGGGGACGCGCAGGTTGTCCTCGAGCACGTAGACCGTACCGTCCTTGTCGCGGATCAGGTCCGAGCCGCAGATGTGCGCCCAGGTGCCGAGCGGCGGTTTTATGCCCTTGACGTTGGCACGAAAGTTTTTCGAAGTCGCGATGATCGAGGCCGGCATGAGGCCGTCCTTGATGAATTTCTGCTCGTGGTAGACGTCGTTGATGAAGAGATTCAGCGCGGCGGCGCGCTGGATCAGGCCCGCCTCGATCTTCTGCCATTCCTTACGGGTGATGGTCCGGGGAATGATGTCCAGCGGCCAGGCGCGGTCGATCGAGCCGTCCTGCTCGTGGTAGACCGTGAACGTTATGCCCATGGCCTTGATTGCGAGCTCGGCCGCCTGTTGGCGCACGGCGATCTCGTCGCCGTCCATATCGGTGAGATATCGCATCAGCTGGCGTCCGGCTGCGCGTGCGCCGCCGCTGGGGCCCACGAGTTCGTCGTGGCATCCAGGGGAAGGGTATGCAGTCCAGTCGGTTTTCATTGTTTGCGGGTACGCTCGACCCAAAAATACCAGAGCCGAAAATTCGCGTTCAAAAAAGTGCGTAGTGGCAGTGTGCGCGCATCCCGATGGTGCTGAGAGCCTGTTTTTGGCGCAATTTGGTGCGCAGTGTCTAACAGGGGCCCTGTGTAGAATGCAGACGTGTCCATACATGTCGCACTCAATCACGTCACGCACTATCGCTACGACCGGCTCGTGGCGCTCGGACCACAGATCGTCCGCCTGCGTCCCGCTCCCCATTGCCGCACGCGGATCATTTCCTATTCGCTGAAGGTCACGCCGGGCAATCATTTCATCAACTGGCAGCAGGACCCAGAGGCTAACTACCTCGCCCGCTACGTCTTCGCGGAGAAGACGCGCGAGCTGCGCATCGAGGTGGACCTGGTCGCCGAGATGGCGGTGCTCAATCCGTTCGATTTCTTTCTCGAGCCGTACGCGGAGACCTTTCCGTTCGGCTACCAGGGCGTGGACAAGCGAGACCTCGCGCCATACCTCGTCATGTTCCGCGGCGAACCGCTGTTCAAGGAATACCTGCGCACGATTCCCAGGGAGCGCAAACGCACTATCGATTTTCTTGTCGAGCTCAACGCCAGGCTCGCCAACGACATCAAGTACCTCATTCGCATGGAGCCTGGCGTGCAGACGCCCGAGCTCACGCTCCGGAAGCAATCCGGATCCTGCCGCGATTCTTCGTGGCTGCTGGTGCAACTGCTGCGTCACATGGGTCTGGCGGCGCGATTCGTCTCCGGCTATCTCATCCAGCTGACCGCCGACATGAAATCGCTCGATGGCCCGTCGGGCCCGGAGAAGGATTTCACCGACCTGCATGCCTGGTGCGAGGTCTATCTACCTGGCGCGGGTTGGGTTGGCCTCGATCCCACCTCGGGCCTGCTCGCGGGCGAAGGCCACATTCCGCTTGCCTGCACGCCCGAGCCCGTCGCCGCCGCGCCGATCACCGGCGCCGTCGACAAGGCGGAGGTCGAGTTCGAACACCACATGGGTGTCGAGCGCGTCTGGGAAGCGCCGCGCGTCACCAAGCCGTACACCGAGGAGCAGTGGACGGAGATCGAAAAATTAGGCCATGACATCGACGCGCAGCTGCTGTCGGGCGACGTGCGGCTGACCATGGGCGGCGAGCCCACGTTCGTGTCGGTGGACGATCCGGATGGGGCGGAGTGGAACACCAAGGCGATGGGGCCGGACAAACGACGCCTCGCCATCGAGCTCTACGACCGCCTCAAGAAGAAGTACGCGCCGCAGGGGCTGTCGCACTTCGGCCAGGGCAAGTGGTACCCGGGCGAACAGTTGCCGCGCTGGTCGCTCAACTGCTTCTGGCGCCGGGACGGCGAGCCGATCTGGACGAATCCGGAATTGCTCGACAACGAGAAGCAGGATCGGGGCGTCACGCCGGGCGTGGCCGGGCTGTTCCTCGCAGGCGTTGCTGAGCGGCTGGGTCTCGCGCCCGAGCATATTTTTGCGACGTTCGAAGATGCGTTCTATTACCTCTGGCGCGAACGGCAGCTTCCTTCGAACGTCGACCCATTCAAATCGAAGCTCAGCGATCCGCAGGAACGCGCGCGACTGTCGAAGGTTTTCGAGCAGGGTCTCGACACCGTGATTGGTCACGTGCTGCCGGTATCGCGTGATGCTTCGGGGACGCGTTGGCGCACCGGTTCGTGGTTCCTGCGCCGCGACCGTTGCTACCTGATTCCCGGGGACTCACCCATCGGCTACCGGCTGCCGCTCGATTCGATGCCCTGGGTCAGCAAGGAAGACTACCCATACATATATGAGCCGGATCCGATGGCGCCCGCCGCGCCATTGCCGAAGTCCGCCGATATTCGCCGCCAGTTCATGGGCGAGACGATCGAAGATCGCGCCAGGGAAGCGGCCGGAAATGCCGCCGGCGCTGCGCCCAAGGCACGAAAGTCCGCGCGGCCTCGCGAGGGCGTCGTGGCGCCCGATTCCGCGCCGGGATTCCTGAAGTCTGCGACCGAGATCACGCGCACCGCCATGTGCGCCGAGCCTCGCAACGGCTCTCTATATATATTCATGCCACCGACCGACAAGCTCGAGGAATACCTCGAATTGGTCGCCGCGGTCGAGGCGACCGCCGAAGCCATGGATACGCCGGTGATTCTCGAAGGCTACGAGCCGCCGAAGGATCCGCGCCTGAACCGCTTCAGCGTGACACCCGACCCCGGGGTCATCGAGGTGAACATCCACCCCTCGGGCAGCTGGGATGATCTCGTCGATCGCACCACACACCTGTACGACGAGGCGCGCAAGGCGCGGCTAACTACCGAGAAGTTCATGATCGACGGCCGCCACACCGGCACCGGCGGCGGCAACCACTTCGTGCTCGGCGGCGCGACGCCGGCCGATTCCCCGTTCCTGCGCCGGCCTGACCTGCTGCGCAGCCTGCTGGCGTACTGGCACAACCACCCGGCGCTCTCCTATCTCTTCAGCGGTCTGTTCGTAGGACCCACTTCGCAGGCGCCGCGCATCGACGAAGCGCGCAACGATTCGCTGTACGAGCTCGAGCTGGCGTTCAAACAGTTGCCTTCCACCGGCAAGCCGGTGGCGCCCTGGGTCGTCGACCGCCTGTTCCGTAATCTGCTCATCGATTCCACCGGCAACACGCATCGCTCCGAGTTCTGCATCGACAAGATGTTCTCGCCCGACGGCAACACCGGACGTCTTGGCCTGCTCGAGATGCGCGCCTTCGAGATGCCGCCGCACGAGCGCATGAGCCTTACGCAGCAGCTCATGCTGCGTTCGCTGATAGCGCGTTTCTGGCGCGAACCCTATGAACCACCGCGCCTCGCGCGCTGGGGTACCGAGCTGCATGACCGCTTCATGCTGCCGTACTTCATAGACAAGGATCTCGCCGACGTCATCGCCGAGCAGAACGCGGCGGGCTTTCCGCTCAAGAGCGAGTGGTTCGCGCCGCACTTCGAGTTCCGCTTCCCCAAATACGGTGATTTCGCGACCTTCGGCGCCGAAGTGGAATTGCGCCAGGCGCTCGAGCCCTGGCATGTCATGGGCGAGGAAGGCGCGGCGGGTGGCGCGGTGCGCTACGTGGATTCGTCGGTGGAGCGGCTGCAGGTGCTGGTCACTGGCCTCGCGCCCGACCGTTATGCGATTACCTGCAATGGGCGACGAATCCCGTTGCGGTCCACGGGCACCGTGGGCGAGTTCGTCGCCGGTGTGCGCTACAAGGCCTGGGCGCCACCGTCCGCGCTGCATCCCCTGGTTCCGGCACATGGACCGCTGGTTTTCGACCTGGTCGACACCTGGATGAATCGCTCGATGGGTGGTGCGCAGTACCACGTGGCCCATCCGGGCGGACTCAGCTATGAAACCTTTCCGGTGAACGCCTTCGAATCGGAAGCCCGACGCCTGGCGCGATTTGTCAGAATGGGTCACACGCCGAAGCAAGTCGCAATCCCCGAGGATGCGTCAAACATCGAATTCCCGTTCACCCTGGACCTGCGTAAAGTCTGATGCGTGGCGGCAAATGACATGCGCGCGGTTCTCGAGCCGGCGGACCTAAAGCGATACGACGAGTTGACCGACTCGCAAGGCGCGATGCGTGCACATTGGCGGCCGCTCATCGACCGTCTGCGCGCCGACGAATCGCCCGACGCCGTGCGCCGCTCGCTCGAGCTGACGCGCCGCCTGGTGGTCGAGAACGGCGTCACCTACAACGTTTATGCCGACCCGCAGGGCGCCGACAGGCCCTGGGCACTGGATCCTTTGCCGTTCGTCCTTCCGGCCGCCGAGTGGCAGGCCATCGAAGCGGGAGTCGCGCAACGTGCGCGGCTGCTCAACGCGGTGCTGGCCGACCTCTATGGGCAACAGCGATTGCTGGCCGAGGGTCATATCCCGGCGGAACTGCCTTTCGGTCATCCTAACTACCTCTGGCCCTGCCACGACCTCAAGCCCGCGGATGGCAACTGGCTGAATCTGTACGCCGCGGATCTGGCGCGCGCGCCGGATGGCCGCTGGTGGCTGCTCGCGGATCGCACCCAGGCACCGTCGGGCGCGGGCTACGCGCTCGAAAATCGCGAGATCCTCGAGCAGGTGCATCCCGAGGCCATCCCCGACATGGGCGTGCGACGCGTGCGCGGATTCTTCGGCGCCTTGCGCGAAAAGATTCTCGACGCTGCGGGTGACGAATCGCCGCTCGCCGTCATTCTCACGCCCGGCCCCTACAACGAGACCTATTTCGAGCACGCCTATCTCGCGCGCCAGCTCGGCATGCCGCTGGTCGAGGGTAACGATCTCACGGTCCGTGGCGACACCGTGTTCCTCAAGACGCTCGGCGGACTGCGCCGCGTGCACTCCATCCTGCGGCGCCTCGATGACGATTTCTGCGATCCGCTGGAATTGCGCGGCGATTCCGCGCTGGGAGTGCCCGGGCTCATCGGTGCGCTGCGCGCCGGTCGTGTGGTGATTTCCAATGCGCTGGGTACGGGCGTGCTCGAGTCGGCAGCGTGGCTCGGCTTCCTGCCGCCCGTTGCCGAGCGGCTCATCGGCGAAAAGCTGTTGCTGCCGGAAATCGCGACCTGGTGGCTCGGTGAAAAGCCAGCGCTCGAATATGTACTCGCCAATCTCGATCGCCTGGTGATCAAACCTACCTACCCGAACCAGCGTTTCGAGCCCATGTTCGGACGCGAGTTCGAAGGCAAGGAGCGCGATCTGCTCATCGAGCGCCTGCGCAATCGTCCCTATGCCTATGTGGCGCAGGAACATGTGCGCCTGTCGCAGGCGCCGGTGTGGAAATCCGCGGCGACATCGGAGCTTGGCACGCGAGCATTGACGATTCGTGTATACGCGGTGGTGACGCCCTCAGGTGTGCGCGTGATGCCCGGAGGCCTGGCGCGCGTGGCCAATGAAGCGGCTGCCGACGTGGTGTCGACGCAGCGCGGTGGTGGCGCCAAGGACGTCTGGGTACTCAACGAGAATCCACACGAGGACACGCTCACCTCGATTCAATCCGGGAGGTGGGCCACCTTGCAGCGTCAGGACTACATCCCTTCGCGGCTGGTCGAAAACCTCTTCTGGCTTGGCCGCTATGCCGTGCGCTGCGAAAACACCGCGCGGCTGATGCTGCGAACGCTGGCCGCGCGCAGCGACGCGCGCGTGTGGGCACACTCCCGGCAGATCTGCCGCGATCTCGGTGCGGTGTCGGCTGAAACTGAGATCTTCGATGCGCTGCGTTCGCGCGACTCTCAGGGGTTGCAGACCGACGTGAGACATCTCGCCTGGTGCGCATCGCAGGTGCGTAACCGCCTGTCGGCGCGTTATTGGCGGGGCGTGGTGGGTTTGCAGCGCCAGATGCAGGAGGCGATGGCGACGAGCGGCAGCAGCCGCGAAGTCTACGAACGAGTACTGCTGTCGCTCGCCGCGCTGACCGGCTTCTCCGAGGAAGACATGATGCACGACGAGGGCTGGCGCGTGATGCGCCTCGGCCGCCGCATCGAGCGCATGCATTTCGTGGCGAGCATTCTCATGCGCCAGCTCGAGAGTCCGCACGCGACCCGGCCCGAGGCCGTGGAGTGGCTGCTGGACGTCTGTGACAGCACGCCTATCTACCGCGCACGGTACCTCGGCGCACCGCGGCTGTCACAGATGCTCAACCTGCTGCTGTACGACGACGGACATCCCATGGCGCTGATGTTCCATCGCCGTTCGATCGACCGGGACCTCGATGAGCTGGCGCGCAGCCTGAACGGTGAACGTGAGCGCGGTGCGCCGGACGTGCCGCTACTGCCGCAGGGCTCTGCGGAACTGCTCGATGCGACAGGAGAGGACGGTGATGCAGCCCGCGCCGACCTGGCCGGCGAACTGCATGCACTCGCGGCGCGCACCGCGGAATTGTCCGACCGCCTGTCGCGGCGGTACTTCGCGTTGATCGATTCCGACGCGCACGCGTTGGCGACGTGAGCCTCTCATGAGCCGCAAGTACCGCGTCCGCCACGAGACCACCTACGAGTACGCCGCCGACGTCGTGCACTCGCATCACCTGCTGCACCTGGTGCCGCGTCCCGCGCCGTATCAGGAATGCCTGGAGCATGAGATCAGCATTACACCGGAAAATCATCGGCGCGTGGATCAGCTCGACGCCTTTGGCAATCCGCTGATCCGCATCGAGCTCGCGCAACCGCACCGCGAGCTCAAGGTCGTGTCACAGATGCAGATCGAAGTACACGTGCGCCCGGCGGTATCGCCCGAGACCACCAGGCCGTGGGAAAGGGTGCGCGACTCGTTCGCGTATCACGGCGCCTGGCCGTCGCGCGACCAGCTCGATGCGGCGCGCTTCCGCCACGAATCTCCGCACGTGCGCGTAAAGCAATCTTTCACCGACTACTCCGCGCAATGTTTTCCGGAGGGGCGGCCGATACTCGCCTGCGCGGAAGGCTTAAGCACGAAGCTGCATGCGGACATCCAGTACGTGCCGGGCGTGACCACCATCAGCACTTCACCGACCGAAGTGGTGGAAACCCGGCGCGGCGTCTGCCAGGACTTCGCGCACCTCATGATCTCCTGCCTCCGTTCGCGCGGCCTGCCGGCGCGCTACGTGAGCGGCTACCTGCGTACCAATTCCGCGCAGGCAGAAGGGGGTGAGAAGCTGGTCGGCGATGCGGCTTCTCACGCCTGGGTGGCGGTGTGGAGTCCGCCGTACGGCTGGATCGAGTTCGACCCTACGAACGGCTGCTTCGCAGGCACCGACCACATCGCGGTGGCGTGGGGCCGCGATTTCGGCGATGTGTCGCCTTTACGTGGCGTGATCCTGGGCGGCGCCGATCACAAATTGTCGGTGACGGTGCTGGTGGAGTCCGACCCGATCGCCTCACGCAACGATGCGGCGTCGACGGAACGCACGTAGCGCACGATGTTCTTCCACATCGAGTGGTAGCCGTAGCCACCGTCGATGAGCTCCGTCAGCGCGTCCTCCGGCGTCCAGCCCTGCTCGAGAACGCGGTACATCGCAGACATCAAGCCGGTGCGGTCCGCGCCGTGCTGGCAGTGGATGAGGAACGGACCGTTCTCGGCCTTCTTCAGCATGCGCATGACTTCGATGACGTGTTTGTCATCGATGCGCCAGGTCAGGATTTTCACGCGCTCGGTGCGCAGCGAGGTGCCCTTCACTTCGTCTTTGTCATCGTTGAATGCGCGCAGGTTGATGATCGTGCGGATGCCGAGCCTTTCCAGGTTCTTCATGCCGAGCGCCGTGGGCTGCTCGCTTCGATAGAGCGTGGGAGAGATGCGATGCAGGTTCGACACGCCCTCCATCTCGACGGGCTCCGCCCACTGCACAGGACGTACGGCTGCGGCGGCAGGAATTGGAGCCGACGCTTCCTGCGCCAGCACTGGCGCTGCGAGCACCGCGGCCAGGCAACAAATTGCGATGGACTTCATGGGGACGAGGATATCAGGGCGACCACGTCGGCTGCAGCGCCCGGTCGGCCGATGCGCGCAGCGGCGGCGCTCATGGCCGCAAGACGCGCCGGCTCGGCCATCAGGTTGGCGAGTTTGAATACGAGCGTCGCGCCATCGACGGCTTTGATGGCGGCGCCGGATTCGAGTAGATAGTCGGCATTGCGCTCTTCCTGACCGGGAATGGGTGAAACCAGCAGCATCGGCCGTTGCTTGGCCAGGCATTCGGAAACCGACAGTCCGCCGGGCTTGGTCACCACCAGGTCGGCCGCCGTCATCACACGCTCGACGGTGGTGGTGAAACCCAGCGGAAAAAGCTTGCCGGGATGCTTGCCTGGCGAGCGCTTGCAGACGCTGCAGCAGTTCCGCGTTGCGCCCGGCGAGCGCGACGAGCTGCGGCGGATCCGGCAGGCGCAACACCCGCTCCGCCAGCGTATCGAGGCCGCCGACTCCCGCACCACCCGCCATCATCAGCACGGTGAATGTTTCAGGCTTGAGGCCGAGCTCGCCCGCGCATATCGCGCGATCGAGCGGCGCGCTGAACTGCGGCATCACCGGGATGCCGGTGACGGTGATGCGTTCGCGCGGAACCCCGCGGTCGGCGAGCCTGAAGGCAACTTCTTCGTTCGCCACGCAGTAGCGGTCCACGTGGCTGTGCACCCACAACGCGTGTACATCGAAGTCGGTCACCTGCACCCATAGTGGCGGCAGAGATCGCCCTTTCGATTTCTGGCGCGACAACAATTCTGCCGGCAGGAAGTGCGTGCAGAGGATGACATCGGGTGCGAGGCGTTCAATCTCCGCGTTGAGTTTGCGCGTGTTGAGCTTTTCCGCCGCGCGTTTCAGTTTGCCGACCAGTGAGTCGCGGCTTGGCCGGTCGGTCTTCGAATACAGGTAGGACCAGAGCTGCGGAAGCTTTTCCACGAGCCGGATGTATTGCTCGCCGTAGAGCTTCCTGAAGTCCTTCGGGACGAGCGTGAGCAGGTCGAGGTGCGTCGCGATGAGCGGCGGTTTCGCGGTCGAGGCCGCTTTGACGACGGCATCCGCGGCGCGTACGTGGCCGGCGCCGGCGGATACGGACAGCACCAGCAGGCGGCGCGGGCTCAGAAATTCTCCGGGTGCCTGGCCATGCGCGCGGAATACATCGCCTTGATCTTCGGCAGGTCGACGGCCACGTCGCCCGTGGGCGTGAACGGCGCCATGATCCGGACCAGCCGGTTCGCGTAGTCGAGAGCGACGGGAACGATCGGCACGTTCGCTTCCGTGGCGATGTAATAGAAGCCGAGCTTCCACTCCTTCACCTTGCCGCGAGTTCCTTCCGGAGTGATGGTGATGGACATCTTGTCGCGGCGTGCGAATTCCGCAACGCAGGCGCGGACTATGTTTCCACCCTTGGAACGGTCGATGGGCATGCCACCGAAAGCGCGCGCCAGGATGCCGAGCGGCCAGAAGAACACCGTGTGCTTGGCCAGCCAGGAGTTGTCGAGGCGCAGTACCAGGTAGGCGCAGAAGCCGTGGAAGAAGTCCCAGTTCGACGTGTGCGGCGCCACGATCAGCAGGTACTTGGGAACGTTCGGAATGTTGCCGGCGATTCGCCAGCCGGAAAGCCGCATGAGAAAAACGCCGAGATGACGGCGCCAGCGCGCCGGAACCTGCGGCGCCAGGGGCGGAAGGGTCGGAAACCCCGAGTCGATGAGAGGAGGAGACGCGGAAGGGTCGGCTGGGCCATTCATGCCGCGCGATGGTAGCCGATATGGCCAAACCCCGCGCTTGGCCGTTACCCGCAGTTCCCGAACCCTTCAGGTGGGCGGTCGAGAGGCGGACACCGTTCCCCGCTAGAGGGGGGATGGGGGAATCGGTGTCCGCGCCTCGCCGTGTTCGAGAGTGCGGTCGATAGTTAGCTCCTCGGCTATTTGGTCAGCTCTTCACAGGAATCGATTTGAAAGAAACGATTTCGCCATTGGACGTGGCCTTGCACGAGGCTTTGGCCAGCAGCTCGTTCGTCTTCTTGTGGCGCGCGAGCACCGTGAAGGCGTTCGGGTCCACCAGGTCCGAGACGAACACGCTCGGCGCCTTGACGGTGTACGCCGGCAGCGTGTCCGCCTTCGCGAGGGTTTCGATCAGCGCCTTGCTGCACGCGGCGAGCGCGGGCGTCACGGCGGTCGGGCCGGCATTTGCGTAGGCGGCGAAGCTCACGAGCGACGCCATAACCAGATACTTTGAAGTTCGACGAATCATGTTGCACTCCTAACAATGTTTGAAAACCACGATTGTCAAACTACTCGCATCGTGCTGCACGAACAAACGAGAAGATTGGGGTCGAGCATCAGTTTTCCTCAACGGTGCGGCAGGACTCGATCAGCCACGCACACAAAGCGCGAATGTCGTCACGGTTTTCGTCTTCGGTTCGGACTAATAAGGTGTAGTCCTCCTGGGTCACGAGCTCGTCATCGAACACGCGCTTGAGACGGCCGCTCGCGAACTTGCGACGCGAGAGCTCGGCGGGCAGCAGCGCGATGCCGATGCTCTTCTCGGCGGCGCGCGTGGCCGCGGACATCGAATCGATGCGCACGATCTGCGCCGGCTGCAGCGCTTTCATGCCGACCGCGGTTGCCCAGCGATCCCAGTCGTCGCGGCGCGCCTCGTGCACCAGCAGCGTGTGCTGGTTCAGGTCTTCGTAACGAAGCACCGGACGCTCGGAAAACAGTTCCGGCGAGCAGGCCGGCACCATCGTCTGCGCGAACAGCGGATGCGCGATCAGCGAGTTGTTCCACGGCCCGGTTCCACATACCACCGAGATGTCGGCCTCGGCGGCGTGCGTGCGGCCGTGCACGCCCTGCGTTTCGATGCGCAGGTCGATGCCGTCGTGCAGCTTCGAAAATTCCGACAGCCGCGGCAGCAGCATCTCGCTCGCGAAGTACGCGGGAACGTGCAGCCGTACGCTGTTGCGGCCGTAACGCGCGCGCAATTGTTCGGTGACAGATTCCAGCCGCATGAACAGATCGTCTATCTGCTCGAGATAACGCGAACCGGCGTCGGTGAGCGCGAGAGCACGAGCACTACGCGAAAACAGCGGCAGGCCGAGCTGCGTTTCCAGCGTCTTGATCTGGTGGCTCACCGCCGACGGCGTGATGCAAAGCTCATCGGCCGCGACGGCGAAGCTCGAATGTTTGGCGGCGATCTGAAAGGTCTTGATGGCCTTCAGTGAAGGAGTACGCATTCCATTGGATCACCCAGGGACTCAGCGAAAAAGCTGCGATGGCCGGAGTAAAGCAAGCTGCGTGCCAGCCTGGGAAATGACGTAAGTACATGTTCTTATTCGATACGCCCTGTTGACGTGCCGTCAGATTGTTCATCGATGGCGCGTGTTTTGCCGCTTTGCACCGGCAACGGAAAAGGGGACATTCCTCATTTCGTTGTAACAATCCTATGCGTCCGCTCCGGTTCGCACATGAAGCGGATTGTTACAACGAAATGAGGAATGTCCCCATTTCCGTTTCTTTTTCTTAATCCGCGCGCCATCGGTGGCTCATGTGCGGAGTCGCAATATTTCACTCGCTGCAATCGGCAGCGACAACCGGACACCGATATGAAAATCCTCCCGACTCTGATGGTCACCGCGTTCATGACCGCCGGTAGCGCGTTCGCCGCCTCCACGCAGGCTCCCACTGCCACGCCCGCGGCCGCGACGCCCGCCGACGAAACACGCTTCCACGTCGCATTGCGAGAAAGCTGGCGCACGAAAAGAAGCTCAAAGGCGACGAGGAGAAGCAGTTCGTCAAGGATTGCAAAGCAGGCAAGACGGCCTGAGCGCGCAGGTTTCCTCTGCTGCGCCCGGCGTGATGCGCGCGATCGGCGCTTCACCTGACCTGTGCGACGCCTTCGGGCGCCTCGCGCCGGGCGGCGGCAGGAAATTCGCAATGCACGACGAGGCCGGGCGCGTTGTCGCCGAGCGTGAGTTGTGCGCCATGCAGACGTGCGACGGCCGCCGCGAGCGACAGCCCGAGTCCGCTGCCCGAGGCATGTGCCGCGGCATCTCCCACGCGCACGAACGGCCGCAGCGCCGCCGCGCGATCCACAGCCGCGATGCCGGGCCCGTCATCAGCGACACTCAATGACACGCCGCCCGGCAGAGTTCCGCACACTCACGCGCACATGTCCGCCGGCCGGCACGTACTTGAGAGCGTTCTCGAGCAGATTGGTGACGAGTTGCGCCAGCAGTTGCCGATTGCCGGTGAGCGGCGCGGCAATCGGCGCGTCGAGTGCTACGTGCAGCCCGGAGGCGAGCATGCCCGGCGCGTACAGCTCGACCATGTTGGCCGCGAGTGCGGCGAGATCCACGTGCTCACCGTGCGTGGTGACACCGCTCGCTTCGGCGCGTGCGATCTGCAGCAGCGTCGCCAGCGTGCGCTGCACGCGGTCGAGCTCGATGCAGCGCCGGCGCGATGAGCTCGTGCGCTTCTTTCGGAAGGCCAGCTCGCAGTTGGGCCTCTTCGAGCCGCACGCGCATGCGATACAGCGGCGTGCGCAGGTCGTGAGCGATGCTGTCGAAGGCGGTGCGCAGCGTGGTGGTCTGCTGCTCGATGCGATCGAGCATGGCATTGACGGCGACCGCGAGCGCATCGAATTCATCGTGCGATCCGTCGACCGCCAGGCGCTGGGTGAGGTCGCCCTGCATGATGGTTTCGCAGGTGGTGGCGTAGGCGCGCACTCGCCGCGCCGTGCGACGCGCATACGCCGCGCCGAGCAGCCACACGCAGAGCGCCGTCAGCGCGATGCCCCAGGCGGTGGCCAGACCGAATCGACGCAACACATTGAGGCGCTCGCTGGTGTCGGCGCCGACCAGCAGCCAGTAGCCGTTCGCCAGGTGTTCGATGCGCGCCTCCACCGGGTGCAGCACCGACTCGCCGCGCTCGTGCGCGGCGATTTCGAACTCGACCATGGCGGATTCCGGGAGCCTCGCGCCCTGCGGGCACGAACATCGCGAGGCCATGCGGTGAGATTGCCGGCCACCGGCCGGAAGTTCGGATCCGCGAGCAGGAACACCGCGCCGGTGCGGCCCCAGCTGTCGGCGCGCAGGCGCAGCGTCGCGGCCACCTGGGCGATGCCGCCCAGGCGCAGGTCGTCCGACAGGTCGTCGACCTCGGCGCGCACCACCGCGCTGATCTCGCGTTCCAGCGCATTGCGCGTCAATAGATAGACGGACAGCAGCACCGAGCTGGTGAACACGGTGACCAGCATCGCGTAGAGCAATGCGAGGCGAGCCGACGAGAGGCGCAGGGTCCCGCCCGGATGCCGGGCGTCAGTCGCCATCGCGCAGCACGTAGCCCGCGCCGCGCACCGTGTGCAGCAGCGGACGTTCGAATCCCTTGTCGATGGCGGCGCGCAGGCGGCTGATGTGGACGTCGATGACGTTGGTCTGGGGATCGAAGTGCAGGTCCCACACCGCCTCCAGCAGCATGGTGCGGGTCACGAGCTGGCCGGCGCGCCGCGCGAGGAATTCCAGCAGCTGGAATTCCTTGGAGGTCACGTCGATGGGGGTGCCCGCGCGAGTTACCTTGCGGCCTAACAAGTCGAGCTCGAGATCGGCGATGCGGATCCGCGTGGTCACTTCCGGCTGGTTGCCACGGCGCAGCAGCGCCTCGATTCGCGCCAGCAGTTCACCGAACGCGAAGGGCTTGGTGAGGTAATCGTCGCCGCCGGCACGCAGGCCCTCGATGCGGTCGTCGACCGACCCGAGCGCCGAGAGGATCAGCACCGGCGTGTGTTTGCCGTTCTTGCGCAGCATGGCGACGATGGACAGGCCGTCGAAGTGCGGCAACTGGCGATCGGCGATGATGAGGTCGTACAAACCCTCGGTGGCGCGAAACAGGCCTTCGCGGCCGTCGGAGGCGATATCGACCACGTAGCCGCTTTCGCGCAGGCCCTTCGCCAGGAACCGGGCGGCTTCCGCGTCGTCCTCGATCAGCAGCAGGTGCATTGGGTGCGGAAGTTAGCACGTCGCCGCGCCGCGTCGCGCTTACGAATACTTAACGCGGCCCTAGTGGATCTGGGTCATCGCGCGCAGCAGCGCGCCGCCGTCGGCCGGCGGCAGGCTCAGGATGCGCTCGTATACCGAGATCGTGATCGCGCAAACCTTGGTGCGGTCGGTGCGCGCGTCTTCGGCATGGGCAATCATCTGCGCGTCCGCGCCGTACTGCTGGTAGGTCGCGTTGATGACGCTGGCGAGGTTGTCTTTCACGGCCTCCGGCGACGGCAGCGGCGAAGGGGTTTCGCTGGCCGTGCGAATGACTTCGCCCATGAGCTCGAGTGTATGCGCCTGCGTGGCTTCATCGATGTAGCGGGCGATATCGGGAGGACCTGCGACCTGCGGAAACCAGTAACGGAAGCACGCATCGCCCGGCACCTGCTGCAGACGATGCGCGGTGGCGATCATGTCGTTCATGAGCGCCAGCACGGAGTCTTGCGAGGCATGCGCGAGACTGCGCGTGGCGACCAGGCTGATCTCGGAATTGGCGAGGTTGATGAAATTCTCGCGGCGCGTTTCCTCGCGCGCGTACAGCTTGTATTCGTCCACCAGTTTGTCGAACACCGCCGGCTCGTGCTTCTTGAGGACACGGTAGACCGGCTGCTCCAGCAGCTTCGACTCGGCACTGTAGCCTTCGTACCAGTACGAACCGACCGCGCCGGCAACGATCACCACCAGCAGAATGACGATCCACTTCACGTTCAGCGCCGCTCCGGAAACCAGCAGGGTGAGCGCGCGGCGGATGGGCGCGGCGTGCTCCGAGTCGAGGATACCCTGTTCGGTGATGCCGGTGCTGCGAAGTGGCAGCGCGAGACAGGCGTCGGGCACGAGGCGCGCCGACATGGTAGTTAGGGTTTCGCGCAAGGCGGCGTCGGCGTGCACGGAGCGAGGCGAGGCATTGAAGATGGCCACCGGCTTGTCGACGAATGGCGGGAAGCTCACCAGCCAGTCGAGCGCGTTCTTGATGACGGCCGTGACGCCATGCGCGTACTCGGGGCTTGCGATCAGCAAGGCATCACAGGCGCGAGATCGCCGCCTGCAGACGGCGCGCCGACGCCGGCATGTCGGCTTCGAGATCCGGATTGAAGAGGGGCAGTTCGGCGAGGCCGGAGAAGATCTCTACCCTGATGCCGTCGGGCGCCAGCCGCGCGGTGGCGCGAAGCAGCGCGGCATTCATGGAGGCGGCCCGCAAGCTGCCGCACAGCGCCAGTACGTTCACGATGCACGCCCGGGACCGCCGGTGGCGCATGTGGTGACGAGTCGGGTGGCATGGGGCGAGCCTAAAAGCCACGGCCCACTTGGGTCAGTGCGCCGCCATGACGGTGCGCGCCGCGTCGAGCACCTGCTGCGCCGGGAGGCGCTGCGTGTAGTCGGCGTTGGTGTGCGCGAAACGGATCGAGCCAAGGCGGTCGACGACGAATACCGCGGGCACGGGCAGCTCGTGATGCTTCGCGCCCTGGCTTTCCTCGAGATCGAGACCGTAGGTCTTGTACTTGGCGTAGGTGGCGTCGTCCATGCGGTAGGCGATGCCGAATGCGCGCGCGGCGTTCACCTCGTTGTCGGACAACAGGTGGTAGTCCACGGGCTCCTTGAGACTTCCGCGCAGGATTTCCGGGCGGTCGGTGCTCAGGAACAGCACGTCGATGCCCATCGCGGCGATCTGCGGCACCGTGCTGCGTAAGTCCTTCAGGTGCGCGTTGCAGTAGGGACACCAGCCGCCGCGATAGAAAATTAGCATCACGGGACGGGCAAGCTTGCCGGGCTCGAAGCGAAACGGCTTTCCGTCCGCTTCACGAGCCGTGAAGGCTGGCGCGGCATTGCCCACGATGAGCGGTTTCACCTTCAAGGGATCGTCAGGTGAAGCGGCAATGGCGGTAGTCGCGATGATTGCGACGAGAGCGAGCATAAGGCGACTTTGCATGGGGTTCCCCGAGAGGATGGTTAGGTGAAGACCCGGCTAATGAGCGGAATATTGCAGCCGGGCGCCTGAAATGCCCAATTGAAGCGTAGATATGCCTTGGCCTTCCCGGTATAGTCGCGCCCGCTTATCCAGGGTCGCGCGGTCATCGCCCCCTAAAGCACGCAAGTCGACTCTCAGACGATTCGCAAAATCTCTCCTCGCTAATGACCGCTTCGAACGCCTGGCGTTACGAACTGCGAGTCTCTTTAGTCTTTTCCAAGGTATTCATCTAAATGTCATTTGAAATTCTCGGGCTCAAGCCCGAGTTGCTCCGTGCTGTGGCCGACAAGGGCTACACCGTTCCCACCCCCATCCAGGCCCAGGCCATTCCCGCCGTTCTCGCCGGCGGCGACGTGCTCGCTGGCGCGCAGACCGGCACCGGCAAGACCGCCGGATTCACGCTGCCGCTGCTGCAGAAGTTAGGCGCCCGCGGCGGACGCAATCCGCGCGCGCTGGTCCTCACGCCGACGCGCGAGCTCGCCGCACAGGTTGCGCAGAGCATCGTCGACTACGGCAAGTACGGCGACCTGCGCACGCTGGTCGTCTTCGGCGGCGTGTCCGAGAAGCCGCAGATCGACAAGGCGCGTCATGGCTGCGACATCCTGGTCGCGACGCCGGGCCGCCTGCTCGACCTCTGCGAGCAGCGCGCCGTGTCCCTCTCCGAAGTGCAGATCTTCATCCTCGACGAAGCCGACCGCATGCTCGACATGGGTTTCATCCGCGACATCAAGCGCATCCTCAAGATGTTGCCGCAGCAGCGCCAGAACCTGATGTTCTCGGCTACCTACTCGGACGACATCCGCCAGCTCGCCGAGTCGAGTTCCTGCGCAAGCCGACTTCGCTGCAGGTCACGCCGCGCAATGCCACCGCCGACAAGGTGGAGCAGAGCGCGTACCGTGTGCCGAAGGATCACAAGCGCCACCTGCTGGCGCACCTGATCATCGAGGGCAACTGGCACCAGGTGCTGGTGTTCACGCGCACCAAGCATGGCGCGAACCGGCTCACGCAGCAGCTCGAGCGTGCCGGCATCAACGCCATGGCCATCCACGGCAACAAGAGTCAGAACGCGCGCGTCAAGGCGCTGCAGGACTTCAAGGAAAACCGTATCACGGCGCTGGTGGCCACCGAGGTCGCGGCGCGCGGGCTCGACATCAAGGAGCTGCCGCACGTCGTGAACTACGAGTTGCCGAACGTGCCGGAAGACTACGTGCACCGCATCGGTCGCACGGCGCGTGCCGGTTCAACCGGCGCGGCGATCTCGCTGGTATCGCCGGACGAGCTCAGCTACCTGCGCGACATCGAGAAGCTGCTCAAGCGAAAGATCGATTTCGTCGAGCCGCCGAAATTCGAGATCAAAGAGGGCACGCATCAGCCGCGGAACGCAACTGGTGAGCATGAGCCGCACCAGGATCCGCGTCGCCGTCCGGAACATCGGCGAAGCGGCGGTGGCGGACGGCCTAACCACTCAGGTGGCGGACGTCACGGTGGTGGCCGCAGTGGCGGTGGAAACCGCGGTGCCGGTCGCGCCGATCATGCTGCCTACATGCAGGGCGGCGATGCCGCGCGATCCGACGCCCCGCGTTCGGATGCGCCGCGCAGCGACGCGCAACCCGGTGCCCGTCCGCACGGTAGCGGAAATCATGGTGGTGGCAATCGCCAGGGCGGCCACGGCGGTCGCGGCGGCGGTGGCCGACACAAGGGCGGTGGCGCTCCCGGCGCAAGCCGCGGCGGCAGTCGCGGTGGATTTGCGCGCGGCGCGCGCTCCGGCGGAGGTCGTAGCGGCGGCGGTTCAGCGGGTGGCGGTCAGTCGGGCGGCGGTCAATCCGGCAGTGGGAATGGCGGCGGCTTCTCCCGCATGACCTGATTCAGGCGACGGCTGCTTCGCTTGCTTCGTCGAGGAGCGGCAGGCGCACGGTGAAAGTCGTGCCCTTGCCGATCTCGGTGACGAACGCCAGCGTGCCGCCGTGAGCCTTGATCACGTTGTGCGCGATCGAGAGTCCCTGGCCGGTGCCTTTTCCCACTTCCTTGGTGGTGAAGAACGGCTCGAAGATGCGCTTGCGAATGGCTTCTGGAATGCCACCACCCGTGTCGCAGACACTAACTACCGCGAACCCGTCTTCGATACAGGTCTTCACGATGATGAGGCCCTTTTCCGGCGTGCCTTTGACCTTGTCGGCGATGGCATGTGCCGCATTGACCACCAGGTTCAGGACCACCTGATTGATCTGGCCGCCATGGCAGGTGACCGGCGGCATATCCTGGAAGTCGGTTTTCACGTCCGCCACGTACTTGTATTCACTGCGCGCAATGATCAGCGTGCTGTTGATGGCGCGGTTGAGATCCACGCGGCTCATCTCGCGCTGATCGACGTGTGAGAATTCCTTCATCGAGCGCACGATTTCCGCGATGCGCCCCAGCCCGTCGACGACGCGATCGAGCGCGGGAGGCAATTCCTTTTTCAGATCTTCGAGGTCTTCGTCTGCTTCAGGTGGTGCCGGCAACATCGCCGCGAGCCTGGCGTTGTGCGCCAGCAGTTCCTGCATCGCCTCACGAATGAAGTAGACGCTGTCGTTCAGGTACTGGATAGGCGTGTTGATCTCGTGGGCCACGCCCGCGGCCAGCCGGCCGATGGATTCGAGGTGCTCGCTCTGCGCCAGCCGCAATTCGGCGAATTTGCGCTCGGTGATGTCGAAGCCGACGCCGATGATGCCGATCACCATGCCGTTTTCATCGCGCAGCGGCACCTTGGAAGTGACGACGGTGCGCGGCATGCCGGTGACCTTGTCGAAGCCCGGCTCTTCGAGATCGATGATGGCGGTGCCCGACTTGAGCAACGCCTGCTCGTCCGAATAGAACTTCTGCGCGAGATCGGGCTCGAAGAAATCAAAATCCGTCTTGCCGATGGCCTGCGCCGAATCCGTGCCCATGTTGCGCGCGAGGGCGGCGTTCATCGCGATGAACCGGCTGCTGGTGTCCTTGGCGTAGATGAAGGCCGGGATCAGGTCGATCATCGTGCGCAGCAGCGTGCGCTCGTTCGCAAGCGCGGTGGCAAGATCCTGCCGGCACGACGCCTCGGCCTCAAGGGCGGCGCTGATTCGGATCAGGGCCGTACCGCCGGTCATATCTTCGGGTTTATCAGCCACGACTCGCGCGCTCCTGGTGCACCACCCGTCATAACGGCGATGGCCGGTGAAACTGAAGCGGCAAGGGGCGTTGTGCGAACGTCGTCACGGCCGCACATGAACACGCTTGAGTTGCAAAAATCCGCGCGACCCCTCGAGGAGATCGCGCGGATCGGGTAGCTACAGAAGCGCCTTATTGCTTGGGCGTCTCGGTATCGGAGGCCGGCTCACTGGACGGCGGCACCGCCGGATCACTGGTCGGTTCGGGCGCCGACTGAGGTGTCGGGCTGGTCGATCCCTTTTCCTGGGTGCTCTTCCACTCGGTCTTGTCGAGGTAGCCGTCGCCGTTGGTGTCGGCGCTCGAGAATACGATGTTGGCGTCCACGCTGGCTTCGGCCTGGGAAATCCGACCGTCGCGATTGGTGTCCAGCTTGTCGAAGCCGGGCGCGCTCGTGGTGCCCGACTTGTCCTTCGAGTACTGGTCACCGGCCACGGCCGCGCCCAGGGGAATCGCCGCCGCGAGTGTCAGCGCAATCAGGGTCTTTGATGTCTTCATAGTGTCTCCTCGAACTCAATGGAAGGATTGAGCGGCTGCAATGCCCGAAGTCATTTTCGGCGTCGTGCCGCACATGGGGTTTTGCAATCCACGTGCCAATCGCCAATTGCGCAGCGCACCGCGTGAATCGCGCGAAGCGCGCGCGGCGGGTCGCGGCACCGCGACAATCGGGAATGCGGGCGACGTCGATCGGCGACGCAATGCGCGACTCTAACTACAAACAGTTACTTACGGGTCGGCGGATGCGGACGTCGGACGATCACCGACGCCGGAACACCCGTGTTCAGACGAACAGAGTCGGCACTCCCACCACGCAGGCGTTGTACACGGCATGCACGATCATCGGCGCCAGCAGGCTGCGCGTGCGCTCGTAGACCAGCGCCGCGCAGACGCCCATGACGAATACCGGAGCGATGGCGAGCGCCGGGTGAAGGATGGCGAATACCGCGGCGCTCGCCAGCGTCGCCGGCCACACGCCGAAACTGCGGCGCAGGCCGCCAAAGATCAGGCCGCGAAAGATGAACTCTTCGAAGACCGGCGCCGCGATGACCGCGAGCGGAATGACCCACAGGCCGAGCGACACATAGGACTGCGAGTCGCTCGAGACGTCATCGAGCAGTCCGAGAGAGCCGATGACATATAGATAGGTGAGGCCGAAGGCCGCGGCCGCGAAACCGCCGGCGATGCCCAGCGCGGGTCGGCTCGATCCCTCGGACAGGATGGGTGGCACACCTTCGGTTTTCGCCTGGGCGTATACGTAGCGCATCAGCGCGTAGCTGATGGCGCCACCGATCGAGAAGGCGATGAGCAGCTTGGCGCCGGTGACGCGCCCGCGGCCGATGATCACGGCAGCGGCGATTCCCTGCGCAACGAAGAACAACATGGTGGCGATCAACCCGTCGGACGTGGAGACACGCGCCGGCGGCGAGGCATCGGGATCGAGCAGGTAAGGGAGCTGGTCGCGGGCCTTCTGCCACAAGGCGAATGCCAGCAGCAGCGACAGCACCATGAAGATCAGGCGTTGTGCGGGAAAAGGCGTGACGATGGCGTAGACATAGAGGCCAGCCAGCGTCATGTACAGGTACACGTATTGCGGCTTGACCTTCTGATTCTGCTGCTGTTCGAGCGGGTTGCTGCCGAAAATGCCGAGCGCCACCGCGATGAACGCGTAGATGGGAATGCCGAGGAACGCGGTGAGCACGGCCCCCAGGAATTTCCAGTCGAGCGCCGGCGCCACCACGGCGCCAACGGCGAACATGATCGTGGGATAGGCGAGCGTGATGATGCCCCAGAGCTTCGCCTTGTCCTTGAGCACGTCTTCGATGGAACTCGGAAACGTGTACAGCAGCCACAATGCGTGGCCTTCGGTGTTCAGCGTCTGGAATGCCGACATGCTCAGCGAATAGGCGGCGAGTCCGAACGCCACGGAGGCGAGCACGTTGGGGTCTTTCCACATCGAGGTGGCAACACCCGACGTGCCGAGCAATACCTGGCCGCCGACGATGAGCAGCGGTATCACCAGGCTCTGCACGAGGAAACTGCGGTCGCGGCTGAGCAGCATCAGCTCGCGATTTTGTACGGCGCTGAACAGCCTTCCCACGCGCGATGTGCCCGCGGACGCTTGCACTCCCGCGGCGGTGACGCGCGAGTCGCGCGCGGACTCGCGCGCGCTGCCTGCGATCACTCCGTGGCGAAGTTGATGCCGAAGCAGCGCAACCCCCAGCCACACGATGACGCCCACTTCTGCGAGGAGAGTCAGTGACAGCAGCGCGGCGTCGGCCAGACCGCGCTCGTTGATCGCGCGCACGGTGAGCCCCATCGGGGTGTACGCGAGCCAGTCGGGCATGGTGGCGGCGACCCCCAACATGAAGTCGGATTTGCCCGCGAGGCCCATGGAAATCGCGAGATACATGGCGACGATGGACAGCACCGAGATGATGGCGTGCAGATTGCGTAGTTGCCCGGGCTGCAGCGTGAGCCGAAGGCCGGTGTCGAGCAGCGTGCGCACCAGCGCCGCGAGCAACAGCAATGGCCAGGCGGCCAGCACTCCCACGATGGGTGCAGTCCAGCGATAGCCGGAAAACCAGGCGATGAGCGTGCACACGGGAATCAACGTCATCGCGCCCGAAGGATTGACGACACTGCGCTCGAGGATTCGCGCCCACAACAAGGTTTCCGAGCGGATCGGCAGCGTTATCAGCCACTCGAGATCCCAGTCGGGTTTGGCGAGTTCGCCCGACGCAATCGTCAGCAGCAGGGACGACGTCCACAGGAACAGCACCAGGAACGCCACGCCGACGGTGAGCGCCGTGCTGAATTCCACGGTCACCCAGAACGTGTCGGGCACGTCGAGCGCGTGATGCAGGTTGGAAATCGCGCTCGCGGCGATCGTGCCGAACCCGAACAGCATCATCAGCCCGCCCAGGTAGAGAATGACTTTGCTGCTTTTCTTGCCGGCATTGCCGGTGCGAGTCTTGTCGCCGGCTTTCTTCCTGGGCCGCGTCCCCGCCATGAGCTGGTTCCCAAGGCGGCGCAGGCGCAACCGCACCAGCAGCGCGGTGCTGGACAACAGCGGCGCGGCGCCGGTGCGGCTCACGGACCCGATGCCTGCACTGCGCCTTCCTCGGTGACCGAGAGGAACACCTGTTCGAGCGAGGCGCTGTGTTCGACGCGTTGCCGGAGCTCGGCGAGCGTGCCGGTGGCCACCAGGCCGCCATGATGGATGATGCCGACGCGCGTGCAGACTCTTTCGGCCATGTCGAGCAGGTGCGTGGACATGAAAATGGTCTTGCCCGACGCCGCCGCCAGTTTGAGCCGCTCCTGCACGTCCCGTGCGGCGCGCGGATCCAGGCCATTGATGGGTTCGTCGAGTATGAGGACATCCGGATCGTGGATCAGCGCGCAGGCGAGCCCGAGCTTCTTTTTCATGCCCATGGAATAGTTGACGGCGAACTCATCGACCACGTCGTCGAGACCGAACTCGCCGAGCATGCGCAGCGCCTGCCGGGCGGCTTCGGCGCGCTCCATGCCGTGCATCTCCGCCACGAACTGCAGGATCTCGCGGCCGCGCAGGAAATCGTAGTAGATCGGGTTGTCGGGTAGATAGCCCACGTGACGCTGCACCTCGGCACGCTGCGTGTGGCAGTCGAGTCCGCTGATCAGGGCCCGACCGCCGCTCGGCACCAGGATGCCCATCATCATGCGGATGGTGGTGGTCTTGCCCGCGCCGTTGGGGCCGAGGAACCCGAACACTTCCCCACGTTGCACGGTGAGGGAAAGTGGCTGCACGGCGGTGAATTCGCCATATGTGCGCGTGAGCTGCTGGAATTCGATCATGCGCCGCAGTGTATGCTGGGCCGGCGGAGGGGTGAATGCAGAAGAACAATGAACTGGCGCCATGGCAGAAGGCGGACCTGCCCGAGCCGCCGATGCCGCGCGGCTTGTCGTGGATAGGCGTCTGCGGACCGGGCGTCATCGTGCTCGGCCTCTCGATCGGCAGTGGCGAATTCCTGTTAGGCCCGGCCATCTTCGTCAAACACGGCCTGTCGCTGCTGTGGGTGACGCTGGTCGCGGTGTTTTTCCAGACCGTATTCAACACCGAGCTCATGCGCTACACGGTGGCCACCGGCGAACCGGTGGTGACCGGTTTCATGCGTACCCGGCCGGGCAAGACCTTCTGGGCCTGGTTTTACGCGGTGCTGTACTTCCTGCAGATCGGCTGGCCCGCGTGGGCGGCCACCGCGGCCGGCGCAATCTTCTTCCTGTTCGCGGGCAGGCTCGCGACGCCGCCGGCCGACGCGACGAATATCTACCTGATCGGCATCGTCACGTTCCTCGCCTGCGTCGGTGTGCTGCTGGTCGGCAAACGCATCGCGCGTACGCTCGAGGTGCTCAACTGGGTGCTCATCGCCTGCATTCTCGGCAGCTTCCTGGTGCTCGGCATCATCTATGTGCCCATCGGCACGTGGTTTTCTGCGCTGGCCGGGTTCACGGGCTTCGACACGGCGCATGGCGCCTTCAACTTCCTGCCCGACCATCTCGACATCCTGTTGCTGGGCGCACTGGTGGGCTATTCGGGCGGCGGCGGCGTGCTCAACCTGACGCTTTCGAACTGGGCGCGCGACAAGGGTTATGGCATGGGCAGCCGCGTCGGGCACATTGCCGGGGCGGTGCATGGAGAGAAGGTGCATCTTGCCGACACCGGCTTCATGTTCGAACCGGACGCCGCCAATCAGGCGCGGTGGCGCGGCTGGTGGCGCATCGTGCGCGTCGATCAATGGGGCATTTTCTTCGTCGGCGCCTTGTTAGGCATGATGCTGCCGGCGCTGCTGTACGTCACGTTCGTCGCGAGCGGCACGGACATCAAGGGACTGGCCATCAGCGCCGTGCTGGCGCAGACCATCGGGGCCGCCGCCGGTCCGTGGCTCGGCGTCGGCGTCGCGTTTCTCGGTGTGTGGATCCTCTTCAAGACCCAGCTCGATTGCGTGGAAGGCATGACGCGCTCCATCACCGACATCCTGTGGACCGGCAGCGCGCGCGTGCGCACCTGGCGCGGCGGTGATGTTCGCGCGGTGTATTACACGGTGCTGGCCGCAGTGGTGGTCTGGGGAATCATCGCCCTCAAACTCGCGGCGCCCGTGATGTTGCTGCAGATCGGCGCCAACATCGCTGGGGTGGTCTTCATCATCGCGTCGATACACGTGCTCTATCTCAACACGCGTGTCTTGCCGGTGGCGCTGCGGCCGCCGATGTGGCGGCGGGTCGCGCTGGTGGGCATGGTGCTGTTCTATGGATTCTTCGTCACGCTGGTGGCGCGCTCGTTGTTGGCATGAGCGCGTGCGCCTTCTCTCATCGCTTCCTGCTGATCTCGATTCCGTTCCCCACCTGGATCAGCACCGAATCCATGTCGCCCGCCGCGCGCACGCGCGCGCGATAGGCCTCGGCCTGCTGGCGCACGCTTTCCGGCAGCAGCATGTTGTCCGCCGCGATGATGCCGCCAGGGCTTAGCTTCGGGTGAACCAGCTCGAAGCAGGGTAGATAGAGGTCTTTCCAGACATCGAGCAGCACGAAATCGAAGGGCCCGGGCAATTCCTTCAGCGTGTCGAGGCAGTCGCCGGCGTGGAACTCCACGCGCGTCGACAGGCCGGCGCGCGTCAGCGCCTGGCGTGCGTGCTCGATCTTGAACTCCTTGTGCTCCAGCGACATGACCTTGCCGCCCGTGGCGCGCGCGGCCGCGCCCAGCCACACGGTGGAATAGCCATAGGAAGTCCCGAGCTCGAGGATGCGCCGCGACTGCGCGCCGGTGGCCAGTAGATAGAGCAGGATGCCGGCATCGCGCCCCACCGACAGCAGCAGGTCGTCGAGATTGGCGGCGGGGGCGCCGGGCGCCATGGTGCGCCGCTGTTCGTCTTCAGCGCGTCGTTCGAAATCCGCGAGCACGCGTTCGATGACCGGATCGACTATTGGCATTCGTTGAGCTCGCGCGCAATTGCGGTGGACTGGCGGGCCGCATAGTGCATGGTTGCTCGCGGGTTGGCGAGTCCCGAGGGCCGCCGGGAAGCAGGAAAACTCTGACCAGGCGCTCCGCCAGTCGGTGAAACTGCCTCCCGTTGCACTGCTCAAGTTTCGCACGCACTATCCGCCATCCGGGTGTTCAACTGAAGGAATGGAACATGCGCATCGCGTGCCTCGTTCGAGTAGCTAGTGTGGCGTTGCTGCCGGCGTTTGCCGGAATGGCGTTCGGCGCCCAGGGCAGTCGGCAATAACGATGGCCTCACGCTGCCGGACGGATTCTCCGCGGTGGTGGTGCAGGAAGGACAGGGCACGGGCCGGCACCTCACCGTCGCGGCAAACGGCGACATCTACCTGGCCGGGAGCAACGGCCTTTCCGCGCTGCGCGACACCAACGGCGACGGCAAGGCCGATGTCGTCACTCCCTTTGGTGACGTCAAAGGCACCGAGGTGCGCATATTCAAGAACTGGCTGTACGTCTCCGACGACGTGGGTGTGTATCGCTATCCACTCAAGAAGGGCGAACTCGCTCCGAAGGGAACGCGCGAGACCGTGGTCGCGGAGTTCCCCAAGGAACGCCAGCATGCAGACAAGACCTTTGCGCTCGATACGAAGGGCACTCTTTATGTGAATGTCGGCGCGCCATCGAATTCCTGTCAGCAGAAGGACCGGCAGGAAGGTTCGCTGGGGCAGAACCCTTGCCCGATCCTCGAGAAGTACGGCGGCGTGTGGGTGTTCGACGGAACGAAGCTCAATCAGACGCCCGCCAATGGACGACGATTCGCCACTGGCATGCGCAATGCCGTGGCCATCGAATGGAACACTGCGCAGAATGCGTTGTTCGCGGTGATTCACGGGCGCGATTCGCTGGACACACTTTTCCCCGCGCTCTACAACGCGCAGGACAACGCCACTCGCCAGGCCGAGGAATTCCACCAGATCGTTGACGGTGGCAACTACGGCTGGCCGTACACCTTCTTCGACACCAAGCTCGGCAAGCGCGTGCTCGCCCCGGAATATGGTGGCGATGCAAAGAAGGAGCCGGAAGCGGGCAAGTACGCGAATCCGCTCGTCGCCTTTCCCGCGCACTGGGCGCCTAACGACCTGCTGTTCTACTCGGGCAAGAATTTTCCCGCGAAATACCAGGACGGCGCTTTCATCGCCTTCCATGGCAGCTGGAATCGCGCGCCGGAGCCGCAGGCTGGTTACAAGGTGGTGTTTCAGCCCATGAAGGACGGCAAGCCCAACGGCGCCTACGAAGTGTTCGCCGACGGTTTTGCCGGCGAGATGAAGGACAACAGCCCGCGCAACGCCCAGTACCGTCCCGTGGGTCTTAGCGTAGGGCCGGATGGCTCGCTGTATGTTTCCGACTCGCAGAAGGGCCGGGTCTGGCGCATTTCCTACGTCAAGAAATGATGCCGCGCGGCTGGCGCATCCGGACGATCCTGTGGGGCGCGAGCCTCGGCGGCGCCGCGCTCGCCAATGCAGCAGGTCCAGCGCCCGATTCGCGGCCAGCCCGGGCAGCGCCTTTACGGCGAGCATTGCCTGAGTTGCCATCAGGCCGATGGTGGTGGGGTGCCTAACATGCAGCCGGCGATAGCCGGCGGCACCTGGGTGAAAGGCGACGCGCGCCCGCTCGCGCTGTTCGTGATGTCGGGCGGTTTCGACTCCGCGTCGCGCAAGGACAGCAGCGTCGGCAATGTCATGCCGCCGTTCCGTCAGCTGGCGGATGCGGACCTCGCGGAAATCCTCACCTACATCCGCCAGAAGTTCGGGGACGGCGCCTCGCCCGTGACTGCGGCAGAGGTGGCCGAAGCGCGGCGGAGCCTTCCCGCGTCACCCTGATGTTCAGCCGTCGACAAATTGGCGCGTGCTCGTCGCGCTCGTAACGACGAATGCGATTGCCGCGGAAGATGCTCCACCGACCAACAATGCGTCTATCTACGCCGGGGGCGAGTGGGGCGATACCGAGTCGCAACGTCTCGATGCAGGCGCTGTGTTCCGCTATCACACGGCAACGATCTTCAGCGCAGCGGTGTCGCGTGGCGAGGCGGATCTTACGGTCGGGCGGGCGAGCTCCACGTATGCGACGGCACGGGTCACGCATGACTTCGGCAGCTTTGGACTCGGGGCGGGCGTGCGCCACGGCGAAGTCGAGAATGTCTCGAGCACTCTGGGCTGGTTCGCCAGCGGCGTTCTACGACTATCGCGAGATGCGGATCGTTGCGGAAATCGAATCGCGCGATTCCGAATTGGCGCGCACGTCCTTCACCGAAGATTTTGGCCCGGGAGTGGGCGTCGTCAGCGGCACCAGCGGCTGCGACGTGGCGAGCATCGGCTATTCAGCGCAGTTCACTCTCGGTAGACCGCGATGGTCGCTGTACGCGTCGGCGCGCGGGTACGACTACGCAGACTTCGAATGCGCACTCGTGAGTGCGGACCTGCCGGAAAGTGGACCACCCGGCTCATGGTCGTGGCCGTGGCCGCGCACTCGGACGGCGACTCGCCGCGGGAGCACTGCAACGCGTGAGCGGCTACGCGTCGCGCCTGATGCCGCGCGAATCGACGCTGCTGGAGTCGAGCGCCTCGCTTGGCGCGATGATGCCCTTCACCGAGCGCTGGTATGGAGGCCTGGAGCTGTACCACGATGTGGAGAAGCTTGGCTCCACCGACTTTGCCACTGCGCTGGCGTTCGCGGGAATGCGACTGAATGGTGGCGTGTGGAACACCGAGTTCTCGCTCGGGTACACCGCCGTCGACGTCATCGAGGACACCACCTTCTTCGGGTTGCGAGTGACCGCCGAGTTATAAACGCCGCAGAGTCGAGACGCCGGGGCGAGGTCGCCCCGGCGCTCCCGACGATCACCCGCTCACTTAGGACGAAGGAGCGATAGCGATCGTGGTCGTTTGATTGGTGTTGACGGTGACGTTCTGGGTGCCGGTGAACACCAGGACCTCCTCGCCCTCGGGCGTATCGCTCGCACCATCACAGGTAAAACTGGCGGTGTATTCGCCGACTTCGATGAAGCCAGCGCGGAAGCGATATTGGCCGGTGGCGGTATCAAGGGTCACAGGCGCGGAAACCAGCGGATCCACGTCGGGACTGGTCGCAGGATCCAGGTCGTCGGGTACCACGCCCGCACCCGTGAAGATATAGACCTGCGGCGAGCAACCGGTAGTGATGAGCGCAGAGTCCACCGTCCCGGCAATCGCGCCGACCTGCAGGTTGTCGACCATGCGCAATACCGGTTTCAGTAGATAGTTCGGCGCCTGGCCGGGCGGCGCTATGACGGACTTGCGCAGGTCGAAGTCGATGGTGAAGTTGCTGTTGCTGCCGGCCGCCACGGTGAAGCCGCGAATCAGCTTGAGCCCGCTCTCGCTGCCGCTCGGGACGTACAGCGGATAGCGCGCGCCGCTTGCGAAGTCGATGTATGAGCTGGGCTGGTTCTGCTGCGCCTCGATCAGCAGCCGTATCGATTGGTAGCGTCCCGCCGGCACGCTGTAGTCTTCGAGCAGAGCGCGTGAACCGCCACCCGCCAGTACCAGGAGGTCGACCGACTGCGCAGGCGTGAGATTGATGGTGAAAGCGTTGCCATCTTCGGGTTTGAGCTCGACCGCGGTGAACTTGACCACCACCGCCGTAGCTCCATCCACCGGCGCGTCAGTGATGCCGAGGGAAATCCGTCCCATGGGCGTTTCCGTGCCGCCGCCGCCCCCGCCCCCACACCCGGCCAGCAGGCATGCGGCGATGAAAATCAGCGGGAACTTGACGGAAAACGTATGCATAACGGTGTGCTCCGAGCCTTCGAGACTGGGTTAACGGACGCCGCGCGCATTTGGTTGACCCAATTCGTTTTTTCGGCAATTGGCGACAAACACGTCAACCGATCACGACCGGCACCCGTTACTGCTCAGACACGTTGACGGGAATTCGAAGACATGGCACTTCCTGATCGCAGTGGAAGCAAGTCCCGAGCTCGAGTCATTTCTGCGCAGTGTCGGCCCGCGGGCGTTCAGGATCGCGCGGTTGGCGCTGCGCGACGATCAGGACGCGCTAGATGCCTTGCAGGACAGCATGATCAAACTGGTTCGCCGCTATGGAACTCGATCGAAGGAAGAATGGGCCCCACTTTTCTACGCCATCCTGCGCAACTGCGTGCGCGACCAGCAGCGCAGCCGGCAGAGTCGCGGTTCGATCCTGGGGTGGTTCGGAAGGCTGACCAACCTCGGTGAAAGGGAGGCGGGCGAACCGGCCGTAGTCGACGCAGTCCCCCAGCCCCTGCAGGAACTCGAATCCGAGGAGCGGCTGCGAAAAGTGCTGAACGCCATCGCGGATCTGCCGGCGAGGCAGCAGGAGGCATTCCTGCTGCGGAATATCGAGGAACTGAACGTGAGAGATTCCGCCATCGCCATGGGCTGCTCCGAAAGCAGCGTGAAGACTCACTACTCGCGCGCAGTGCATGCCTTGCGCGAAAAGCTGGAAACGGTATGAGCCCCGGGGATGACGAATTCGAACGAAGGCTGAGGTCCGATCTGCACAGGATCGAGTCCAACGAGCGGCTCGCGAGACTGCAGAGTTTGATCGCGGAACTGCCGGCGGAGCAGCAGGAGGCATTCATGCTGCTCAATATCGAGGAAATGGACGTGAGCGATGCCGCCATCGCCATGGGCTGCTCCGAAGACGACGTGAAGACTCACTACTCGCATGCAGTGCATGCTTTACGCGAAAAGCTGGGAGACGTATGAGCTCCGGGAATGACGAGTTCGAACGACGGGTGAAGGATGATCTGCGAAAGGCAGTGGCCGACACGAGTCCATTGTTGCGCGCACGGATATCCGCGATGGCTGCCGCTGCGGTACGTGAGCAGCCGCAACCGGCAAGCCGTCTTCGGGCGGCGTTTGTTCCTCTCGGCGGCGTAGCGGCGCTCGCGCTGGTGGTTGTGGTCGTGCAAATGATCAAGGCGCCTGGCGCCATCGAAACGCCGCCGCCGATCTCGGCGGACGACGTCGCGCTGCTTCTGAATGTCGACAATCTGGATCTGCTCGAGCAGATGGAGTTCTATTTATGGCTCGATCGGGAACCCGGCGTGCTGGACGCCGCGGGCGCCAAGGCGCCCGAACCACCACGGCGCTCGTGATGCTGGCCGGCCTCTTGGTCCTCGTGCACTCGAGTTCCGCTGACGCTGGAGTGCCGGAACCGCTGGATGCGGAATTCCTCGACTATCTGCTTGCGTGTGAAAGCAAGGATGACAACTGGACCGTGGTCGCGGATGAAAAGCTGCGCAAGAAAGCCAGCAAGGATGCGCCCAAGGAAAAATCTCCGCCCGCCGACAAGGGCAAGCAGCAGGAGGCGAAGCCATGATTCGCAAAGTCCTGTTCGCCGTGTTTGCCGTGCTGCTGCTGACCGGCGAAGCCGCGGCACAACAGAAAGAGGCTTCCCCCGAGCCTTCATGGTCGGCACTTTCGAGCGACCAACGCGCGCTGCTCGGCAACCTGGAATCGCAGTGGCCGACGCTGCCGGCCGAGCGCCGCCTGCAACTCATCGAGGGCGCAACCCGCTGGTTGTCGCTGAGCGATGAACAGCGCGCCGAGGTGCACCAGCGGTTCGTGCTGTGGCAGTCGCTGTCTCTGGAACGTCGCGCGGATATCCGTCAGCGCTACGAACAGTTCCGCGCCTTGTCACCCGAAGAGCAGGCGCGCGTCAGATCCACGCAGCAGCGTGTGAAGGAACTCCCGCCCGAGCGGCGCGAAGAGTTGCTGAAGCGCTGGCGCGAAATGACCCCGGAACAGAAGCAGCACGGCAAGCCGGATATTCCGCGGCCGCCGAAACCGGGGCACTGAAAAAGAATGGGGTCAGATCCCTGACCCCATCGTTTACTTCACGCGGTACAGGTGCACGTACCGGTCAGTCTTGCCCCTGACGGCCGGATCGAAAACCATCTTGTCGAGCTGGTCGTCCTTGTTGCGCAGGCCGTCATAGGTTTTCTCGAGTACGAAGCCGTGGGACGCCAGGCTCTTCTTCGCGAACTCCTCGTTGAGTCGATGCGCCTTGCCGGCCATTTCGGCACCGGTGCCGGCGGGCGCGTTGTGATCGATGATCAGTAGTTTGCCGCCCGGCTTCAACATGCGCTTCATCGATTCGATGAAGCCATCGGTGTCGATGTCCGGCCAGCCCTCCTTCTCGTCGACCCAGAAGGCGTCGTGATAGGACATGCAGATGTAGATGAGGTCGACACTCTTGGGCGGGAAGTGGATGGAGCTCATCTCGACCAGGCGCCGCTCCACGTTCGTGAGGCGTCCTTCGGTGAAGCGCGCCTTGATATCATCCTTGGCATAGTTGGCGTAGGGCACGTTGTTGACTGACAGCACTTTGCCCGTGGAGCCGACCACACCGGCTAACAACTCGGTGTAATAGCCGCCACCGGCGAACATGTCGACGACGGTCATCCCGGGCTTGACGCCCGCGAACGCCATGACCTCGGCGGGTTTTTCGCGCACGTCGCGCTCGCGGTCCTTGTCGGTGCGCGCGGGATCGGCGATGGCCGCCTCGATGGGTGTTGCAGCCGCGGCGAGCGTGGGTGCGGCGAGGGCCAGAAGGGCGGCAATCAGCACTGTTTTCATGGTGTTCTCCTTGGGTGCATTATGCGAAAGCTCGATCCTCATTAGGAACCTCATCTATCGCGCCGGGTACTCATCCTGGCGAACCGAACGCAATTTCTCGGGGGCTCCCATGCGCATTTTCAACAGAATTCTTGTCGTCAGTCTGCTGCTGAGCGTGGCTTGTACCGCATTTGGGGCAGGAAGCGGTGACATGGCGACGCCGTCCGACCAGCGTCCAATCGGCAAGTCGCCGGAAACGCAGGCGATCAACGCATACAACACCGGCGTGCGCCTGGTCGAGAAGGCCGACGAACTCTACGCTGACGCGGCGCGTCAGACCGACCCACACAAGCAGAAGAAAACTCTCGACAGCGCCCGGAAGAATTACAGCACCGCATTGCGCAAATTCGCGCAGGCCATCCAGCTGCAGTCGGGCATGTACCAGGCCTGGAACTACCTCGGATATTCCCAGCGCAAGCTTGGCAACTATCAGGACGCGCTCACCGCATACGATCGCGCGCTGTCGATCAAGCCCGGATACGCCGAGGCCATCGAATACCGCGGGCATGCGTATCTCGGCCTCAACCGGCTCAGCGAAGCCAAAGAGTCGTACCTCGCCTTGTACGCCAGCAATCGAAATCTCGCGGGCAGCCTGCTCACGGCCATGCAGGAGTGGGTGGGTGCACATCGCGCCGACGCCGCGGGAGTCGATGTCGGCATGCTCGATTCGTTCGCGTCCTGGGTGAGCGAGCGCAGCAAGATCGCCGGCCAGACCGTGGGACTTACGCGCGAAGGCGCCACGTCGGCCTGGAAGTAATCCGAGGCGGCGCTTGGTCCGGAACGCCATTCGCCGCGCAGCCCCCATCGCCACGTTGATGGCGCTGGTGTCTTTCGCGCGCGCCGGCGTCGACGAATTCACCTGGAAGCTGCCCGCGGGTTTTCCCGAGCCCGCAGTCCCGGCAGACAACCCGATGAGCGTCGCAAAGGTTGCGCTGGGTGAAGCGCTGTTTTCCGATCCGCGGCTGTCGATCACCGGAAAATACTCCTGCCAGAGCTGTCATTCCCCGGAGCGCGCATTCACGGATGGATTGCCGCGCTCGCGCGGCGCCACGGGCGAGGCACTGCCGCTCAACGCACCCACGCTGTTCAACGTCGCCTACAACGCATCGCTTGGCTGGCACGATCCGAACCTGCGCACGCTCGAGCAGCAAATGCGCGGGCCGCTGTTCAACGACCATCCACGCGAGCTCGGGCTGGCAGGGCGAGAGCGCGAACTCGAACGGAACGCTCACGGCCGATGCGGCGCTCGCGCGCAGTTTCGCGGCGGCGTTCCCCGGGGACGCGGCGCCTGTGACCATGGACAATCTGATTCGCGCCGTTGCAGCCTACGAACGCACGCTGCTGTCCGGAGGCGCGCCCTTCGACCGCTATGTTTTCGCCGGCGATCACGGTGCGCTCAGCGAACGGCAAAAGGCCGGCATGCAACTGTTCTTCTCGGAGCGCACCGGCTGCGCCGGCTGTCACAGCGGCATCAATTTCAACGGCGAGTGGGTGGACCGCGAACATCCCGAGGCAACGCCGATATTTGCCGACACGGGCACCGGGGTGGCGGTGCGCGTGCCCACGCTGCGCAACCTCCCCGTGACCGCGCCCTTCATGCATGACGGCCGGTTCGCCACGCTTGACGCCGTGCTCGATCACTACGAGCGGCTGGCCACCGACCCGAAAGCGGACGCTCGCCTGCGCCGCGCCCCACTAACTACCGTCGAATTGCAACAATTGCAGGCATTCCTGCTTTCGCTCGCGGAAAATCCCTAAGTCAGGCAACGCGCTCGCGAAACCGGCGTATGCTTGCGCGCCAGCATGAACCTGGACACCACCTTTGGCCGCCACCTGCTGCTGCCTCACCCCATCTGGGAGCCCGGCGCTCAAGCGGACCTGGTGCACGACCTGTCGGTTGCCATTGCGCGTCTCAGCGCGGATCGCCTCAGGCTCACTTACCGCCTCTGCGGAGATCTCGAAGCACTGAGGCTTCCCGAGCCGCGATCCGCCGCGCGCACGGACGGACTCTGGCGTCACACGTGTTTCGAAGCCTTCATCGGCCACAGCGGCGCCGGTGATTACTGGGAATACAATTTTTCGCCGTCAGGCGCTTGGGCGCGCCTATCACTTCTCCGGATATCGCGAAGGTATGGCGCCGTTGCTGAAGGGCGCACCACCCGACATCGTTCGCAACACGGGTGGTGAGACCATCGAACTCGCGGTATCGCTCGATCTGTCGTGGCTGACGAAATCCTTCCCGGTGCGGGGACTGCGTCTCGGTCTGGCGGCGGTGATCGAAGACAAAGCGCAGGTGCTGTCATACTGGGCGCTCAAACATCCCGCGGAGAAGCCCGATTTCCACCACGCCGGCAGCTTTGTGGTCGAGCTCGATTGATCGTGTCTGGTAGACTTGCCACGTGATCCAGTTCGGCATCGATCGCCTGATAGGCGACATCAAACTGTTGCGCGAGCTCGAAGGCCGGCGCGTGGCGTTGCTGGCGCATCCGGCTTCCATGACCGCGGATTTCGAGCATTCGCTCGATGCGCTGCGCGGCGTGCGCGGGCTCGACATCACGGCGGCATTCGGCCCGCAGCATGGGCTGCGCGGCGACAAGCAGGACAACATGATCGAGTCGCCGGACTTCCGCGATCCGGTGCATGGCATCCCGGTCTTCAGCCTGTACGGCGAAGTGCGCCGCCCCACCGAGGACATGATGGCGCACTTCGATGTGCTGCTCGTGGACCTGCAGGACGTCGGTTGCCGCATCTATACCTTCATCACCACTCTTCTATATGTGCTGGAAGCGGCAGCGCAGCATGGCAAGACCGTCTGGGTGCTCGACCGGCCCAATCCGGCCGGGCGCCCCGTCGAGGGAATGGCCCTTCGCGAGGGATGGGAAAGTTTCGTGGGCGCGGGGCCCATGCCCATGCGCCATGGCCTCACCCTGGGTGAACTCGGAATCTGGTTCGTCAGCCACTTCCACCTCGCGGTGGACTATCGCGTGATTCCGATGCGTGGCTGGAAGCCTGAAGAGGGACCCGGATTCGGCTGGCCCATGGGCGAGCGCACCTGGGTGAACCCGAGCCCGAATGCGGCGAATCTCTCGATGGCGCGTGCCTATGCCGGCACCGTAATGCTGGAGGGCACCACGCTTTCGGAAGGGCGCGGCACCACGCGGCCCCTGGAGTTGTTAGGCGCGCCCGGCCTCGAGCCGAGATCGCTGCTCACGGCGATGGAACGCATCATGCCGGCCTGGCTGAAGGGCTGCCGCCTGCGGCCGTGCTGGTTCGAGCCCACGTTCCAGAAACACTCGGGCAAGTTGTGCGCCGGATTTCAGATCCACGTCGAAGACGCGGCCTACTCACACGGCGAATTCCGTCCCTGGCGCCTGATCGCCGGTGCCTTCAAATGCATCCGGCGCCTGCGCGGCGAATATCCGTTGTGGCGCGACTTCCCGTACGAGTACGAAACCTCGCGCCTCGCCATCGATCTCATCAACGGCAGCGACCTGCTGCGTCAGTGGGTGGACGACCCGGCGGCGACTCCGGCCGATCTGGACCAGATCGCCGCCCGGGACGAATCCGCCTGGGAAGAACAGCGCGACGACATCCTGCTGTATCGCTGATCCTCGATTAGCCGAGGTCGCGGGTGTACTTGGTGTGCACCGACGTCAGCATCGGGCCGGTCGATGCGGCGCACCGCGTCGGCGAGCGCCGTATCAAAACACTTCCTGGCGGCGATACCCTGGTCGAGCGTCAGCCGGCCACCGTCATTGATTCCACACACCCGGCGGGCAGCGGTCTTGAGCTTTCGATACACCTGGGCAGTGCCTTCGGCGGTGCCGAAGGCCGTGTCCGAGTAGTGCACGATGACCTTGGCCGGGGCGGCCTCGGGCTCTGCGGCACGTACATCGACCGTGAGCAGCGTGAGAAGGGTGAGTGCGACCGCAGCGGCGCCAGCGGAAAGACGCTCGGATGCGCGGCGCAACACGAGGGCGGAATTGGGGCGAGTCATGGCTAATCCTCCGGTTAATTGAGCGGAAAACCTGCGATGACGCGTGCCGACTCATCGCTTGCCGGCGTGAGAGGCGAGTTCGAAACGTGTCAATCAGTAACGCTGGTATAGACGCGCGAGGTAGCGAAACGGTTGCAAAGAAAAATGCAACTTGCGGCGAGGCGTTGAGAGCCGTCGCCGAAAAGAAAAGTGTCCGCTCGAGGTGTCCGGTGCGACACCGGACGACCTGGGGCTTGAGCCGCGGCCTGGAAGCTAGCTATTCGGCAGATTCGGCGCCGGCAGCGACGAATGCCAGGTCGCTCAAGTTCACCTTGCCGAGATCGAACTTCTTCGCCGACGCCACCATGCGCAGCAGCGCCTGCGCGATCGGCATGACGGGTTTCTTGTCGCCCGCCTTGATCTTGTGGAAACGTACGGGGTTTATACGTGCCACCACGTAACTGCGCAGATAGGGCGACTTCATGCCGCGCGCCTGCAACTGCTCGACGATGCGCTTCACTTCGGTGTCTATCTCCTGCAGGCGCGAGGCATAGACCGCGCGTTCCCGCAGCGCAGCGGGCAGTGGCCTGGTGGTGAGCCTATCTACCTTCTTGAGCACCGGGCTGTAGGCGCCGCCACCGAAGCGCAGGTTTTGCTCGTAGACCAGCCCGAGCGTCAGCAGCTCGGCGGCTTCGAACTCGGCCGCGAGTGACGCTTCGGTGCGGGACGGTTCCCGCTTGGCGAGATTGCGCGCCATGCGCACGACTTCCAGGCTCTTGTCCTTGAGGTTGTGCGCCTTTTCGGTGTTCAGCGCGAGGATGCGGTAGGACAGTGTTTCGTCCGGCGAGATGAGCACCGTGATCTGCTTGAGACCCAGCATCTTGGCGGCGGCCAGTCGATGGCGGCCGTTCGGAGTCCAGAAGCGGCCGTCTTCTCCGCGCACCACGATGAGCGGGTCGAGGAATGCGGCCGTGGCTTCGATGGCCCCCGCCAGACGCTTGGCATGGGTCGGTGAGAGGTCGCGCTGAAACGGAGTCGGTTGCACGGCGCTGAAAGGCAGCGACGCGAGCAGCAGCGGCCGGCCGCCCGAGCGGCTCGCGATATGCGCCGAGCGGCGCGCCGCCGGCCTTGTTCACCAGGTCGACCACCGCGGCAATGTCGGCGTGATCGAGGGCCAACGCCACTTCGGTGGCGGACAGCCCGCGCTTGATGGCGTTCGGCGCGAGTTTCGGCGCGCGTTTGCCTTTCGCCCTGACCTTGGATCTGGGTTGCGCTGGATGCTTTTTTCTTGGCGGCCATCGGTGTCCCTCACGTCGTCGTTGCCGAGGATAATTCGTGCTCCGCGCGAATAGGTGAAATAGGCCCACGCCCAGTTCACGATCACGATTATCCGGCTGCGGAATCCGATCAGGAAATAGATGTGGAGTGCGATCCAGAACCACCAGGCCAGCAAGCCTGAGAATTTGAATCCGGGTAGTTGCGCGATCGCGGAATGGCGGCCAACGGTCGCGAGCGCGCCAAGGTCGGTGTAGTGGAATGGTGTGGTCTCGCGGCCACCGATGCGCGCGAGGACATTCTGTGCCACCAGCGCGCCCATCTGCTTGGCGGCCTGCGCTACTCCGGGCACCGGTGCGCCGTCCTGGTCGATGCTCGCGAGATCTCCCGCGACGAACACTTCCGGGTGCGAAGCCAGGCTGAGATCGGGTCGCACACGCACGCGTCCCGCGCGATCGAGTTCGGCACCGAGTAGTTTGCCGAGCGGTGACCCGGCCACGCCCGCGGCCCAGAGGAGGGTGCGGGCGGCGATGCGCCGTTCACCGAGATTACGAAATCGGCGCCGATCTCGGTCGCAGGTGTGTTGGTGATGATTTCCACACCGAGACGTGCAAGTTTCTTCCGCGCGCTGTCAGCCAGGCTTTCGGCGAAGGTCGAGAGGATGCGCGGTCCGGCTTCGATGAGCAGGATGCGCGCCTTGCGCGTGTCGATGTTCCGGAAATCCCTGGCGAGCGTGTGTCGTGCGATCTCGGCCAGCGTTCCCGCCAGCTCCACGCCAGTGGGCCCCGCGCCAATCACCGCGAAGGTGAGGAATGCATCGCGCTCAGCCGCAGTGTTGGCTGCTTCTGCCTCCTCGAACGCGGTGTAGACGCGGCGCCGGATCAGGAGCGCATCGTCGAGCGTCTTGAGGCCTGGCGCGAACTGTTCCCAATGATCGTGTCCGAAGTAGGCGTGTGTGACGCCGCTCGCGACGAGAAGGTAGTCGTAGGGTATCTGGCGATCGGACAAGGACACGACGCGGGCGGCGGTATCGATGCCAAGCACTTCGCCCATCTGCACGGTGACATTGCGTTGACCGCGAAGGATGTGCCGCAGCGGCGCGGCGATCGACGGCGCCGCGAGGCCCGCGGTGGCGACCTGGTAGAGCAGGGGCTGGAAAAGATGATAATTGCAGCGATCGATCAGCGTGATTTCGACCGCCGCCCGCTTGAGCTGGCGCATTGCCCGCAGTCCCGCGAATCCGCCGCCGATGACCACGACTCTCTTTGTTTCTGTCATAGGCGGAAAACTTAACCGAAACGAAGCGCATGTGCCGCGCTAAAATGTTTTCGGCATTGAATTCGAAATCATGAAAACCATCAAACAGCAGGACCTCATCGACAGCGTCGCCGACGCGTTGCAGTACATCTCGTACTTCCATCCGCCGGACTACATCCGTGCGCTGGGCAAGGCCTACGAGCTCGAGCAATCGCCCGCGGCGCGCGACGCCATCGCGCAGATCCTCACCAACTCGCGCATGTGCGCCGAAGGTCGCCGGCCCATCTGCCAGGACACCGGCATCGTCATGGTGTTCGCCAAGGTCGGCATGAACGTGCGCTGGGACGCGCAGCTCGGATTCGAGGAGATGATCAACGAGGGCGTGCGCCGCGCCTATCTACATCCGGACAACAAGCTGCGCGCGTCGATCGTCGCGGATCCCAACTTCTCGCGCAAGAACACGCGCGACAACACGCCGGCGGTGATCCACACGCAACTGGTTGCAGGCGACGAGCTCGAGATCACCGTCGCGGCCAAGGGCGGCGGCTCGGAAAACAAGTCCAAGTTCGTGATGTTGAATCCGTCGGACTCGCTCACTGACTGGGTGCTCAAGACGGTGCCACTCATGGGTGCGGGCTGGTGTCCTCCAGGGATGTTAGGCATCGGCATCGGTGGCTCGGCCGAAAAGGCCATGTTGCTCGCCAAGGAAGCGCTCATGGAGCCCATCGACATGGCGGAGCTCAAGTTGCGTGGCCCGTCGAACAAGACCGAAGAGCTGCGCATCGAGCTCTACGAGAAAGTGAATGCGCTCGGCATCGGCGCGCAGGGGCTGGGCGGCCTGTCCACCGTGCTCGATGTGAAGATCTTCGAATACCCCACGCACGCGGCCTCCAAGCCCGTCGCCATGATTCCGAATTGCGCCGCCACGCGGCACGTGCATTTCACGCTCGACGGCAGCGGCCCCGCGAAGCTCGTACCGCCGAAACTCACCGACTGGCCGAAGATCGATTGGGCGCCCGCGGCCGACGCGCGTCGAGTCGATCTCGACACGCTGACGCCCGCGGAAGTGGCGACCTGGAAGCCCGGCGAACAGCTGTTGCTCAACGGCCGCATGCTCACCGGGCGCGATGCCGCTCACAAGCGCATCGCCGATTTGTTCGCCAAGGGCGAGGCCCTGCCGCCCGGCGTGGATTTCCGCAATCGCGTCATCTACTACGTGGGTCCGGTCGATCCGGTGCGCGGCGAAGTCGTGGGTCCCGCCGGTCCCACCACCGCGACGCGCATGGACAAGTTCACGGAGATGATGCTGGAGAAGACCGGCCTCATCGCGATGGTCGGCAAAGCCGAGCGCGGGCCCGCCGGCATCGAAGCCATTCGCAAACATCGCGCGGCCTATCTCATGGCGGTCGGTGGCGCTGCCTACCTGGTGTCGAAGGCCATCAAGGCTTCGCGCGTGGTGGCGTTCGAAGACCTGGGGATGGAAGCAATCTACGAGTTCACCGTGGAAGACATGCCGGTGACGGTCGCGGTCGATGCGAACGGCACCTCGGTGCACCAGACCGGCCCCGCCGAGTGGAGCCAGAAGATCGCCGCGGGCATATCAACTGCGCGCCAGATAGATTCGCGGACGCCGCGCTTCGGCGGCGTTTTCCGACGTGGCCGTCAGGCCTGGACTGACGAGGAAACCAGCAGCGGACCACGGTGCCGCGCGCTCTCGCGCTCTCGATGCGCAGTGAACCGGCCATCATCTGGGCGCGGTAATGCATGATGCGCAGGCCGAGCCCTTTCGACTGCTGCATGGCCGGGCTGAAGCCGCTGCCGTTATCCTCGATGCACAACAGTCCGCGATCGCCGTCGCAGCGCAATTCGATCTGAACGTTGCTCGAGTGCCCGTGCTGGGCGGCGTTGGTCACCGCTTCCTGGGCAATACGGTACAGATGCAGCGCGTTGACGGACTCGAGGCCGCGATCGAGCGTGTGTTCCGCTACGCAGCGCACATCGATGTGGAACACGGCAGAGAGGCGACGCGCGAGCTCCTCGAGCGCGAACGACAGGCCGCCACGGTCGAAGGTGACCGGTGACAGGCCGCGCGCCAGCGCGCGTGCGGTGAAAATGGCGTCGTTGACCAGCAGCGCGACTTCCTCGATCGATGGCGACAGCGCCGGCGCTTCGCGCTCGGCACGATTCTCGAGGCCGCGCAGCAGCAACGCGATGCCGGTGAGCTCCTGTCCGAGGCCGTCATGCAAATCGTTGCCGATGCGCTGCTGCTCGCGGTTACTGACTTCGAGTACCTCACGTTCCAGCTGCCGCCGCGCAGTGGCGTCCTGCAACATCGTCAGCCAGAAACGATCGCCGCGCAGCACCAGCGAGGTGATGACGGCCTCCACGAACAGCACATTGTCGCCATCATTCGCGCCGCGTACGGTGAGCTCGCTCACCAGCGGAGCGCCAGAACGGGCGGCGATCTCATCGGCGGATTCGGCAATACGCCGGTCGAGCGGCGGATGGCAGGGCACCTGATCGAGGTGTTTGCCGATCAGCGAGCCGGCGACGATTCCAAACATGCGATCGAAGGCCGGGTTGGTCATGCGGATGATGCCGCCGCTGTCCGACAGCACGATGCCCTCGTGCATGACTTCGATCGCCAGCGCCTGGCTGCGCAACACTTCTTCGTTGGCCTTGCGGTCAGTGATGTCGTGCACGACGCCGATGAAGCGGTGGACCTTGCCATCGGCGTTGAACAGCGGCTGGTTGGCGAGGTGGACCCAACGCGTCTCGCCGCGCAAAGTCTTCAGCGCCAGCTCCGTGACGGTGCGTTCACCGCGGCGTATTCGCTCGCGCCGGTGTAGGGCGGCGGCGTAGTCCGCCGGGAAGAACACTTGGCGCCAGCCGATGCGATTCAGCTCTTCGAAGGTGCCGCCGAAGAATTGTTCCCAGCCGGGGCTCGCCCACACGACCTGCGCCTCTCCGTGTTCGTCGACCGTGGATTCATAGACGAAGCCCGAGGTGAGTTCGGCCACGGTGCGATAGCGGAATTCGCTCTCTCGCAGCGCGTCCGCGGCTTGTTTGCGTTCGGTGATGTCGATAGCGACGCCCACGAGACGTGTGAACTTGCCGGTGGAAGGATCGGCGATCGGGCGATTCTTCACTTCGACCCAGCGCAGTGCGCCGTCGATGCGGCGGATCCGCGTGGTGAATTCCACGGTTTCGCCGCGCAGGTAGCGTTCGGCGCGCTTGAGACTCTGTTGGCGAAGTTCGTCACCCTCGACAAAGCTCATCCAGCCACGGCGTCGGTATTCCTCCTCGCTGCAGCCATAGACGCGTTCGATGCCAAAGCTCCATTCGAGCTCGTACGCACCTCGCGCATCCATGAGGTATTCGTACACCGCCCCTTCGGACAGATCGGCGACGGTGCGATAGCGCGCGTAATTCAGCGACAGGCTGCGTTCATTGGCTTTGCGGCGGCTGATGTCGCGGGAGTGCGCGATGATGCCGCCCACCGCGGGATTGGCGAGCGCATTGACCGCCACGCTCTCGAGCCAGCACCAGGTCCCGTCACGATGGCGAAAGCGATATTCGAAGCGATTCAGTTCCGGCAGGCCGTCGCTCGCGCTCTGAAACCCACGAAATCGTTCGAGCATCGCGTCGGCATCGTCGGGGTGAAGGAACTCGGAGGCGTTGCGCCCGACCAATTCGCTGACCGAATAACCGAGATAACGCACCACGGCTTCATTCGCGTAGGTGAATGTACCGTCGGCGGTTTGCACCGTGATGATTTCGAGCGCGTGTTCGGTGAGCGCACGCAGCCGCGCATCGGACCCGTCGGTGAGCTGGGGCTTGGCGAGGGATTTTGCGGGAAGTTTCTCGACCATGGTGCGTCGACGATTCTATCGTTTTACCGATAGCCGGCAGGGCGGTGCAAACCGCTCGTTTTCGTGGAGCTCGGGCAAGCTGGGGTTTCAAGGGGCGGTTACGTCGCCGGAATGCCCGCGTCCTCGAGCATCTTCCTCAGCGGTTCGAGTTGCTGCGCGAAATGGCGCCAACGGTCCACCGAGCGGGCATGGATGGGCTCGCGCACCTGCACCGCGCTTGCCGTCGCGCTCGCCGCTTCGTTCTTCTCAATGTCCAGGCACGCCGGTTCGAAATCGAGCCCCAGTCGTGTGAGCAATTCTCGAATCCTGGGTTCGGGGTCCGACACCAGCGATTCGTACGACACTTCGATGAGTCGCGCGCCCAGCACGGTTCGCCAATGGCGCAACAACCGATCGTGCGCGATGTAGTAACGACCGAGGTCTTCCAGCTTGTAGGCGTAGCGGAAGTAGGACTGCTTGTACAAGGCCAGGCACGCGTCCAGCGGATGGCGGCGTAGATAGATGAGCGGTGCATCCGGCCAGGCGCGGGCGATGAAGCCGAGATAGTGAAAGTTCTCCGGATACTTCTCGATGAACATCGGCTTCGGACCGAGGCGATATCGCACCGAATCGAATAACCCTCGGCAAATTTCGTGATGTCACCCCACGCCGCCGCCCTGATGACCGCGGGACTCATCGCCTGGCCGCCACCCATACGGCAAAGCGCGGCTTCGATCTGCAGCGTCTCGCCGATGGCTGCCACCTTCGAATGACTGGTGAGGATGCGTTCGGTCAGCGTCGTGCCGGTGCGTGGCAGACCGACGATGAACAGACGGCTGTTTTTCCGCTGCCGTCGAGTCGCGGCGGACCGCGGGCTGCCCTACCCAGTCGGCGTTGCAGACCTCGATGAGCGTGTCGATGAGCGCGACATCCGCGCGACGTCGTAGTTCGACACCGACGCGGCGGCATCGCCGGCCCGGCGGAAGTGTTCGAACGCTTCTTCCCAGCGGCCGAGGTCCTCCAGCTCCTTACCGATCGCGTAGTACAGGAAGATGTTCTGGGGCGGCGGCGACTGCGACTTCGCGAGCAACGCCTGCATCTGCTGCAGGTGCGTGTCGTCTTTCGCCCGTCCGAGCTGCGCGAGCTGGTAGTGATTGCGCTGGTGGGTCGGATCCCGCTCGAGCAGCTTCAGGTACAGCGCGCGGCTTTCTTCGATACGACCCAACGTGACGCAGCATGCCGCAAGGTTGGCCATGAACTTCGGCACCCCCGGCTGCAGTGTGTCGGCCCGGTGGTGCAGCGGCCAGGCACGCTCGGGCAATCCGATGGCCGAGTACGCCAGGCCCGCGATGTCCAGGTAGCGCGGACTGTCATGCAGGCGCGGCGTGTACCGCTCCAACAGCTCAAAGGCTTCCTTGTGCCGTCCGCTGACGCTGTACAGGCTCGCCAGTTCGAGCGCGGCGTCGTGACGGTCTGCATCGAGGGCCAGCGCCCGGTGAAAGTACTCGGTGGCCTGGCGAGGCCTGCGAACGCCTCGTTCCGCGAGCCCGGCGAGGAAATGTCCCTCGGGATCGCCCGGGTTACGGCCGATCAATGCACCGGCACAGCGGCCCACCGTCTCCCAGTCGCGCCGCTGCGCGGCCTGCCGGCCCAACGCGCCAATCTGTGCGACGTTTTGGCTCACTCGATCCTGATGCCCGCGGCTTCGAGCTGCTCGCGCAGCGGCTGCAACTCGCGCGCGAAATTTTTCCAGCGATGCACGGACCGGGCATGGATGGGCTCGCGCACCTGCACCGAGCTCGCGGTCGTCGTGGCGGTCGAGTTCTTGTCGAAAGCGAGGCAGGCGGGCTCGAAGGGCAGCGACAGTCGGTCGAGCAGTCGGCGGGTCTCTTTCTCCTGCTCCGCGACCATGGCTTCATACTCGACTTCGACCAGCCGCTCGCCCAGCACCTGGCGCCAGTGCTGCAGCAGCCGGTGGTGCGCAATGTAGTACCTGCCAAGCCACTCGAGCGAATACGAGAACTTGTACGCCCAGGTGAATACCTGCTTGTACATCGCGAAGCAGGCGTCCATCGGATTGCGCCGCACGTAGACCATGCCGGCGTCCGGCCAGGCCTTGGCGATGAATCCGAGATATAGAAAATTGAAGGGCAGTTTCTCGATGAACGCGGGAGCTTCGCCCAGAAGGTAGGCCACGCTGCTCATGTAGCCTTCGGCGACCACGTCGATGTCTCGCGCGCGCCGCGGCCTCGATCATTGCCGGGTTCATGTTTTCTATGCTCGCGACACCACTGATCTTGCGCAGTGCCATCTGCAGAAACTCGGTCTCGCCGACACTCGCCACCTGCGAATGGCTGGCCAGGATGCGCTCGGTCAGTGTCGATCCGGTGCGCGGCAGGCCGACGACGAAGAGTGGTCGCTTGCCGGAGGCGCCGGCTTCCGGCCGGCGCGGGTTGGTCGCGAACCAGGGGCGTCGCACCTTCGATGATCCGGTCGATGAGTGCCACGTCCGTACCGACGTCGTAGTTGGGCCACACTCACCACGGCATCACCTGCCATCCGGTAGTAGCGGAACGCCTCCTCCCACCGGCCGAGGTCTTCGAGTTCCTTGCCGATGGCGAAGTACATGAAGACATTCTTGTCCGGCGTCAGGCCGGTGGTGCGTAGCACCTCCTCCATCTGCCGGACATGGGCATCGTCCCGCGCGCGCTCCAGCCGCGACAGGTGGTAGTGGTTGCGCTGGTGCGTCGGATTGCGTTCCAGGAGCCCGCGGTAGAGAGCCTTGGCTTCCTCGATTTCTCCGAGGTACACGCCGCAAGCCGCCAGGTTGGCCTGGAACAACGGCATGCCGGGTTGCAGCTCGTTGGCACGTCGATACAGAGGCATGGCCTTGTCCGGCAAACCGATCTGCGAATAGGTGGTGCCCGCCATGTCGAGATAACGCGGGCTGTTTTGCAGCTTATTCACGAAGCGTGCCAACAGGGCCGCGGCATCGCCGTTGCGGCGTGCGATCGCATACTGGTCGGCGAGCTCGACGGCCGCGTCGTGGCGCGTGTCATCGAGCGCGAGAGACTGCGCGAAGGCCTCGGCAGCCTTGGCCGGCCGGCCGGCGACCTTCTCGACGAGTCCCGCGAGAAAATGTCCCTCGGCACTGCGCGCATCCTGGCGCAGGATCTCGCGCGCGCAGGCAGCTACGCGGTTCCAGTCCTTGGACCGGATCGCGTGACGTCCCTCATCGCTGAGTCGAGTGGTGAGCATTGCGGTGGCCTGACCTGACACCGCGGACTACTGCCGTTGGTAATGAATATTCATCGGGACCAGATGATGCGCCAGCAGGAAATCGGGCGCACCCAGCTCCACGACCGCCGGTTCGATCCAGGCGCGCACCTCAGCCAGCTCGCGGCCATGGCGGCTCGCCATCGCGCTCATGTCCAGGCGCCGCTGCGTGCGCTGTACGGCCGAGGGATCCTTCGCATTGGACTCGAGGATCGAGCGAATCGGTCATCCGCGCGAGGTCGGACGCGTCCGGTTCGTGGCCGAAGAAACGCGCAGAGCTGCGCCAGTGTGCCGCGCGGTCGTCCATGAATGCTTGCGCGTCCAGGGTCCGCAGCGCCGCGCTTCGGAAAACGATCCAGGGTGCACTTCAGGTTGTACAGGCTGACCAGCCACACCAGCGCGCAGGACTGCAGGAGTGTCCATCGCGCGGGCTCGCAGAGCCGCGGAAAGCGACGCGCGAAATCCCCATCGTTCAGGAATGCCTGCGCCAGCCCCGGCATCTTCCGCCGGGTGTCATCTGATTTCTTGAGCGTGGAGATCAGGAAACTCTCCAGGTCTGAATAGAGGTACAGCACGCGCTGCGCCGGCATCAGCTCCAGCACGTCTTCGAGCAGGTTGTTGGCGACGTTGGTGGCCTTGATGACCGGAGTCCGGCCGGTGCGGAAATTGCGGCACAGCAGGCTCACGTAACGACTGAAGGTCGTACGCCATCCCGGGTCGGACACCGTGCCCGCACGTGCGCGCTTCAGGTCCGCCATGCGGCGCAGGATCCAGGGTTCCTTGAGACTGAAGAAGGCATCGCTGCCGTTCAGGCACCGCGCGAGCAATGTCGAACACACGAAGGCGTGATGAAAAATGAAGGCCGGCCCGGGCCGGGCCATGCCGTGGCCGCCTTCCAGGGCGAACAGCTCGGTGGTCGGGACCCAGAATTGCGCCTGCGCGAGCGGTTCGAATCGGATGTCGATGAATGGCGCGTCGCGCCAGCATGTTCCTCGCTTACCACGAGGAACTTCGTCAGTCCCTTCTCCGGCACGTAGTCGAACAGGTAGAACCCGGGCTCGAACAGCAGCGCCGGCACCGTGACGGTGAAACCACTGGTTCGCATGAACAACTGGAGCACCTGCCGGAAACGAACCTACCGCGCCACCAAAAAAAGCGCCGCTCCGTGAGGGAGCGGCGCCAGGTGTCGCGAGACTGATTCGCGTTATTCGAACGTATACCCCACGCGCAGCCAGTAGCCGCGACCGAACATGCGGTACGTCGACGGATCCGTAGTCGCATTGAATCCGATGTCGATGTACGGCGGCGCTTCGTTCGTCAGGTTGGTGACGCCGGCCATGATCTTGGCGCGCTCCAATCGTGTACTGCGCGAAGAAGTCGTGGTACAGCATCGAATCGATCGTCTGCGTATACGTGCCGTCCGGGTTGTTGCCTGTCGCCGCAGTTGCAGAGGGTATCTGCAGCCAGCGAACTGACGAACTCGCCTGAGTAGCCGAGCAGCAGGTCCTTCCAGAACCACTTGAAGGAGTAGTTGACCTTGTCCTCGGCGTACGCACCGCCGTCTTCGGCGGTGGGATCGGTGTAGCGACCCACGAGTTCGATCTCGTCCGAACCCGGGAACGGTGTCTTGGTACGGGCCAGGTTGTGCGACCACAGCAACTCGGCCGAGAACTTGCCAACCTCCGTATTCAGCGAGTAACGGATTTCCGTGTCGATACCCTCAGCGCCCTGGTCGGCGACGTTGAGCGGGAAATCGTTCACGTGGTTGATGCTGTAGTCCGCATTGCGGAAAACCAGCGCGCAGGACTCGGCATTCTGGTTGTCGTAGCAGTCATCCAGGATGATACTGCACGCCCAGCGAGCTGATGCCGTCTTCGATCTGCGATCTGCCAGTAGTCGACGGTGATGGACAGATCGCTCGATTCGAACTTCGGCGCCCACACTATGCCCGCCGTGAACGTATCACCAGTTTCCGGCGTGCAGCTTGGGATTGCCGCCCACCCTGGCCAGCACCTGGGTGTCGAACTGCACGCCCACCTGCGCGCAACCCGCAGGTAGAGGATCCCCCACCCCGGGGATGCAAGGATCGTTGTACTGCGGGAAGCTGTCGACCTGGCCCACCGTACAGGTCGGTGATGGTCGGCGTGCGGAACACCGTGCCGTAGGTGGCGCGCACCTTCAGCTCTTTGACGACGTAGAACTCGGCACCCGATGAGTAAGTGCTTTCGGCGTCGAACTGCTCGTACGAGTCGTAACGGGCACCCGCCCTCATGTCCAGCTTCTGGTTGCCGTTGTCGAACAGCGGGAGGGCCAATTCGCCGAAGAACGAACTGTTCGTCAGGCTGCCCGAAGTACCCGCGCCCTTGTTGCCGGTCACGATGCCGAGCGCCTTGGCAGAGTCAGGCCGGTACGAGTAGTCAGTGTCACCGTAGGCGTAACCCAGCGCCCAACCCATCGGACCGCCCGGCAGTTCGAACAAATTGCCCGATACCGAGATTTCGGCCTGATTCTGGCGGGTGTTGTACGTGTCGGTCAGTTCCGCGGACAAGCCGGCGAGCTGGTCCATCGGAATCGCCCCGGGACCGGCAAACAGGTTGAGCGGGACGCACCCGGGGATTAACGACGCTGGGTCAGCGACGTTTCCGTAGCATTCCGGTGTCCCGTCGTTATTCGAGGTCAGCTGACGGTCCAAGCGCAGTTGCAAGCCCGGGGCCCGAGTACTGCCCGAAGTCCTGGTCCGTACGGGTGCGCTCGCCCCAGTTGTAGAACGCCTCCCAGCGCATGTTCTCGCCGAATTCGCCGTTCAAACCGAACGAGGCCTGGAACTGGTTGACGTCCTGCTCGAAGCGACGCGGAATTTCGAGCATGCGGCGCCGCGCGTTGATCACCGGTCGGTCATCTGGAATCGGAGTCGCAGGATTCGTCGCGTTGTAGGCATTTCGCTCTGGGTCCAGTAGTAGTTGTCCGCGCTGATGCCTTGGTAACTGGCTCCGTTGTAGGACACGAGGTGGCCGGGATCCGACTCGGTCGAATACGGCGTCGGCGCGAGCTCCTGCGCCGGACTGACGGAAGTTGGCACGGATGTTGGCGCGAAAGTCGATGTTGTCCGTCAGCGCGTACTTGCCATCGAGGAACACGTTGGTGCGCTTGTACGGCGTCTGGATGTAGTTGACTGGCGCGTAGTTGTACGTGTGGCCATCCCAGGGCCTCAGTACGCCACCGGGAGCCATGAACTGCTCAGAGCGGGTGTGGTCCGCCTATGTCGCCGACATTGAAGCGGCCTTCGACGAATACGCGACGAGCCAAGACATAACAGCCGCCCTGCGGCGTGCCGTCATACGGCGCGGTGACCTGGCGCTCGCAACCTTCCGGGTAGATGTAGTAGCTGTTATTGAAGAATTCCCACGGGGCATCGCTCTGGTAGGCATCTTCCTGGTCGATGTATTCAGCGCCGAAGGTGAAGTTGCCGGCCTCGAACGTCTTGCCGCCCACCAGGCCGATCGTGTTTTGTGCGCCGGAATCCATATCCGTGAAGTCGGCTGTCTGCGCGGTGATTTCCAAGCCATCGAAATTGGAGCGCGTGATGATGTTGACGACGCCCGAAACTGCGTCGGCGCCGTACACCGAAGCGCCACCGTCCTTGAGCACTTCGACGCGTTCGATCATGTTCTGCGGAATCGTCTGGTAGTCGCCACCGTCGACGGTGCGCATACCGTTGACCAGCGTCAGAGTGCGATCCACGCCCATGCCGCGCAGGTCGATCTGGACCGAACCGTCGCCACCGTTGTTAGTGGTGGTTCCGATCGGCGAACCGGACATGGACGGAATGCTTTGCAGCAGGTCACCGATGTCGGTGATGCCGCTGGTTTCGATGTTTTCCTTCGTCAGTACCGTGACAGGGCTGGCGCTCTCCAGGTCAGGCCGTGGAATGCGCGAGCCGGTTACGATGACTTCGTCCATTGGACCCGACTGTTCCTGTGCAAGTGCATTCGGGGCGAATGCAACTAGACCGGATGCGGCTCCCAAGGCCATCCGTACTGCTCTACTTATCGTTATGGAAGAACGGTTCATTCGGTTTACTCCTGCAATCTTTATCGCGCGTTGCGTAGTTGCAACGTGCAGTGGGCATCTTAATAGCACAGAAGTTTTAACGGGTAAACGGTGCCAGCGTGGGGCAGGCCGTTCGTTTTCGCCCTTAGAACAAGCGTAGGCGTCGCCTAGTCACAAACGCCGTTGCCATTTCAATCGTTGCGTTTTCACAACGGTCCAGTCCTACCTTTTGAAGTCGCGAACACCACCAGGGAGCGGTGTTCGCGCACCGACTCCCGTGGCAAAAGTGCACAACCGAGGGGTGTACCAGCGTAGTCACGCAACACCTCCGCCGCGCGCGAAATCGTCTGACCGCACAGGCCAGACGCGTCTTGAAACGCGGGCCAATGGTCTCGAAACGCAGCAGCGCTCGGCGATGCCGCGCATTGCGCGACAGCTGGCGACCGGAAAGATGATGACGCTTAAGACTTACTATCTAACTGTTAGATCATTAGTTCAGGACGCGCAACACGACCCTGCGGTTCTGCTGCCGGCCCTCATCGCTGGTGTTGCTGGCAATCGGTTGGCGCTCGCCGTATCCACGCGATGACATGGGGTTGGTGATGCCGCCGTCGCGCAGATATTTCAAAACGCTTTCCGCGCGGCGCGCGGACAGGTCGAGATTCAACGCGTCCGATCCGCGGCTGTCGGTATGACCGGCGACCTCCACCTTGATCTCGGGATAACGCTTGAGCGTCGCGATGGCGCCTTCCAGCACCGGCAGACTCTCGGGTTTGAGATCGGCCTTGCCGCTCTCGAACACGACGCCGGGTAGTTTGATCTCTTCCTTGAACGAGCAGCCTGTCGCATCGACGCGGTCGCCCTTCGGCGTGCCCGGGCACTTGTCGACGCTGTCCACAACGCCGTCGCCGTCGCTGTCGAATTCGCAGCCTTTCTCGTCGACCTTGGCGCCGGCCGGAGTATTCGGACATTGGTCGCGGCTGTCGCCCACGCCATCGCCGTCGCTGTCGACCTCGCAGCCGCTGGCATCGACCTTGGTGCCGGCCGGGGTCCCGGGACACTTGTCCACGTCGTTGGTCACCCCGTCGCCGTCATCGTCCTGAGGCAGCGGGCAGCCGCTTGAATCGACCGCAGTGCCGGCAGGAGTGCCTGGGCACTTGTCCACGTCGTCCGCAATGCCGTCACCGTCCGTGTCGATCACGCGGCGGGATTCCGCGCCGCCCCAGGAGTACTGGATTCCCAGGCCCGCGACATAGTCGACCATTTTCTCGGCATTGTTTTCGCTCGTCAGTTCGTGGCGCGCGCCGATGCTGCCGCGCAGCTGCATGGCGCTGCCGTCGGAACGATCTTCCCCCAGGGTGATCAGCAGGCCAACGCCGTACAACGCGCTGGTGTTCGAAGCATCGGTACCGGGTTTGAGAATGGTCTTGGACCTCCCGACGCCGAAAGTGAAGAACGGATTCACGCGTCCTTCGCGGTAGAACACGCGATTCGCGGACAATGCGAAACCTTCCAGTGAGAGTCGGTCATCTCCGGCGCGATTGTGCTCGGAGCCGTACCAGCTGATCTCGGCGTCCCAATTGGCGTTCAGCGTGCGGCCGAAAGCAATCGTCACGCCGGCGTCATCGTCGGCGACCCGGCCGTCATCCAGCCACAACGCATTGACCTGCGGCGCGATGTACCAACTGCCCTCCGCAGCCCCCGCCATCGCCGTTCCCGTCGCAAATACCGCCGTGATGGCTGTCGCGCAAATTGCGACCACCAGGGTGCCGATTCTTTTCATTGGGTTATCTCCCTAGCAAGTGACTAAGGATGATATCCGACGAGGGCTGCGTGGAGTACGCGTTGTCCCGTATGCAGGCCCAGGCGTTTGGCTTCGCCTCCCGCGATTTCCAGTACCGCCAGGGCCGGCTCCCTGCTGCTGATGATGGCGAGCGAATGCGGTGTCGTTTGCTCGACGATCTGCTGGATGCGGCCCTCTCCATCGATGAAGACCATGTCGAGCGGAATGTAGGTGTTCTTCATCCACATGCTCATGGGTTTAGGGCTTTCGTGCACAAACAGCATGCCGCGCATCGTCGGCAACGAGCGGACGAACATGAGGCCCTGGGCCTGGCGTCGCGGGCTGTCGGCGAGCCAGACCTCGAAGGTGTGTTTCACCTTCTTGCCATCGGCGATCTCGAGCTTGCCGCGTGGAAAGGCGTCCAGATCTTCCAGAGGTCCGTTCTGGGCGCGGGCCATGCCTGCCACGGCGAAAGCGGCCACGGTAACGACCATGAATTTTCGCAGCAGGCGGCGCGTTGGCTCAGGGATCATTTTCAGGATTCTGGGGTTTGAGGTCATGGCGGTCATCGTCGCTGAATTCCACCCGGCCTGCAAAATCGAAACTGGTGATAAGGACCCGCTCATCGCGCGAGAGGCTGGTCGCCGGCCCGAGGCAGAAACCGCGCGCTTCCACGCGATAGATAGCGTGGTCTCCGCCCAGCGTTTCCACTCGACGCTGGGTGAGCGAATCCACGGTGCACTTGTCGTCGCCCAGGGTCGCGAACACTCGCTGCTCGCCTTCGAAGAGGATCGTGACGTTGGTGCGCAACGCGTGTCCGCCTGCACCCTCGGTCACACCGGCAATGCCGAACACGATGCGAATGCGCCTGCCTTCGCCGCGCGCGGGCCCGCCGATGCTCACGCGAACGCCATTTCCCGACGGGCGCGGCCCGCCTTCGCATTGCATCTGTGCGTCTTTCCAGTCGAGGTTCAGTTCGAGCGCACCTCGCAATCGCGCGCGAAGATACCCGTCGCCCGCGACGAAGCAGCCGGACTTTGCGGCGGGCGCGGGCGGCAGAACCTGCGGCGGATCCTGCGGCGGAGCCGCCTTTGATTCCGGTGCCGACGAAACGGCGAGGGCGGCTGCGCAGGCCGCAATCCATGCGCGAAGTAGCATGCTTTTACGGTAACACGAGCATCGATTTAGCGAGCGTGGCATGGGCCCGCGCGATGCCGCGGCTCGCGTGCAACGTGAGCGTCAGCAGCAGCACACCCACGACGAAACACAGCAGCAAACCGCCCGGTGAATTCAGCCAGTGCGGCTCGATATGGAGTCCGCCGCGGCCGAGGGCGGAATCAGGATCGAACCCGCCGAACGCGCGAATCGTTTCGAGCACCGGAGCCGCGATGAGGGAGAAACTGACCGCCACGCCGACGACGGCGAGCGTGAAATACAGGATTCCCAAGGGCAGCATCAACACGTTGTAGGCGAATGTCGTCCACGTGCGCGTATCCGTCAGCATGCCGACAACGCGGCCCCAGAATTTCTGTGGAGCGCCGGGATGTTGTGGACGGCGCGGCATACGCACGCCGCTGACGGTCTCGACGAGTCGGCATTCGACCAGCGCGAGTACGCGCGTCACCCCGATGAACGCGATGAAGAAGGGAACACCGATGATCAGCACGGCGAGGCCGAGCGAGAGCGAAGTTCCGACCACCGTCACCGTGAAATAGAGAATGCCGGTAGCGAGACTGAACAACATGAACAGCAGGCCAGCATAGGCGCGCGCGTCGCTGAAAATGCCGAAGAACCGGCCGAACGCGCTCGAAGCGCGCGGCTTCGGCGGTGCGCGCAGGGCGGCGGCGACTTTGATTTCGGTGTCGCGGTACGCCGCGGCGACTTCGTCGGGTGCGCCATAGGTCGAGGCAATGAGTTCGAGCACATCCGCTTCCGATTTATCGGTGTGTGCGGCGATCTCTGCGCGCAGATATTCCTCGGCGTCGTACAGCGCATCCTGGATCAGCGCGGGATCCTGGTCCTCGAGCGCGGCACGCAACTGGCGCAGATATTCCTCGACCGAGCGAGGGGCAGTGTTATTCATGTGGAAACTCCCGATTCGACGAATCGATCGACAAATGCGCGCGCCTCTCGCCAGATGCCGCGCCAGCTGGAAAGCACGGCGCGTCCTTCGTCCGTGATCTTGTAGTAGCGGCGCGGCGGTCCCGAATACGACGGCACGATGCGGCTGCTCAACAGTCCGCTGGCAGACAAAGCGCGCAGCACCGGGTAAACCGTGCCTTCCTTGAACAGCAACTCACCTTCGTTCGCACGTTGCAGACGCTTGACGATGTCGTAGCCGTAGAGATCTTCCGCGCTACGATCGAGCACCGACAGCAGCACGAGTGACACGAGTCCGCCGTTGAGGTCTTTGGAGAACTTCTTGCTGTGGCTATCGTCCATTGGCCAGTACTGTAATGTTACTAGTACTAGTAAGCAAGCAGTGTTTTTGATTTCTAGGCTTCGATCATTTTGAGCAGCCGGGCGTCCGCGCTCCCCTATACTGCAAAAAACGAGGGACCTCATGGCAAAGCGGCCGGCACGAGCAACATCAGGACGTTACGTCAGCCGGCTCACGAGCGGCACCCTGGCGGTCATCATGGCGGGCGGCCGCGGTGAACGTCTCAAGGGCCTCACCGAACATCGCGCGAAGCCGGCGACGCCATTCGGCGGCAAATTCCGCATCATCGATTTCGTACTGTCCAACTGCGTGAATTCCGGAATACGGCAAATCACCGTGCTCACGCAGTACAAGGCGCAGTCGCTGATCCAGCACATCCATCGCGGCTGGGGCTACATGCGCGGCGAGTTCGGCGAATTCGTGGAAGTGATTCCGGCGCAGCAGAAAACCGGCACTCACTGGTATCGCGGCACGTCCGACTGCCGTGTACCAGAACATCGACGTGATGCACTCGCATCGTCCGAAGCACGTGCTGGTGCTCGCGGGCGACCACATCTACAAGATGGACTACGGTCCGATGATCGCCTATCACGTGGAGAAGGGCGCCGACATCACCGTGGGCGTGGTCGAAGTGCCGATCGTGGAAGCGAAGGAATTCGGTGTGCTCACGGTCACCGAATGGAATCGCGTCACCCGATTCGTGGAGAAGTCGCCGACCCCCGATCCCATGCCGGGCCGGACCGATGTCGCGCTGGCCTCGATGGGCATCTATGTATTCAACCCGGAGCTGCTCGAAAAGCTGCTCATCGAAGACGCCGTAGACGAGAAGTCCAAACACGATTTCGGCAAGGACATCATTCCCAAGGCAATCGAGAAGCTGCAGGTATTTGCCTATCCTTTCCGGGACGTCAAGACGCGTGCGCAGTCCTATTGGCGCGATGTTGGAACAATCGACGCCTTTTATGAGGCCAATCTCGAGCTGGTCTGGGTCGCTCCCGAACTCAACATCTACGACGAGGACTGGCCGATCTGGACCTACCAGGCGCAGACGCCGCCAGCCAAGTTCGTGCTCGACGAAGATGGCCGCCGCGGTGTCGCGATCAACTCGCTGGTCTCGGGCGGCGCAATCATCTCGGGTGCCACGGTGCGCGAGTCACTGCTGTTCTCCGGAGTGCGCGTCGAAGAGCGCTCACTGGTCGAACGTTCGGTGATCCTGCCGGACGTGCGCATCGGCCAGGATTGCCAGATTCGCAATGCCATCATCGACGAAGGTTGTCAGATCTCCGGCGGCATACGGATCGGATTCGATCGCGCCGAAGATGCCAGGCGTTTCCTGGTGACGGACAAGGGTGTGGTGCTGGTGACTTCGGACATGCTTTCGCATGCGTGACCTTGCCCGCGCGCGCCGCCTCGCGGCGCTGTTCCTGGCGTGTGTGCCGTGGTTCGCCGGCTGCGCGGCGCTGCCCAAGTTCGAGAGCCCGAAGCTGTCGGTGGTTGCACTCAAGGTGCAGGGCGGCGATTTCTTCTCGCAACGCCTGCAAGTGCGCTTGCGTGTCTTCAATCCGAACGCACGCGAGTTACCGATCTCGGGAATCGCTTATCGCATCGACATCAATGACACGGAGATCGGCAACGGCAGTACCGCTGCACCGTTCACGGTGCCGGCGATGGGCGAGGTGGAGTTCGACATGCAACTCACCGCGAACCTGGTCGGTGCTTTGGGCAAATTGCTGTCGCGGCGCAAGTCGGAAGAGCTCGCATATCGACTGGTCGGCGATGTCAGCCTATCCAGCGGTTTTCTGCGGCGTATTCCCTTTGATGAGCGCGGCAGCGTCAAGCTTTAGCAATTCCGCGAACAGCTTCAGATACTCATTGCTCTGCGTCTCCCAGGAGAAATCGCAGCGCATGGCGTTGTGAACGATACGTTCCCACAGCGCCGGCTGCGCGTACCAGTTCATCGCTGTGTCGAGTGCCCATCCCATCGCCGTGGCGTCGAAATCGTTGAACACGATGCCGGTTCCGATGCCCGTCGCCGGGTCGAAATGCACCACGGAGTCAGCCAGGCCGCCCGTCTTTCGCACGATGGGAATCGTGCCGTAACGCAGGCTGTACATCTGGTTCAGGCCGCAGGGTTCGTACTGCGAGGGCATCAGAAAGACGTCGCTGGCGCCTTCGATCCAGTGCGCCAGTGAATCGTCGTAGCCGCCGAAAAACCAGGCGCGGCCGCGATATTTTTCGGCGAGGCCCGTGAAGAATTTTTCGTACCGCGCCTCACCCGTGCCGACAACCGCGAGCCGCATATCGTGGGTTTGCAGCAGTTTTGGCAGCGTGTCGGTGAGCAGGTCGAAGCCTTTCTGCGTGGCGAGCCGGCTCACGATGCCGAACAATGGCACGCGGCCCCGCGTGGGCTTCATGCCCTGGCGAAGCAGGAAATTACGCTTGAGTTCCGCCTTGAGCGTGCTCTCGCCGGGACCGAAATGGATCGGGAGGTATTTGTCGTTGCGCGGATCCCATTCCTCGTAATCGACGCCATTGAGAATGCCGCGCACCGCGCCGCCGCGTGACGCGAGAGCCTGCTCCATGCCCATCCCGTAGAGCGGTGTGGCGATTTCGCGCGCGTAGGTCGGGCTCACCGTGGTCACGGCATCGGCATGCAGGATGCCGTGCTTGAGCGCATTGATCTGCCCGGCCTTGAGATCGTCCTGGTGCAGTAGATAGGCGTCGGTGCCGAGATCGAGATCCGCGATGTCGGCTGCGCTGAATTGCCCCTGGTAGCCGATGTTGTGAATGGTCATGACCGACTTCGCCGAGGCGAATACCGGGTCGTTCTTGTAGATCGAACGCAGCCACAACGGCGCGAACGCCGTATGCCAGTCGTGCGAATGGACGATGTGCGGATGGAAATTCATGCGTCGGCAGCATTCGAGCGCCGCGCGCGTCAGTATCAGGAAGCGGCGATGTTCATCGGCGTCGCTGGTGTACAGCGTCGGACGTGCGTACAGCGCGTCAGACTCCACCAGGTACACCGGCGTCGCCGAACCAGGCAGCCGCGCGCGCCAGATGTCGACAACGTACTCATGGCGGCCGGCGACCAGGTCCAGGCCCTGCAGCGTCTCGACGCGCGCCACGTCGATCTTGTCGCGCCTGACCTGCGAATAGAAAGGCATGAACAGCCGCACGTCGTGCCCGGCAGCGGTCAGATGGCGCGACAGGGCGCTGGCCACGTCGGCAAGCCCGCCGCTCTTGGCGAACGGGACGACTTCGGACGCGATGGCGCAGATTGATAGTTTCACGGCGGCGGGCATTCTAGCCTTGGGAGTGCACTGGTAGCATTGCAGTGATTCACCAAAGTCTCCAATTCCATGCGTCGTGTCTTAACTTTTCTCACGGCAGCCGTGCTGTTGCTGGTGTCACTGGGCATCGGTGTGTTCACGGCCGACCTGCCGTTCTGGCGGCGAGCCCTGCAATTGCCATTGCCGGCGGACGGCGCCTACCTACCCGTGGCCGTCATCGGCGCACCTGCAACGGCGTCCCCCGCCGAATCGGTGCCGGCGAACGACGCGTTCGACGCTCTCGTCGTCGAGGAGTCGGTAAATCGTGCGCGCGGCGCGGGTTCGCGCGCCTTGTTAGTCACTTATCGCGGCCGCCTCGCCATCGAGCGCTATTTCGTCGCTGACGACTCGTCCAGTTTGTTGCCGGCGGCGCTGGTCGCGAGACCCTTGGCGGCAATGGCGGTGGGTCTCGCGCTCGCCGACGGTCGCATTGCCTCGCTCGACAGTTCCGTTGCGCGCTACCTGCCCGAATGGGACGAAGAAGCGCGTGGCCACATCACCATCCGGCAGCTCCTGGAGGAAACCAGCGGCCTGGAAACCGGCGGCAACATCCGTGGCCTGCTCTATCGCTCGCCCTGGCGCGATCTTGCGGACTTGCCGGCGTTCGCGACCTCCAGGGGCGTGCGCATGTTGTTAGGCAACGATTTCGAATCGAGCGCGCTCGGCTTCCGGCTGGAGCACGAGCCAGGCGGCTTTTACAACCTTTCGCCGGCCAATACACAGCTCGCCGCGGTCATTGTCGAACGGGCCACGGGCACGCCATTCGAAAATTATGTCGACCAGCGCGTATGGCGCGTGGTGGGTGCCGGTAGTGCACAACTGCAGCTCGACCGGCGCGCCGGCATGCCCGCGGCGCATTGCTGCTGGCGCGCAACGGCGCGCGACATGCTGCGTGTGCTGAACCTGCTCGGCACCGATGGCAAATATTCGGGGCGCGCGGTGTTGCCCGAAGGGTGGGTGCGCGAAATGGCGCGGCCCTCACGCGTCAATGCGGAAACGGGTATGCAGGTCGCCCGGCTCAATTTCGGCGGCGACGAGGCGCTGGGCGTCACCGACGACAATGGCAGCGCGTACTGGGTGATTCCACGCCGTGAGCTGGCCATCCTCAACATCGCGAATCCCGGCGGTGGCGGTTTGCCGGAGCTTCCCGCCATGTTGCTGAAAGGGCTTGCGGTCGATCCCCCGGTTCGGTGACGAGGCGCAAGGATCGGGTCGCGCCGTGAAATGTCGGCGCGCAAAATGCCCGCCATGGATATGAAGGTCAGACCAATGCCCGATTCGGTCGCCGACGGATGCCTCGACAGCCGCGAATTCGCGCGCATGACCCGCGCAATCGAATACATAGAGCGTGAATACGAGCGCCAGCCGAAGCTCGCGCAAATCGCAAAAGCGGTCGGACTATCCGAATTTCACTTCAACCGATTGTTCAGGCGATGGACCGGACTCACTCCCAAGCAATATCTCGCCGAGGTCACGAGCCGCGCGGCTGGCGATGCACTGAACTCGGATGTCTCGGTGCTCGACGCAGCTCACTCTGTAGGACTTTCGGGAGGTGGGCGACTGCACGATTTGACCGTGACGCTGGAAGCCATGACGCCAGGTGAAATTCGCGCCCGCGGTGCCGGCGTCACCATTCGTCACGGCATCGCAAATACACCCTTCGGAACGGCCTTCTTCGCCGACACACCGCGTGGTTTATGTCGGCTCGCCTTCGTCGAAGATTCGGGAGATGACGAACTGCGCGCATTGCGCGACACCTGGCCACAGGCGCGGTTCGTGCGCGACGACGAGCGCGCTACGACTTTGGTCGAAACGATCTGGGGTCACAAAACTGCAAAGTTGCCGCTCGCCGTGTGCGGAACCAACTTCCAGGTTCAGGTCTGGCGCGCCTTGCTAGAACTAGATGACGGTGAGTCGGTCACATACAGCGCGTTAGCGCGGGAGTTGGGTCAACCGAATGGTGCCCGTGCCGTTGGTAACGCAGTAGGCGCGAATCCCATCGCCTGGGTAATCCCCTGTCATCGCGTGCTGCGTGCGGGTGGAAAACTCGGCGGTTATCGCTGGGGTACGGCCCGTAAACAGATGATTCGCCGCTGGGAAGAAAGGCGTACCGGGGTCTCATAACATTTTGATTCCCCTCGTGTGTCGTCATGTTGGCGGTGCCATACTTGCTCTCCGCCAAGGTCGATTCGCAAAGCCGCACACGATGTCAGAAAAGCGCAATTTCGCTACACCCATCAGCCTCACCCTGGCCGTGCTCTGCGCTGCCTGGGCTATCTACGCAACGCAGCACCGGCCCGCTGCGGGCGCCGGCGGTCCGCCGGGCGCGGGCGGCGGGCGCAGCAGCCAACCTGCATCCGTGACCCTCGCCGCGGTGCGCACGGAGCGCGTAAGTCAGAAGCTCGAGGCGCTCGGCAATGCCCGCGCCAACGAATCCGTCGACATCAGCACCAAGAGTTCCAACGTCGTCACGGCCGTAACGTTTCGTGACGGAGAGCGCGTGAAACGGGGCCAGGTCCTCGTGCAACTCGACAATGCCCAGGCGCGCGCGGATGTCGCGGAGGCGCAGGCTGCGCTCACCGAGAGCGAGAGCCAGTACAACCGCAGCCGTGAATTGCTCAACACGCAGGCACTGTCCAAGTCGAGCTTCGATCAGTTGGTTGCCACGCTCGCGGCGAATCGCGCGCGGCTCGCGGCGGCGCAAGCCCGGCTCGAAGACACCGTGATCCGCGCGCCGTTCTCGGGCCGTGTGGGTCTGCGTCGCGTCAGCGTCGGCACGCTGATCAGCCCGGGCGACGTCATCACCACGCTGGATGACACCAGCGTCATCAAGCTCGATTTTTCCGTGCCCGAGAATTTTCTCGCCGGCCTGCGCGAGGGTCTGTCGATCCGCGCGACCGCGCCCGCATTCCCGGGGCGCAGTTTTGCCGGCTCCGTAGCCAGCATCGATTCGCGCGTCGACATGAATACGCGATCGGTGACGGTCCGTGCCTTGTTAGCCAATGAAGACGGAGCGCTCAAGCCCGGCATGTTTCTCAATGTGAGCCTCGCGAACGACGAACGCGAAGCGCTGGTCATTCCCGAGGAGGCGCTCACGCCAGAAGCCGAACGTCAGTACGTGTTCGTGGTCAGCGAAGGCAAGGTTTCGCGCCGTGAAGTCCGTATCGGCGGACGCCGTCCCGGGAGTGTCGAAGTGCTGGCCGGCCTGAGTGCTGGAGAACGCGTCATCGTCGAAGGCACGCAGAAGGTGCGCGACGGCGCGAGCGTGCAAGGCACCGAGCGTACGGTCGATGCAATGCCCGCGGACCTCGCGGACAAGTCGCACGAAGCCAGCGCGAGCCCGGCGCGCATCGCCCAGTGAGCCTCGCTCAGTTGAGAATGGCCAGATGATGATCTCCGACCTGTCGGTGCGACGGCCCGTCTTCGCGACGGTGATGTCGCTGCTTCTGTTCATTCTCGGAATTGGCGCTGTCACGCGCCTGTCGTTGCGCGAGTTTCCCGATGTCGATCGCCCAGTCGTGAGCATCGAGACGCGATACCGCGGCGCCGGATCGGATGTCGTCGAATCGCGCATCACGCAGATCATCGAGAATGAGATCTCGGGCATTGAGGGTGTCGAACGCATCAATTCCGCGAGCCGCGACGAACGCTCGCAGATCAATGTCGAATTCACGCTGGAGCGTGACCTCGACAGCGCCGCAAATGACGTGCGTGAGCGGCTGTCCCGTGTCGCCTCCCGCCTGCCGGTGGAAGCCGATCCATCACAGATCACCAAGGTCGACAGCGGACAGGACCCGATCATCTTCCTGAACGTCTCGAGCACGCAGCGGAACATGCTCGAGATCACGGACTTCATGGAGCGTTACCTCGTCGATCAGTTCGCCACGCTCGAAGGCGTCGCCTCCGTGCGCATGAACGGCGCACGCCGGTACGCCATGCGTGTGTGGCTGTCGCGCGAGAATCTCGCGGCGCGGCAGCTAACCGTGGCCGATGTGGAGAACTCACTGCTGCGTGAGAACGTGGAATTGCCGGCCGGCCGGCTCGAGTCGCGCGAGCGCGAATTCTCACTGCGCACGGACACCAACCTGCGCAGCGAAGAGGACTTCCGCAATCTCGTCGTGGGCCGTGGCCCCGACGGGTATCTCGTGCGTCTCGGTGAAGTGGCCGAAGTGCGTCTCGCCTCCGACGACGACCGCAGTCTTTCGCGCTCGAACGGCGCCATCGGTTTGTCGATGGCGGTCATACCGCAATCGAAGGCGAACGTGCTCGCGACCTCCGGCGCGGTCAAGAAGCGTCTCGCGGAAATCCAGTCCACGCTGCCAAAGGACATGCTCGTCGAGGTCAACATCGACAACGGCGTGTTCATCGCGGCTTCTCTCAAGAACGTGGTGTTCGCACTCTCCGAGACGCTGATCCTCGTGCTCATCGTGATATTCCTGTTCCTGGGCACGGTGCGCGCAACCCTGATACCTGCAGTTACGATCCCGGTCTCCATCATCGCGGCGGCGCTCGTCATGGCGGCGCTGGACTACTCGATCAACACGCTCACCTTGCTCGGCGCGGTGCTCGCGATCGGCCTCGTCGTGGACGACGCAATTGTCGTGCTCGAGAACATCGTGCGGCGCATCGAGGGCGGCGAACCTCCCGTGCTCGCATCAATCAACGGCTCGAAAGAGATCGGTTTCGCGGTGATCGCGACCACGCTCGTGCTGATGGCCGTGTTCGTGCCCGTGTCGTTCATGACCGGCGATACCGGACGGTTGTTCGGAGAGTTCGGCGTGACCGTGGCGGCAGCCGTGGGCTTCTCCGCTTTCGTCGCGCTCTCGCTCACGCCGATGATGGCGTCGAAGCTGTTCGCGAATGGGATGCCGAAGTCGCGCATGGTTGGCGGCATCGATCGGGTGTTCCACAACCTCGACGAGCGCTACGCCGCAGGGCTGCGTCGCGCGATGGATGGTCGCAAGCCACTGTGGATCGTCGGCGTCGCGCTCGGGTTGTTCGGGCTCCTCGTGATGGTGTTCATCGTCGGCGCGCCGTTTCCCGGCCTGCGCCTGCCGAGCGAACTCGCCCCGCAGGAAGATCGCGGCATGATCCAGATCTTCATCACCGCGCCGGAAGGCTCGAGCATCCAGTACCTCGACCGGCAGCTGCGCGAAGTCGAGCAGGTCGCGATGAAGGAGGTCGAAAACGGCAATGCACGCCGCGTCCTCACTCGCTCGGGCGGCTTCGGGCGCAGCGCGGAAGTGAACATCGGCCGCGTGATGGTTCCGCTCAATCTGTGGGATGAGCGCGACGAGAGCGCGGGCGAAATCACCGACCGTATTCGCCAGCGCACCCAGAACATCTCCGGCGCGCGCGTCAACGCCAACCAGATGGGCAGCCCCATCAACCGCAACAGCACGCGGCCGCTGGCCATCGCAATGGGCGGCGGCGAGTACGAAGAAATCGCGCAGTGGCGCGACAAGGTCATGCAGCGTGTCGCCGCCGAAAATCCCCGCATCCTCAACCTCGAGTCCGACTACCTCGAACGCCAGCCCCGCGTGATCGTGCAGATCGACCGCAACAAGGCGGCCGATCTCGGCGTGTCACTGCAGACCGTGGGCCGCACACTCGAGACCATGATGGGCTCGCGCATAGTCACCACGTTCGAACGCGCCGGCGAGGAATACGATGTGGTCCTGCAGGCGCGCGACACGCAACGTGCTTCGGTCGGCGACCTCGACAATCTTTACGTGCGCTCCGACAAAGACAACGACCTGATTCCGCTGTCCGCGCTGGTTCACATCGATGAGCGCGCCGGGCCCACGGAGTTGCGGCGCACCGATCGCATGCGCGCGATCGAGCTCGCCGGTTCGCTGGCGCCGGGCTACACGCTCGGCGAGGCGGTGGCGTACATGGAGCGGGTGATCCACGAGGAAGCGCCGAATGCGCAGATCATCTACAACGGTGAGACGTACCAGCTGAAGAAATCCGGCGACGCGCTGTGGATCACCTTCGCCTTCGCGCTGCTGATCGTCTACCTGGTACTCGCTGCGCAGTTCGAGAGTTTCATTCACCCCATCGTCATTCTGGTCACCGTGCCACTTGCACTGACGGGCGCGCTGCTCGGCATCTTCCTGTTCAATTCGACCATCAACATCTTCAGCCAGATCGGCTGCATCATGCTGATCGGCATCGCGTGCAAGAACGGCATCCTCATCGTCGAGTTCGCCAATCAATTGCGTGACCGAGGCGTCGCATTCGTCGACGCCATCATCCAGTCCTCGGCGACCCGCCTGCGGCCTGTCCTCATGACCAGCCTCTGCACGGCATTCGGTGCGGTGCCGCTGATGCTCGCCCATGGCGCCGGCGCCGAGAGCCGTGAGTCCATCGGCGCCACAGTGTTTTTCGGCACGATGGTTTCGCTGGGCATGACGCTGTATGTCGTGCCCGCGCTGTACCTGTTGATCGCGCGCAATACGCGCTCTCCGGAATACATGTCCCGACTGGTCGACGGATTGCTTGGCAAACGCGCCGGCGAGCGTGGTGCCCCTACAACGGCAGAATCCGCGACGGCCGCGTCGCCGAATCGTCATTTAGGCTAATTCGCCACAAGTGCTTTGACATAAGTTCGGCTTTCGGGGCTCCGAACGCGGGGCGCTGTCAACCGCAACCTGACCCCCTAAGCGCTTGATCAGCCAATAATTCTGGCCGCCTGTAGGCCGCCGAAACGAGGGTCGCTGGTAGACTACCGGCGCTCCCGTAAATCCCGCCCAGCAGTCCTCCAGATGGCCCAGACCCCGTACAAACAGCTCGAACAGGAATGGAAACGCCTCCATGCCTTCCGCGGCGCCATGGCCATCCTTCGCTGGGATGCGGCCGTGATGATGCCGCGTGGAAGCGCGGACGTTCGCGGCGAGCAGCTCGCGGCACTGGAGACCGAGTACCACGCGCTCGTGACCTCACCGAGGATCACTCGACTTCTCGATCGCGCCCAGGCCAACACCAGCGGACTCGAGGACTGGCACATCTCCAACCTGCGCGAGATGCGAAGGCAGCGCGATTTCGCCATCGCGACTCCTGTTGCGCTGGTTTCGCGCTTGGCCAAGGCGGCGTCCAAGGCCGAAGCGAAGTGGCTGTATGCGCGCGAGACCGGCAAGTTCGAAGATTTCGCCCCGCACCTGGAAGAGGTCGTGCACCTGGTGCGCGACAAGGCACAGCTGCTCGGTCAGGCGCGCAACCTCGCGCCGTATGACGCGCTGGTCGACGAGTTCAGTCCCGGACTCACCTCGGGTGAGATCGATGCAATGTTCAAAGCGCTGGCGCGCCGGCTTCCGGGACTGATCCGCGAGGTTCTGGCGCGCCAGGAACAGCGGCCCGTGCTGCCCATCGTCGGCAAATTCACCGCCGGAAAGCAGCGCGCCCTGGCCCTGGAAATCATGAAGGCGGTCGGGTTCCCGTTCGATCGTGGCCGTCTTGATGAGAGTGAACACCCCTTTACCGAAGGTGTGCCGGGTGATGTCCGGGTGACTACCCGTTTCGACACCACTGAGCCGTTCTCGGGCCTGTTGGGCGCATTACACGAGACCGGCCACGCCATGTATGACGTCGGCTTGCCCGCCGAATACGCCGACCAGCCCGTGGGGCAAGATCGTGGCATGGCGCTCGAAGAGAGCCAGTCGCTGCTCATGGAAATGATCGTGTGCCGCAGCCGGGGCTTCGTGAGCTATCTGAAGCCGCTGCTCGAGAAACACTTCGGTGTGTCCGGTCCCGAGTGGTCGGAAGAAAACCTTTACGCCCATTTGACGCGCGTGAAGCGCGGCCCGATCCGCGTCGACGCCGATGAGCTCACCTACACGCTGCACATCCAGTTGCGGTATGAGCTCGAAAACCAGTTGTTGTCCGGCGATCTCGCCGTGCGCAACCTGCGCGATGCCTGGAATTCCAGCATGGAACAGCGGCTCGGCGTGAAGCCGCAGAACGATCTGGAAGGCGTGTTGCAGGACGTTCACTGGGCGGTGGGTTCGTTCGGCTATTTCCCGTCTTACGCGCTTGGCGCGGTGATGGCGGCGCAGTTCTACGAGTCGTTGCACGAGGCGTTGCCCGACGTCGAAGCACAGGTCGCGCGCGGTGAATTCGCAGGCCTCATGGGATGGCTGCGCGAGAATGTGCACAGCCAGGGGGCGCGCATCACGACGCAGGAGTTGCTCACGCTCGCGACTGGCAAGCCATTGTCGGCGACTTCGGCATTGCGATACCTCGAGGCGAAGTACCTCGGCAGTGAGTCGGTGGTCGGTAGCGCCGCGGCATGACGAGCGGCGATGGCCGCCTGAAGCACGATTGGCGCGCATGGTTGCTGGCGGCGCTGACCGCCACGTTCGCGCTCGCTGCAATCCTTCTCCCGGCGATTCCCCAGCCCCTGTCGTATCACGCCTTCGCGGATTGCCGCGCATTCTGGGCAATTCCCAACTTCTTCAATGTCGTCTCGAACCTGCCGTTCCTGATTGGCGGCGCGCTCGGGCTGCATCTCATCTGGAAGGGCGGTGGCCGTTTCATCGACGCGCGCGAGCAGTTGCCCTACCTGGTGTTCTTCCTCGGTGCTCTGCTCACCTGCCTCGGCTCGGCGTACTACCACGCCGCACCTGACAATCCGCGCCTGGTCTGGGACCGGCTGCCGATGACCCTGGGGTTTGCGGGCCTCGTGGCGGCGTCGATCGCCGAGCGCGTGGATCTGAAACTCGGCCTGAGGTCCTTGTGGCCGCTGCTGCTGCTCGGCGTGGTCACGGTCATCTATTGGTATGCCACTGAACGCAACGGGGCCGGCAATCTGGTGCCGTATGCGGCCTACCAGGCCTGGTCCATCCTCGTCATCGTGCTCTTGCTGGTTGCCTGGCCGGCGCGTCGATACACCCATGGTGGGCTGCTGGCGTGGGCGGCCGGCTGGTACGGACTCGCCAAGGTATTCGAGACTTTCGATCTGCAGGTCTTCCGCCTCCTCGGCGGTGTACTGAGCGGGCATACCATCAAGCATGTGCTGGCGTCGTTCGCCGTGTTTGCCATCGTTCGCCAGCTGCACGTTCGTCGGTCCATAGTCAATCCGGCAGTCCGCTAGAATCCGCCCGCCATGAACGCCGTGCCCGAAACCCTGCTCGAGAATTCGCCCGAGTGGCCTTCGCAGACCGCGAAGAAGCTCGGCGCGCATCTGCGTGGGCTCGTGGGCAAGGCCATCGAGGATTACCGCATGATCTCCGCGGGCGATCGCGTCATGGTGTGCCTGTCGGGTGGCAAGGACTCGTACACGCTGCTGGACGTGTTGCTGTCGCTGCAGCGGTCGGCGCCCATCGACTTCACGCTGATCGCGGTCAATCTCGACCAGAAGCAGCCGGACTTTCCTGCCGACGTGCTGCCCAACTACCTGCGGGCCCTGGGCGTTCCATTTCACGTGATCGAGCAGGACACCTACAGCGTGGTCAAGCGCGTGATCCCCGAAGGCAAGACCATGTGCGGCCTGTGCTCGCGTCTGCGGCGCGGAGCGTTGTACCGGTACGCCGCGGAGAACGGCATCACCAGGATTGCCCTCGGGCATCACCGCGACGACATCGTCGAGACGCTGTTCCTCAACATGTTCCACGGCGGTCGTCTCAAGGCGATGGCGCCCAAGCTGAAATCCGACGACGGCCGCCACATCGTGATCCGTCCGCTCGCCTACGTCGCCGAGTCGCTCATCGAGCGTTATGCGCGCGCGCGGCAGTTCCCGATCATTCCCTGCAAGTTGTGCGGCTCGAACGAGAACGCGCAGCGCAAGGAGGTCAAGCGCATGCTGGCCGAGTGGGAGCGCGAATACCCCGGTCGAACCGAATCCATATTCTCGGCGCTTCGCAACGTCGAGACGGCGCACCTGGCCGATCCCGCGGTTTTCGATTTTCCAGGTCTGGATGCCGAACCTTCGCAAACCCCTCGCTGAGTCGTACTGGGTCGTTCCTGACCGATTGCTGGCCGGAAGATACCCGGGCGGCAAATCGCCCAAAGAAGCCGAGCGCCGCGTGGAGGCATTTCTCGAAGCGGGCTTCGACACCTTCATCGACCTGACCGAGGCGGGCGAGCTCCCGCCCTACGACATCTATCTACCGGGCAGCGTGCAATACGTTCGCAAGCCCATTCCCGACCACGGCCTGCCGCGTGCGCGTGAACACATGGCCGAAATCCAGGCGGCGATCGATGCGGCGCTCGCGAGCGGCCGGCGCATCTATGTGCACTGCCGCGCCGGGATCGGCCGCACCAGCCTCGCGGTCGCCTGTCATCTCATCGAACACGGCTTGTCCGCCGATGCGGCGCTGATCAGGCTCAACGAGCTCTGGCGCGACAATGAACGCTCGCAAACCTGGCCGGACGTCCCGGAAACCGACGAGCAGCGCGACTACATCCTCGACTGGTCGCGCGAGGCCGATCCCATGCAGGCCCCCGATGTGCTCGACGCCGCGCGAACCTTGCGCGAGCGGTTCCAGGGAGCGCTGGTCGGGCTGGCCGTGGGCGATGCCCTGGCCGCGCACACGCAATTTCGCAAACCCGGGAGTTTCGTGGCCGTCGGGGACTTGCTGGGCGGCGGCCCCTTCGATTTGCCCCGCGGCGCGTGGACCGACGATACGGCCATGGCGCTGCTGCTCGCGGACAGCCTGCTCGAACGCGAGGGCTTCGATGCGCACGACCAGGTTCAGCGTTACGCACGCTGGCAACGCGAAGGTCTGGGCAGCTCGACCGGGCAATGCATCGGAATCTCGGCGAGCGTGGCGCGGGCTTTGGCGACCGCCCAGTACAAGCGCCAGCCCTTTTCCGGCTCGCACGACCCCAACCAACTCGACAAGGACCCTTTGTCGCGCATTGCGCCGGTCGTCATGTATTTCTTCGCCGACGCACCGGTCGCGGTGGCGAAGGCAACCGAGGCGGCACGCCTGACCGCACAGGCACCGATGGTGCTCGAATGCGTGCGCCTGCTTGCCGCCATGGTCCATCTGGCGTTGTCGGGCCGTGACAAGCCCACCGTGCTGCGTCCGCCACGCGAGCTGTGGATCACCCCGAACACCAGGCCAGAAGTGCTGGCGATCTACGACCAGTCATACGCGCGCCGCGCGCCGCCGGAAATCACCGGGGGTGGCGGGATCCTTCAGGCACTGGAAGCCGCTCTATGGGCATTCCATGGCAGCGAGACCTTCCGTGAGGGAGCATTGCTGGCCGCAAACCTCGGGCACGACTCGGATGTGGTGGCCGCAGCCTACGGTCAGTTGGCCGGCGCCTATCACGGCGTAAGTGCGATTCCCGGAATCTGGCGTAACAGCCTGATCAAGCAAGAAGTGGTCATCGACAGCGCGGACCGGCTTCTCACTCACGCACTCGTGACCCTCGGAACGTGATTCCGCAAGTGATTCGTCTCGCTTAAAGTGCGGGTCATGCCGTCCATTCGTCCTCCCCGAGCCAATGTTGCCAAGCGCTCGTGGACGCGCATGTCCGACGAGCAATTGCTGAGCCTTCGATTTTGCGATCTGAAACTCAAGATCGAACGCTCGCCCGTGGCCAAGCGGGTGCGTCGCCTGTATCGCGAGCTCGACAAACGCCAGATCGGTTTTCGCCCGCATGTGTGGCTGTCCGAAGAGTGGTTCTCGCCCGACGGCGTCCCCGGAATCGCAGTTCCTTTTTACCTCGCGCATCCGCGGCTCGAGCGGCTCGAGCGCCGCATGATGCGCAACGTCGAAGGCGGCAGCGCGGAGAGCGCCATGCGCATCCTGCGCCACGAAGCGGGCCATGCCATCGACACGGCGTACCGTCTGCGTCGGCGCAAGCGGTGGCGCGAGATTTTCGGACCGGCGTCGCTGCCGTATCCGGACACCTACCGCGCACGCCCAGGCAGCCGCCGCTACGTCCAGCACCTCGGCGAGTGGTATGCGCAGGCGCATCCCTGCGAGGACTTCGCCGAGACTTTCGCCGTGTGGCTCAAGCCGAACTCCTCCTGGCGACGCACCTATGCGCAATGGCCGGCATTCCACAAACTCGAATTTGTCGATGAGTTGCTGGAGAACGTGCGCGGGACGCGACCGCCGGTTCGCAATCGCGAAGTGGTGGAGCCGTTGCGCGAGAACACGCACACGCTGGCCGACCACTATCGCCGCAAGCTGCGTCGCTACAGCATGTATCGGCGCACCGTCACCGATCATCTGCTCGAGCGCGTGTTCACTGCCGAACGACTGCGGCGTGCGCCGCGCGCGGGCACTTTCCTGCGCGCGCATAGCCTGCACCTGGTGAATGCAACGATGCGCGAGCTGCACGCAGAGCGTTACAGCGTGGAGCAGATCCTGCGCATCGTGGTGGAGCGCGCCGAGAAGCTCGGTCTATGGATGCGCGGCAGCCGGCGCGATGCGTTACGCCACGCACGCTGGATGCTGGTTTACCTGACGCGACTGTACGCGCAGGGTGAAAGTCCGCGTCTTTCACTATGAAGCGACTGCGAACGCTGGTCGTCGTCCATTCCACGCTGGTTCCGCCCGACACCCTCGAGGGGCACAGCGAAAAAGAAATCGAAGAATGGCGTACCGAGTACGACGTGGTTTCGACGCTGAAGAAATCCGGCCACGAGGTGCGTTGTCTCGGCATTTCCGACAGCGTGGAAGAACTGCGCAGCGTGATCACCGAGTGGAAACCCGAAATGGTGTTCAACCTGCTCGAGGAGTTCGACGGCATCGTGACCTACGACCAGCACGTGGTTGCGTTCCTCGAACTGCTGCGCCAGCCGTACACGGGCTGCAATCCGCGCGGGCTGCTGCTGTCGCGTGACAAGCCGCTGTGCAAACAGCTCTTGTCCTATCACCGGATATCGTCGCCGCAGTTTGCGGTGTTTCGCCGCGGCATCAAGTTGCGGCTGCCGCGCAAGATCAAATACCCGCTGTTCGTGAAGTCGACCACGGAAGACGCCTCGCTCGGCATCTCCCAGGCGTCGATCGTCACCGACAAGGCGCAGCTCAAGCAGCGCATCGAGTTCGTGCACGACCAGGTGCAGACCGACGCACTGGTGGAGGAATACATCGAAGGGCGCGAGCTCTATGTGGGAGTCATGGGCAATGACCGGCTCACGCGGCTTCCCGTGTGGGAGATGAAGTTCGGGTCGCTGCCCGAGACTTCCGCGGGCATCGCCACGCGCCGCGTGAAGTGGGACAAGAAATATCAGAAGAAACACGGCATCGATACGCACGAGGCGAAGGACCTTCCGCCGGCAGTGGTAGCGAGACTCGACAAACTATCGCGCCGCGTCTATCGCTCGCTGGGTCTCTCGGGATGCGCACGCATCGACTACCGCATGAACGCCGAGGGCCAGATCTACGTGATCGAAGCCAATCCGAACCCCAACCTCGCGGCCGAAGAGGACTTCGCGCAGTCGGCCAAGGCCGCGGGAGTCAGCTATCTCGAGCTGCTCGAAAAACTGCTTACGCTCGGCGCGGGATATCAGGCAGAGTGGCGCGCTTATTACGGCTGAGAGGAGCGTCATGAAGACCCCGTTGCAATGCCTGTCCGGCACCCTCGCGCTCGCTGCCGTGCTCGCGGGCTGCGTCAACCAGCAGCAGCAAGATATCCAGATGGTCGACGACTTCAAGCGAAACACGGCGGGCCAGTATCGAAGCGACAGTGGCGCTCAACTGTTCATCGCACCGGTGCGCTCGCGCATGGTGACCGACGAATCGATGTATATCGAGCTCCACGATGCCAATGGCATCTTCGGGCGACTGCTCGATCTGAAAGTTTCTGCCGACGGCAAGAAGGTGCTGCAGTTGGCGCTGACCTTCACGCAGGAGGGCCAGTGGCGCAACCTGCGTGAAAATCCCGAGCTCTTCACGGCGCTGCTGCCCAAAGACGTACGGCCCGCGGGTAGCTGCGATATCCAGCCGGCGGAAGACCATAACTCGGTGAGCTATTCCTGTGGCGGCTCCAAGCCCGAGGTCTTCACGCGGCAGTGATCACTTCGTGTGTGCGTCGAGCCAGTCGAGCACCGTGCCGTACCACTGGATACTGTTGTTAGGCTTCAACACCCAGTGATTCTCATCGGGGAAGTACAGCAGCTTGCTTTCAACCCCCAGACGCTGAAGCGCGGTGAATGTCGCGATGCCCTGGGTATCGGGTACGCGAAAGTCCTGTTCGCCGTGGATCACCAGCATCGGCGTGCGCCACTTGCTTGACGTGGTTGACCGGATTGAAGCGCTCGTGGATCTCGGGCGCATCATGGTAGGGCCCGCCGTTCTCCCACTCCGCAAACCACAATTCCTCGGTGGTGTAGTACATCGACCGCGTGTCGAAGATCCCATCGTGATTCACGATGCAGCGAAAACCGTCGGGCCAGTTCCCGGCGATCCAGTTCTGCATATAGCCACCATAGGAAGCGCCTAACGAGCAGGCTCGCTGGCCGTCCAGCCAGGGGAACTTCTGTAGCGCGGCGGCGAAGCCTTTTTTCAGATCTTCGAACGGCCGATCGCCCCAGTGCTGGCTGATGGAATCGGTGAACGCCTGGCCGTAACCGGGTGACCCGTGAAAATCTATGAAAACGGTTGCGTAACCCCTGGCGGCGAAGGTCTGCGCGTTCCAACGCCAATTCCAGTGATTCTGAAAGCTCACCTGCGGGCCGCCGTGCACGATGAAGGCGATCGGATACTTCCTGTTCTTGTCGAAGCCCGGTGGATTCACCAGGTAGCCGTATACCTTCTCATTGTTCCAGCCAGCAAAACTGAACTGCTCGAATCCGCCAAGGGTGCGGGCGGCGAGGAGTTCGGCATTGGCATTTGTGAGCTTGCGCCGTTCGCCTTTCGCAGTAAGTAGATAGAGATCGGGAGGCGATGCGAGGTCGTGCCACACCACTACGGTGCCGTGCTGAACGGGCGAAAAGTCGCCGACGTATCCTAAGCCCGAAAGGCGGGTCACGGCCCCGCTCGCTGCGTTCACCGCAAACAGTGGCGTCTGTCCCAGGTCGCTCGCCGTGGCCAGTAGTGTCTGTCCATCGCGTGCCACGGACAGGTGTTGAACCGTGCGGTCCCATTGCGCAGCCACATCGCGCACCTCTCCGTCATGCAGGAGTTTGATGCGGAATCGGTCGGCTTCGAATCCCGGACGGCTCATCGCGAGATACGCGAGGTCGCCATTGCGCAGGAACACCGGCTGCGTGTCCCATGCCGGGTTGTCAGCAGTCAGGTTCCTGGGAGTGCCGGTGCCGTTCGACAGCACTTCGTAAAGATCGAAATTGGTCGACCATGCCTCCTGCCGACCTGCGACGCGCGCGCTGAACACCACGTTCGAACCATCCGGACTGAAAACGTATTCCTCGTCGCCCCCGTCGGGTTTGGAGGGGACATCGGCATCGAGAGCCTTGCTCACGTTTACCGGCGTGCCCGCACGTCCATCGGGATTTACCGGCGCCACGAACAAATTCGATCGAGTGCCGTTGCTCCAGGTATCCCAATGGCGCACGAACAGGTTGTCGAAGACCCGGCCCGAGGGCTTGCTCTTCGACACGGCGTCGAGTCGATCCTTGCTGCACTTGAGATCGTCGCAATCGCGGAATACTTCCATGCTGAGCGCGATGCGCCCGCCGCCGCTCGAAAAACGGAAGGAATTCACGTCGAGCGCGTAGTCGGTGACCTGCACGCCCTCGCCGCCGGTCAGGGGAAGTCGCCAGATCTGTTGTGAGCCGGTGCGTGTGGAGAGGAAATAGATGCTGATGGAGTCGGTAGACCAGCGTGGATGCGTGTCGTTGGCCGAATGCTGGGTGAGGCGCCGCGGTTTTGCGGCCTGGTTTTCGAAGTCGACTAGCCACAGATCACTGCGACCGCGATTGCTGTCGAAATCGGTCTCGCGCTGCACATACACCAGGTAACGCCCGTCGGGAGAAACCTGCGGATCGCTGACGCGCGCCAGCCTGTTGAGGTCGGTCGGTGTGAAGGCGCGCGCTGCGTCTTGCGCGCTCGTGGTGACGCAGAATCCGCACGCGAGTGCGGCAGCTAGCCCTAACCAGGATTTCATGACGATCTCCAGTTCAATGTATGCAATTAGTTGTTATCGACCGATCTCGTACGGCTCCTGGATCCAGCTCTCGGCAGAAGCCGCCGCCAGCCAGTCGCGCATGGGTGCATCGTCGAGCACGGTGGCCATGTATGCCGCGGTCGGTTCGAGCACCTGCGCGCCATAGGTGCGGAGCCGTAGCACCACCGGCGCGTACATCGCGTCAGCCGCGCTGTAGTCGCCGAACAGCCACGGACCGTCGCCGCCGAAGCGCGTCCGGCATTCCTCCCACAGCTGCTCGATGCGCGCGATCTCTGCCGAGCGCTCCGGGCTCGGCGCAGTCCGTCGATCGGTGGCTCGCGCATTCATGGGCCATTGTGATCGCAGGATCGAAAAGCCGGAGTGCATTTCGGCGCATGCGGCACGCGCTACGGCGCGTGCGGCGCGCTCGCGCGGCCATCCGCGTCCGGCAATCTCGCAGACATATTCACAAATGGCCAGGGAATCCCACAGAAGCAGCGAACCGTGTTGCAAGACCGGAACGCGTTTGGTGGGGCTGAGACTCGTGATGTCGCGTGAAAACTCCGGCGTGTCGAGAGGAAGCACGCGCTCGTCGAACGCGATCTCCAGGTGCTTCATCAATATCCATGGGCGCAGCGACCACGATGAATAGTTCTTGTTGCCCATGGTGAGCAGCATTTCGTCCACGAGGCTCTCCCAAGTACTATTCGCGCCATGCCTCTCGGCGCGGTAAGCGCGATCTGTTTCGACCTCGACAACACGCTCTGGGATGTCGAGCCGGTGCTGATGCGCGCCGAGCGCATTCTCGCCGATTGGCTCAAGCTGCGATACCCGCGCATACCAGAACGATTTTCCACATCCGACATAGTAGAGATGCGCGCGTCCCTGCTCAGGGAACAGCCGCAGCAGGCACACGATCTTTCATATCTGCGGCGCGAGACCATCGCGCGGCTCGGTCAGGCAGTGGGCTACGAGCGCGAGATGGCGCATGAGGCCTTTGCGCTCTGGCATGCCGCGCGCAATCAGCTCGAGCCGTTCGCCGATGTGATTCCGGCGCTCGAGACACTCAAGCGCCACTATCGGCTGGCAACACTCACCAATGGCAATGCCGACCTCGCGGTGATCGGGCTCGCGCACCATTTTGAAGTCACTTTGAACGCGGGTGCACTCGGATGCGCCAAGCCTGACGCTCGCGCTTACGTGCGGCTCGCCGACGCGCTGACACTCAAACCAGCGGAAATACTGTTTGTAGGCGACGACCCGCATGCCGATGTGGTCGGTCCACGGACAGCTGGCATGCAAACTGTATGGGTGAATAGAGGCGGTGTTGTTTGGCCCGACGCGTTGCCTGCGGCGGACGCCTGCATCACCGGACTCGACGGCCTGGTCACCCTGCTCAGTTGAAACTGTGAACGGTGCACAGCCCGAACGTAGTTAGCAGTGTGTGCCGTCGGCTGCCAGCGGCTGCGTTGAAGGCAAAAGCGGTTCCTGCGTCACGGAATCGCCCGCCGGAACGCGCTCAACTGGGAGCGGTCGGGAGCCGTTATGGTATCGAACGATTCGGAGGTCGCGATGGCCATCCAGCCGGTTTCGAGTCTGAAGGAATTCTTCCGCGACGCGTTGCACGACGCGCTGTCGCATCAACATGTGGCGGTCGAAGGCGAGACCGAACACTACGTGGTCAACGTGCTCACCATGTTTTCCGACACGGATGCGCTCTACGAGCGTGACCCCCACAGCCGGGACTCGCGCACACGCCTGAAGCCACTAGCCATGATGCTTGGGGAGGCGCTCGAAGCGCCAACTACCGAGGCCAGATTCCGCGGCCTGCAGCGCCTGGGCGACGTTTCGCTGTTCATCGCGGGGTTCTTCTCCGCGGGGTTCGCGCGCAAGCTCGTCGACATCGACTACCACATCGCGATGGGCGGGCAGGCTTACGGGACGCTCGCCGAGAGCTGCCCACCGGCGCGCGCGCGCACGATGCGCCAGGTATTTGCCGAACTCGCCGTCAAGTTTCAGCCGATGGTCGACGCGCTCAACGAGATCAGCGAGAGCTCCTATCAACATTCCGATCAGGATCGCCTGCGACTGTATGAGCTGTGGGTAAAAACCGGCAGCGAACGCTCGCGCCAGTTGTTGCGCAAGCTCGGTCTGGAACCCGCGCCCGCCGCACGCAGCGTGCTGGCGCACTGAACATGAGCCAGGCCACTCTCGCGTTGCTGCAGAGTGCGCTGGCCGAGATCTACGATCTGCCGGCGACGCCGGATGTTCGGGATTACCTCATGACCAATCGAGCGCATCTCGCAGGCTTCGGTGAAGTGCGCCACTCTGACGAGCAACTCTTCGTGGCCGAAGAGGGCGATACGCTATCGATGGCGCTTTACATCGACGCGACGGTGCTGGAGCGCCTCGCACGCCACGATCCATTCGAGGACCTCACGCACGAAAACATTGCCGACTATCTCACCGCCGCCGAAGGCGTCAGCCATTTCGTCTACGTGGCATGGAACACGGGCCACGACAAACCGGTAACACTGCTCGAACTCGAGCTGCAAGCTGAAGTCGACAAATACGTGCTGGGTGCCTGGCTGCTTCGCCAGCAGGGCGCCGGCCGCTTTCCGCACGAGCTGCACCGCGTGCTGTTCGAGCGCGCGCGCGTGGATCCGGTCGCGGCCGACGGACGCGTCGGCCTGTACCACATGGCTTCGAATTACGGCGCGCGGTTCTGTCGGCGCGTGGGCGAGTTGCTCGAGCGCCGGCGATTCGGGGTCACGCGTGACCTCATGGCGGAGCTGCGCAGATTTTATCGCTGGGGGAACGTGCGCAAGCTGCGCCACATCGAGCGCTACGCGTAGAGCTTGCTGCGAAGCCGCTCCCTCTACGGGTCGGTTCGACGCGTCACTCTACGTCGCCATCATCCTCGGACTTACGGGATTCAAGCTCGCGTTTGAGCTTGATCCATTCACCGAGTTTGCGCAGGTCCTTCTTGACCGGCGCTTTCTTGGCTGCAGGAATGTGCGCCGCGCCGACGCGCGCGTACGGATCGAAACCACTCGCGCCCTTGCGTTCGACCGTCAGCTTGGCGTGCACGCCACGCGCCGGGGTCGGTTCGATGGACAGCGGTTCGCGATCGAGCGGAACGCCGGCGTGGCCCGCATCGATCCACTCGACGCGCGCATTACCCCGATCGTCATGCACGATCTGTGACGCGCGACGCCGGTTGCCGGCGAGCTGCGCTTTGTCTTTTGGGTTGCTATCTGACACGGACCAAGTATGACCGACGCGAAGTTTTCGTTGTTTGACATAGCTACCATTTCGGACGCCCCGAATTCAGTGCTGTGAGCCGTTTCACGCAATTTTTCGGCGCGAAGCGGCGCGTAGAATTCCGATGATTGTTTTTGCGTCGGCGAGCTCCCCGCTGCACGCTTTCGCGACGGCCTCCTCGAGTGGCCACCACTCGACCTGGAAAACCTCGTCGAATTCCGCTGCACCCGTGACCGGCACAAGATCAGTCGCGAGGTACAGGTGGATCACTTCGGTGAACACGCCCGGCGAACTGAAGAACGCGCCCAGCGATTCCCATCGGCTCGCCGAGGTTGCGGCTTCTTCGGCGAGTTCGCGCCGGACCGTGATTTCGGGCGCTTCGTCGGGTTCGAGCTTGCCCGCCGGCAGCTCGTAGATGTAACCACCGGCGGCATGCCGATACTGGCGCAGCAGGCAGACCCGATTGTCGGCGTCGATGGCCACTGCAGCGGCGCCACCGGGGTGGCGCACGATTTCGAGCGGCAGTCGAACGCCGTTGGGCAGGTCCACTGTGTCAACGCTTACCTGGATGACACGTCCGTCGTAGATTTTCTTGCGATCGAACAGCATCGGGCGAGTGTACCTGCCTGACGAACGCTTGCTCGCGTGCCGCTCGCGGCTGCAACAGTCGAAGTGATGCTTGTACGCGCTCGCGGCCGGCGCTCATAATCCCCGCGCGGCGTCAGCTGATTCGCTCGCGGCGCAATCGATATCAAAAAGGCGTCACATTCCGTCCGGATTCGGACGTGACGTCCGTCACGGGTCACAGGGAGTTGGGCCTAATTTCACCCTCCATTCGTATATTGTCCTATCGATGACTACGGCCGAACAACTCGGAAGTCTGAACGCTCCGCAGCGTAAAGCGGTGACCTACGGTGAACCACTTCCCGGCGGGAAGGGATTCCGTGCAGGCCCGCTGCTGATCGTTGCCGGCGCGGGCACCGGCAAGACCAATACGCTCGCACATCGCGTGGCGCACCTGACGATGAGCGGAGTCGATCCCGCGCGCATTCTCATGCTCACCTTCACGCGGCGCGCGTCCATCGAGATGAAGCGTCGCGCGAACGAGATCATGCGCGAAGCCTTCGACGAAAAGCTCGGCGGCGGCAAGGCGTCGGCGATATCGCAGCGGCTCACCTGGGCGGGCACGTTCCACTCCATCGGCAACCGATTGCTGCGCCACTACGCCAAGCACGTCGGACTCGACCCGGCATTCTCCGTGCTCGACCGCGGCGACTCGGCCGACCTGGTCGACACCGTGCGCACCGAACTCGGGTATTCGGGCAAAGGTCAGCGATTTCCACGCAAGGACACCATCCTTGCGATTTATTCCTACCGCGTGAATACGCAGAAATCCCTCAAGGAAACACTCGACACCCAGTACTCGTGGTGTTCTCACTTCGAAGAGGACATCGGCAAACTCCTGCGCGGCTACGTGGAGCGCAAGTCGCAGTACAAAGTGCTCGATTTCGACGATCTCCTGTTGTACTGGCACGCGATGATGAGCGAAGACCGCATCGCCAAGTCGGTGTCGGCGCATTTCGATCACGTGCTGGTCGACGAATACCAGGACACCAACAAGCTGCAGGGTGACATCCTCGCCGCGCTCAAGCCCGATGGCCAGGGTGTCACGGTCGTCGGCGACGACGCGCAGGCTATCTACTCGTTCCGCGCGGCCGCGGTCGAGAACATCCTGGGTTTCCCCGACCGCTTCCGGCCCAAGGCCGAGGTCGTGACGCTCGCGCAAAACTTCCGTTCGAGCCAGAGCATTCTCGATTCGGCCAATGCACTCATGGCGGACGCGCCGCGGCAGTACCGCAAGCACCTGCTGTCGATGCGTGGCCAGGGGCCGCGTCCCAAGCTCGTGACGGTCGACGACCTGCCGACGCAGGCCGAATTCATCTGCACGCGCGTGCTCGCCTCTCGCGAGGCCGGAATTCCTCTCAAGCGTCAGGCCGTGCTGTTCCGCACCGGCACGCATAGTGACGTGCTCGAGATCGAGCTCGCGAAGCGCAAGATTCCTTTCGTGAAATACGGCGGCCTCAAATTTCTCGAAGCCTCGCACGTCAAGGATCTGCTGGCGGTGCTGCGCTGGGCCGACAATCCCCACAACCAGCTCGCCGGATTCCGTGTATTGCAGCTCATGCCGGGCATGGGCCCGGCGAACGCCAAGCGGGCGCTCGATCATTTTGTCGCCAACAACTACATGTGGAGCTCGCTCGAGAAGTTCGAGCCTCCAACCGACGCGCGGGCGGCCTGGAAGAAATTCCACGAGCTGTTCGTGGCGCTGGGCGACCCGAATCGCGAATGGCGTGGACAGATCCACCTGGTGCGCGAGTGGTACAAGCCGCACATGGAGCGGTTGTATGAACACGTACACACGCGCATTGGCGACCTCGACCAGCTCGAGCTGCTCTCGTCGCAGTACCAGACGCGCGAGCGTTTCTGCACCGAGCTCACGTTGGATCCGCCGCATGCCACCAGCGATCTCGCGGGGCAGGCCATGAGCGACGAGGATTACCTGGTGCTCTCAACGGTCCACTCCGCCAAGGGCATGGAGTGGGACCACGTCTACGTGCTCAACGTCGTCGACGGCAGTTTTCCGAACGAGTTCTCGACCGGCAAAGCCGAGCTCATCGAAGAGGAACGCAGGCTCCTGTACGTTGCGATGACTCGCGCCCGCAACGAGCTCACCTGCGTCATTCCGTTGCGATTCCAGATCACGAGCCAGCCGAAGACATCCGACGGGCACGTGTACGGCGGCCGCAGCCGCTTCCTCACCGAAAAAGTCATCAAGTGCTTCGACGAGCAGACCTTCCAGGGTTCCAACGTCGACGCGACGATCGAAGACACTGCGGCGGCATCGAGCATCGTCGACGTGGCGTCGCGCCTCAAGCAGATGTGGTAGCGAGCGGCGGCGACCTGTCCCACGACAGGGGTTCGATTCGCCGCAGGACGATTCCCCACGCCAGCATGCCGAAGGACCCCGCGCGAGGCGGAGTTCGTTAGTCGACGGCCCGCTAGCGAAAAAAGCTCGGATTCAGCGGCGGAACGGACCGCCACCACCCTGGCGCGGGCGCGGTGCTCGTTCCTGCGCCTCGTTGACGCGCAGTGGACGACCGCTCATCTGGTATCCGTTGAGACCCTGGATCGCGGCTTGTGCTTCGCCGGAGCCCATCTCAACGAAGCCGAAGCCACGGGGCTTGCCAGTTTCGCGGTCGTTGATCAGCTTTACGGAATCGACCTTGCCATGGCGCTCGAAGAGCACCTTGATGTCTTGCTCGGTCGCGGAGAAGGGCAGATTGCCCACGTAGATCGTCGTCATCCCGGACTTCTCGCTCAAAAAGCGGACAGCGGCAGGGATGCGGCCCCTGCATGACCGCGGACAATTAAAAACAGGTCAAGGCTTCAAGGCACACGTCGGCGTTCACTTAAGTTCTGTGTAGCTCTTGGGGACCAGCGGCCTGCACCGTAGTTCGATCTCGAACGCGGTCGATGCTACTCCTCGGTCTGAGAAGCTGTAAACAAGGTCCGGAGGAGCGCGGCGGACCCATGACCCTGCGCCAATTTCAGGCGTTTTCCGCCAGTTTCAGCCGCTCTGCAGAGCGGCTGGTACCGCTCCCGGCGGATGCGGCCATCTTATGTCGGACGCCTATTCTAGATAGGCGTACCCGTTGAGCTCGCCTTCGTAGAACCGCTTGATGCCCTGCGACTCGGCGACCGACATCCGGCCTTCCCGGACCGCACGCTCGCAGTCGCGGGCCAGCGCCGGGTGCAGGTCGGCAACGTCATATTCCATGTACTCGAGCACCTTGTTCGCGGTGTCGCCCTTGACGATTTCCTCGATCCACCAGCCGCCGTCATCGTGGAACCGAACATGGACCACGTGCGTGTCGCCGAACAGGTTGTGCAGGTCGCCGAGCGTCTCCTGGTACGCGCCAACGAGGAAGGCGGCGAGGTAATACTCGTCCTGCGCGGTGATGGCGTGCAGTTCCAGGGTTCTCTTTACATCGCGCTGGCTGACAAAGCGGTCGATCTTGCCATCCGAGTCACAGGTGATGTCGGCCAGCACGCCTTTGCGCGTCGGCCGTTCGTTGAGCCGGTGGATAGGCATGATGGGGAACAGCTGGTCGATCGCCCAGCTGTCGGGCAACGACTGGAATACCGAGAAATTGCAGAAATAGATGTCCGACAGGATGGACTCGAGTTCTTCGAGTTCTTCGGGCACTTCGTCGAGCTTGCGCGTGAGGTCACGCACCTTGGCGCAGGTTGCCCAGTAAAGCCGCTCGGCGAGGCCGCGCTGCTCGAGCGTGACCAACCCCAGGTTGAACATCTGCAATACCTGGTCACGCGCCGTCTGTGCGTCGTGGTAGCACTCGACCACGCGCCGCTCGGTGACCGTGCGATAGGCATCCAGCAGGTCGCGGACCGGCTGCGGCAGCGCGACGCCATTCTCCTGGTCTTCCTTGCCCGTAACCCGGAACTGGTCGAGCGCCGATGTGCCCAGCGTATTGAAGATGAGCACGCTGTGGTGCGCGGCGATGGCGCGCCCGGATTCGCTCACGATCATCGGGTGGGCGATCTTGCGCGTGTTGCACACGGCGGCGATGCGATACACCACGTCGTTGGCGTACTCGTTGAGCGTGTAGTTCATCGACGAGGGGAAATTGGTGCCGCTGCCGTCGTAGTCGACGCCGAGTCCACCGCCGACGTCGATGTACTGCAGGCCTGCGCCTAACAACTTGAGCTCGGCGTACACGTGGGCGAGCTCGTTGATGGCGTCCTTGACGCGGCGGATGTCCTGGAGCTGGCTGCCCGGGTGGCAGTGCACGAGCTGCAGGCAGTCGAGCATGCCTTTCGCTCGCAGAACGTCCACGAGTTCGAGAATCTCGGTGATGAACAGCCCGAACTTGGACTTGTCGCCGGCCGAGTCGCGCCACTTGCCCGAGCCTTCGCTCGCGAGCTTTACGCGCACACCTATGCGGGGCCGCACGTTGTATTTCTCGGCGTACTTGAGGATCGCCGGCAACTCGCTGAAATTCTCGACCACCGGGATGATGGTGCGGCCGAGCTTGGTGGCGATGATCACCGCCTCGAGGTAGCTGTCGTCCTTGAATCCATTGCAGACGATGAGACGTTCGGGCGAGTCCGCCGTCATGGTCATGACAGACAGTAGTTCGGGCTTGCTGCCGACTTCCAGGCCGAAGCCGAATGGCTGGCCGTAGCGATAGACCTCTTCGACCACGAGACGCTGCTGGTTCACCTTGATCGGGAACACCGCGGTGTAGCGATTCTGGTAGTCGTTTTCGGCAATCGCCTGCGCGAACGCGTCGTGCAGATGCTTGAGCCGGTGCGCGAGGATGTCGGAGAAGCGAACCACAACGGGAGTTGTGAGCTCTCGCTCTTTCAATCCCTGGACGACCTCGAACAGATCGATCTCGCGTTCTGCGTTTATGTCCGGCCGCACCACGAGATGCCCGTCGGGTTTCACGCAGAAGTAGCCCTTGCCCCAGGCGTTGACCTGGTAGAGCTCGGCTGAATCATCGACCGACCAGGAAATCGGTCGTTCGGAGCGTTGCGCAATCGCATCGGCTGCGGTTGCGGAAGGGGAATTGGGTTCGGCTGCCACGTTGGCGCGCACGATAGCAAATCGAGACTGCGACTAGTACGTGCCTGTTGATGATTGGCCGGCGCGGATCACGAATCCATTCACTCCACGAGCCGGCGTACAGGCGCGCACCTGTAAGGCCGGCGTGTTCGAGCGCCAGCAGGTTGTGGCAGGCGGTGACTCCCGAACCGCACATCGAGATCAGTGCGGAAGCCGGTGCGGAGCCGAGCAGGGTGCTGAAACGCGCACGCAGCTCCGGGGCAGGCAGGAATTTTCCGTCGGCACCGAGATTGGCGAGGAATGGATGGTTTCTCGCACCAGGAATGTGGCCAGCGATCGGGTCGATCGTCTCGTTGCGACCGGCAAAACGCTCAGGCCCGCGCGCATCCACGAGCAGATTTCCGGGGCGCCGACGCAGTTCGTCGACCGTCTCGCTGCTCACCCAGGCTCGGGAATCGAGTGACGCCGCCAGCGCTTTCGGCCGGGGAGCCGGCAACGATTGTTCGATCGGCAAACCGGCCGCGCGCCACGCCGCGTAACCTCCATCGAGCACCGCGACGTTGCGCAAGCCGATCCAGCGCGCGAGCCACCACAGACGCGCCGCGTGTGCTCCGTTTCCCTGGTCGTAGGCGACGAGTTGGGACTGCGCATCGACGCCGAGTTCGGCGAGGCGTAGCGCGAAACGATCCGGATCGGGCAAAGGATGTCGCCCGGAATTGGTGGTGATGGGACTCGAGAGGTCACGATCGAGATGCAGATAACGCGCGCCAGGCAGATGGGCCGCGGAATATTCCGCTTCGCCCCATTGCACCCTGGCTAGATCGAACCGGCAGTCGAAGATCGTCAGGTCGTCTCGCGAAAGCTGCTCGAAAAGTGTGTTCGCATCGATGAGCGTGGTGAAATGGCGCATGCCGCATTTTACAATCCGGATCACTCATGACCATCGACGTTTACTGGGGTAGCGGCAGTCCGTACTCGTGGCGGGTGCTGCTCGCGCTCGAGCACAAGGGTCTCGAGTACCGCAGCCACCTGCTGCAGATTGCGCTGCAGGAGCAGAAATCTCCGCACATGCTCGCCATGAATCCGCGCGGCCGCGTGCCCACTTTGAAGGACGGCGACTACGTGGTGTTCGAGTCGCTCGCGGTCATGTACTACCTCGAGCGCAAATATCCCGCCAAGCCGCTGTTCGGCAATTCACCCGAAGAAGGCGCGGTGATCATGCGGGTGTGTTGTGAGTACCAGGCCTACATCGAGCCGTACGTGACGCGTATTACACGCGCGTTGCTGAATCGTGTGGGCGACCCGTATTCCGACGAGAGCACGTACGCGATGCACATGATCGCCGGCGAAGCACGCACCATCGAAGGCCGTCTGTCGAAGGGACCGTGGATCGTCGGCGAAAATCCCGGTGCGTCGGATTACATGATCTATCCGGGCATCAAGCTGCTGCTGCGTGCACTCGCGCTGCCGGAAGCGCGCGAGTTGTCGTCGCGCTTTCTTCCCCTGGAAGCGAACTATCCGGCGCTGGGCCGCTGGATGCAGCGTGTCGAGTCGCTTCCTGGCTACGAACGCACTTATCCGCCGCACTGGCGTGATGCCTCATCCTGATTCAGACCGAGACACGCGCGATTCTGCAACCAGCATTGTCTGGCAACGCCTGTTGATGGTTGGTACCCTCTCGCCGAAGAATTTGGACGGGTAAATAATGTCGAACCACAAGATTCATATCGAGTTCCCCGGGCGTATCGTTTTCATCGGTTTCGGCAGCATCGGCCAGGGCACGCTGCCGCTCATTTTGCGGCACATCGGAATTCCGAAGGAGCGCATCACCGTCATCACCGGCGACGATCGCGGCCGGAAGATCGCGGAATGAATACGGCGTGAAATTCGTGGTGTTGCCGCTGACGCGTGACAATTTCCGCCGCGAGCTCGACCCGTACATCGGCCGTGGCGACTTCGTCCTCAATGTGTCGGTCGACGTGTCGTCGATCGCGCTGATCAAGTTCTGCTGGTCCAAGGGCGCGATGTATCTCGACACCTGCATCGAGCCATGGCCCGGCGGCTACACCGACGCCACCATTCCGCACGCCAGGCGCACCAATTACGCGTTGCGCGAAGAGGCGCTGGCGTTGCGCGCGAACAATGCGCGCGCGCCGACCGCGGTGCTCACGCACGGCGCCAATCCCGGCATGGTCTCGCATCTCGTCAAGCAGGCATTGCTCAATATCGCCGCCGACACCGGCGTCGACGCCGGCGCGCCCAAGGCGCGTGAGGACTGGGGTCAGCTCGCGCGCAAGCTGGGCATCAAGGTGATCCACATCGCCGAACGCGACACGCAGCTTTCGTCGAAGCCGAAAGAGTTCAACGAGTTCGTCAACACCTGGTCGGTCGACGGTTTCGTCAGCGAGGGCCAGCAGCCCGCCGAGCTCGGCTGGGGCACGCATGAAAAGAACTTTCCGCGCGACGGCAAACGTTACGACTTCGGCAACGGCTCGGCTATCTACCTGATGCAGCCCGGCGCGGCCACGCGCGTGCGCACCTGGACACCCAAGGCCGGGCATTTCCATGGCTTCCTGATCACGCACGGCGAGGCCATCTCGATCGCCGACTACCTGTCGGTGCGGCAGAGCTCCGAAGTGGTCTATCGCCCGACGGTGCACTATTCCTATCACCCCTGCGATTCGGCGGTCGTCTCGGTGCACGAGTTCGCGGGACGCAACTGGCACCTGCAGGATCGCCAGCGCATCCTGCTCGACGAGATCATCAGCGGCGCCGATGAGCTCGGCGTGCTGCTCGCCGGCCACAAGAAAAACGCTTATTGGTACGGGTCCCAGCTGAACATCGATGAAGCGCGCAAGCTCGCGCCGCACAACAACGCCACCAGTCTGCAGGTCACGGTGTCGTGCCTCTCGGGAATGATCTGGGCGATGGAGAATCCGAACGCCGGGCTCGTCGAGCCGGACGAGATCGACTACCAGCGAAACCTCGACATCATGGCGCCCTACCTCGGCACGGTCAGCGGCACCTACACCGACTGGACGCCGCTGCACGATCGCGAGCGGCTGTTCCCGGAAGACCTCGACACCACCGATCCCTGGCAGTTCAAGAACGTTCGCGTCTAGGGAGTCAGCGCTCCTCTAGCGACGGGCCGTGGGTTGTCGTAGCTGGACGGCGCACGCAGGCTGGACAGACGCAGTCCGGTTGCGATGACGATGCCCACGAGTGCGAAAGACGTAGCCGCCAGCGCGCGGCGCGCGATCTCGCCCGCGCTCACGACGTCGAGCATCGGTGAGCTCGGCATGCCCCACACGAGCACCACCCACAGCGGCAACAGGTAGATCACCGTCACCGCGGCGCGAGTCCAGAACTCCGCCGTGAAGCCGAGCGGGCAGACGGCCTCGAGCAGCTGGTGCAGCGGGCGATAGATGGCGAACACCGTGCCGCTGCTGAGCACGAGTGAAATCACGATGACGGTGGTGAGGGCGGATAATTCGCTCATGGCCTGACTCCTGATTGTCGGACTCGCGCCCAATACGCGAGCCCCGGTGCGATGCAGTGGTCGTAAAGCGTTTCGCAAACCGCGCGCAACGGCGGCCAGGAAAACACGCTGGCCAGGCGGCGGTATTCGGGCAGACGCGCCCAGATCGCGAGCACGGCGCCGAATCCGCTGACGATGCGGCCCTGCTCGTCGCGCAGGTACAGCCTGCGTTCCAGATGCTCTCGGCGCAGTCCGTAGGCGGCGAGCGGCTGCGCCACGCGCATGGAATCGTGAAAGCGCAGTGGCAGATCGCGGCGCTCTGCGAGCTTTTCGTAGGCGCCGATTTCGTATGAACACACCGGGCAATCACCGTTGAACCAGACTTCGCAATCGCGATCCGCCGCGCGCAATCTGGGCGGCGCGTGTTGGTCGGGAATAAGGTCGCGCAACGCGCTCGCCAGCGTGAAGTGGCGGAATTCAAAACCGGCTCGTAACAGGCGCTGCGGCGCCACGCGCTGGCCCTCAACCAGCAGCTGCGCCATCTCACCCATGGCAAGGCGCAATGCTCCGCCTGGAATGCGCAGGAAGTACGGACGACGGTACGCGCGCGCGAGCGCGCGCTGAAATTCGCTCTGGCGTTCGGGTCCTGGCGCAACGGCGTTGACCGGGCCGCGCCAACCCGGCTCGTCGATGACTGTTTCGATGACGCGCAGCAGGTCCGCGATGTGAATCCAGGACATCCACTGCTTGCCATCGCCTATCTTCGCCGCGCCGCCCAGGCGCGCCGGGAGCGCGAGCCGCGGGAAAATCCCGCCGTCGAGGCCCAGCACCAGGCCGATGCGCAGATTCACGGCGCGAATTCCCTGCGCCTCCGCGGCATTCGCCGCCGCTTCACGCTCCGCGCAGAGTTGTGACTGGAACAGATCCTTGGCGGGAGAATCCTCCGTGAGCCATTCATCGCCGGCGGGTCCGTAGTAGCCGATGGCGCTCGCCGTCACCACCACGCGAGGCGGCTGAAGGCGGGTCGCGCACCAGTCGAGCACCGCTTGCGTGGTCTTGATGCGGCTGTCGATCAGCAACTGGCGGCGCGCCTTCGTCCAGGGCGGACCAACAATCGGCGCGCCGGCCAGATTGATCACGACATCGATGCGCGCATCGGCGGGAATGTCCGCAAGGTTCGTCGCCACATGGACGTGCGGGCCGAACCGCGCCAGCGCGCGATCCGCATCGCGCGTCCACACCCACACCGTGTCGCCGCGCCTGCGCATGGCGCGCACCACGTGGCCGCCGATGAAGCCGGTGGCACCGGCGATCAACACGCCACGTCCTGACGGGCGCTCGGCAGTCTCGATGGGATTGCGCACCCACTCAGCAGGGCGGGAATGTTTGAGCGCCGCCAGCGCGTCGCGTATCCCCCAGGCTGCCATTCCCGCCGCCATCAGCGTAAGCAGCACTGAAAAGCCGCCATGGGAAACCGCGCGAAGCGCCGTGGGTTGCTGCAGCCAGTCGATCAGGATGGGCGCGAACGCCATCAGCAGCACGCCAAACAACAGCGTGAGTGCGGTGTGCAGCAGGCGCTCGAATGCGGACAGGCGGCGCGTCCGGTCCTCGATCACGAAGTCGGTGGCGGTGATCGCCACTTCCAGCAGCAGGGCCGCGACGATGCCTACGGCCCACGCGCCGTGCCATTCGCGCCAGGCCAGGCCCAAGAACAGGAAGACGTAGACGAATTCGCGCGCTGCGTGCAACGCGAGTTCGACGCGCGCGGCGCGGCGGGATGGCAGGCGCTCGACCAGTTCGTGATTCCACAGTGTGTCCAGCGCGCCTAACAGGGTCTGGACGGTGAGAAGGGAGAACACCAGGGTCATGGCAACTCCTCCGCGGCGCAGAAGCGACCGGTCTGGAAATAAACTTCACCGCCCAGCGGATGCGTCACGGTCATCGTGAAGCGAAACCATCCGTGTCCGAGATCGATGTGTTCGACGTGCGTAACGCCGGGGGACAACAGCGCCGGCAGCCAGAGCCGAAATCCCGCGCCGAGGTGAAAATAGTACCCGCGGCTCACGAAGTGCAGAACGCCGCCTTCTACGTAGGTGTCGAGCGGCATGCACAGGCGCGCCGGCAGCATTTCGATGAGCAAGCCGTCTTCGGTCACGACCTTGGTGGAGCATACGAGGCTGCGGGTGCCATCGGCCCAGAGGTATTCCCGATCCCAGGCGACGCCGCGTGCGTCAGGACGCACCAGCACGCGGGCGGCGACATGGTTCTCGGCTCTGGGGGCCACGGGGGTACCAAACAAAGTACCGACCCAGGCGAACACCCGGCCCAGTGCGCTCGCCCGTACCACCTCGAACGCGCCCGCGTAGGTCGCGACCGCGGTGGTGTCGGCGAAGCGCTCGCGGACGGCTTCGGGCAAACGGCTCCAGGCCGTGGCGCCCAGCACTTCGCGCAGGCCGTGCCGCACGCCGTCGGCCGCACGCTCTCGCGTCAGTGGCCTCGGCAGTGTGGTGACCTGTGTCATGTGCGCCCTAGTCGCCGATGACCTTGGCGATGCGCTCGCCCATGCGCATCATCTTGAGCAGCGTCTTGCGCGGCAGACGCTTCACGGAGTCGTACCAGCGCGTCACCGTCTCGAGGAACTCGAGCTGCGTGACGATGCGCTCGCGCACCGCAGCCGGAGTTTCGCGATCGGACTTGAGCAGCGCCGCGCATTCGCGCAACGCAGCGAGCGTCGGATCCAGCTCGCGCCGTTTGCGGCCCTCCATGATCACGCGGATGACTTCCCAGGTGTCGTGCTGGGCAGTGAAGAAGTCGCGGCGGTCGCCGAGCAGGTGCGTGATCTGCACCAGCTCCCAGCTGAGCAGTTCCTTGAGGCCGGTGCTGACGTTGGATCTCGCGATACCGAGCGTCTCGCCGATCTCGTCGGCATTCAGCGGCTTTTCCGCGAGATAGAGCAGGGCGTGGATCTGCGCCACGGAGCGGTTCATGCCCCAGCGGCTGCCCATTTCGCCCCAGTGGACGATGTATCGATGCATGGTGTCGGTGAGGTGCATATCGTGCCGCCTGTAATTTCTGTCATTACAGAAATTACAGGCATTGCAGGCGGGCGACAAGCCCGAGATATCACTTATTCGTAGGAAATTCCGACGATGACGTAGCTGCGCTCACCACCCGGCAGCGGCACTTTCACCTCGTCGTCCAGTGCCTTGCGCATGAGCGCGCGGGCGAGCGGGGCGTCCATGCTGATGTAGCCTTCGGCCTGGTCGAATTCGTCTGGCCCGACGATGCGGTGGCGCGTCTGTTTGCCGTCGTCGTCCTCGATCGTGACCCACACCCCGCTTTGCGCATGAGCGCGCGGGCGAGCGGCGCGTCCATGCTGATGTAGCCTTCCGCCTGGTCGAATTCGTCGGGCCCGACGATGCGGTGGCGCGTCTGTTTGCCGTCGTCGTCCTCGATCGTGACCCAGGCGCCGAAGAAGACGCGTTTCGGATCTGAAGGCGGCTTGTCGACGATGGTCATGCCATCGAGTCGCTTGCGCAGGAAACGCACGCGCCGGTCGATCTCGCGCAGGCGGCGTTTGCCGTAGGTGTATTCGGCATTCTCGGAGCGATCACCCTGCGCCGCGGCTTCGGACACCGCCTGCGTCACGCGCGGACGCTCCACGCGCCACAGCTCGTCCAGTTCTTGTTTGAGGCGTGCTGCACCTGCGGGGGTGATGAATTGCGATCCGGGTTTCTCTGCGGGTCGGTAGCGGCTCATTCTTTCAAAACATATGTGATGGGTGTCTCAGTCGCGGCGGCACATGGCCCGGGGGTTCTGTGCAGCGGCTCACAGCCGTTTCGCGGGTTGCAATCTACGCTTTCTACCCATGGCAGCCCGTTACTACACGCACTTTGTCACGAGCGCTGAACCCGCGCACTCGAGCGAATGGAGCGGGGTCATCGAGCTGACACACCCGCTCGGCGAACGCCGCGATTCGAAGGAACTGCGCCGATTGCTGGCGGCGAACTTCGAGATCGACGCCGAGGACATCAAGATTTTGCAGGTCGCACGACTGCACTGACTTTCACTGGAATCCCCTAGCGGACTTCTTTCCCTTCATCGAAAGTCCGCCTTCTCAAGCCCCAGGCCCCAAAAGCTTGGGGCTTTTTTTATACTCGGTCCCCTCGAAGCCATTTTTCCGGGGATCTCCATGATCAATCGACTCATCGCTTTGGCGTCCGCAGCCGCCTTGGCGGCGTGCGCTGCCTCTACGCCAAAGCCTGCGGCTACCGCACCTGCGCCGGTGGTTGCCCCGGAACCGCAGCTCAAATCCGGCCTCGATCTCACAGGCTTCGACCGCAGCGTTCGTCCGCAGGACGATCTGTATCGCTTCGTAGGGGGTGCCTGGCTCGCCAAAACCGAGATACCGGCGGATCGCTCCAATTACGGCTCGTTCAGCATTCTCGATGATCAGGCTCGGGAAGAGGTGAAGCAGCTCATCGTCGTGGCGTCCACTCAGGCCAACCGGCCCACGGGTTCGGATGCGCAGAAAGTCGGCGACTTCTATCTCGCCTACATGGACATCTCTCGCGCGGAAAGCCTCGGGATCTCGCCGCTCAAGGACGAATTGGCGCGCATCGACGCGATCGCCACGCCGCGCGACGTGGCGCGTTACATCGGCTACTCGCAGCGCATTGGCGTTGCACAGCCGTTCGCCTGGTTCTCGGCGCCTGACAGCAAGAATTCGACCGTCTATCTCGGCGCGCTCTACCAGAACGGGCTCACCATGCCCGACCGCGACTACTACCTTTCTCCCGACGAGAAGTACGCGCAGTTCCGCGCGAAGTTCGCCGAGTACGTCGAACAGATGCTGGCGCGTGCCGGCGAGAGAGATGCCCGCTCTGCTGCCGCGCGGATTGCGGCACTCGAGACGCGCATCGCCAACTACCAGTGGACCAAGGTGCAGAACCGGGATCCGGTGAAGACCTACAACCCGATGACGTTGCCCGAGTACCAGAAGCTGGCGCCGGGCTTCGACTGGATGGCGTTCTTCGAAGGCATGGGCGCTCCGGTGCAGCGTCTCGATGTGAACCAGCCTTCGTTCATCAAAGGCATCGGCCAGTTGGTCAAGACCGTGCCGGTGTCCGACTGGCGCGTGTATTTCAAGTTCCAGTTGCTCGACGATTACTCGCCGGCGTTATCAGCGCAGTTCGCCGACCTCGAATTCGGGTTCCATCAGAAGACTCTGAACGGCGTTCCCGAACCGCTTCCGCGCTGGCGTCAGGCAGTGGACTCCATGGACGACAACATGGGCGAGCTCATCGGCCGCATGTTCGTCGAATCGCATTTCGGGGCCGAGGCCAAGGCGCGCATGCTGGCGCTGGTCGGCAACCTGCTCAAGGCGTTCGACACTTCGATCGACGGGCTCGAATGGATGAGCCCGGCAACGCGCGCCGAGGCCAAGAAGAAACTGTCGATGATCACCGTCAAGATCGGTTATCCCGACAAGTGGCGCGACTACAGCGCGCTCAGTGTTCGCAGCGACGATCTCGTCGGCAATCTGCTGCGAGCCTCGGAGTTCCAGCACCAGCGATACGTGACGCGCACGGGCGGTCCGGTGGACAAGGGCGAGTGGCTGATGACGCCGCAGACCGTCAATGCGTACTACAACCCCACGACCAACGAGATCACGTTCCCCGCCGCCATCCTGCGCTGGCCGTTCTACGACATGACGGCTGACGACGCCGTGAACTACGGCGGCATCGGCTCGGTGATCGGGCACGAAATCAGCCACGGCTTTGACGATTCCGGCCGGCAGTTCGACGGCGATGGAAACCTGCGCGACTGGTGGACGGCCGACGACGGCGTGAAGTTCAAGCAGCGTGCCGCCGAACTCGCCAGGCAATATTCCGGCTACACCGTGCTCGACAACCGCCATATCAACGGCGAGCTCACGCTCGGCGAGAACATCGGCGATCTGTCCGGCATGGCGGTGGCGTTCAAGGCGTACCAGATCTCGCTGAATGGCAAGCCCGCTCCCGAGATCGACGGCTTCACCGGTCAGCAGCGATTCTTCCTCGGCTGGGCGCAGGTGTGGCGCCGCAAGTATCGCGATGCCGAGCTGCTCAAGCGCCTGGTCACCGATCCGCACAGCCCGAGCGAGTTTCGTGCGAATGGTCCTGCAAGCAATATCGACGCTTTCTACGATGCATTTGCCGTCACGCCGGGCGATCGCATGTATCGGGCGCCCAACGAGCGTGTCAAGATTTGGTGAAGGGGAATTCCATGCGCAAAATGTTGATCGCTCTGATCGTCGTGGTGGCGAGCGCGAATCTCGCGGGCTGCGGCTACAACAAGCTGCAGAACCAGGACGAAGGGGTGAAGGCCGCCTGGTCCGAAGTGTTGAACCAATACCAGCGGCGCGCGGATCTGGTTCCGAATCTCGTCGCGACCGTGAAAGGTTACGCCGCGCAGGAAGAGCGCGTGCTCGTGGAAGTCACCGAGGCACGCGCCAAGGTGGGGTCCATCCAGGCCACGCCGGAGCTGCATCAACGATCCAAAGGCGTTCGAACAGTTCCAGGCCGCGCAAGTCGCAATTGACCGGTGCGCTCAGCCGGCTGATCGCCATCTCCGAGAATTATCCGGATCTCAAGTCCAGCGCCAACTTCCGTGATCTGCAGGCGCAGCTCGAGGGGACGGAGAACCGCATCGCCGTGGCGCGCAATCGCTACATCGCGTCGGTCAAGGAGTTCAACGTGACGGTGCGCGAGTTCCCGACGAACCTCACCGCCGGCATGTTCGGCTTCGATGTGAAGCCGAATTTCAGCGTGCAGAACGAAGCCGCCATCTCCACCGCACCCGCGGTGACTTTCGATACTTCCACCCCGGCGCAATCGGCAACACCGGTCGAAGGCTCTCCCTCGCCCGCCACGCCGCCGCCGGCGAACTGAAAACGCGACCCATGAAAGTCGCGTGGCTCCTGGTGGCGGTGCTGCTCGCCGGGCATGCACCTGCGGCGCACGCGCAGATTCCGCTGCCGCGGCTCGAAGCGCGCGTCACCGATCTCACGGGAACACTCACGGCCGCGCAGCAGTCCGCGCTCGAAGACAAGCTCGCCGCATTCGAGGCGCGCAAGGGCGCGCAGATCGCGGTGTTGATCCTGCCGACGACCGAACCCGAAGACATTGCGCAGTTCGGTGTGCGCCTGCTCGAGTCCTGGAAACTCGGCCGCAAGGGCGTCGACGACGGCGCCGCGCTCATCGTCGCCAAGGACGATCGCGCGGTGCGCATCGAAGTGCAGTACGGCCTCGAAGGTGTGCTGACCGATGCGACCGCGAGCCGCATCATCAACGAAACCATCGTGCCGCTGTTCAAGGAGGGCGACTTCGCCGGTGGCATCAATGCGGGCGTCGATCAGATGCTGAAGGTCGTCGATGGCGAGCCGCTGCCCGCGCCGGACAAGCGCTGGAAAGCGAACAACGGCACTGATCGCCTCATGAAGTTTCTCGGCTTCGCACTGGTCGTCGGTCTCATGCTGCGAAACTTCATCGGTCGCGCTCCGGCGGCCGCCGTTTCCGGCCTGGGCAGCGCGGGCATGGCCTGGTGGCTGCACTCACCGTTGATCGCGGCGGGCCTCATCGGCGCTGGAATGTTCTTCGCGGTGCTGCTCGTCGGCCTTGGGGGTCTCGGAGGTCTCTGGAACGCAGCCAGCAGCGGACGCGTGTTTCGAGACAGCTCGCGCGGCGGTGGATTGGCGGCGGCGGATTTGGCGGTGGTGGTTTCGGCGGCGGTGGCGGCGGTGGCGGCTTCAGTGGTGGCGGCGGCAGTGGGCGGAGGCGGCGGCGCCTCCGGCCGCTGGTAGTTAGGCCATGGCCAGTCACGCGCATGCTGAAACATCTGTGTCGCGACTCGCGCCGGCACGCGGCGGCGCTTTTCGAGCGACGTCCTCGACGGCGATCGAGCAGGCCGTGGCCAGCGGCCGAGGCGCGCACCAGCGGCGAAATCCGCTTCGCGATCGACACGGCGCTCGACATCCCGGAGACTCTGGGCGGGCAAGTCACGCCGCGCGAATGCGCGCACGAGGCATTCGCGCGACTGCGGGTCTGGGACAGCGAACTTAATAATGGCGTACTCATCTATGTATTGATGGCGGACCGGGACGTGGAGATCGTCGCGGATCGCGGCGCGGCGGCCAGGATTTCCCCGATCGAGTGGGAAGCGGCGTGCAGGCTCATGGAGAGCCATTTTCGCGAAGGCCGATTCCAGGGAAGGGGCCCTCGCGGGAGTCGAAGCCGTGGGCGGATTGTTAGAGCGCGAATTCCCGTCCCGCTCGGGCAATCGTGACGAGCTTCCGAATCAGCCGGCGCTTCTGTAGCAGAATGCCGACAGCCTGAATCTTCCATGCGGTGTCATACTTTGGACATGAGAACCCCTGCCGCGCTGCGGCCCATCGTCGCCACGGCGCTCCTGCTCGCGCTGCTTTCCGGATGTTCGCTGCTGGGTGATGGCCCCAAGTGGGGAGCCAAGCGGGATGCCGCGAAAGCGGCGAATGCCGTGCCGACGCTTCCGGAACCGGTTCCCACTCATCGCTTCGTGATCGAGCCCACCACCGACATCGTCGGCGTGGTGCAGAAGACCACCGCCACCAAGGAAGACACGCTCACCGACATCGCGCGCCGCTTCAACGTGGGTTACGAGGAAATCGTGCGCGCCAATCCGGGTGTCGACCCGTGGCTGCCGGGCGAGAACCGGGAGATCGTCATCCCTTCGCAGTTCATCCTGCCCAACGCGCCGCGTGAGGGCATCGTCATCAATGCCGCGGCGATGCGTCTCTTCTATTACCCGAAGGTGAAGAAGGGCGAGCCGCAGGTGGTGCACACCTATCCCATCGGCATCGGCAAGGTGGGCTGGAAGACGCCGGAGGGCGCGACCACGATCGTGCGGCGGCAGAAGGATCCGACCTGGCGGCCGACGGCGGCCATCATCAAGGAGCATCGCGAAGAGCGCGGCGAGAAGCTCGATCCGGTCGTCGGTCCGGGCCCGGACAATCCGCTGGGCCGCTTCGCGTTCTACCTCGGCTGGCCGACGTACATGATCCACGGCACCAACAAACCTGCCGGCGTGGGATTGCGCTCGAGCCACGGCTGCATTCGTCTGTACCCGGAAGACATCGCCCAGTTGTTCGAAATGGCGCCCGTCGGCACGCAGGTGCGCGTCGTGAATCAGCCCTTCCTGTTCGGCTGGCACGACGGCGCGCTGCACATCCAGGCCTTCGACGTGCTCGAAGACGATCCGCGCGACTGGAAAAAGGCGCAGGCCAAGTTGCTCAACAAGGCGATGGCCGAGCGCATCCAGCAGGAACTCAAGTCGCGCAAGGAAAAGATCGACTGGGACGCCGTCTCGCAGCTCTCGCACGATCCGCGCGGCATTCCGGTGTCGGTGTCCGGCGGGCCCGATCAGCTCGACCACATCGTTGCGACCGCGACGATGGTGCAGAACAAGGTGGCGCCGGGCGCAACCTGGGACGGCATCTCCGATCTGCCCGGTCGACGAAGCAACGTTCCAGGAGCTCGTGTCCGATCGCGAGTCGTCGGTGGAATCCGCCGCCGCTGCCGCTGCCGCGCCTGCGCCGACGACGAAGCCCGTCGCCAACTGAAAGAGTCCGCGCTTGCGCGGCGCGGGCTACTGAAGACGGCGCGCGACCGCTCGGCCTGACTAGTCGGCGTGAGCGCCATCGCGAGGCGCGGTCCCCATCGTACTAACGAGCCTGAATCCATGGTCATTCCGCTGCACGACGACAATCCGACCACCACCCGGCCCTACGTCACCGCGGGCATCCTCATCGCCTGCGTGCTGGCATACGTCTGGCAGCACCTGTTGCTGTCTCGGATCGGCGCGCAGCAGGCGATGTACGCCTTCGGCCTGGTGCCCGCGGTGCTCACCGGCCGCGAGATGCTGCCGCCCGGCATCGCCGTGATCCCGCCTGGGCGACCGTCCTCACGTCCATGTTCATGCACGGCGGCTTCTGGCACCTGGCGGGCAACATGCTCTTCCTGTGGATCTTCGGGAACAACATCGAAGACGCCATGGGCCACGCGCGCTTCTTCATCTTTTATGTCGCTCTGCGGAATCGTGGCGGCGTTCTCGCAGGTACTGCCCAATCCCGGATCGGTCATTCCGATCGTGGGCGCGAGCGGCGCCATCTCGGGCGTGCTCGGCGCCTACATGCTGCTGTATCCGCGCGCGCGCGTGTTGTTAGGGTTGCCGCTCGGCTTCGTCAATCGTGGAGTTTGGACGATTCCCGGCAATCTGGGTGCTGGCGACATGGTTCGGATTGCAACTCCTGATCGGTGGCATCGCGGCCGCGCAGTCCGTCGGCGAATCCCAGGGCGGCATCGCCTTCGGCGCGCACATCGCCGGGTTCATCGCCGGTCTGCGCGCTCGTCACAATTTTCAAACGTCGCCACGTTCCGTTGTGGCGGCGTTACTGAGACGCTGCTACATTCCGCGCACGTTGCGAGGCCCGAAATTAATGGGGCTCATCGTGGGGAGTTGATTGGCCGAGCCGTTTGACTCGCAAGTCCCAACCGCCGAAGAACCCGGCTCTATACGTGTCATTGCGCGCGCCGCGACCAACATCGCGGCCTTCGTCGGCCGCGCGCTCAAGGGTCCGGTCAACGAGCCCGTCCCGATTCGCAGCTTTGCGGACTACACACGAGTTTTCGGCGGCCTGTGGCAACCCTCCACGCTGAGTTACGCCGTCGAGCAGTTCTTCGAGAACGGCGGCCGCTGCGCCGTCATCGTGCGCGTGGTGAATGGCGCCCGTCCGCCCACGCTCACGCTTGCCCACCGCCACCGGCAAACTCATCCTGCGCGGCGTCGGCGCCGGTTCGCGCGAATTCCTGCGCGCCTCGGTCGACTACGACGCCATCGACGCGAAGGAGACCGATCGGTTCAACCTCGTCGTGCAGCGGGTGCGCACCGCCGGCTCTGAGCAGATCGAAGAGCAGGAAATCCTGAGGCGGCTGTCGCATCACACCCGGCGCGGATCGCTTCGTCGCCGATGCGCTGCTGGATTCGCGCCTGGTCCGGGTGCAGGGCAGCGTGCCCATGCGAACGTCCGCTGCGCACTCCGGCCGCCGCGACCGGCGCGGTCATCGGCTACACGCCGTCGAATCCCGACGGTGACGACGGCGGTCCCATCACCGACTACGACGTCATCGGCTCGGCGCAAAGCGGCACCGGAATCTTCGCGTTGCACGCCGCTCCGGACATCAACCTGCTGTGCATTCCGCCGCTGACGCGCGATCACGACGTCGGTCTGTCGACCTTGTTGGTCGCGGGGCGCTTCTGCCGCGAACGGCGCGCCATGCTCATCGTCGATCCGCCATCGTCCTGGGCGTCCAGCGCGGCTGCGCTCGACGGGATGCGGCACTGGCCGTTCCGCAGTGAAGACGCGGCCATGTTCTTTCCGCGCATCGTGGCCTTCGACCGGCTGCGCGGTCGATTCGAGATGTTCGCGCCCTGCGGCGTGGCCGCCGGCATGATCGCCCGCTGCGATGAAAACTGGCCGGTGTGGGCGGCAGCCGAGGGCGACGACGCCATCCTTCGCCCGGGCCTGCGGCCGGCGTGGAATATCCAGAATGCCGATCGCGCACGGCTGGTGAATGCCGGCATCAACCTGTTGCAGTCGGTGCGCATCGCTCCGAAATTCGCGGCCAGCCCGCGCACGCTCGCGAGCGGCTCGGCAGCCGTCAGCGACTGGCGTTATCTGTCCGCGCGACGCCTTGCGCTCTTCATCATGACGAGTATCGAGCGCGGCACGCGCTGGATGATGTTCGAGCGCAATGCGCAGGCCACCTGGATCATGGCGCGCGCCCAGGTCGAGGCCTTCCTCGACTCGTTGTACGCCGAGGGCGCGTTCACCGGCCGCACCGGTGAGCAGAGCTATTTCGTGGTGTGCGACGAAAGGATCAACACCGTCGAGACCATGCGGGACGGCAAGATCAACCTCGCATTCGGCTTTGCGGCCACCAAGCCCGGCGAATACCACGCCTTCCTCGTCACGCACCAGCCGAGCGGCTCGCGCGCGAAGGCGATCAGCGTGAACCGGTTTGCCAATTACTCTCCGAGCGTGGATCTCGAGATCGAGTCGAGCATCCTGCGCGGCCTGGTGCCGCTCGCACCCGTGGTGCCGCCGCTCGCTCCTGTCAGCCAATCGACCACGATCCCACGGCAACCGCTCGCGCCCGTCGCGGAAGCCTGAAGTCAGCAAGAAGCGGAATGAGTTGACGGCGAGTCATCGCTAGATTGCCTGTTACATCAACGGCAGTTGCGGAGGACTCGCACATGAACGCTTCAGCTTCAAACGTCATTCACTTCGGTTTCGCGGACAGCTCACTGGGCGTTGTCGCCATTGCGCGCAGCCCGAAAGGCGATCTGCGCAATCCTGCTCGCGGACCATCGCCGCGACCTGCTCTGGGAACTGCGGCAGCGGTTTCCGGAGGCCAGGCTGCGTCGAGGATGACGTGGCGCTCGCAGGCACGCTGGCACAGGTCGTTCGATTCGTCGAATCGCCAACCGATGCACTCGACCTGCCGCTCGATCCCGAGGGCACCGATTTCCAGCACCGCGTGTGGCGTGCGCTTCGGGAAATCCCCTCGGGTACCACGGCCAGCTACGCCGACATCGCGCGCAAGATCGACGCGCCGAAATCCGTTCGTGCGGTCGCGCAGGCCTGTGGAGCCAACACGCTCGCGCTCGCGATCCCCTGCCATCGCGTCGTCCGCAGCGACGGCGCGTTGTCGGGCTATCGTTGGGGAGAGATGCGCAAGCGCGCATTGCTGGAACGCGAAGCGGCGCGATGAGCGCGGTCATGTTGACGGCGGCGCCGGCTGAGTCACCGGCGCAGCGCGTCGCCGCGCTGACTGGCGTGCGCTCGGCGCCGAACTCGACGCGCAGGGCAGCGCGGTGATTCCGCAACTGCTGAGCGCACCCGAGTGCCGCGCGCTGGCCGCGTCGTATGCGCAAGACCGGTTGTTCCGGAATCGCGTCGTCATGGCGCGCCACGGTTTTGGGCGCGGGGAATATCGCTACTTCAGCTATCCGCTTCCGGCGCAGATCGCGCCATGGCGGGAGGCGTTGTATGCGCGGCTCGCGCCGATCGCCAACGCGCTGGAACGAACGCCTGGGGCTCGAGGTGCGTTTCCCGGCGTTCACGCGGAGTTTCTGGCGCGTTGTCACGCCGCGGGGCAGACACGCCCGACGCCCTTGCTGCTTCGCTATGAGGCGGGTGACTTCAACTGCCTGCATCAGGATCTGTACGGCGAACACGTCTTCCCGTTGCAGGTGGCGGTACTGCTCTCGCAGCCTGGCGCGGATTTCGAAGGCGGCGAGTTCGTCATCACCGAGCAGCGGCCGCGGAAGCAATCACGCGTCGAGGTGTTGAATCTGCGGCAGGGTGACGCCGCGGTCTTTGCCGTCAGCCATCGGCCGGTCGAAGGCGCGCGCGGGAATCATCGGGTGAACCTGCGGCACGGCGTGAGCCGGATTCGCAGCGGCGAACGCCACACGCTCGGCCTGATCTTTCATGACGCGGACTGACGCGCTTTCCAGCGCGCGTACTCTTCCGGCATGCACACCGCACAGGGCCGATAGCCGGCGGCGATCGCAGTGGGCTCGTCCAGGAAGAACACTCGATGGGTCACGTAGCCGCGGCGGGCGATTGCCTGCGACGCGGCACGACAATCGAGGCGACCGTAGATCTTTCCCTTGCGATGTCCGCCCAGGGTTCCGGGCGTCGGGCTCGAAAACGTGCGGCCATCGCTCCCGAGGAGCGTCCACGTCCGGCCGGCAGTCATCAGCCGGGACTCATCAACGTGGAAAGGCCACCATGCGTCCGAGGTTCTCATCCCAGAGCTTCATGCGCGCGCATGCCAGGCTGTCGCGCAGGCGCAGGTGCACGCGGGCACGCAGCGTCGGGGTGGCCTTGTAGGCGGCGCGCAGGTGGTAGTTAGGAATGCGCGGCGCCAGGTGATGGATGTGGTGGTAGCCGATGTTGCAGGTGATCCAGCGCAATACCGCCGGCAGATCGTAGAACGAGCTGCCGTCGATCGCGGCGGCGTGCGGATCCCAGTCGGCGCGGCGTACCCAGTAGGCCTCTTCGAAGCAGTGCTGCACGTAGAACAGCCAGACGCCGATCGCACCGGCGATCGCCACCACGGGAAGGTGCACCAGCAACAGCGTGCGCCAGTCGAGCAGCAGGTAGAAGAGGCAACCGACCGCGAGCAGCGCGAGATTGTTGAGCGCCACGCTGCGCCATTCTTTCTTCCAGGCCCACGGCATGCCGAGCGGCAGTCGGTGCTTGGCGACGAACTGGTAAATAGGCCCGATGCCGAGCATCACGGGCATGCTGCGATAGAAGCGGTAGCAGAAACGCATCCAGCGCGACGAGGCGCGGTACTCGTCCACCGTGAGTGTGCGGATGTCGCCGAGCTCGCGCTTGTCGAGATTGCCGGACGTGGCGTGATGCACGCCGTGGGTCTTCTTCCAGTACGCGAAAGGGAACAGCGTGAGCAACCCCAGGCCGGCGCCCGTCCAGCGGTTGGCGCGGGAGTTTGCGAAGAACGAGCCGTGGCTGCAGTCGTGTTGGAGGATGAACAGCCGTACGTACAGCGCGGCCGTCGGCACAGCGAGCAGTAGCGTCCACGCGTAATTCCATCCGGCGTGGCGGGTCCAGGCCATGGCAACCCACAGAGCCAGGAAAGTCGGCAGAGTGTTGCCGAGTTGCCAGAGCGCGCGTGGCAGGGAGGATTTTGCGAAGCGCGCGAGCGACGCACGCTGCGCAGGGGAGGGGCCGGACATCGCGGGCGAGTGCTGCGCTTTTTGCGCCGGGAAGTCTGTCCGCTTGCGCACAGACCGGGTCTAGCCGGGGCGCTCAATCGGGTCGTTTCGGCGACACGTACATGCTGATGACCGCGCGCACGACTTCCTTGCCGGCGGCGTCGGTGACCGTGACCGGCACGCCGACGTTTTCGGGCCCGGTCCATTCGGTCTTGTCGAGCCGCGCGGTGGCCATGACGTCGGTTTCGGCCTTCGCGAGATATTCGATGGTCATGCCGCGCGGGATCCAGCGCATGCCGACGGGAATCGTGACCTCGGTGCACATGCCGGCGGCGAGCTCGCAGAGATTGCCCATGGCGAGCGCGTGCACGGTGCCGATGTGATTTTCGACGGCGCGACGTTTTTTCATCGACACGCGGCAGAGCCTGGGCTCGAGGTCGAGGAACCTGGGTTTGATGGTCCCGAAGTAGGGCGCGCGGCGCGACACGGTGCGCGCGAACCACCAGCGTCCGAACGCGGACTTCCGCGCACGCGCCCATGCGCGAAGCGTGGGTCCTGCAGTGGTGGTGGTGGTCATGGTCAGCCAGTCCATCTGGGGACGGGCGGAGTGTACGTCGGTTGCTACTCTCACCATCGCGTGATCGAATCTCGGGTCGTAGACGCCGACTCTAATCGAATTCGCCATGAAAGTGACGCCGACAATTTCTGCTGCCGATATCCGCGCCGCCGCGATCCGCAAGGCCGTGCGCGCCATCAAGCGCGGCAGCTTCATGAGCTACGGCGAAGTCGCGCGGCGTGCAGGTTTGCCCGGGCGCGCGCGCCTGGTCGGTCAGGTGCTGCGGGATTCCGGCGACGATGCGCGACTGCCGTGGCATCGCGTCACCGGTGCCGGAGGGCGCATCGCTTTCCCGGCAGGATCCGCGAACGCGCGCGAACAGTTGCGCCGGCTCGCGCGCGAAGGCGTCGAGGTGCGCGGCAGCCGCGTGATGGTGAAGCGCACGCCAGCTTCGACACGCAGCCTCGATGCGCTGCTTTGGAAAATGTGAAGGAGCCCTTGTGGACCGCTACGTAGTCTTTTCGCATGGCAAGGACGCCGGACCCTGGGGTGTGAAGATCACCGCACTCGCCGGAAACGCGCGCAGCGAAGGCTACGAAGTCGAATCGGTGGACTATCGCGGCATCGACGATCCGCGCGAACGCGTGAACAAGCTCGTGGAGTACTGCAAGGAGCTCAAGGGCGACCTGGTGCTGTGCGGCTCGAGCCTCGGCGGTTACGTGTCGGTGGCGGCAGCGTCGTTGTTGCATGCGCGCGGCGTGTTCCTGATGGCGCCGGCGTTGACCATGCCCGGACTTCCGCCGCTGCGTGAAAAGCTGCTCGACTGCCCGACCATGATCGTGCATGGCTGGAAAGACGATGTCGTGCCGGTGGAGCAGAGCATGGAATTCGCGCGCCGCCATGGCTGCGCGCTGCACATCCTCAACAGCGATCACCGGCTGCAGGACGAAGTGCGCTTCCTCAAGTATCTCTTCGAGTACTTCCTGATCTCGCTCGATCTTCCGCAGGATGTCTCGTGAATGGTCCCACGTCAGTGCCTCTGGCGAATGGCGCGCTCGGCGATTCGATCGATGAGCGATGGCGCCAGTAGTTTGAGCCAGCGGCCGAACCTGCCGCGCGCCGACATCAGCACCAGCCGTTCGCGCTTCTCGATGGCGCGCACGATGCGCGCCGCGCAATCCTCGGCGGTCATGATCTTCGTCTGCATCATCGGCGAGGCGCCGAGCGGCTCGCCGTCCGGCCCGATCGCGCGCTTGTGAATCTCGCTGACCACGAAATCCGGCGCGATCACGCTCACGTCGACGCCACTGCCGCGCAATTCGATGCGCAGCGAATCGAAGAACCCGATCAACGCATGTTTGCTGGCCGCATAGCCTGAACGCTCCGGCACGCCGGTGAGTCCCGCGAGGCTCGCCACCGCCACCAGCAGCCCCTTGGATTGCTTGAGATGCGGCAACGACAGCGCCGTCAGGCGCACCGGGGCCAGGTAGTTCACCTCCATGATGCGCTCGAATATCGACAGATCCTGGAGCGCGTCGAAGCGGCTCCACATCGTGATGCCCGCGTTGTGCACCACCACGTCGATGCCGCCGAACGCGTTCACGGCCTCGGCCACGAGCCATTCGCAGTCCTGCTGGTTGGTGACGTCCGTGGGAAGAGCGCGCGCTTCGGCGCCACGCCCCCGGCATTCCTGCGCCAGAGTCTCGAGGCGCTCCCGGTCGCGCGCCGCGAGCACCAGGCGCGCGCCGCGGGAGGCGAGCGCCAGCGCCAGCGCGCGCCCGATCCCTTCGGATGCACCAGTCAGGATCACCCGCAGTTTTGCGATCTCGGTCATGTTCTCAAGGCTCTCGGCTACACTCCGGCGCCTAACATCATACGGCGGGTGGCGCGCGAAAACGCATGGGCTGGTTGCTGCGACAATTCTTCAAGCTGTGGGTACGCGCAGCCGTGCAGCCAGCCGAGGCGCCGGAAGCGCTCACGGCGCCGCGTGTGCCCGTGTGTTACGTGCTCGAAACCGATTCGATGGCGGACCGCGCCGTGCTGTGCAATGTCACAGCCAAGGCCGGGTTGCCGTATCCCGAAAAGCGTTCCAGCAGTCTGCCAGTGGAAGAGCGTCGCTCTTACTTCGACGTGGGTCGCCGCCGGCGCTTCTGGGATGCCACGGTCGCGCGCCGTCCCCCGCCGCACCTGCTGGCGCTGGTCGAAGCCTTGCGCGCCGATTCCGTACGCGACGTCATGCTGGTGCCGACCGCGGTGTACTGGGGCCGCGCGCCGGAGAAAGAAGGGTCGTGGCTGCGACTGCTGTTCGCCGAAAACTGGACGCTGACTTCGCGCGTGAGCAAATTTTTCGCCGTACTCGTCAACGGACGCAACGTCATGGTCGACATGGGGCAGCCCACGTCGCTGCGCTCGCTGCTCGACGCCGCGCCTGCGCACGACCAGGCACGGCGCATCACGCGCATTCTGCGCGGCGGCCTGCGCCGTCAGCGCGCCATCCGCATCGGCCCCGATCTTTCGCATCGACGCACCATCGTGGCCCGCGTGCTGCGCGCGCGTGCGGTACGCGCCGTGGTCGCGGCGGAGGCGCGCGAGAAGCACGGCGACTTCCGGCCCGGACTGCTGCAGGCGCGCAAGTACGCCTTCGAGATCGCCGCTAACTACTCGCACGCGTTCGTGCAGATCGCCGAGAAGCTGCTCGGGCGCGTATGGAACCGCGTCTACGACGGCGTGAAGCTCAACCACGCCGCGACGCTGAAAGAGGTGTCGGAAGGCAACGAAGTGGTCTACGTGCCCTGCCACCGCAGCCACATGGATTACCTGCTGATGTCGTACATCATCTATCACCAGGGCTACGCGCTGCCGCACATCGCCGCGGGCATCAATCTCAACATTCCGGTGGTGGGGCGCCTCCTGCGCAAGGGCGGCGCGTTCTTCATTCGCCGCAGTTTCGCCGGCAATTCGCTCTACACCGTGGTGTTCATGAAATACCTCGCGGCCATCATGGCGCGCGGGCATTCCATCGAATATTTCATCGAGGGCGGGCGATCGCGCACCGGCCGGCTGCTGCATCCCAAGACGGGCATGCTGTCGATGACGGTGCGCAGCTTCCTGCGCGACCCGGTGCGGCCGGTGGTGTTCGTGCCGGTGTACTTCGGCTACGAGCGCATCGTGGAGGCCGACACCTATATCTCGGAATTGTCGGGCGCCGCCAAGAAGAAGGAGAGCTGGCTCGACCTGCTGCTGTCCTTGCGGGTGTTGCGCGAGCGTTTTGGCACGGTGCACGTGAACGTGGGCGAGCCGATCCGGCTCAATGCCCTGCTCGATGCGCAACTGCCAAGCTGGCGCGAGCAGCGCTTCGATGACGATACGCGCCTGCCGGCGGTGAATGCGCTCGTCGGCGAGCTCGCGCTGAGCATCATGCGCGGCATCAACGCCGCCGCGGCGGTGACGCCCATCAATCTGCTGGCCACGACGCTGCTCGCCTCTCCGCGCGGCGCGTTGCCCGAAAGCGCGCTGCTTCGGCAGCTCGACCTGTACCTGAAGCTGCTGCGAGCATGGCCCTACGGCCCGCGCGTCACCGTCACCGACGCGTCGCCGACCGAGATCGTGGTGTACGGCGAGTCGCTCAAGCTCATTTCGCGGGTGCCTCACAAGCTCGGTGACGTGGTGAAGATGAGCGACGAGAGCGCGCAGCTCATCGCTTACTACCGCAACAACGTACTGCACCTGTTTGCGCTGCCGTCGCTCGTGGCCTGTGCGTTCATCGGGAACTCCATGCTGCGTACCGAGGACATTCAGCGCCTCGCGTGGCGAATCTATCCCTACGTGGCCTCCGAGCTTTTCCTGCGTTGGCGCGAAGACGAGCTGGCGAAGGTGGTGGACGGAGTTCTTGCTGCGCTCGCGGACCTCGGGGTGCTGCAGCCAAACGAAGATCGCAGTGTCTGGATGCGACCGCCGCCGGATTCACCGGCGGCGATGCAACTGTCGATGCTGTCCCAGGCCACTATCCAGACCATCGAGCGCTACTACCTCGCGATCTCGCTGCTGCTCAAGGCCGGCAGCGGCGTGATGACGCAGAAGACGCTGGAACAGCAGTGCCATCTCGCGGCCCAGCGCATGAACATGCTCTACGGATTCAACTCGCCCGAATTCTTCGATCGTTCGTTGTTCGAGAATTTCATCGACCTGCTGCGCGAGCGCTCTGTCCTGAAGGCGGGCGAGGGCGGCAATCTGGAATTCGACGAGGTGCTGGTACGTGTCGCCGCCGACGCGCAGCTCGTGCTTTCCGAACAGATACGCCACAGCATCCTGCAAGTAACACAGGTATAGGGATTCCCCCGGCCTGCGAGGCCTCCCTAGCTTTGGCCCCGGAACCCGCTGCTATACTCGCGCGCAACACGTCCGCGCCCACGCGTCCGCGAGGGGAGGCAGCAGCGCGGCGGAACACTAAGACGATACGGCCAAGCGGTAAGGCTGCACCTGCCTCGTGACTCGCAGCGGTTCCGCGGTCCTCAGGGGAAAATAATGAGAAACGATCTGATCCGGCGGTACGTTGCGCGTTCGCTTCCGATCGTCGCGACCCTGGCTCTTGCTTCGCCCGCCGCCTACGCCTGGGACTTCCAGAACGACGACGGGACGTTCTCCGGTAGCTGGGACACCACGCTCACCTACGGCCAGGCCTGGCGCATCGAATCGCGTGACTGCCGCCTCATCGCCATCGCCGACGGCGGCTGCGGCCGCTCGCCGAACATCGACGACGGCAACCTCAACTACGACACCGACATGTATTCGCGCGCGCTGAAGGTGCTGACGGAACTGTCGCTCAACTATCGCAGCGTCGGCGCCTTCGTGCGCGCCTCGGCTCTCTATGACGACGCCGCCGACAATACGCAGCGCACGCCGCTGTCCGACACGTCCGAAGACCTGGCGGTCAGCTACACGCGCCTGCTCGACGCGTTCGTGTACGCCAAGTTCGACCTCGGCGACATGGGCGCGGAGCTGCGCCTCGGACGTCAGGTGGTGAGCTGGGGCGAGAGCACCTTCATCCAGAACGGCCTCAACGTCATCAACCATTTCGACGTGTCGGCGCTGCGCGTGCCGGGCTCGGAGCTCAAGGAAGGCTTCCTGCCGCAGGAGATGGTCAACTTCAGCCTGCAGTTCAACGACAACTGGTCCGCGCAGGCTATCTACATCACCGACTGGAACGCGACGGTGCCCGAGCCCGCGGGTTCCTACTACAGCTCCAACGACTTTGCGCCCACCGGCGGCAGCAAGGTGGTGCTCGGCTTCGGTTCGTTCTCCGACCAGGGCGTGGACTTCCGGCCGCTGGGCGGGCCGTACATCACCAACTTCCAGACGGTGAACCGGCTGCAGACCGAGCATCCGTCGGACTCCGGCCAGTACGGATTCAACCTCAAGTACTTCGCGCCCGACTTCAACAACGGCACGGAGTTCGGCCTGTTCTTCCTGAACTACCACAGCCGTCTGCCGCTGATCTCCGGCATGACCGGCACCCAGGCGGGCGTCGGCAATGCCTTCGGCGCTTTGAATGCGGTCGGCGCCGCGGCGCAAGCGTTGGCGGCGGGCCTGCCGCCTGCCGGCTGCCATCGCCACTGCCGCCAACCTGGGCGTGGCGCGCTCGGCCGCCGCCGGCGGCAACCTCTCGCTGGCGACGGCCACGCAGTACGCCACCATCGGCGCGAACACGCAGATCGCGGGCGGCGACGTCACCAACCAGGCCAGCAACATCGCCACGCACGAGTACGCGCTCACGGCCGGCTACTTCACCGAGTATCCGGAAGACATCAAGCTGATCGGCCTGTCGTTCAACACGCAGCTTCAGTGGGGAGGCATCGCCCTGCAGGGTGAAGTCGCCTATCGCCAGGATGTGCCGCTGCAGTTCGACGACGTCGAATTGCTGTTCGCGGCGCTCACGCCGTTCGAACAGGGCCTGGCGACGCTGCGCAATACGCCGCTGCCCACCACCTGCCCGGAAGGTGTGCCGGCCGCCTCCACGCTCACGCATTGCGGACAGCTCGGCAGCTTCGGCCTCAATGAGAAGGTCGCAGGGCTGGGATCTCTACGACACCTACCAGGTGCAGTTCACGGCGACCAAGACGTTCTCCAACGTGCTCGCGGCCTCGCAGATGGTGATCGTCGCCGAAGCCGGCGTCACGCACGTCCAGGACATGCCGGACAAACTCACCGGCGGTCCGAACGATCGCGGCCTGCGCTTCAACGGCCCGGGCACCAACGTCAGCGGCAACTACGAGCTGCGCGGCCGTCACTGCCCGACGCTCTCGGCCGCAAACTGCCTCGCGCTGAATCTGGTCGAGCCGCAGAACCGCTTCGCCGATGCCACCTCCTATGGCTATCGCGTCGCGGGTCGCCTGGAATATCCGGGCCTCATGGGTCCGTGGAACGTGCTGCCACGTTTCAACTGGCAGCATGACGTCAGCGGCACCACGCCCGGCCCGGGCGGCAACTTCGTCGAAGGCCGTTACGGCCTCACGCTGGGCGTCGCCGCCAACCTGCATGGCGAAGTGGGAAGTCGACATGTCGTGGACCAAGTTCGGCGGCGCCGGCCGCTTCAACGACATCAACGACCGTGACTTTGTCGCGGCCACCGTCAAGTTCTCGTTCTGACCGCGACGAGGGGAATCTCCATGCTGAAAAAATTCATCCTGCCCATCGTTGGGACTGTCGCGGGCATGGCGCTCGGCGCTTCCTCCGCCATGGCCGCCGTGTCAGCCGCCGATGCCGCGAAGCTCGGCGCCGAGCTCACGCCACTGGGCGGCCAGAAGGCGGGCAACGCCGACGGTTCCATTCCCGCGTGGGACGGCGGATTGACCTCGGCCGCACAGGCGGGCTTCCCGAACTACCGCCCCGGCCAGCATCACCCGGACCCGTACGCGAGCGACAAACCGCTGTACACGGTGACCGCGGCGAACATGAGTCAGTACGCCAGCAAGCTGACCGAAGGCCACAAGAAGCTGCTGCAGACCTACGGCGCCACCTTCAAGATGAACGTGTATCCCACGCATCGCAGCGCCGCGGCGCCCCAGCGCATCTACGACGCCACCAAGCGGATTGCGACCACCGCGCAGTTGGCGAAAGGCGGCAACGGTGTCACCAACGCCGGTGAGGGCATTCCCTTCGCCATTCCCAAGGAAGGCGTCGAGGTCTTCTGGAACCACGTGCTGCGCTATCGCGGCGACGTCATCGTCCGGCAGATCGGCCAGGCGCCGGTTACCGCAGTGGCGCATACACCATGGTCAAGTTCCACGACGAGACGATGGTGGCGTACAGCCTGCCGGGAGCGAAGTCGGAGACTCTCGACAACACCATCGCGTACTTCATCCAGGAAACCGTGGCGCCCGCGCGCCTCGCCGGCGAAGTCCTGCTGGTGCAGGAGACGCTCGACCAGTCGATCGAGAATCGCCGCGCCTGGGTCTACAACGCGGGGCAGCGCCGCGTACGCCGCGCGCCGAACGTCGCCTTCGACAATCCCGGCACCAGCTCCGACAACCTGCGCACTTCCGACCAGTTCGACTTGTACAACGGCAGTCCGCAGCGTTACGACTGGACGCTCGTGGGCAAGAAAGAAATCCTCGTGCCCTACAACAGCTACAAGCTGAACTCGAACACCCTCAAGTACACCGACATCCTCAAGAAGAACCACATCAACCCCGATGTGGCGCGTTACGAGCTGCATCGGGTCTGGGTAGTGGATTCCAAGCTGAAGGCCGGCCAGAGCCATCTGTACAGCCGCCGCACGCTGTACGTGGATGAAGACAGCTGGCACATCCTCGCGGTCGACTGCTACGACAGCCGCGGCCAGCTCTATCGCGTCCAGGAAGGTCACGTCATTCAGTACTACGACGTGCCCGCGCTGTGGACCGCGCTCGAAACCGTGTACGACCTGTCGAACGGCCGTTACCTCGCACTCGGCCTCGACAACGAAGAACCGCGCAGCCGCGATTTCACGCAGAAGCGCACGCTGGCCGACTTCCAGCCGGCCGCCCTGCAACGGCGCGGCGTCCGGTGAAGGTTTAGCCAGCAGTACGCGAAGAACGGGCCGGTTGAACACTTCAACTGGCCCGTTTAGTTTCAGACAACAAGAACTTTCCGGGGGATGGGCATGAGGCATCGAGTTCGCCTCGCGCTGGTCGCGACGCTGGTAACGGTTGGCATCGCGTCGAGCGTCACGCACGCCCAGCTCGATCCCAACGATTCGGCCAACAAACCCGCGGAGATCGAGCCGCTCGCGGCCGGCTCCCTGTTGCTCGACCTGGCTGTCGCTGGCAATCGTCTCGTGGCGGTCGGCGAACGCGGTCACGTGCTGCTCTCGGACGATCAGGGCGCCACCTGGCGCCAGGCGAAGAGCGTGCCGACACGCGTCATGCTGACGGCGGTGTTCTTCGTCGACGCGCCAATACGGCTGGGCCGTCGGCCACGACGAGACCATCCTCAATACGGTCGACGGCGGCGAAAACTGGACGCGCTCGCACTTCGCGCCGGAAGCCCAGCAGCCGCTGCTCGATCTGTGGTTCGCGAACCGCGTCAGTGGCATCGCGGTCGGCGCCTATGGCGCGTACTTCACGACCAACGACGGTGGCCGCAACTGGTCGAGCGCCAAGTTCGCGCCGCCGCCGGCCTCGAAACCCGCCGTGCCCACGCACGATGGCGAGCCAGCTCCGGACGAAGGCGACCTGCCGCCGGACTATCACCTGAATCGCATCGTGGGCGTCGGCAATCGCCTGTACGTGGCGGCCGAGGGCGGCCAGCTCTATCGCTCCGACGACCGCGGCGCGAGCTGGCGCGTGCTTCCCTCGCCTTACGAGGGCAGCTTCTTCGGGCTGGTGCCCATTCGCGGCAATGGCCTGCTCGCGTTTGGCCTTCGTGGCCACCTGTATCGCTCGGCCGATGCCGGCGAGACCTGGACCCAGCTCGAGTCGCACACCACCGCCATGCTGACCGACGGCGTGACCATCAACGATCTGCGCGTGGTCATCGGCGGACTCGCCGGCGTCCTGCTGGTGTCCGGTGACGCCGGTGAAACCTTCCGGCTCACGCAGCAGGACGATCGCAAGGGCGTGTCCGCACTGCTGCCGGGCCCGGCCGGCGCGGTCGTGGTCGCCGGCGAAGGCGGCGTGCGCACCGTGCGCCTCGACTCGGCGGGTAGCTAGGAATGGTCCACGGCAAAACATCCCGCGAAACGAAGCTCGAGGCGACGCTCGAAAGGCTGATCTTCGGCAACCGCCTCCTCATCGTGGTGGTGTTCGCGCTCCTGACGCTGACCTTGAGCTTCGTGGCGGCGCGCGGTCTGCACATCGATGCCTCGTTCACCAAGCAGCTGCCGCTCAAGCACGAGTACATGCAGACCTTCGTGAAGCACCAGGCCGAGTTCGGCGGGGCGAATCGCGTGCTGATCGCGCTGGTCGCGCGCGACGGCAACATGTTCACGCCCGGCTTCTTCGATGCGCTCAAGAAGGCTACCGACGAAGTGCTGGTCATGGACGGCATCGACCGCACGCGCGTGCAGTCGCTGTTCACGCCCAACGTGCGTTACATGGAAGTCGTGGAGGGCGGCATCGAGGCCGGCAACGTGGTCGACTCGGAGTTCGTGCCCACCCCCGAAGCGCTGGCAAAGGTCCGCGAGAACATCCTGAAGGCCGGCATTCGCGGCCGACTGGTGGCCAACGATTTCTCGGGCGCGCTGGTCTCGGCGATCGTCCTCGAGAAGGACGCCACCGGGAAACCCATCGACCCCATACAGGTTGCGCGCGATCTCGAAAGCCGCGTGCGCGACAAGATCCAGGGCACCGATGTGCTGGTGCAGGCGCAGGGATCTGGTGTCGACGTTCACATGATCGGGTTCGCCAAGGTCGTCGGCGACATCGCGGATGGCGCGATGTCGGTCATCGTATTCGCGGTGGTCACGATCCTGCTCACGCTGCTGGCCGTCTGGTACTACGTGCAGTCGCTGAAGGTCGCCGTGGTGCCCATCGTGTGCTCCCTCGTGGCGGTGGCCTGGCAGCTCGGCACGCTGGTGCTGCTCGGTTACGGCATAGATCCCCTGGGACTCCTCGTGCCGTTCCTGATCTTCGCGATCGGCGTGTCGCACGGCGTGCAGAAGATCAGCGCCGTCAAGGAGGCCGCGGTCGCCGGCGTCGACAGCATGCGCGCCGCGCGCCAGACATTCCGGCAGCTGTTGATGCCGGCCATCATCGCGCTGCTGGCCGACCTGGTCGGTTTCGTCACCATCCTGCTGATTCCGGTGCAGGTCGTTCAGGAAATGGCCGTCACCGCCAGCATCGGCGTCGCCATCGTGATCCTCACCGACCTCATCCTGCTGCCGGTGCTGGTGTCATGGGTGCACTGGGACGACCACTATCGCGCGCGCGTGGAAGTGCGCCAGGCGAAGCTCACCGCGCACTGGAGCAGGCTCGCACGCATCACCGAGCGCAAGCCGGCGGCCATCATCATCGGCATCGCGGTGCTGCTCGGCATCTTCGGCGTCTGGAAAGGGCGCGAGACCCCGATCGGTGACACGCAGGCGGGCGTTCCCGAACTGCGTGCCGACTCGCGCTACAACCGCGACAGCAACATCATCACCACGAAATTCTCCATCGGCGTCGACGTCCTCACGGTGATCGTCGAGACGAAGGAGCCCGCCTGCACGAGCTACGAGCTCATGACCGCCATCGACACCTTCGCGTGGAAGATGCGCAACGTCGACGGCGTGCAGGAAGTGATGGCGCTGCCCATCGTCGCCAAGATTGCGATCGCGGGCTGGAACGAGGGCAGTCTCAAGTGGCGCAACATTCCGCGCGAGCCCAACCAGCTCACGCAGTCCACGCGCTACATCGAGACCAGCACCGGCCTGCTGAACGCGGACTGCAACGTGATCCCGGTGATGCTGTTCCTGCGCGATCACAAGGCCGCGACCATCGAGCGCGTGGTGAGCGCGGTCAAGGAGTGGCGCACGCTCAACACTTTCCCCAACGCCACCTTCAACCTCGCCACCGGCAACGTCGGCGTCATGGCGGCCACCAACGAGGAAGTGAAGGCCAAGGAATACCCGATCCTCGGCTGGGTGTTCGCGGCCGTGATCCTCATGTGCCTGCTGACGTTCCGCAGCTTGTTAGGCACCGTGCTGGTGTTCCTGCCGCTGGCGCTGGTGTCCATCCTGGTCTATGCGGTCATGGCCATGGTCGGCATCGGGCTCAAGGTGAACACGTTGCCCATGGTGGCGCTGGGCGCCGGCATCGGCGTCGACTACGGCATCTATCTCTGGAGCCGCATGCAGGAATACCTGCGCGCCGGCGACAGCGTGCGCCAGGCATTCGAGAAGACCATGCGCGTCACCGGCGCGAGCATCATCTTCACCGGCATCACGCTCGCGATCGGCGTCATCACCTGGGTGTTCTCGCCGCTGCAGTTCCAGGCGGACATCGGCATCATGCTCACCTTCATGTTCTTCGTGAACATGCTGGGCGCCATCATCCTGCTGCCGGCGCTGGCGGCGTGGCTGGTGCGGCCGAAGAGTCCACCGGATCACCACGACCACGTGGGCGATGATGCCCGTCGCCATGACTCGAACGATCACGACGGCACCGGTCGATGGACGCGGACCACTGATGACCCCCGAGGAATTCCGCCGCGCCGGTCACGAGCTCATCGACTGGATCGCGGACTATCGCGAGCGCGTCGCGCGCGCGGAGTTTCCCGTGATGGCGCGCACCACGCCGGGCGCGCTGCGCGCGGCATTGCCGTCGGCGCCACCGCAGGCGCCCGAAGAGTTCGCGGCGATTCGCCGCGACCTCGATGAGCTGATCCTGCCGGCATGCACGCACTGGCAGGATCCGCGCTTCCACGGCTACTTCCCGTCCAACGGCCTGCCGGCGGCGGTGCTCGGCGACCTGGTGAGCACGGGCCTGGGGCAACTCGGGCTCAACTGGCAGTCGAGCCCGGCGCTGACCGAGCTCGAAGAGGTGTGCCTCGACTGGTGGCGGCAGATGCTCGGGCTGTCCGAGCGCTGGTCGGGCGTGATCCAGGACACGGCCTCCACCGCCACGTTCGTCGCGCTGGTGTGCGCGCGCGAGCGGGCTTCCAACCATGCCGCCACGCGCGGCGGACTGCAGGGCCAGGCGATCGCCGCTCATCGTGTACGTGTCCTCGCAGGCGCACAGCTCGGTGGAGAAGGCCGCGCTGCTCGCGGGATTCGGGCGCGAGAACGTGCGTGATGATCCCGGTCGACGGGAATTTCGACATGGACGCCAATGCGCTGGCCGGCGCGATCGCGACCGATCGCGCGGCCGGGCGCGAGCCCTGTGCCATCGTCGCGACCTGCGGCAGCACGGCCGCGACGGCCTTCGATCCGATCGCCGAGATCGCGCAGATCGCGCGCGTCGAGGAACTCTGGCTGCACGTCGATGCGGCCATGGCGGGCAGCGCCATGATCACACCGGAATGCCGTCGCCTTGTGGGACGGGATCGAAGGCGCCGATTCGCTCGTGGTGAATCCGCACAAGTGGTTAGGCGTGTCGATGGACTGCTCCACCTATTTCGTGCGCGACGCGCAGTTCCTGGTGCGCGTCATGTCCACCAATCCGAGCTTCCTGCAGACCGCGGTCGACGGCCAGGTGAAGAACTATCGCGACTGGGGCATTCCGCTCGGGCGGCGCATGCGGGCGCTCAAGCTGTGGTTCGTGATCCGTGATCAGGGTGTGATCGGCCTGCAGGCACGCATCCGCCGCGACCTCGCCCACGCGCAGTGGCTCGCGGGCGAAATCGCGCGCGCGCCACACTGGAAGATTCTCGCTCCCGTGCGCCTGCAGACGCTGGTGGTCCGGCACGAGCCGCCGGGCCTTGACCCGGCCGCCATCGATGCGCATACGCGTGCATGGGCGCAGGCGGTCAATGAATCCGGTGAGGGATACCTGACTCCCACGGTCTTATCGGAAAGGTGGGCCGTGCGCGTGTCGCTCGGCGCGGCCAACACCGAACACGAACACGTCGCCGACGTGTGGCGATTGATGCAGCGGTGCGCGGGCGCGTAACAACGGAGGAATCGACGTGAACAGGAAATTCGGGCTATTGGCATTTGCCCTGGTCGCCGGCATTGGAATCGCACCGGCACAGACCACGCCAGCGCAGACGCCGATCGTCGAGATGCCGCGGCCAGAGGACGTCAAGATCGAAACGGTCAGCCTGGCGCCGGGCATCTACATGCTCAATGGCCGCGGCGGCAACGTGGGTCTCACGGTGGGCGTGGATGGCGCCGCCATCATCGACGACCAGTTCGCCGACATGGCGCCGAAGATCCGCGCGGCCGTGGCCATGCTCAGCGACCAGCCGGTGAAGTTCGTGATCAATACGCACCTGCACGGCGATCACACCGGTGGCAACGATGCCTTCGGCAAGTCAGGCGCGGTGATCATCGCGCAGGAAAACGTGCGCAAGCGGCTCGGCACCGCGCAGGTGAATCCTTCCACCAACGCGCCCATCGAGGCGCGTGCGCGCGAGGCGTTGCCGGTGGTCACCTTCGCCGACTCGGCCACGCTGCACTTCAACGACGACGACCTCGAGTTCACGCACCTGCCGAACGCGCACACCGAGACCGACATCGTGGTCCGCTTCCGCAAGGCCAACATCGTGCACATGGGCGACATGTTCGTCGCCGGCTTTCCGTTCATCGACGGCAATACCGGCGGCACGCTCGATGGCCTGATCCGCGCGCACGAAGCGGTGCTGCCGACCGATCGACGACAACACGAAGATCATTCGCGGCCACGGCCCGCTCGGCAACAAGGCGGAGCTTGCAGGCCTTCCACGACATGCTCGTGGTGGTTCGCGACCGCGTGGCGAAGCTCGTGAAAGCCGGCAAGAGCCAGGATGAGGTGGTCGCGGCGCGCCCGACGAAGGAATTCGAGGAAAAATACGGCGGCGCGAATTTCAACGCGGCGCAGTGGATAGGCCGTGCCTATGTCGACCAGAAGATCGCGCTGGAGAAGCGCAAGAAGAAGTAGGAAGAAGTACGGAGCTGCCCGCCGAAGGCCTACGCCTGCGGGATCTCCTGACGTCAGCGTGGTTTCGCGCCGATTCGGTGCAACATAACGCGCTGCGGCACGGGCTTTTCGCTCATACGCCACATCCGGTGCGGCAAGAGACTATAGACAGCGCTCTCGCGGCTGGTAAAAGTTGTCGCGCAATCATGCGTGGGGCCGCGAGCGAGATGAAAGATTCCAGGAATGCCGCGAAGAAGTTGTTAGACCTGCCGTACGCACCGGAAGCGGAGCAGTACCTCGACGAGCTCGAGCGCAGCGGCCAGTTCCGGATCGGAATCGAAGCGGAAATCGACGACGCGGAAATCAGCGACGCGACCGCCAGCAACGATTACGCCTGGGGTCGCGGTTCGGGCAGCGTGTCGATCCAGGACTGGTGGACCACGGGGCGTGTCGCGCTGCGCGTCGGCCCCGGAATCGCGCCCGCCGACATCACGCTCGCGCGCATCAACGATTCACTGCGTGCTGCGCACGCAGGATGGACTCGATCGACTGGTGCTCGAGGGTTATCTCGGGCTCATCCCCGACGCCTCCACGCTGCGCATCATCTTCAGCGACGGCAGCGAGTGGACTGGCGCAGACCTGCTGTCGCGCATCGCGAGCTGGGTGGCCGAGGTTCGCTTCGAGCCGCCGAGCCCGCGTCTCACCACTGACTCGCGGGCTCAGTACGGATCGAGGTCGACGTAAGCGAGCGGCTTGCCGTCTTTCGCTGTCGATCAGCGCGGTCCAGAACCCCTTGCGATGATGAACCGGCAACCAGCGGACGCGCTCCGCGGGCATCGCGAGCTTGCGCGCTCGCAGCATCCACCAGCGGCTTGCCTTCGGGATGCTTCTTCTCGAGTTCCTCGAGTGGTCTTGGCGTGCGCGCGGATCTGCTCGAGCTGCGATTCGTAGGGCACGTAGAAGCGCGGCCGCAGTGTTCCTCGTTGCCCGCCAGCGACTGGAACAAGGCGTCCTGCTGATCCGCGGCCGGAACCGCGATGGAGACGAAACGCGGACCGTCGAGCGGCAGCGATGCCGTAGTGCGGGATCTTCGCGGCGGCGAGTTCCGCATCGCGTGATATCGCGCGCGCTGACGACTTCGAGCCGGTCCTGGCTGAACGCCACGTACACCGGGCGCGTGCCGGCGAGAATGAACACGCCGTAGACCAGCGCGGCGATCTGCACGACGCCGACGATGGAGTAGTCGATGATCAGTTCGCGGCGCGACTTGCGGCTGTTGTAGATCACCAGCGAGATCAGCGGGCCGAGCGCGAGATCGCAACCCACCACCAGCAGGAACAGTTCCGTGCCGCCGATCATCGTCTGCGAAGGGATCGGGGAACCACACGAGGAAGATCAGTGCCGCGGCGCAGGCAGCGAGCACCAGCGTCACCAGGAAGTGAATTCCGGTCGCGACGAATTTTTCACGCCAGACAATCATTTCCGTCCTCCTCAACGTCTTTCAGTCGTCGAATCGAACCTTGCCACGCAGGCGCTTGTTTTTCTGCGAACGCGCCTTGCCGTCCAGGCGACGCTCCTTCGAGGCGCGCGTGGGTTTGGTGGCATGACGTTTCTTGGGCGCGATCAGCGCGCGCCGGACGAGATCGCAGAAGGCGCTCTTCGGCCTCGCGCCGGTTCTGTTCCTGGCTGCGATGAGCGCGCGCCACGATCAGTATTTCGCCCGCGTCGGTGACGCGCTGGCCGGCGAGCGCGCGCAGGCGCGCCTTCACGTCGTCGCGCAGCGTCGCGTTGCGATCGAGCGCGAAACGCAGCTGCACCGCGGACGCGACCTTGTTGACGTTCTGGCCGCCGGGACCGGCGGAGCGGATGAACGCCACTTCGAGATCGGAGTCGGGAATTTCGAGTCCCGGCCTCACTGGCAGCCCCATCGCTCGTCCTAGCGTCGCTGGCCCGGGAACTCGGGCTCGCTGCTGAACCAGTCGTACGTCGTGCTGCTGCACGGGGATCGTGATGCCGTGCTTCTTGAACAGGCGCCAGATCTCGCGGTTCACGTCGGAGCGCACGTTGTTGACGCCATTCATGGGATCGCGGATCCAGAAGCGCACTTCGACGCGCATGCCGTAGTTCTCGAAGCTCATGAGCCGCGACACCGGGCCGGGATCCTTGAGGATGCGCGGATGATTGGCCGCGGCGTCGATGAGCACCTGCAGCGCCACTTCCGGATCGTCCTGGAAGCTGATCGTGCACCGGCAGGCGGATGCGCACGCGCTGGTCGGAATAGCTCCAGTTGATCACCGAGTTGGTGATGAGGTTCTGGTTCGGCACCAGCGTCTCGACGCCGTCGCGGTCGCGCACGACGATGTAGCGGCCGCGCAGCTCCTGCACCCAGCCGAAGTTCTCGGTGCTGGTGCCGGTGGTGCCGGTGAAGCTGATGACGTCGCCGGGCTTGATGGATTTGTCGAGCAGCAGCACGAAGCCCGACACGAAATTGCTGGCGATGGCCTGCAGGCCGAACCCCAGCCCCAGGCCGATGGCGCCGGTGAACAGGCCGAGCACGGTGAGATCGACGCCCGAGGCATTGACGCCCAGCAACACGCCGAGGCCGACCAGGAAGAACGTGGAGAATTTGGTGATGCCGATGCGCGTCGAGATCGCGAGGCCCTCGAGCTTCATGACGCGGCGTTCGATGGTGCGCGCGATCAGGCTGGTGACGACCAGGAAACCGACGATGACCACGATGCTCTTGAGCAGCGCCCAGAGGCGTGAAGGTGGCCTTGCCGGGCAGGAGGTCGATGCCATCGAGCGTGCGTTCGACCCCTGCGAACCAGCCGAGCACCTGGAAGGAAATGATCGCCCAGAGCACGAACGTGAGCTTGAGCTCCCAGGCGCGTATCCAGCTGTTCGGTCCGAGCGAGACGCTCAAGCACATGCAGCGCGAAGCGGACCAGCACCAGCACGGTGGTGAGATCCATGGCGATGTCGATGAGTGCGGTCGGGAGGTCGAAGGTGGCGAACAGCACGCGCAGGCCGAGGATCAGCACCACGCCGAGCAGCGACGGCGCCAGCACCATGCCAGCGATCACGAAGCGCCGTGGCCAGCGCGGCAGGTCGTCGCGCGCCGCGAGCGGCCGCAGCCAGTTCTTGATGTAGTGCGCGAGCGCCGTGGCCAGCAGCGCCGCCATCAGCAGCGCGAGCACCTCAGCCATGACTTCCGGGGTGGTCAGTTGCTCGAACAGCTGCTTCACGCGTTCAGATCCGGGATCAGCTCGCTCTCGAGTCGCGTGATCTGGTCCTTGAGGATGAGCTTGCGCTTCTTGAGGCGCTTGAGCTGCAGCTGATCGGACTGGAAGTCGAGCGACAGGCGCGAAATGACCTCGTCGAGGTCGCGATGCGCGATGCGCAGTTCGCGCAGCTTTTCAACGTTCTTGAAAAGCTCGCGATCGACGTTGTCCTGATCTTCGATTTCGCTCATCGGCTGGCTGCAGTCCCTTGGAGACGATGGGTGACCGGCTCGAGACCGGCGGCAAGCTTAAGCCAGCGGCCAAGGGGATTCCACGGCACGGCGGGATCGTGGAAATCCGAGCCCATGGAAGCGAGCAGGTTGAATCGGCGGCACAAGGAGGCGATGCGATCGGCATCATTGGGGCTCATGCCGGCCATGCTGGCCTCGAGCGCCGCGCCACCTTCCTGCACGAAGGCCGCCGTCAGCTCGCGCAAGGCCCCGGCGGAGAGCCGGTAACGATGCGGATGTGCGAGCACCGGGACGGCGCCGCTGTCGCGCAACACGCCCATGGCGGCGGCGAGGGCCGGCCATTCCGCGGGTACGTGACCGGCCTTGTCGCGGTTCAGCCAGCGGTCGAAGGCTTCCTGCGTGTCGCGGGCATGGCCGCCTTCGACGAGCAGGCGGGCAAGATGCATGCGGGTCGGGGCGGTGGCGCTCGCGGCGCGGGCGGCGAGCTCGCGCCCCGGCAGGCGCGCGCGTTTTTCGAGCCGCTCGCCGATTTCCCTCAAGCGCGTCTGGCGTCGCTCGAGGACCGCATTGAGGTGCGAATTGAATCCGGCGTGCGATTCGTCCACCTGCAGGCCGACGATGTGAATAGTTTGGCCGCGCCAGTTCGCCGACAGCTCGACACCGGGCACGAAATGGATCCCGGCGGCAGCACACGCCTCGCGCGCTTCACCGAGACCGGCGATGGTGTCGTGATCGGTGAGGGCGAGCGTGCCGACCTTGCGCGTGCGCGCGCGCTCCACCAGCGCGGCCGGCGCCAGCACGCCATCGGAGTAATGGCTGTGCGTGTGGAAGTCGACGAGAGTTTCGGTGCTGGCATCCATTCGGGCTCCGTATGATACGCCCCGCATGTCCCTGAACCCGCATTCCCGCCCCGACTGGTCGGCCATCGACACCGTGCTTCTCGATCTCGATGGCACGCTGCTCGACCAGGCCTACGACAATCACATCTGGCGCGATCTCGTGCCGCAGCGGTTTGCCGTGGCGCGCTCCATGGACCTGCACGAGGCCTACGCCGAGATCGCGCGGCTCTTCGCCGAACGCAGCGGCACGCTCGACTGGTATTGCATCGACTACTGGTCGCGCACGCTTGGCGTCGACATCGGTGCGCTGCACCGCGAGGTGCGCTCGCACGTTGCCTGGTTGCCGGGCGCGCGCGATTTTCTGTTGCGCATGCGCGCGGGCGGCAAACGGCTGTTGCTGCTCACCAACTCGCATCCCATTGCGCTCGCGGTGAAACACGAGGAGACGGGCGTGCTCGACTATCTCGATGCGGCGGTGACCTCACATGAGTTCGGTGCACCCAAGGAGCATGAGCAGTTCTGGCACGCCGCCGCTGGCGAAATTCGGCTATGACCCCGGACGCAGCCTGTTCGCGGACGACAATTCGAAAATGCTCGAAGCGGCGCGCAGCGCGGGAGTCCGCTGGGTTTACGGCATTCGGCATTGGGACACCAAGGGCTCGCGGCGCGAGCACATGGACCATCCGGCCGTCGACTCCGTCGCCGACCTGGTGAGGTCCTGACGGCACAGGAAATGCGCCGCCGAAGCGGCGTCGTCCCGAGTCAGCTCATCGGCCGCCGCGGCGCGGACCTCCGCGTCCACCACCACCGCCACCGCCGCTACGCCGCGGTGGGCCTCCGCGACCACCGCCACCACCACCGGGGCCACCACGCCGCGGACCACCGCGTCCGCCGCCACCACCACCGGGGCGACGCATGGGTTTTGGGCCATCTTCCGGATCCCATTCCTTGTAGACCGGCGGCTTCAGGTCCGTGGCTAACAACTCGAGCTTCACCGGGCAACACGGGAATCTTGTGCGTGATGTACGCCTCGATCTCCGGCAGCGACACCGCGTATTCCTCGCAGCCGAAGCTGATGGCATCGCCTTCGGCGCCGGCGCGCGCGGTGCGGCCGATGCGATGCACGTAGTCCGCCGCATCCTGCGGCAGGTCGTAGTTGAAGACGTGACTGACGTCCGCGATGTGCAGGCCGCGCGATGCGACGTCCGTGCAGATCAGCACCGCCAGCTCGCCGCTGTGGAACTCTTTCATGAAACGCAGGCGCTTCTTCTGCGGCACGTCGCCCGACAGCGCCTGCGCCTTGAAGCCGTTGGCGATCAGGTAACCCTCGAGTTTTTCCGCCACGCGCTTGGTGTTCACGAACACCATCGTGCGGCGCGCCTCGTACTGCCGCAGCAGCCCGATGAGCAGCGGGATCTTTCTCGTCCATCGCCGGGAAATAGATCATCTGCCGTACTTTGTCGGCGGTGACGCGGTCCGGCTCGATGCGCACCAGCTCGGGGTTGTTCATGTGCTCGTAGGCGAGCTCGAGCACGCGTTGCGAAAGCGTGGCCGAGAACAGCATCGACTGGCGCGCCTCCGGCTTGGGCAGGCGCCGCAGGATGAAGCGGATGTCGGCGATGAAGCCGAGATCGAACATGCGATCGGCTTCGTCGAGCACCACCGCCTGCGCGTGGCGCATGTCGAACACGTGCTGCTTGAAGTAGTCGATGACGCGACCGGGCGTGCCGATCAGGACGTCGATGCCGTCCTGCAGGGATTTGCGTTGTTTTTCGTAGTCGACGCCCCCATAAACCACGCCGATCTTGAGGCCGGTGTGCTTACCCAGCACTTCGGCGTCGTTGAAGATCTGCACTGCCAGTTCGCGCGTCGGCGCGAGGATCAGCGCACGGATACCCGATGAACTGCGCCCCGCGGCAGGGGGATTCGTCAGCAGGCGCTGATACAGCGCAACCAGGAACGCGGCTGTCTTGCCGGTGCCGGTCTGCGCCTGACCGGCGACATCCTTTCCCGTGAGGGCAATCGGCAATGTCATCGCCTGAACCGGGGTTGCCCGGACGAAGCCGGCATCGCGGATGCCTTGGGCTACGGAGGGAACGAGATCGAGCGAGGCGAAGGCAAGCTCGGAAAGATGTGTCTCTGATGTCTCTGTCATTAATTGATTTACTTATGTATTGCGCGCTTGGGCGCATGTGGCGCTTGCAAATGGCAGGCGGACCAGTTAAAAAATGCACCCAAGACGCGGATCGCTCGTGACCGAGCCCCGAACCGCAAATCCAAAGATTCCTTCAACCACTTAGGTCCATTCACTCATTCAGGCATTCGACTGCGTCGGCAGTCTAACCGTTTGACCGCGTCCTGAGCACGGCTTCCTGCCGGCTACAGCGCCAGCTCTTCAAAACACCCCAAATACGATTCTCAATGCTTTTCTGTTTTCCTATGGAGGTCCTTCCACGTGAGTAACCCGGACATCGTCCACACTACGGACGCAACGTTCACCCAGGACGTGCTCAAGTCCGACAAGCCCGTTCTTCTCGACTTCTGGGCCGAGTGGTGTGGGCCCTGCAAGATGATCGCGCCGATCCTCGATGAGATCGCCACGGAGTACAAAGACAAGCTCCGCGTCGCCAAGATCGACATCGAGTCGAATCCGCAGACGCCGCCCAAGTTCGGCATCCGCAACATCCCCACGCTCATTCTTTTCAAGAACGGCACCGTGGAAGCTCAGAAGGTCGGCTCGGTACGCAAGCCCGACCTCAAGTCCTTCCTGGATGCACACCTGTGAGGGGCTACTTGGGTAATCAAGGCCGCAATCGCCCTAACAAAGGCCCGCGTCACGAGGGTGGTGGTCGACAAGGCGGCGGTGGCGGTGGCCATCAGCGCGACCGCGACGGCAACCGCGATCCGAACTATCGCCCGAACAACGGCGGCGCTCGTCCCGACGACCAGCCGCCCGAAGTGTTCGAAGTAGACGCATCGGAGATCATCAGCCAGGCCGAGCTCGCGGCCACCAAGAGCTCGATGAACCTGTCGGTGCTCAAGGCCAAGCCGATTTACGAGCTGGTCAAGATGGCCGAGTCCATGGGCGTCGAGGGCCTGGCCCGCTCGCGCAAGCAGGACATCATCTTCGGCATCCTCAAGGCCCATTCGCGCGACGGCGAGAACATCTACGGCGACGGCGTGCTCGAGATCCTGCAGGACGGCTTCGGCTTCCTGCGGTCTTCCGACGGCAGCTATCTCGCGGGTCCGGACGACATCTACGTGTCGCCCAGCCAGATCCGCCGCTTCAACCTGCGCACCGGCGACACCATCTCGGGCCTCATCCGCCCGCCGAAAGATGGCGAGCGCTATTTCGCGTTGCTCAAGGTCGGCGAGATCAATTTCGATTCGCCCGATTCTTCGCGCAACAAGGTGCTGTTCGAGAACCTGACGCCGTTCCATCCCACCAAGCGGCTCAAGCTGGAACGGGGCAATGGTTCGACCGAAGATCTCACCGCACGCGCCATCGACCTGGTCTCGCCCATCGGCAAGGGCCAGCGCGGTCTCATCGTCTCGCCGCCGAAAGCCGGCAAGACCATGCTGCTGCAGAACATCGCCACGTCCATCACGGCCAACCATCCCGAAGTGCACCTCATCGTGCTGCTCATCGACGAGCGCCCGGAAGAAGTGACCGAGATGCAGCGCACCGTGAAGGGCGAAGTGGTGTCGTCCACGTTCGACGAACCCGCCGCCCGCCACGTGCAGGTCGCGGAAATGGTGATCGAAAAGGCCAAGCGCCTGGTCGAGCACAAGAAAGACGTGGTGATCCTGCTCGACTCCATCACGCGCCTCGCGCGCGCCTACAACACCGTGGTGCCGAGCTCCGGCAAGGTGCTCACCGGTGGTGTGGACGCGAACGCGTTGCAGCGGCCGAAGCGCTTCTTCGGCGCCGCGCGCAACATCGAGGAGGGCGGCAGTCTAACTATCCTGGCCACCGCGCTCATCGACACCGGCTCCAAGATGGACGACGTGATCTACGAAGAGTTCAAGGGCACGGGCAACTGCGAAATCCACCTGGATCGCCGCATCGCTGAAAAGCGCGTGTTCCCGGCCATGAACATCAATCGCTCCGGCACGCGCAAGGAAGAGCTCATCACCGACCAGGGCGAGCTCGCCAAGATCTGGATCCTGCGCAAGCTGCTGCATCCGATGGATGAACTGGCCGCGGTCGAGTTCCTGCTCGAAAAGATGAAGGATACGAAGACCAATTCGGAATTCTTCGTGGCGATGAAGAGATAGCCTTTTCTCATTCTGCCGGGGCCCGGTGTGCGCTACGTCACACCGGGCCCGTCTCTTTAAGCCGACGCTGGCGCGGCTATTCCCACCTGTTAGATCATGGCCCGATGCCTTTTTGGCTGGGAGCCAATCGATGCGCCTCGGGCTGGTAGTTTTGCTGTGTGTACTGAATGTCGGCTGCGCCATCGTGCGCAAGGATCGCGAAGAACCCGTTGAAAACGGGCCACGCGAGGAAAAAGCCGAGCCCGTGCTCAAACCGAGCGAGGTGCTCAAGCCCAAGTCGCACGAGATCGCGAGCCCTATCAACGACCATTTCTGGGTGCGCGGCACCTATTTCCAGGGTGACGTCACCACGTTGATGCGCATCGATTCGACCGGCGCCATCACGCCCGACGGTACTGTGTTGAGCGGCGAAGACGACCTCGGTCTCGACGACGTGGTCAACCAGGGACGCATGGAGTTCAACCTGCGCATGGGCGAGCGCAACAACGTGCGCATCGACTACTTCAAGCTCAATCGCTTCAGCGAAGTGATCCTCACGGACCCCATCAGCTTCAGCGATTTCGATTTTGACGCCGGCGACCGATTCCGTACCGAGCTCGACTGGAGCACGTTGTCGCTCAACTACACGTACTCGGCCATCAAGACCGACAGGTTCGAATGGGGCCTGGGGCTCGGCTTCTCCATTTTCGATTTCAGAGCCGAAGGTGGGGAGCCCGGCACGCTCGATAACAAGGAAGACACCGAAGCGGGCATCTTTCCGAGCGGCAACACTTTCTTCACCTGGCGCATCTCCAGGCGCTGGGCGTTCAACATTCGCCACAACCAGCTCAAACTGATCGACGACACCGCCGATGGCAGGTACCAGGATTCCCACGCCGACGTGCAGTTTCGCTGGCGCCCGAACTTTGCGTTCGGTCTCGGTTACAGCAGGATGCGCATCGATCTCGACGTGCATGACGACGACGAGCCTTTCCTGTTCGACCTCGAGTGCAAAGGTCCGGAAGCTTTCTTCCGCGCGAGCTTCTAGGCGCGCGAGATCACTCGGCGCGCAGAAATTCCACCACGCGCTTGATGGTGTCGGCGTCGCGTAGCGCGCCGCTATGTCCCAGGCCCTGGGTGCGCCACAACGTCGCGTGCGGAATCGCGGACGCGAGCGCCGCTCCCTGCGCGAAGGGCGCGACATTGTCGTCCTCGTCATGCACCACCAGCACCGGGATGCGCACGCTCGGCGCAGCGGCCGCCACTGAGATAGCCGCGGCCGGCCGTCCGAAGTGCGCCGTGAACCGCGCATGCAGATCGGCCCGCGTCGGTTCGTTGAGGCCCAGCATCATCGCGAAGGATTCGAGAATGTAGGCCATGTCGGAAGGCACACCGAACAGGCAGATCTTCTCCGGGTGATGTTCGGCAATTTCGGCGAGCACCGTGAGCACGGCGCCACCGCCGAGCGAATGACCCACCACGGCATGTACGGGCGCGTGCGTGCGCAGGACCGCCGCGAGGCAGTCACGAAAACGCGGCAGATCCGACAGGCGCCCGGGTGACGCGCCGTGCGCGGGAGCATCGATGCCGATCACCGAGAAGCCGGCGGCGCGCAGTGGCGTGATGAAACTGCCGAAACGCGCCGCATGACTTCCCCAGCCGTGCAACATCACCACCCACGGGCCGCGGTCGCCCCAGTGCCACACGATGAATTCGTCGGCGCCGCTACGCAGCGAAACTTTTTTGGCTTGCGCGACGATGGGCAGGTCTTCGGGATCGATCCGTCGGCGCTGCGGTGTGAGAAACAGCCGGAACGCGAGCCGGCCCGCGAGCGGCACACTGAGCCACTGCAGAACGCCAAAAAATGTGCGCAGCCGCCGCTGCAGCTCGGGAGTGACTCCCGGAACCACGCGTCCAAGTACTGGTTTGCGGCGCTCTTCCATGATCCTTAAGTCTATGAAAGTCCGCTACAAATTACATGCGCCGGAGTGCGGTGTAGAGTCCTGCACTCAAAACCATGAGGGCTTTCATGAAACTCAAGCTTTGGATGGCATGCGGGGCGCTGGCCGCACAAGCGGCGAGCGCGGGCGTCTACGTCGAGATGGTCGATCACGACCTCAAGGCCGACAAGACCACGTTGGCTCAGAAGATCTACGTGCAGAACGGCAATGGCCGCTTTGTGGACGACGAAGGCCACGCCACTCTGATCAAGAACGGTACGTTCTACATCATCGATGACACGGACAAGACCTACGTCATGTTCGACAAGGCGACCATGGAGCAGCTCGCGAAGAAAATCAGCGACGCCATGGAGAAGATGAAAGCACAGCTTGCGCAACTGCCGCCCGAGCAGCGTGCGCAGATGGAGCAGATGATGCCCGGCCTGTCGGGCAGCGACCGCAAAGTGGACCGTCGAAGTCGTCGACACGGGTAAGTCCGACAAGGTAGATGGGCGCAATTGCCGCATCTGGGATGTGAAACGCGACGGCAAGCTGAGCGACCAGATCTGCGTGGTGCCGTACTCGGATCTTCCCGGCAAGGAAAACTTCCAGGCCATGTTCGCGAATTTCGCGAAGGTGTTCGAGGAAATGGCGAAATCCGTCCCCATGATGGCGGGCATGATGACCAACGAGTTCAGTGCACAGTCGAAGGTGAACGGCTTCCCGGTCCGCTCCCGTGGCTACGAAGAGGGCAAGCTCGGCGATGACGAGCAGGTCATGAAGGTGTGGCGCGAGGAAACGATCCCTGCCGCGACATTTGAAATCCCCGCGGGTTACAAGCAGAAACAGATGCCGATGGGGCCCAACTGACTCCGAGAGTGCGATGAAGTACACGGACTACTATGCCGCGCTCGGAGTCGAGCGCGGCGCCTCCGCCGACGAGATCAAGAAGGCCTATCGGCGCCTCGCGCAGAAATATCATCCCGATGTTTCGAAGGAGCCGGGCGCGGAAACGAAATTCAAGGAAGTCGCCGAGGCGTACCAGACGCTCAAGGATCCCGAGAAGCGCGCAGCGTACGACGCACTGGGAAGCCGGCCGCAAGGTGAGGAGTTCCGCCCGCCGCCCGACTGGACGCGGCAGCACGGCGGCAACGGTTCCGAACAGTTCTCGTTCGACGATATCGATTTCGCGGATCTGTTCTCGCGATTCGGCGCGCGCGGCGCCCAGGGTGCGCGCGGCGGCATGCCAGGCCAGGATTTCGAAGTGCCCGTGGAGATCAGCATCGAAGATGCGTTCCGTGGCACGACGTTGTCGTTGTCGCTTGTCCATGCCGGAATACGATGCCAATGGGCAGTTGCGGCGTGTGCCGCATACGGTGAAGGCACGCATCGCGGCGGGCGCCGTCGACGGTCAGCGCTTGCGATTGCCCGGCAAGGGCGGCAAGGGTTTTCAGGGCGGCCGCGACGGTGACCTCTACCTCGACATCTCGCTGAAACCACATCGGCTGTATCGCGCCACCGGTCACGACCTGTACCTCGATCTGCCGCTGTCGCCATCCGAAGCCGCGCTGGGCGCCTCGCTCGAGATTCCAACGCTGGCGGGAGCGGTGAGTCTGAAAGTGCCCGCCGGCACCTCGTCGGGACGCAAGCTGCGCCTGTCGGGTCGCGGATTGCCGAATCCGCGAGGCGGCGCGGGCGATCTGTTCGCCGTGGCGCAGATCGTCGTGCCCAGTGCACTCAGCGATCGGGAACGCGAGTCGTACCAGCGACTGGCCGCCGACAGCAGTTTCGAACCGCGACGGCATTTCCGCGAGGAGGGCGCGTGAACCACGAAACGGAAGTGTTGTGGCTCGATGAACATCGCGCCGTGAGCCTGCATGAGCTGGTGGAGATTTCGGGCCTGGGAGAAGCCGAATTGCTCGAGCTCGTGCACAGCGGCGCATTGCCGGTGCGCGACACCGTGGGCGGCGGATACAGCTTCAGCGCGCGCGTGGTCACGGTGGCGCGCACCGCCTGCCGCCTGCGCGACGATTTCGAGCTGGATACGCGCGGAGTGGGCGTGGCGCTCAAGCTGCTCGAGCGCGTGCGTGATCTCGAAGAGGAAATCGCGCGCTTGCGCGCGCAGACGCCCGGCATCTGAACCTGTTAGGTTACGGGCATCACCCTCCCGGAGAAGAACATGAGCGTCACCCTCAAGCGCCGTCAATTCATGAGCTCGGCCCTCGCTGCGATACCAGCCGCCGCATTGCCCTTCGGAAAGTTGTTTGCCGCAACCGAAGTTGGCGCCATCGACGATGTCGAGGCTGTCACCGGCGAGGGCAAGCAGATCATCCTCAAAGGAACGGACGTGAAGGATTTTGCCGCGCGGCTTCGCGGCGATCTGCTCCTGCGCAGCAGCGCGGGCTACGACACGGCGCGACGCGCCTGGAACGGCGCCTTCGATCGCCATCCGGCGCTGATCGCGCGTTGCAGCGGCCCGGCCGACGTCATGGAGGCGGTGAAGTTCGCCGCGTCGAACCAGTTGCTGCTGTCGGTGCGCGGCGGCGGCCACAGTCTCTCGGGCCAGTCCGTCTGTGAAAAGGGACTGATGATCGACCTGTCGCAGATGAACAGCGCGCGCGTCGATCCGGTCGCGCGCATCGCGACCATCGAAGGCGGCGCCTTGTTAGGCGCGCTCGATCGCGAAGCGCTGGCGCAGGGTCTCGCGACCACGGCGGGCACGGTTTCGCACACGGGCGTGGGCGGGCTCACGCTCGGCGGTGGCTTCGGCCGCCTCGGCCGCCGCTTCGGGCTCGCCTGCGACAACGTGCGCGCCATCGACGTGGTGACGGCCGATGGCAAATTCCTCACCGCCAGCGCACAGCAGAACAAGGACCTGTTCTGGGGGCTGCGCGGCGGCGGCGGAAACTTCGGCGTCGCGACGTCGTTCGATTTCCAGCTGCATCCCGTCGATCCGATGATGCTCGGAGGCGAGCTGGTCTATTCGTTCGCCGACGCGCCCGCGGTCCTCAAGTTCCTGTTCGATTCCGCGCCGGAGATGCCCGAAGAGCTCAACATCGACATGAGCCTCGCTGCGCCTGCCGAATGACCAGCGGATATTGACGCTCGACTTCTGCTACAGCGGTGCCATTGCGGCCGGTGAAAAGGTGATCGCACCGTACCGCCAGATCCGCAAGCCGATCGCCGACCACGTGGCGCCGACGCCCTACGTGAAGCTGCAGCAGTCCGGCGACGAGGCGAGCGCTCACGGCCAGAAGTACTACATCAAGGGCGGCTTTGTTCAGCAGACCAGCGCGGCACTCATCGATGTCGCCATGGCGACGATTGCCGACGCCAAACTACCGGTGGTGCAGGTCGTGAGCATGCAACCCGCGGGAGGCGCGATCAAGCGCGTGAACCCGACGGCGACTGCATTCGCGCAGCGCGCCATCCAGTTCAACTCGTTCGTGCTGGCGGCCTGGCAAGACCCGGCGCTGAGCGATCCGGCGGGCCAGTGGGCGCGAAGCGCCTGGAAGAACGTCGAGCCGCATACCCGCGGTTTCTACGTCAACGAGTTCAACGAGGACGCCGGCCGCATGAAGGCGACTTACGGCGTGAACTACGACCGCATGGTGGCGCTCAAGACGAAGTTCGACCCTGACAACCTGTTCCGCTTGAACGCGAACGTGGCGCCCGCCGGGCGCAGCTAGGTCAGGAAAACTGGCGCCTCCACCTGTGTGGAGGCGCCGGAAAGTCTCAGGCTACCGCGGCGAGAATCGGATTGAGCGGTACGCAGCACATCGTCGATGGCATGAATGACGCCATTGGTGGCGCGAATGTCCGACTGCACGATGGTCGCGCCGTTGATGTGAATCGCGCTGCCGTGCAGTGACGCGCGTAACGACCTGCCTTCCATCGGCTTGAGCTCGCCCGGCAGGATGTCGTTGGCGGCTTTCACGCCAGCCATCATGTGATTGCAGAGAAACGGCTTGAGCGTGCGCGCGTTCTTGAACAGCGCGTCGAGCGAACCCGCGGGCAGGCGTTTGAATGCGGCGTCAGTGGGAGCAAAGATGGTGTACTGGCCGGGTGAGCGCAGCATGTCGATGAGCGATGCCGATTTGAACGCGCTCAGCAGTGTCTTGAAATTGCCGGCTTCGATCGCGGCCTCGATGAGATTTTTCATGATTCCTTGATTTGTGACTCTTTGTTTATCGAGCCAGTATGCGCGGATAACGGCACCCCAACCGGTGGCATCCAAAAGATAACCATATCGAGTGGCCAGACCGCGGGTCAGTCGATTTGCGCTCTGCAGCCGCGTGCGCAGCGCTAAAATACGCGCATGTTTCACGACGCCGACGCGCTGCTGCTCGCCCGCTTCCAGTTCGGATTCACGGTCAGTTTTCATTTCATCTTTCCGTCGTTCTCGATCGGACTAGCCAGTTTTCTCGCGGTGCTCGAAGCGCTGTGGCTGAAGACCGGCAAGGCGCTGTATCTCGATCTCTTCAAGTACTGGCTGAAGATTTTCGCCGTGGTGTTCGCCATGGGCGTGGTGTCCGGCATCGTCATGTCCTACCAGTTCGGCACGCAACTGGGCGGTGTTCTCCGATCGCGCGGGCCCGGTGATCGGGCCACTGATGGCCTACGAGGTGCTCACCGCCTTCTTCCTCGAAGCCGGATTCCTCGGCGTCATGTTGTTTGGCATGCAGAAGGTGGGCAGGCGCCTGCATTTCTTCGCCACGCTCATGGTGGCCATTGGCACCTTCATCTCCGCGTTCTGGATCCTGAGCGTGAACAGCTGGATGCAGACTCCGACGGGATATGCGCGTGAACGCCGATGGGCAGTTCGTGCCGGCCGCGGGCTGGGCCGCCATCATCTTCAATCCGAGCTTTCCTTACCGGCTCGTGCACACCGTCATCGCGGCCTATCTGACGACCGCGCTCGCGGTAGGCGCAGTGGGCGCCTGGCACCTGCTGAAGAATTCGCAACCAGGAACACGCGCGCAAGATGTTTTCCATGGCGATGTGGATGGCCGCGCTGGTGGCGCCAGTGCAGATCTTCGTCGGAGACCTGCACGGTCTCAACACGCTCGAGCACCAGCCCGCGAAGGTGATGGCGATGGAAGGCCACTACACGAGTCATCCCGACGGCGCGCCGCTCGTTCTTTTCGGAATTCCGAATGACAAAGAGCAGCGCATGGAACATGCCGTCGAGATTCCGCGGCTGTCTTCGCTGATTCTCAAACACGATCTCGACGCGCCTTTGAAGGGCCTGGATACCGTGGCGCCGGAAAATCGACCGCCCGTCAAAGTCGTGTTCTGGACGTTTCGGGTCATGGTGGGGTTGGGGTTCCTCATGTTGTTGCTAGGCGTCTGCAGCCTGCTCGCTCGCGCCACACGCAAGCTGTACGACTGGCGCTGGCTGCATCGCTTCGCGCTCGTCATGGGCCCGGCGGGATTCGTGGCCGTGATCGCCGGCTGGATGACCACCGAGGTCGGCCGGCAGCCCTTCACCATCTATGGCCTGCTGCGCACCGCGGATTCGGTTTCACCGCTTGCTGCGCCCGCAGTCGCCGCGTCGCTGATCGCGTTCGTGCTCGTGTATTTCGCGGTGTTCGGCATGGGGGCGTGGTACCTGCTGCGGCTCATGGCGCACGCACCGCAGCCGCACGAGCCCGATATGCCGAACGCCCCGGCGCACGCCGCAGGAATCACGCCGGGACTCGCGCTCGCCTCTGGTGGCAAGACCAAGGAGGTGCCTCGTGGATGAGAGCACGCTGCTCACCAATATCTGGGCCGGCATCCTCGCGTTCGCCGTGTTCATGTACGTCGTGATGGACGGCTTCGATCTCGGCATCGGCATTCTGTTTCCGGTGTTCGGGGTGGGCCGCGAACGCGACACCGCCATGAATTCCATCGCGCCGGTGTGGGATGGCAACGAAACCTGGCTGGTGCTCGGCGGTGGCGGCTTGATGGCCGCCTTTCCACTGGCCTATGCCATCGTCATGTCGGCGCTGTACGCGCCGCTGATCGCCATGCTGCTGGCGCTGGTGTTCCGGGGCGTTGCCTTCGAGTTCCGCTGGCGTGATCCGGCGCACCGGCACATCTGGGACTTCGCGTTCACGGCCGGTTCGTTCGTTGCGGCGTTCATGCAGGGCATCATGATCGGAGCGCTGATACAGGGCATCAGTGTCCATGGCCGCGCCTACGGCGGCGGCTGGTGGGACTGGCTCACGCCGTTCAGCCTGCTGACCGGCGTGAGCGTGGTCACCGGCTACTCGTTGTTAGGCGCCTGCTGGCTCAACTGGAAGACCGACGGCGAGACCCAGAACCATGCGCGCCGCCTCATGCGCGTGCTCGCGCCCGCCACGCTCGGCGCGATCGCCGCGGTGAGCGTGGCGACGCTGTTCCTCGGCGGCGAATACATCGAACGCTGGTTTGCGATGCCCGCCGTGCTCGTCACGGCGCAGGTGCCGCTCATCATCGCCATCCTCACGTGGCGCTTCGTGCGCAGCCTGCGCCGCCACTACGAACTGGCGCCCTTCGTGATCACGCTCGCCGTGTTTGCGCTGAGCTTCGTCGGGCTCGGCATCAGCATGTATCCGTATCTCATCCCGAACAGCATCACGCTGCAGATGGCGGCGGCGCCGCCGAGCAGCCAGGCGTTCATGCTGGTGGGAGCCGCCGTGCTGGTGCCGCTGATCCTGGCGTACACGGCGTGGTCGTACTGGGTGTTCCGGGGCAAGGTCGCGCACGAGGGATACCATTGAATCTTCCATTCAGGAAAGGGTGTCCCGAAGAAGCGCCGCTGTGGCAGCGAATCGGCTGGATGGCCCTCATCTGGGCCGTGAGCGTCACTTTGTTAGGAGTCGTTAGCCTCATCCTGCGATGGTGGTTAAAGTAGCGGCATCCTCCCGGGGAGCCGCTCATGAACACAAACGCACTCACCTATGCCGCCGGCGCCATCTTGTTAGGCGTGGTCGGCATCTGTTTTCCACGACTTCGCCATGCAGTGGCAGCCGGTGCCGGCCAGCATCGGCATGCGCACGCAACTCGCGTACCTCGCCGGTGCGTTGCTGGCCATCGGCGGCGCGCTGCTGCTGGTGCCACGACTGGAGCGCACTGCCGCGCTGCTGCTCACCGTGTTCATCGGACTGTGGATGCTGGTGCTCAATCTGCCGCCGGCAATCGCATCGGCCTCGCACATCGGTGCGTGGAACAGCCCGGCGGAGATCGCGTTCCTGACCTCGGGTGCTCTCGCGCTGTACGCGCACGGCATCACCGGCAACTCGCGCTCGATACTGCTGCTGGTCGCGCGACTGATGGCGGGGGCAAGCGCCACCGTGTTTGGCTTTGCGCATTTCAACTACATCGATTTCACCGCGGGAATGGTCCCCGGCTGGATTCCCTTCAAGACCTTCTGGGCCTGGGCCACCGGAGCCGGGCATCTCGCGACGGGACTCGCGCTGGTCAGCGGCTTCAAGGCCCGTCTGGCCGCCGGTTGCGAAGCGGCCATGATGGGTTCCTTCGTGGTGCTGCTGCATCTGCCGAGGGTCATCGCTGCGCCGGATCAACATGTCGAATGGATCATGCTGGCAGTCTCCAGCATGCTCACCGGCGCCGCCCTGCTCGTGAGGAAATACGCCACAATCGAGGCGTGAGCGAAGAAGAAGACTCGAAGCCGGTCGAAATTCCACACACCGAGTTGGCGCCGGCGACGCTGCGCGCCGTCATCGAGTCGTTCGTGTTGCGCGAAGGAACCGACTACGGCGCCCAGGATGTGTCCTTCGAGCGCAAGGTGGCCGATGTCATGCGCCAGCTCGAACGCCGCGAGGCGGTGATCGTCTACGACCCCGGCAGCGACAGCGTCGATATCGTGGTGCGGCGGCCGGGTGGTTAGGCCGCAGCGAACCCTTTCACCGCTGGCGCGCGTTTCAGCTTTCAATGAGGGAAAAATCACTGCTCCTGCTGTGGGTGATCCTGTCATCCTGTTTGGTGAATGCAGCAGATCGTGAGCAGGCAGCGGTAGAGAAGGTGTTGCGCGATAGCGGCCTGTCACCCCGATCCAGGCCTAGCGGCGAAAAAGAAGGCTTTGCGCTTGAAGTCCGCGGCACCGAACAGAGACCTGAGTTGGCAACAAGCAGCTGCTCACTCAGGAGAAAAGGAAACCATTCGATTCAAGGCAAGCGCTTCAGGTACGAAGCGGACAATCGCGGCGAGTGGGGTGGTCAGCTTAATGTGTACGGCAGCGGTCCCAAACGTGCCATCGTGGGTGGCAATGTCGTCGACCTCATCGCGATCGAAGACGACCTCTACGTTTTCACCGGCCTCGACCATCTGCTGAGCACCGGTGGCGTGGACGTAATCGAAAGTTACGACAGCAATCCGGCGTCGCGACATCTCACAGAAACGCCCGAAGCACCGTCGGTGGTCGTCGCTGGATCGTAACTGGGGCGGATTCCTGATCGTCTCATCGCTGTCAGTCAGCCTCGGTGACGCTTCATGGCAGCCTGCACATGATCATGGCGCGCCATGCGTACCTGCCAAACCCGAACAGCGTGTTGACCATCGGACGAGCCGACATACTCGTCGGCGTGTGTGGTGGTGTTGCCTGGATTCACGCGCCATGGCGCATGAACCGTCCGCCAGATCCTGCTAGAGCGGACGAGATCCCCTTGGTCACTTACTCGGACGAATCACGTAGTCAGTTCCTACTATGCGCTGGCCCTCGCCGGATGCGCGTCGGCCAGGACCCGCGCCGATCACGAACATCCCTACGGCTTCTTCGAGGGCACGTGGCAGAGCATGCTTCGCACACTCGACCCGGGCGTGATGGCCGGCGACAAGGTGCTGTTCAGCTCCAGGTTGGAGATATACATCCGCCCGATGACGGATTACATCAAACTCGGCAGCACGGTGGATTTCTACACGGTGCTCGACGCTGCGGCGCAGCGCGGCGAAACCGCGATCGGCTACCGCTCATGAAATGCCGACGACAAGGCCGGGGATACGGTGTCAATGTGAACCCGAAGAAGTCGGATAAACACAGTTTCGCGGAAAACGACCAGATCGTGGTCCTGGCGGAGAATTGATGCTCACACGTCGCGAGTTGCTGTCTGCGGTCACGGCCGCTCGCGCTGGCAACTGGCGCGCACGCGGCCGAGCGCGCCGAGTCGGCGCTGAAGACCATCCACAAACGCATCGGCGGCCGGCTCGGTGTGCACGTGCTCGATTCGCAGAGCGGCAGGCGTTTCGGGATCGACGAGAATTCGCGCTACGCCATGGCATCCACGTTCAAGGTGGCCCTGGCGGCGGCGTTGTTGTGGCAGGTGGACCGCAAGGCGTTCACGCTCGATCACCGGCTTCACATCGAGAAATCGGAATTGTTGCTCAATTCCCCGGCCGTGGAGGTGAAACTCATGGCGAGCGCGGATGCCATGACGGTTCGCGAGCTGCTCGCCGCCGCGGTCACGCAGAGCGACAACGCGGCGACCAACATCCTGCTGCGAGCGATGGGTGGACCATCGGCGGTGACGGAATTCTTCCGTACGATCGGTGACAACGTCTCGCGGCTCGATCGATACGAACTCGAGCTCAACAGCAATGTGGCCGACGATGTCCGGGACACGACAACGCCGCGCGCCATGGTCGATTCGCTGCTGGCAATCTTCACCCGCGATGTTCTGTCGATAGCGTCGCGGGCCTTGCTCATCGACTGGATGACCGCCTCCAAAACCGGACTCGACCGCGTGCGCGCAGGCCTGCCGAAATCCTGGAACGGCGGTGACAAGAGCGGCAGCGGCGACAATGGTGCGATCAACGATGTCGTGATCACCTATCCACCGGAGCGCCGGCCGATCTTCATCGCCGTTTACATGAGCGAGTCGAAGCTCACCGTGCCGGAGCTCAGCGCCGCGCACGCCGAGATCGGTCGCATCGTGGCGCGCGAGAAATGGAAATAGGGGACACCATGAAGATCCGCATCACTTTGGCGGCGGGATTGGCATTGCTGGCGTGGTCGGAGCTCAGCAGCGCGCAGCGGGCAGGCCCCGCGCAGACGCAGCAGCTGACCGACGAAGTTGCCGCCGCCGACCAGGCGCTCTTCTCGGCATTCTTCGATCGCTGCGACCTGCCCGCGCTCTCGAAGATGGTCACCGACGATCTCGAGATGTTTCACGACAAGAACGGCTTCATGACGAAGTCGGGCAAGGAGTTCCTGGACGGGATCGCGTCCACCTGCGCGCGCCAGAAAACCGGCGAGGACTATCGCGCGCGCCGCGAACTCGTGCCTGGCACGCTCAAGGTCTACCCGCTCAACAACTACGGCGCCGTGGAAGTGGGCGTGCATCGCTTCTACCAGCTGCTGCCGGGCAAGCCCGAAAAGCTGGTCGAGGTCTCGCAGTTCACGCACGTCTGGAAGAAGGAAGAGAGCGGCTGGAAACTCGCACGCGTGCTCAGCTTCGACCATCGTCTGACGGACTGAGTCCTTACGGACTGAACGTCAGCGTTTGAGAGCCCGCAACGCGCGCGGCGGCATCAGCCACTTGAGCGTGGCGCGGCCGGGTTGAATGGCGCCGGCGAACTCCACACACGCGGCGCCGCCTTTCTTGAACTGCGATCTTCAACGAGGCGCGATCTTCCGCGAGCGCCGCTGACAGGAAAATGCTGAGATTGGGCTCGTGCCCGACGAGCACGATGGCGGCCTTCTTGCGCGAGCGCAGCAACTCGAACGCCTCGCGCGCAGGTTTTCCTGAGGCCAGTTCCGGTGCTTCGACCGGCGAGCGCAGCTTCGCGACGCGGGCCAGGATGAGCGCCGTATCGCGCGCGCGCACGAACGGGCTGGTGAGCAGCAGCGCCGACTTCGGCAAGAGGCGCGCGAGGCCACGCGCTGCCTTGCGGAATCGTTGTTTGCCCGCTGCCGTCAGCGGACGCATCGCGTCGTTCGGCCAGCGCGCGCGACTGCGTTCGTGCGCTATGGCGTGCCTGACGAGATAGACATTCATCAGGGCGCTGACAGCTCCGACCGGCGCGGGACTGACGTTGCTCTCCTGCTCACGCATGGCTTCCGACAGCGCACGCCAGCGGCGCTCGCCTGATTCGTGCGGTACGCCTTCGCGAATCTGCGTCGGCACTTTTCGAAATTCCGCTGATCGCGTTCCACGAGCCGACCGACGAGGAAGGAAGTGGCGGCCGGCACGCGCCGGCCCGTGCGTGACGAGCTTCGCAAACATTTCGGTGCGCACCGCGGAGTCGTGAAATTCACCGAGCACGTGCTGCAGCCTGGCGAGCGCGTCGAGGTATTCGCGCGCCGCATCGCCGTACAGGCTCCCGAAGGCATCGAGCGCATAGCGCAGCCGCTTGGCGCGAATGCGCACTTCGTGGAAGGCTTCCGCACCCGAGGTCTCGTCGATCGCGTCGGCGCGCTTGCGCAGCTTCCGCGCCGTCGCACGAATCAGATCGCGCGCGACCTTGGCCGTGATTGCCTGACGCGCACGCGCGCTGCTCGCGGTACCCAGGCGCAATTGCTCGAGCCAGTGCTCCACCCAGGCGCGCATGCGGTTCGAATCGAGCCAGCGGAGCAGGCGGGCGCGGGCGTGCGCGCGCTGGTGGGCAAGCTCGCTGACGCAAAGGTTCGATCGCTGCGCGATCCGCATCGCCCAGGGTCGCGAGCGCGACATGCAGATAGGCGAGCTGCACATCGCCATCACGCACGGCACCTAGCGACTTGATGAGCGTGCGCAGCGAGCCGCGCGAAGCGGTGGCCCAGCGGGGGCCGTAACCGGTAAACAGGCGCAACAACACGTCGAGATGGCGCGCGGCAACGCGCATATCGTGCACCGCCGTCGCGGATCCGGCGCGCACCAGGGGTTCCTGGTCGAGCAACGCGGCGAAGTACCGGCGCAACATCGTGAACTGAGTGTCGGCGAAGGGCTGCGTCGCGGAGATCGGTGTATCCGGCACCTCGAGCAATTCTTCGGGATTGAGCCCCGCGGCTTCGAGACCGGCGCGAAACTTGGATTGCGCCACGGGCTCGAGCTGCGCGGCGTCGCGGAGCTGCTCCACGAATGGCTGCAGCGCCTCGGGGGTCGCATTGATGCATTCGACTTCGACTCGCTGGAGTTGCTGCGAAGCGCCCGACGGCGTCTCGATGGAGGTGTCGTCCAGATCCACCTCCGCCAGCGGAAGGTTCGAGTCCGCCTCGAGCAGTTCCTGGCGCTCGCGCCGGGTATTCGCCTTGAACAGCGGCGCCAGCGGCCGTTCGCCGATGAGCTCACGGATTCTTTCGCCGATGCCAGACGAGGTGGCGAGTACTGCATTCATGTCCGAACTGCCCACGCGTTCGGACAACTCCGTGCGCCGCGCCAGGCCATCGTGAGGGACATGCAGGGACTTCAGGGTGACCTCGGTTTGCTCATCGTGTGCACCCGCGCGCTCGCGACGCATTCGCAGGGCAAAGCCAGCCCGAAAGATCATCCAGTCAGCAGAGTCGTAGTACGTGTCGGAGAGTTCGAGCGTTGATTTGGCGGCGAGGCGCCGATCCGACGGATTCGCGGGTTGCGCGGCGAGCCAGGCACGTGCTGCGTCGAGCCCTGACGCTGCGAATTGCCATTCCTGTTCGGTGTTCCTGTCCATGCTTTTAAGACCACCGTATTGCCCGCAAATTCACCGTTGGGCTTTTTCTCTCGCAATGGCGCGATAGCCGATATCGCGCCGGCATTGCATTCCCGGCCAGCGGATTGCATCGACGAGCGCGTAGGCCTGCGCCTGTGCCGCCGAGACGTTGTTTCCCAGTCCCACCGCGCACAACACGCGGCCGCCATGGGTGAGCACCTTGCCGCCCTCGGCGCGCGTGCCGGCGTGGAACACCTTGCCGGGTAGTTTGGCCGCGGCTTCGAGCCCGGCGATGGCATCGCCTTTGCGCACGCCTTCCGGGTACCCCTCCGCGGCGAGCACCACGCCGAGCGCGGCGCGTTCGTCCCATTCGGCATGCATCGCATCGAGGCGATGATCCAGCGCCGCCTCGCACAGCTCCACCAGATCGCTGCGCAGCCGCATCATGATGGGCTGCGTCTCCGGATCGCCGAAGCGGCAGTTGTACTCGAGCACGTTGGGCGTGCCGTCGGGATGCACCATGATGCCGGCGTAGAGAAAGCCGGTGTACGGCGTGCCGTCTTTGGCGAGACCGCGAATGGTGGGCTCGATGACCTCGCGCATGATGCGTTCGTGCATCGCGCGCGTGACCACGGGCGCGGGCGAATAGGCGCCCATGCCGCCGGTATTGGGGCCCGCGTCGGCATCGAGCAATCGCTTGTGATCCTGCGACGTGGCGAACGCCAGGATGTTCCGGCCGTCGGCCATGACGATGAAGCTGGCTTCTTCGCCCGGCAGGAATTCTTCGATGACCACCTGGTCGCCCGCGGAGCCGAACTGGCCGCCGAACATGGACTGCGCAGTGGCAATGGCTTCTTCCGCCGTGTCGACGATGACCACGCCCTTGCCGGCGGCGAGCCCGCTGGCCTTGACGACGATGGGCGTGCGCTGCCGGCGCACCCACTCGGGATCGAAGGTCTCTTGCGTGAAAGTGGCATAGGCCGCAGTGGGAATGCCGTGGCGCTTCAGGAATTCCTTGGTATAGGCCTTGGAGCCCTCGAGCTGCGCGGCGGCCTGTGCGCGGTCCGAAGCAGCGCAAGCCCTGCGGCCGCGAACGCATCGACCACGCCGAGCACCAGCGGACCTTCCGGGCCGATGATGGTGAGCCCGACCTTTTCGGATTTTGCCAATGAAACGAGACCGGCAATGTCTTCGGCTGCGACGTCGACGTTGCGCACGCGGCGCTCGGTGGCGGTGCCGCCGTTGCCGGGTGCGACCAGGACTTCGGAAACCTTCGGCGATTGCGCGCACTTCCACGCGAGCGCATGTTCGCGCCCGCCGGAACCCACGATCAGGATTTTCATGCCGCGGCTTAGTGCCGGAAGTGGCGCATGCCGGTGAACACCATGGCCATGCCGTGTTCATCGGCCGCGGCGATGACTTCATCGTCGCGCCTGCTGCCGCCGGGTTGCACGATGGCCTTGATGCCGTACTCGGCGGCGACATCGATGCCATCGCGGAAAGGGAAGAACGCATCCGAGGCCATCGCGCAGCCTTCGACGACGAGGCCTTCATCCTTGGCCTTGAGCGCCGCGACTCGCGTGGAATACACGCGCGACATCTGACCGGCGCCAACACCAATCGTCATGCCTTCGCGCGCGAACACGATGGCGTTCGATTTCACGTACTTGCACACGCGCCAGGCAAACCACAGATCGGCGTACTGCGTGGGCGTGGGGCTCTTCTTCGAGACGATCTTGAATGTGTCGGGCTGGGCGAGCGCCGTGTCGCGGCTCTGCACGAGCAGGCCGCCGACCACGCTGCGATATTCGAGCTCGGAAGGCGATTGCTTCGCCAGCGGCCCGATGACCAGCACGCGAACGTTGGCCCTGCTCGCGAGCACGGCGGCGGCCGCGGCCGAGACCGACGGAGCGGCGATCACTTCGACGAACTGGCGTCCGGTGATTGCGCTCGCCGTCTCCGCATCGAGCTCGCGATTGAACGCGATGATGCCGCCGAATGCCGAAGTGGGATCGGTGCGATAGGCGCGGTCGTAGGCATCGGCCAGCGACACCGCGGTGCCCACACCGCAGGGATTGGCGTGCTTGACGATGACGCAGGCGGGCTCGTGGAACACGCGCACGCACTCGACCGCGGTGTCGGTGTCCGCGATGTTGTTGAACGAGAGTTCCTTGCCCTGGAGCATGGTGGCGTTGGCCACGCACGAACCGGAAACCCCGGGCTCGCGATAGAACGCGGCCTTCTGATGCGGATTCTCGCCGTAGCGCAGGTCCTGGATCTTTTCGTACACCAGCGGCAGCGTGGCGGGAAACGACGCGGCATCTTCGCTTTCACGTCGCAGCAGGTAATTCGACACCATGGTGTCGTACTTGGCCGTGTGCGCGAACGCCTTGGCCGCGAGACTCGAGCGGGTGTCGATGCTGGTGGCGCCATCGTTCGCGTCGAGCTCGCCCAGAACCTGGCGCGTAGTCGGCCGGATCGACGATCACAGTCACCGAGTCATGATTCTTGGACGCGGCGCGGACCATGGCCGGCCCACCGATGTCGATGTTTTCGATGGCATCCGCGTAGGTGCAGTCGGGCTTGGCGACGGTCTGCGCGAACGGGTAGAGATTCACGACCAGCAGGTCGATGGGCGGTATGTCGTGCTTTGCCATAACGGCGTCGTCGACGCCGCGACGGCCCAGGAGGCCGCCATGCACGCGCGGGTGCAGGGTCTTGACGCGCCCGTCCATGATCTCGGGAAAGCCGGTATAGGCGCTGACGTCGATTACCGCGAGACCCGCGTCCCGCAGGGTGCGGGCGGTGCCGCCCGTGCTGAGCAGCTCCACCTTGCGTGCAGCGAGCGCACGGGCGAAATCAACCAGCCCCGTCTTGTCGGAAACCGACAGCAGGGCCCTGCGAATCGTGACGAGCATTAGGGTCTTTTTTAGCCGGAGAGGCCGAACTGGCGGAGCTTCTTGCGCAGCGTGCCCCGGTTGATGCCGAGGATCGCAGCAGCGCGGCACTGGTTGCCCGAGGAATAGTCGAGCACGGCGCGGAACAGGGGTTCTTCGACTTCGCGCAGCACGAGGTCGTACAGGTGCGCCGGCTTGTGGCCGTTCAGGTTGGAGAAGTAATCGGAGAGTGCTCGCTCGGCGTGGTTACGCAGGGGCACTTCAAGCGCGCCATTGCGACCGGAATCTTTTCGGGTCCGAGAAGTTTTCGCCGTCATTACCGAGCCCCATCGTCAGTGTCCGAGCCTGAACACAAATCTGTTCTATGCACACGTCGCAATACCTCCCCAGGTTGCAACGGTGGTCTCGACGCTGGTTTGCAACCAGTCGTCAAGACTTTTTTCCGACAACGCAAACTGCGACGCCGACGTTGAAGCTGCCATCAACTCCCGACGAACATCGGGTGCGTCCTGCAACTTTTCAAAATACCAACCGAGGTGTTTGCGTGCTACCCGAAGGCCAGTCTCTTCGCCGTAAAATGCGTAGAGGGTTTCGAGATGCGCGAGGATGGTATCACGCACTTTCTGGAGTGGAAGTGCAGGCGCAATTTTTCCGTGCGACAAAAAATAATTGACATCACGGAAGATCCACGGTGAGCCATGTGCGGCGCGGCCGAGCATTACTCCTGTTGCGCCCGTGAAATCAAGCACTGCGCGCGCTTTTTCTGGCGAATCAATATCGCCATTTGCGAATAACGGAATTCTCACACGCGATCTGATTTCGCGAATGGTGTCGTACTCCGCTGCTCCGTCATAGAAATCTTCGCGCGTGCGTCCATGAATCGCGAGCGCTGCGATGCCACAGGATTCAGCGAGTTGCGCGATGCGCACACCGTTGCGCAAATCGCGACTCCATCCGGTGCGCGTCTTCAGAGTGACTGGCACGCTGGATGCATGCGACCACCGACGTCGAGAATTTTTCCGACCAATGCCTCATCAGTGAGCAACGCGGAGCCGCACAGCCGGTTGCAAACTTTTTTCGCGGGGCAGCCCATGTTGATGTCGATGATCTGCGCGCCGAGATCGATATTGCGTCGTGCGGCCTCGGCGAGCGCCTCGGGGTCCGCGCCGGCGAGTTGCACCACGCGCGGTTCCGGTTCGCCGACGTGATCCATGCGACGCTGGGTTTTTTTCGTCGTCCAAAGCCGCACGTCACTGGTGATCATCTCCGACGCAGCGAGACCCGCTCCAAAGCTGCGCGCGATCTGACGGAACGGACGATCAGTCACGCCCGCCATCGGGGCGAGCACTACTGACGAGCTGAGCTCGTAGGGGCCGATTCGCATCGTGAGGGCGCTCAGCCTGCAGCGCGGCGCCGCGCGTCGTTGGCGCAGCCGATGGCGCCACCCTCTCCGCGCAGGCAGGCATCGATTTCGAAACCGATGGCGGCCTTGCCCGGATCGATGACATGCAGTTCGGCATCGATGCGCTGATCAGGCTCGAGCAGGCGCTGATCGGCGACACGTTTCGGGCAGGTAATCCGCGGGTTCGAGGTCCCGGGTTGCCACGGCATTGCCGAATCGATCCTGCAGCGTGAGTCGCAGGAGCGGCAGCGGCTGAACGCGCGAGCTTTCGTTCTGCACTGAGAGGCGCACGCGCAGTCGGGTGCCTTCGCTGCCTTCGGCTTCGGCGCCCAGTTGCTTCACGGTGTATGCAGTGAGGTCCCATCGCGGCATCAACGTCGCGCCGAACCAGCCGTACACCTTGACGGCAGCGGGACCGAACGTGGGGTTCAGCACCAGGCTCTGGCGGTTGTAATGCAGGATCTGCACGATCAGCACGAGAGCGAGCAATGCGACACCGCCCGTGTATTGCCAGTTCGGCCGACGCGTGACGGGTTCGGTGAGCAGCGGCTCGAGAACGGTGTCGCTCGGTGCCGCGGCGCCCGTGCTCGCGCGAGCGACCTGCACCACCTCCGGCTCATCGGCGACGGGTTCCTGTTCGAGCGTTTCGACTTCAGACGTGCGTGCGCGCTCAGCGTCGGCCTCGGCCTCGGCGAACATTTCTTCGACCCAGGGCGGATCGGGCGCATTCGGCGTTCGTCGGCGTCTCGACCGGCGCCTCTTCCTGAATCAGCGGCGACTCTTCGATGATCGATTCTTCGTCGGCGGGCGGATCGTCGAGCAACGACCATTCGCTGGCGGCGATGGTGTCGGTGTGCGAGAACTCCGGCGTCTCGAGCTCGGGTTCCGTTCAGATTCAGGATTCCGGCTCAGGCTCGGCTCAGGCTCGGGTTGCGGTTCCTCCGAAAGCACAACCTCTTCGAAGGTGCCCGAGCCGGTGTCATGTTCGACCTCCGACGGCGAGACGAAAATCTCCGATACGTCGGTGGCAGCGGCGTCGAACTCGAGCGATTCCTCTTCGGACACCGCGGGCGCTTCAGGCTCGGGTTCGCTCAGGTTCAGGCTCAGGCTCAGGCTCCGGTTCCGGTTCAGGTTCTGGCTCTGGCTCCGGTTCCGGATCCATGGCGACGCCAGATCCCAACGCAGGCTCGACGGGCGGCCTGGGCTCGGTTTCGAGCAGACGGCGCTTGGCGGTATCGGAAGTGCCGCCGCCGGGTTCGCCTTCGCGCAACGCGATCAGCGCGTTGAACACATTCGCGCAGCGCCCGCAGCGCACGTATCCCTGTCCGGCGCGCAGAGTCCACGGTCGTCACGACCAGTGTCAGCGTGCATTTGGGGCAGACAGTGAACAAGCGGATAGTCCTCGGGGCCGCTGCTACGCGCGGCGACTGCCGGTGAGCGCGGTCCAGCCATCGCGCGACGCGAATGGCGCAATATCAAACCACGGCGCGTGCGCGTGTGTCACCTCATCGGCCTGTGCGCTCAGCAGGCCGGCGAGCACGATCTTGCCGCCGGGACGCGTGAGCGCGGCGAAACGTGGCGCCAGATCGCACAGCGGACCACACAGGATGTTAGCCAGCAGGATGTCCGCGCCGACGGGCAGCGCCGCATCCGAATCGACGACGCGAACCTGCGTCTCGACGCCATTGGCGACGGCGTTGTCATGCGTGGCGGTCAGCGCCTGGGGATCGATGTCGAAGGCCCACGCTTCGCGCGCGCCGAGCTTCACGGCCGCCACCGCGAGCACGCCCGAGCCGCAACCGTAGTCGATGGCCAGTTGTCCTGAGTTCGCGTTTTCATCGAGCCAGGCCAGGCACATCGCCGTCGTGGCATGCGTGCCGGTGCCGAACGCCAGGCCCGGGTCGAGCCGCACGATCACGGCGCCCTCGGTATGCACGTGCGCGTGATGAGGTGCGACCCACAGTCGCCGCCCGAAGCACATCGGATGAAAATCGCGCAGCCACTCGCGCTCCCACACGCGATCCGCCAGCGTCTCGATGGCGAGACGCTGCGGTTCGACGCGCAGCACATGCGAGAGTCCGGCGACCAGTTCCTCGGGCGAGGTTTCGAACGGGAACAACGCCTGCAGGCGCGAGTGCGGCCAGAGCCGGAATTCACCGGGGGCCGGCTCGAGAATCGGATCGTCGCGCTGGTCGGTATAGGACACGGCCAGCGCGCCGAATTCGAAACAGGCTTCCTCGACACGCTCGGCATCGAGCCCGTCGAGATTCAACGTGAGCGCAATCTGTGGCACGGACGCCTGCCTATTTGAGGCCGAGACGGCGCTCCAGGTAGTGGATGTCCTGGCCGCCGGTGCGGAAGGCCTGGTGCGTGAAGATTTCCTGGTGCAGCGCCGTGTTCGTCTTGATGCCTTCGACCACCATCTCGGCGAGCGCATTGCGCATGCGCGCGATCGCCGTTTCACGCGTGTCGCCATAGGAGATGACCTTGGCGATCAGCGAATCGTAGTGCGGCGGCACGTTGTAGCCGGAGTAGATGTGGCTATCTACCCGGATGCCCGGGCCGCCCGGCGCGTGCCAGAGCTTGATCGGGCCCGGCGAAGGCATGAAGGTCTTGGCGTCCTCGGCGTTGATGCGGCATTCGATCGCATGGCCGGTGAGCTTGATGTCCTTCTGCACGTACTTGAGCTTTTCACCCGAGGCGATCATCAGCTGCGCCTTCACGAGGTCGATGCCCGTGATCAGTTCGGTCACCGGGTGCTCGACCTGGATGCGCGTGTTCATCTCGATGAAGTAGAACTCGTCGTCCTGGTACAGGAACTCGAGCGTGCCGGCGCTGCGATAGCCCACGGCCTTGCAGGCCTCGACCACGCGCGCGCCCATGCGCTCACGCTGCTCGTCGGTGATGCCGGGTGCGGGAGCTTCCTCGACCACCTTCTGGTGGCGCCTTTGCATGGAGCAGTCGCGTTCGCCCAGGTGGATCACGTTGCCGTAGTTGTCGGCGAGCACCTGGAATTCGATGTGCCGCGGCCGCTCCAGGAATTTCTCCATGTAGACCTGGTCGTTGTTGAAGGCGGCGTGCGCCTCCGACTTCGTGACCGCGATGGCATTGAGCAGCGAGGCTTCGGTGTGCACCACGCGCATGCCGCGGCCGCCGCCGCCGCCCGAGGCCTTGATGATCACCGGATAACCGATGTCGCGCGCGATGCGATGGTTCTCTTCGGGCACGTCGCCCAGCGGGCCGCCCGAGCCCGGCACGCAGGGCACGCCGGCCTTCTTCATGACATTGATGGCCGACACCTTGTCGCCCATCATGCGGATCACATCGGCGCGCGGGCCGATGAACGTGAAACCGCTCTTTTCCACGCGCTCGGCGAAGTCCGCGTTCTCGGACAGGAAGCCATAGCCGGGATGGATGCCCACCGCGTCGGTGACCTCCGCCGCGCTGATGATGGCCGGCATGTTGAGGTAGCTCTTCTGCGAGGCCGGCGGGCCGATGCACACCGATTCGTCGGCCAGCAACACGTGCTTGAGGTTGTAGTCGGCCGTGGAATGCACGGCGACCGTCTTGATGCCGAGCTCGCGGCAGGCGCGCAGGATGCGGAGCGCGATCTCGCCTCGGTTGGCGATGACGATTTTGTCGAGCATGGCTTGGCGTCTATTCGATGACGAACAACGGCTGCCCGAATTCCACCGGATCGCCGTTGGTGGCCATGATCGCGGTGACCTTGCCGGCTCTTGTCGCTCTCGATCTGGTTCATCATCTTCATCGCTTCGATGATGCACAGGACCTGGCCTTCCTTGACCTCGGTGCCGATCTCCACGAAAGGCTTGGCGCCCGGCGATGCCGACGCATAGAAAGTGCCGACCATGGGAGCGGCGACGACGTGTTCATTGGCGTGGCGAGCGGGCGCGGCGGCAGCCGCGGCGCCGGCGGCGACCGGCGCGGCAGCCAGGGCGGCCACGGGCGGCGCCTGCATCATGGGCGCCTGCATGTGCGTCACGTAGCCGCCGGTCGGCATGCGGCTGATACGCACCGCTTCTTCGCCTTCCTTGATCTCGATCTCCGCGATACCCGATTCCTCGAGTAGTTCGATGAGTTTCTTTACTTTCCGAATGTCCAATTTGGTCTTCCTGATTGAATTCAAACGCGCTGGAAGCCGTCTATTCGGTGGCAATGCGGGCGGCGGCGGCTTGAACCGCGAGCTCATACCCCTGCGCGCCGAGGCCGACGATGCAGCCCACGGCGATGTCCGAGAAATACGAGTGGTGGCGGAATTTCTCGCGCGCGAAGGTGTTCGACAGGTGCAGTTCGATGAAGGGCAGCTTCACGCCGAGCAGCGAGTCGCGCAGCGCGACGCTGGTGTGAGTGAAACCGCCCGGATTGAGGATGGCAGAAGCTGATGCCATTGGCCTTGGCCGTCTGGACGCGATCGATGAGCTCATGCTCGGCATTGCTCTGAAAGGCGACCAGCTCGTGCCCCAGCTTGTTGGCCGCGATCTTGGCGCGCTCTTCGATGGAGGCCAGCGTGTCCGATCCGTAAACCTCGGGTTCGCGCTGCCCGAGCAGGTTCAGGTTCGGTCCGTTGAGTAATAAGAGTCGCGCCATACGGCTGTCGGAAAGACGTCCCCCTTCGTGAAGGCGGCGAATTTACCGTAATCGGCAGGTAACGTGCGCGGTTTTCGTCAAACTGCCGCGATCCGGCGCTAATCGGCCGAGTTCGTATCCGGCGCCGTGTTCGTCATGGGCGCGTTCCGCCGCCATCTCCCGGAAAGCGTCCGCCACAGCAGCCTGGGCGGCCTTCCGCGTCAGGACGCCATTGTCGATGTCTCGCAGGCGATCGAACGCGAAATTGGCCTCATCTTCGTGTAACTCGCCAACTTTGATCGTCAGGATGCGATTCTGGCTGTCCACGAAGACGGAAAACGGAAAAGCCATGCCCATGCCAAAAGCCTCGGCGGCGGCCAAACCGTCCTCTTCCCCGATGAGCAGCGGATAGCTCAGGGGCGTTTTTGCTACGAATTTGAGTACATCGTCCCTGAAATCGACGGCAACTCCCACAATCTCTGCATTCTGGGCCTTGCGCTGCATTCTTATCTTATTGAGCAGCGGGATCTCGCGCCGGCAGGGCGCGCACCAGGTCGCCCAGAAATTCACCATGAGGGGCCGGCCGCCAAAGCTCGCGAGTTTGGTGGGTTTGCCGTCGCGGTCGGCGAGGGTGATGTCGGGCAGCGTGTCGGGGACCGACTTTGGCTTCGGAGTGCTCGGTGGCGCTTTCGGGAGCGGCAGGCGCCGCCACCGGCGCAGTGGGCTCCGTCACGCGGGTGAGCGAGCCCGAGTCTGGCTGTTTCGCGCGATAGACGAAGAAGCCGGCGGCGCCCGCCGCAATGATGATGAGCGCCGCGCCGAGCAGGCGCGGCGTCGATGAACCGGATGACTTCACTGTGCGGGTTTAGTCGCCGGAGCGACCGCTTGCCGGATCACGGCCGCGAACTCCGCAGCCTTCATGAAACCGACGACGCGGAAGTTTCGCCGTTCCACTCCGTCCGCGCCATAGAAGGCGATGGTGGGCGGGCCGACGATGCCGAAGTGAACGTAGAGCGCCTTGTCCTCGTCATCGTTCTTCGTGACGTCGGCCTGCAGCAGCACGACATCTTTCGAGCGCCGCCTGCACTTCGGGCTGCGTGAACGTCTTGTGTTCCATCTCCAGGCAGCGAGACGCACCAGTCGGCGTAGAAGTCGACCATCACGGCCTTGCCGGCGGCCGAGGCCGCCGCGACTTCGCGCTCGAGATCCGCGACGGTCTTGAAGCGCTTGAAGTCGAGGTGCGTCTGCTTCTCCGCGAGCTGCGGAATGGGCGCCAGCGGATTCGTGCTGCCGAGGCCGGCGCCGGCTAACAACACCACGCCGTAGATGCCGGCGGCCACACGCGAGCGCGCGCGACAGGTTCTTGCCGGCCGCCGACTTCGCGCGCGCACGCCAGAGCACCCAGGCGAGCACGAATGCGGGCACCGCCCAGATGACCATGCTGAGCCAGCCCGGAACGATGCGCGCCAGCATCCAGGCGGCCACCGCCAGGAACAGCACGCCGAACAGATTCTTGACGGTATCCATCCACGCGCCGGCGCGCGGCAGGAGTTTTCCGGCCGAGGCGCCCACTAACAACAAGGGCGTGCCCATGCCGATGCTCATCACGAACAGCGCGGCACCACCGCGCACCACGTCGCCGGTCTGGCTGATGACGGTGAGCGCCGCGATGAGCGGCGGGGCGACGCAGGCGGAAACGATGAGCGCCGAGAGCGAGCCCATGACGCCGACACCGAGATAGGTGCCGGCCTGCTGCTGGTTGCTGGTGTTGCTGAGCCGCGTCTGGATGAAGCCCGGCATCTCGATGGTGAACAGGCCGAGCATCGAGGCGGCGAGCACCACGAAAAGCAGGCTGAAAAGCGCGACGATCCACGGCTGGTTGAACGTCGCCTGCAGGTTGAATCCCTGGCCGATGGCGCCGGCCGCGATGCCAGCCGCCGTATAGGTGAACGCCATGCCGAGCACGTAGGCGAGCGAGAGCATGAACGAGCGCCGCGTCGTCACGTTCTCGCCGCTGCCCGCGATGATGCCGGAGAGGATCGGCACCATCGGCAGCACGCAGGGCGTGAAGGCGAGCAACAATCCTGCGCCGAAGAACGACAGCAGCACGAGGAAAATATTGCCGTGCTTGATCTTCTCGGCGTAGCTGTCCTGCTCGGAAACGAATTCACCTTCCGCGGGCGCAGCCACGCTCGTCGCGGGCGGTGCGTCTTCCAGCGAAATCGAAACGAGCTTGGTCTGCGGCGGATAACACAGGCCGGCATCCGCGCAGCCCTGGTAGGTCACGTTCACGTCGACCGACTTCGCGTCCGACGGCGGCACCGAGAAGGTCGCATCGACGCTCTGTCGATAGACCTCCTGCTCGCCAAAATATTCATCGCTGTGGGGTTCGCCCTTGGGGAGCACCAGCGCGCCGATGACCTTCGTGTCGCCCGCGGGCTCGACCTTGATGCGCTGCTTGTAGAGGTAGTAGCCGTCGGCGATGCGCCAGTTGAGCTGCAGGTTGTTGACCGACAGCGCCTCGTCCGTGAGCACGAAGGCCTTGTCGACATCGAGATACTCTTCTTCGCCTTCGACGACGGGAGCCGCGGCAGCCGTGACGGCGGCGACCTTTACCGTGGCATCCCAGACACTCGGCGGATAACAAAGACCCGCGTCCGCGCAGCCCTGCCATTTGAGTTTGAGCGCGACGGTGTCCCCGGCTTTTGCGCCGCTGAGCGGGGCGGTTACCTTGAACGTGTCGCGAAAGACTTCCTGCTCGCCGAAGTATTCGTCCTTGTGGACTTCACCCTTCGGGTACACCGATTCACCGACCGTGACGCCCGGCGTCGCGGCGGAAAGGCCCAGCCGCTTCTTATAGAGGTAGTAGCCCTTGGTGGCGCGCCACTCGATGGTGACGTTCTGTTCGTCGGCGGTGGCGGTGTACTTGAACGCGTCTTCCGGGCTGCAGATATTCGTCTTCACCGATCGCCAGTGCCTGGCCCCCGGCGAGGAGGGCGAACAGACCAAAGACTGAAGTCAGCAGATTCCTGGCGCGCACCAAACACCTCTATTTATCCGAAGGCCCGCAATGCTATTCGACATATAGACCGGGCAAGCCGGCGAATCATGGCGAGCGCTCGCGCTGGACGCCTTGAACGGTGCCCCAGTTCGGCGGCAATGGGTCAGGCCCCGTTTTCAGGAACGGGGCCTGACCCCATTTAGCAGTTCGGGCATCCGGCTGGCCTATTTGAGGGGTCGGACCCCACTCCGGGCTTGTAAATCAGAGGTTCGCCAATACAATTAGCAGCCGCCAGGGGAGAGTGCTAACAGCCGCTCCCCAGGCGACCAACCTGATTTCCACTCAACACTCAATATTAAGGAGCGAAGCCATGAAGATTCGTCCCCTTCATGACCGTGTGATCGTCAAGCGTCTCGAAGAAGAGCGCGTTTCGGCCGGCGGCATCGTGATTCCGGATAGCGCCGCTGAAAAGCCCGTACAGGGCAAGGTCATCGCGGTAGGTAAAGGCAAGATTCTTGAGGACGGCAATGTCCGCCCGCTCGACGTGAAGGTCGGCGACAAGATCCTGTTCGGCAAGTACTCCGGCACCGAAGTGAAGGTGGATGGAGATGATCTCGTGGTCATGCGTGAAGAAGACGTCATGGCCATCATTGAGGGCAAATAACCATGGCTGCTAAAGAAGTACGTTTCGGCGATGACGCCCGCGTGAAGATGTTCCGCGGCGTAAATATCCTCGCCAACGCCGTCAAGGCGACGCTCGGCCCCAAGGGCCGCAATGCGGTGCTCGACAAGAGCTTCGGCGCCCCCACCGTCACCAAGGACGGCGTGTCGGTCGCGAAGGAAATCGAGCTCAAGGACAAGTTCGAGAACATGGGCGCGCAGATGGTGAAGGAAGTTGCTTCCAACACGTCTGACGAAGCCGGCGACGGCACCACCACCGCCACCGTGCTCGCGCAGGCGATCATCCGCGAAGGCCTCAAGGCCGTTTCCTCGGGCCGCAACCCGATGGACATCAAGCGCGGCATCGACAAGGCGGTCATCGCCGCTGTCGAAGAGATCCGCAAGCTCGCCAAGCCCTGCAAGGACAACAAGGCGATCGCGCAGGTCGGCACCATCTCCGCCAACTCCGACGAGTCGATCGGCAAGACGATTGCCGAAGCGATGGAGAAGGTCGGTAAAGAAGGCGTGATCACGGTTGAAGAAGGCTCGGGCCTGCAGAACGAACTCGACGTCGTCGAGGGCATGCAGTTCGACCGCGGCTACCTCTCGCCGTATTTCATCAACCAGCAGGCGAACCAGACGGTTGAGCTCGAAAAGCCGCTGATCCTCCTGGCTGACAAGAAGATCTCGAACATCCGCGAAATGCTGCCGCTGCTCGAAGCAGTCGCGAAGCAGGGTCGTCCCTTGCTCGTGATCTGCGAGGACGTCGAAGGCGAAGCTCTCGCGACGCTCGTGGTCAACAACATCCGCGGCATCCTCAAGGTTGCTGCCGTCAAGGCCCCGGGCTTTGGCGATCGTCGCAAGGCCATGCTGCAGGACATCGCGGTCCTCACGGGCGGCACGGTGATTTCGGATGAAGTCGGTCTGCAGCTCGAGAAGGCCACCATCAACGATCTCGGCGAAGCCAAGAAAGTTGTCGTGGAGAAAGAGAACAGCACGATCATCGACGGCGCCGGCAAGGCGTCGGACATCAAGGCGCGCATCGAGTCGATCCGTCAGCAGGCTGAAGAAGCCACTTCGGACTACGACAAGGAGAAGCTCCAGGAGCGTGTTGCCAAGCTCTCCGGTGGCGTTGCCGTGATCAAGGTTGGCGCTGCCACCGAGATCGAAATGAAAGAGAAGAAGGCCCGCGTCGAAGACGCGCTGCACGCAACCCGTGCCGCCGTTGAAGAAGGCGTGGTCCCGGGCGGCGGCGTTGCGCTGATCCGCGCGCAGAAGGCCCTCGACAAGCTCGAAGGTGCGAACGAAGACCAGACGGTCGGCATTCGCATCCTGTCGCGCTCGATCGAAGAGCCGCTGCGTCAGATCGTCGAGAACGCTGGCGAAGACGCGGCCGTGGTGTTGAACCAGGTCAAGGGTGGCAAGGGCGCGTACGGCTACAACGCCGGCACGGGCGAGTACGGCGACATGATCGACGCCGGCATCCTGGATCCGGCCAAGGTCACGCGCCTCGCGCTGCAGAACGCGGCGTCGGTCGCCGGTCTGCTGCTCACGACGGAAGTCATGATCGCGGAAGCGCCGAAGGAAGATGACCACGCGCACGGCGCTCCGGGCGGTGGCATGGGCGGAATGGGCGGGATGGACATGTAAGGAGCGGCAACGCTCGTTACTGCCAGACGCTCGACGTCTAGCTAGAGAAGATAGAAAGCCCCCGGCGGGAAACTGCCGGGGGTTTTTCGTCTCAGGTGGTGGCGGAGTCTCCGGCTGGCCCGGGCTGCGGAGGAGCGTGAGTCCGTTGGCGGCGAACGTCTGTTCTGCGACAACCGATGAAAGTCACGGAGCTCTTATTGCGCCGACTATTCATGCAGGGGTGCCCGCAAGAGCACGATTGAGGCAATCGGCGCGCATGTCGCAGGATTGGCGACTTACCGCGTATACTTTTCGCCTTCGAAACCACAGAGATCAGACATGAACTCTCGGTATTCCAGCTGGACGGTTGGATTGGTCTGCTCAGCGCTGGCTGTTTCCGCTGTCGCTCAGGCCGACTCGGACCCTCCGCAACAGCTTCCCGACTACTACGTGGGTTTGGGTGCTCGAGGTCTGAAGGGAGATCAACTCGCCGGCGTCGTCGGCGCAAAGATCAAGCTCATGGATTTCGAAAAACTCACCTTCTCGACGCGGCCGGCACTACTGTTCGGAGCCTACGACGGGGAATGGTGCTTGCCGTTCACCATCGATGGCAAGTTGAACTCCCATGGGTTCGCGTGGTTCGGGGGAGCTGGCATTGCTCACGGAATGGACGACCTCGGCGAGACCGACGGGATGGTAACTGGCGGCATCGACCTGCCGTTCAAACAACGGTGGGACCTGAACGTCACGATCAACTACCTGTGGCAACACGCCATCGACGACGTCGACGGTGAACTCCTCGTGAGCATCAACCACGCTTTCTAGCGCGCGTAGGGCGCACAGTTTCTGTACGCTGCACGTCTGATAGCCTCACTCCTGGGCGCTCTTCCGCAGCTGCGCGAGGAACGCGGAGCTTCGCTGTCCCTGCCGACGCAATCTTCCTGATCAGATCAAAATCGCGACAGCGGCATCCAGGACACCCGACTAGGCCGCGACCGCGAGCGCGGCCCGGCTGTGCGTCGCCGTCGCCGCAACGCTCAGGTGTCCCTTGGACATCTCCGAAAATTGTGGAAATGTGACATTTTTCCATTACACCAACAGCGCGACTAATGGTGTCATTCCGGGACTAAGGCGCCGTACGAGCGCCTATTTCATTTTCTGGAGGTATCGCATGCATCGCACGCGTCGTCAGCTCGTGCCCGTCTTCCTGTTGTTCATGCTGTTTGGCGCCCAGATACCGGTACAGGCGCAGTTCGGCGACTTCGGAAAAAAGCTCAAGCAGAAAGTCGAGCAGCGCATCGAGCGCAAGACCGATAAGGCCATGGAGGACGGTCTCGACAAGGTCGAGTGCGCGGCAACCGACACGGAATGTTTCGAACACGCCAAGGCGGAAGGAAAGGAAGTCACGACAGTTGACGGCCCTGCGCCGAGCAAGGCAGGTCAGCCTGCACCACTCAAACCTGGTCAGGGAGCGTGGGCAAACTACGATTTCAAACCGGGCGATCGCATCATCTTCGCCGATGACTTCTCGAAGGACGAAGTCGGCGATTTCCCGCGTCGCTTCGAGTTCAAGAGCGGTCAGATCGAGATCGTCGAATGGAGCGAGGGGCGCTGGCTGCGCGCGGCCCAGGGCAAATTCTGGATTCCGCTGCCCGAGACGCTCCCCGAACGCTTCACGCTGGAGTTCGATCTCACCGGCAATGGCAACGCCATGCTGATGACTTTCGACGGCAAGGGGGAAAGTGAAACTGTCGGCAACATAGAGTTCGGCGAGTACTTCGGTCGCCTTCGCAGTGGCGAAATCGACGCCAACGGCGAATTCGGCGCCGGCGTCAAGACCGAGGAGCAAACGGTACACATCGCCATCTCGGTGGATGGGCAGCACGTCAAGGCGTACGCGAACGAGAAGCGCGTATTCAACGCGCCGAACGCCAATCTCGGCCGCAGCAACAAGATCTTCATCAACATGAACGGCTGGAGTGCTGAACTGCCTCGCATGATCGCGAATGTGCGCGTCGCCGCGGGCGGCAAGAAGCTGTACGACGCGCTGGCGGAGAAGGGGCGGGTAGCGACCCAGGGCGTCCTGTTCGACACCGGCAGCGACCGCATCCGGCCTGAGTCGACCCCGACGCTCAAGGAGATCGGCACGATGCTCAAGGAGCATCCGGATCTCAATCTCATGATCGAGGGGCACACGGACAACGTGGGAGCGGCGGCGAGCAATCAGTCGCTCAGCGAGAAGCGTGCGGAGGCGGTGCGTCAGCACCTGATCAAGACGTACGGCGTGGACGAGTCCCGTCTGCAGGCCAAGGGTTACGGCACGAGCAAGGCGGCTACGACGAACGACACGCCCGAAGGCCGCCAGCAGAATCGTCGCGTGGAGCTCGTCAAACTATGAATCTCATGGTCCTTGAAAATCGGTTCGCGAGCACCGCTGTGCTGGTGCTCGTCTTTGCGCTTTTGGCAGCAGTTTGCGGGGAGCAGGCCCACTCCGCCACCAGCGGCGACGCAGACCTGCGCGAGCTCTCGCGCTACCAGCTAACGATGGCGGATGTGCGCAAGTTCGCGGCGGCTAATGCGAACCTGGCGAAGCACCCGAAAGTCGAGCAGGGCGACGATGACGCCGAAGCCGAGGACGAAGGCGATAACGAATCGCTGGATGTTATGGCGGCTCGCATCGAGAGCAATCCCATCGCCCGCAAGGCTGTCGAGGCCGCCGGCCTGAGCGCGCGACAGTATGTGGTCATCACCATGGCGTTGTTTCAGGCTTCGTTAGCCCAATACGCGGTCGATCAGGGTGCGGATCCGGGCAAGGTCGCAGGTGAGACAGGCGTGAACCCCGCAAACATCCGCTTCGTGAAAGAACACAAGGCCGAGCTGGAGCAGATGAAGGACCTGCGCAGCGGCGACTAGCTCCGATCCACTGTAGGTTCCTCGGGCTGATCGCGGAAGCATCGAAAGAAGCGAAGGCGCGTGGCGGGAACCGTCGCACTGCGTACCTGTATCGTTCGGCAACCTCACACACACACACTCCCTGATCGCCCATGAATCTGATCGCACGTTGCGGACTCTCATCGCTCATTTACTCCACGATCCTCCTCGGCGCATCGACGGTGCACGCAGACGTGCTTTCGACGATCACGATTTACGCGGTGGACCCTTCGGCTTCGGAATCTGGTCCGAAGGCCGCAACCTTCTATATCGCGCGCAACGACGGCGACTTCGCAAAGCCGCTTGTCGTGCCGCTGCAGCTCTCCGGATCCGCGACCGCCGGCACCGACTACGTGTCGCTAACGTCTCCCGTCACCTTTGCGCCCAATGTGCCGCTCGTCACTCTGAAGGTCATGCCGATCAAGGACGCGCTCAAGGAAGGCGAGGAAACCGTTACGATCATGCTCGTCGCAAAAACCGGCGCCTATCTACTGGGCGACGAAAAAAACGCGACCGCGACCATCGCGGATGCAGGCAGTGCATCGGGCCCGGGCGCGCCGAGCACGACGCCATCGATGCCGCCGCTGCCGCCGGCGGATCGCACCGGCACGCTCTCCGTCACTATCGCATTCGATGGACGCGGCAACTGGAAGCATCCAAAGAACGGCGCGTATTCGAACCTGAAGTTCCATCGTGAGCTCACTTACACGATCCCCTTGCGTGGGACTTACGGGCCGGGCTCCGGCATCGCCGACATCGATCGCCGCAATCCCGTCGACCCGATGAACGTGAACATGAAGCGCTTTCTCGTCGGCCAGCCGCGCGATGCATTGGCGCCTGCGGGCACGGCGTGTGGGGCCGGCACAATCAACATCCTGGACGAATCGAGCGGCATGCAGGTGGGTGACCCGGGTGAGCCGCCGCTCGTGCCGTTCACGCAGACGATCAAAGGTGGCGGAAAATTTCCGTCGGGTGACAGGACCGTGCCCGAACGCGATCTCTGCAAGACCTACGCGATCATCGACAACCAGCGCCACGTCCTGCAGCTTCGCGTCGACGGCAGCGACTCTCACGTGAAGGTGACCAACGTGCGCAACGGTCACGTCGCGCCGCCTTACAACCTGCTTCTGCAGGGCGACGCCGCTGACGCGAAGGCCAAACTCACGTTTGTCGATCTGCCCATCGCCGCGAACGCGTTGTCGACCGAAGGTTCCAAGGTCATTGAGAACGCCAGCACCATCAGCGGACCGATGAATTCCGCATTTCCACTCACGGCCACCGTCAAGTGGAAACTGCAGATGAAATGAGGTGTACATCGTCCGATTGGCGGCGCTACGAGCCCAGGTGGTATGGGCGGGATGGACATGTAAGGAGCGGCAACGCTCGTTACTGCCAGAGGTTCAGCGTCTAGCTAGAGAAGATAGAGAGCCCCCGGCGGGAAACTGCCGGGGGCTCTTTTGTCTTGGGCGGCGGGCAAGTCCCGCCATTTCTTATGGAACAAGACGGACGTGCCGATGGCTACCTTGCGATGTTGCGCAAGAAGGGTTATCTCATCGAAAACCCGCCGTGACGGTCAGTGCGCGCGAGACTCCACGCTCCACGGCTGGGCCACGATTCCTTGCTTCGACAGCACCGGCGCGGCGGCGGTCGACATGAGGACGTTCTCCGCCGGGATGGGCGTGATGACGAGCTTCGCGTTACCGGCAAAGAACAGCGTCTTGCCATCAGGCGCGAGCGCGGCGCGCGGCCGGATGCTGCACTGCTGGGTGTTGCGGCAAGTCGGATAGTCGTTGATGGTGAAGTACCCCAGCATCGGCATGCGCAGCCCGGCGGCCTGGGCCGTCGTTAGATTGAACACATAGACGCGTGGCAGGAACTGCGGCACGGTTCGTGACAAGTCGCCTTGTTCGTACGCCAGTACGTAAGCGCGGGTGCCCGTGGCATTCACGGTGCTCGCCACCGAGATGAAATTCTGGTGCGCCACTTCCACGTTGCCGATGTTTTGATAGGCGAGATTGCGAACGTCGAATTGCGTGCCGATGAGCCGCGAGCCATCCATGTTGATCGAGGCGTCGCGCAGGTTATTGAACGAACCCGCGTTCGGAACTTCGAACAGCACGCCGTCCTTCGCATCCAGAGCCAAGAGTTTTGGCGTGGCGTTTACGGACTGCGAGATATACACGCGTTCGCCATTACCGGACACCGTGAACCACGGCCCTTCGAAGGAAAGCAGCAACGCGGACTCCACAGGGACCGCTGGCTGGCTGCGCAACACTTCCGAGTACTTCAATCCGACTCCCGCGCCGCTGCCGTTGTCGTTCGAGAACCAGACCTTCCAGTCATTGGTGAACGCAATGGAGTCGGAGTAGGGCGCGGTATGCAGCGGAAGGAACAGGGGATCGTTGGGGTTCGGGCCATTGATCTGCACGGAGTCCGCGGGGGAATAGGCCATGCCCAGCGTGGTCGGGAACCAATTCGTGCGGTTGTCCGGCGATACCACAATGTCCTTCACGCCAGCCAGCGACACGGAGGAAGTCAGCTGCCAGCTCGAACCACCGGAATTCCCGTAGCGGAGAACGCGAGCCGTGCTGGTCGTCTCATCGATGAGCCAAAGAGAGTCGCGCTGCGCGTCGTAGTGCAGCTTCTTCACCGCGAAGCCGGTCGTGAGCGCCTGGTAGCTGCTCGTGCGCACCGGGAGGACGACGATCGGATCCCACCCCGGAGTCGTCCCAAGATCGTTGATGGCATCAAGGACGATGCCACTGGAGGGACTGGCATCGAGATCGACGATCAGCTCGGTGTCATTCACGCGCGTGACGTGTCCGTTGCCGGCCGGGACGCCCATGACGCGCAGGTTTTGCGACCAGTCGCGGTTGGCAATGAAACCTGTGCCGCGGATGATGTGCCGGCTCGGGCTCCCGGACACCTGGTAGTAAGGCGCAATGCCGTTGATGTGTGCGAGCCGCTGCTGCACCTTGATCTGGAAGCTCACGGGCGCGAGAAACGGCGTCGCCGTGATGTTGATAGTGCTCGGGAAATCCCGCTGTACGTAGGAATCGTCAAGATCGAGCGCGTCTGTGTTGATCTGGTATTGGAGCGACGTGCCCGTGGTGCCGGAGCTGCGCGTCAGCACCACCCAGGGATCACTGCTGGTGGCGCTCCATTGAACCGCCGGCCCACCGGCAAGCGTGATCGGAACGCTGCCGCGAAGCACGGGCGACGCCAGAGTTGTATTGGCGTCGATTACTGCCGTGATATCGGGCGGGGTGATCAGGCCCGGACCGACGGTGAACGTGATGGGGACCTGGACAACATTGGAGGCCACCGACGTGTCAGTGCCGGAAATCTGCAGCGTCGCTGTGTAAGTGCCCGCGTTCAACGCATTGGCGTTGGCCGTCAGGCGATAGCCGCCAGCGACGGGCTGCACCTGCAGCCATTCGATCGTGAAGGGGGAGCCGTAAAAAATGAATGTCCCCGTGGCGAGCTGCGGTTCCCACGAGGGTCCGAGCACCTCGATCGTCACGGGCGCGGCCGTGGTGCGCTCGATGGTCGACACCCTCACGCTCGCGGGATTGGTGCGCAGGTTCAATTCGCCACCGGGGGGCGGCGTGACGTTGTAACTCACCGAGACGACTTCACTGTAATCGCCCGCTTGCACCCTGACCGAGCCGAAACGCTGACCCGAGGGAACGGCGCGCGCCTGGATGCGCAGGGTGGTGCTGTTGGGCTGACTCACCGTGAGGAATTCATTGCCGGAAGTCACGTCCGCGGTGAACGCCGTGGACCCGTAGGGCAACGTGATGGCGACATCCGAAGAGGTGCCGGCATTGCTTTGCGAAACGAGATTGACGGTGGTTGGCGTGACATGCAGCTTCACGCGCACATGCGTGACGTATGAAACGTTGATAGGCGAATTGCCGACCTGCCGTGTGCAGGCCTGGTCCGAACAGGCGAGCAGTTGCAGTGTGCCGGAGTGGTCGCCGACGGGCAGATCGCGGGCCGCGGTCACCCTGAACGTGCCCTGCGTGTTCGAGTCGATGGTCAGCGGCAGCTGCGGGTCGAGGCCCTGGCCGGTCGCAACGGCGCCCAGGTACAGCGTGCCGCTCAAGGCCCCCGAGGCTGTGACGACGATGTTCTGCGACGCAGGAACGCCGGCGCCTTCGAAGTATTCGAATGACAAGGACGTGGGGTTGGGTGTGAATCGCACGCTGCCGGAGCCGCCGCCGCTGCTGCTGCTGCTGCTTCCGCTTCCGCCGCCCCCGCCGCCTCCACCGCAGGAGGCGAGCACGCCAACGAGCAGCGTGAGCGCGAGTGTGCCCGGACGATTGTTTTTCATCGTTTTCTATCCCTTCGAAATGGCGCCTTTCTTGTCGTTCTGGGTGGCGCCCCGCTAAGTTACACAGCGAGAGCGCGGGCGGCAATCGCTGCGCCAAACTATTGAAATATGTCGCTCAACGGGTGTCGCTCTCGGGCGGGGCGGTGAAGAAAAAGCTGAACACTGATTTCAAGCCCTGATTCCCTTTCACGCGCGGGCATTCAGGCGTTTGCGCCTAACCAGCGCAGGGTGCCGCCTCCTGAAGGTCACAGCGATGAGATCCAGCGAAATTCCCTGTGCCCCGGAACAGCCAAGAAACTTTCCATAACCACGCTTCGTTGTCCCGGCGGCTCGTCCGTGATCACGGCGCGATCTTGTGTCGCTGCGCTCGGATTCCTGACACGTCTGAATGAAAACATTTTCTCGTTCGCAGCCCCGGTTCAACTAAACTTTCGGCGCGATCTGCGGAAGCAACAACAATTGAAGTGTGCGCTGCTTGCCATACCGAGGTGCTTCTCCCACTGGACAAATCGCCAAAGTGACGCTCGAGCCGCAAGATGTAAACAGCAGCTTTCCGACTTTCGAGTATCTGATCGACGCTCAGGGAACCAGGCGCGACGTGGTGGTGTTCGGAGTGTGTCCGGCGGAACTCGCGGATCTCAAGCCGCCGGATTGGCTTTTCACTGACACAGTGGAGTGGTGGGCACCGATCAACGCGCGGAATCGCGCGAGCTTGATCTTCGGTCGAATTGAGCGCACCCACCAGCGGCGCGATATTCTCGCGCGGGTAAAGCCGCATCCCATGCCCGTTGTTTGACCAACCGGAACCACCTCTCCCCGTGAAACTTCTCTTCAAGCAAGCGTGCTGCCCATGCACTTCGTTGATGGCTCTCATCGCGGCCGTTTTTTTCTGGTCGGGTACCGTTCACGCCGGGTCGTTCTACCCGGTTCGACCCGACGATCCGCGCGCGGTGGATTTCACCCAGCAGGCATTCGGCGCGCATGCAGACGGAATCGGTGATGATTCAGACGCGCTTCAACGAGCCATCGACCGGGTGCAGGAGACCACCGGGGCCGGCGTATTGCTGATTCCCGAGGGACGCTATCGCCTGAGCAAGACGGTTCACGTCTGGCAGGGCATTCGTCTTCTCGGCTACGGAGCCACGCGACCCGTCTTCGTGCTTGCTCGTGACACGCCGGGATTTCAGGAAGGCACCGGCCGCTACATGGTCCACTTTGCCGACAACCGGCCTGACCCCGGAGCACCGATCGTCGACGCCACCGAATTCACGTTCTTCAGTGGCATGAGCAACATCGACTTCGAGTTGCAGGATGGAAACCCCGCGGCCATCGCGGTGCGCTTCCATGTCGCGCAGCACAGCGAGCTCACCCACATGAATTTTCGGATCGGAACAGCGCGCGCGGCAGTCGAGGATATTGGTAATCAGGCCAGCGACATCCATGTCGAGGGCGGCGAATACGGCATCATCACCAAGCGCACCGCGCCTGTGTGGCAATTCCTGCTGATGGATTCGAGTTTCGAGGGACAACGGGCGGCCGCCATCAAGACTCAGGAAGCCGGCTTCACGTTGATTCGCGTCAGCTTCTCGAACATGCCGGTGGCGCTGCAGATCTCACCCGGGGAGGTGGAGCAGCTTTACGGCCGGGATCTCCGCATGGACAACATTCGCGAGGCCGCTTTCGTGGCGGGCAATGCTCGCAACCCGCACTCCGCGGTGACACTGGTGAACATCGCATGCAGTGACGTGCCTCGCTTTTTTGCTGGCGAGCAGGCGATCAAGGCACCCGGCCGGCACTACGTGGTGGATCGCTTTTCGCTGGGCTTGATGATCGGTGCGGATGGCCGGGAGGAAGGCATCGCCATGAGCCACAGGAAGCGCGCGCTCGCCAAACCCGCGCAAGAGGTGTCCACGGATATCCCACCGACTCCCGCCATGGACAACTGGGCAAATGTCCGTTCGCTGGGCGTCACGGGTGATGGCAAGACGGATGACACCGATGCACTGCTCGCCGCCATCGAAAAGCACGCGGTGCTGTTCTTTCCGAGCGGCAGCTACCGCGTGAGCCGCCCGCTGACGCTCAAGCCCGATACCGCGTTGATCGGACTAAACCCCGCCACGACCCAGATTTCGCTGCTCGATGGTTCACCCGCCTTCGGGGGCGAGGGGAGCCCGGTAGGAATCATCGTTGCGCCGAAAGACGGTAGAAACATCGTGCGCTCGATCGCCGTCACCACGGGCAGCTCGAATCCGCGGGCGGCTGCAGTGATCTGGATGGCTGGAAAGAATTCGTTGCTGGACGATGTTTCCTTTCCAGGTCAGCGGTTCTTCGGTTCGGGCTTTCGCGGGTTCGGGTTTCCGCGTCGACCGCCGACAACCGTGCCGGTGGTTCGACCGAACTTCGAGATTTCCCCCGTCGCGGCGGATCTGCTGATTACGAACGGCGGCGGCGGCATCTTCCGCAACAATTGGCCGCATGGCTCGAACGCGAAGATCGGGCTTCGCGTGGAGAACACCGACACGCCCGGGAAGATCTACCAGATGTCGGTGGAGCATCACATGCGCGTGGAGGCGCAGTTCCACAACGTGCGCAACTGGAACGCCTACGCGTTTCAGACCGAGGAGGAGAATCCCGCCGGTGCCAACGCCTACGCGCTGGATATCGAAGACTCCAGGGGACTTCTGTTTGCCAACACCTACATGTATCGCGTATCGCGCAACGTGCTACCCAAGACATATGCGATCGTCACGCGACGCTCCAACGATATCGCTTTCGAAAACGTGAAAGTGTTCAGCCAGACGCGGCTCGCATTCGACAATGCGGTCTATAACGAAGCGAATGGCGCCTTCGTGCGTTCGCACTTCTTCACCCGATTCGCGGTGAATGCAGGTGCGAAACCACGAGGTGAATCGTTGCCGCCAGCCTCGATATTCGCGGACGGGGTAAAACTGCAGACGCTGGCGAGTGGCTTCAGCAATGCGTCGGGCCTGACCGTCGACGACGCCGGCACCGCATTCTTCACCGATGCGGTCAAAGGAAAAATCTACCGCTGGGATGGCGCCAATCGAACTGCTGAAGTGCTGGCGGAGATTAAAGGCCAACCGCAGGTGCTGGGCTTCGTCGCGCCGGACAGTCTGCTGGCGATAGCGAATGAACGCGCCGTCTATCGGCTGAGCTCTGCCAAGCCCGGCCCTGCCGAGCTCGTCGCGGAGACGGCCGAGCCATTACCGCAGACGACACTGCTCTTGCCGGTAGGTCTCCATAACCAGTTCTCCGTGATGCAAGACATGATGGAACACCGCGGTTACGTCTACAGACCGCGAAGCAATACGGCGATCGTGAGCGTCGTGCCGAACGAGCATCGCGGCTACTACTACGCACCGGGCACCCGCACCGCGGTCATGGCCGGTGGCACATGGCGGCCCAATCTGCAGAGCTCGCAACTGGCTGCCTTCGCGCAAGGCACGTCTCATTTCCTGACCAGCGAAGATGATGGCCGCACCTACCGCGTGACGCTCGAGCCAGACGGCAAGCTCAGCAGTGCCGTCTTCAACGAGCGCGGCGGCACATCGGTCGTCACGGATGTTGCCGGCAATGTCTTCATCGCAGGCGATCAGGTCTGGATCTACGATCGCAAAGGAAAGCCGGTCGGCGTTCTCGAGATTCCCGAGCGGCCCGGCAGCCTGGCGTTTGGCGGCGCAGATCGGCGCACGCTCTTCATCGCGGCGCGCACGTCTCTCTACTCGATCCGCACGAAAACAGCCGGACGCTGATCTCACAGCGAGGACGAATCTGGTCCCGCGCGCGGCATGAAACAGTTGCCGGTGACACCACCGGAATTCACCCGGGACGGGTGGTTTGAATTTCCTATCCGCCGGCATCTATATGGTCGGTCCAATGTGTTGACTGGTTAGGCGGAAAGTGCTGGAGTCGAATCAAAGAGTTACTGGTAGCCCATGTGTTATCCCGCATTTTTGCTCCTTTGTAATGCCGCATTTCTGCGGTCTACTTACCGTTAGGTGGCAGTCAAGGTATGCGCATTGTTTCCGGCCCAAACTCGCTGCTATTGGAGATTGCGGAGGTCATCCCGTCGACGCTTCCCACACCCGGGGACGCCTGCTTCACGGCTGAGGTCTCCACTGGCACCTTCAGCGGTCGAGGATCCAGTTGGGTGGAAGCGCTCGCGCTTGATGACTTTCTGTCCGCTCTTCGATCGCTGGACCACACTCGCAAAGGTGAAGCACTGATCGAATCGATGTCACCTGGCGAGCTGCGATTGAGGGTCTATTCGGTAGACTCTCTGGGTCATGTCGCGTTGTCCGGACGAATTGCGGAGGGCAATGGTGCCGTTGAGTTCCAATTCGAATTGGACCCGTCATATCTGTCCCAAATCGTGCGCGCAATTGAGAGGTCCAGGTGCGCGCTGCCACCTAACAAATCGCTGGAGCGGACGCGTGAAGGATAAAGTGCCAAGCTCATACACCGGCGTGCGCGCCGCTCAGCTCAACCGTTAGGTTTCACGCAATGTCACACGTTGTCGATATCAAGAGCAAGAACCCGCTTCTGGGCACGTGGCGCTCTTGTGATCCTTTTGAAGAAGACACGCAGTACACCATCGCGGCGAAAGACGGCTCACTTGTCGTTTCCGGAATTGACACGTCAGATGGTGAGCGCCCCGAGATTTACGGAGTCGCGTGGTCCGAAGAGAAAGGTACTCTCGAATTCGCTGCGCACTGGCCTAGCACTGGCCGACACACGAAGTACCGGTTTTGCACTCCCTTATCGGGTGATCGAACCGGGGTGTCTTATACATTCACCGTTCAGCAGATATGGGAGCGAGTGTGAAACCTAACAAATCGCTGGAGCGGACGCGTGAAGGATAAAGTGCCAAGTGCATTCGTCGGCGTGCGCGCCGCTCAGCTCAACCGTTAGGCAGCACAGATGGGCATCGGCACCTCTAGCTACGCCATCCTCAAACTTCGGGATGACCCCTTGGTCTCGCTCCTAATCGCGCTTTACGGCTACGGCACGGCAAGAATCCTCATGACTGGTGTGTTTCCTTCGATGCGAATGGCCGGAGCGGTGTGGCTCGTCTTTATCGCAGCGCTCGTGTCAACAATAGTCGTTGCTGCGTACAGGCGAAAAGCGGCGCTTCTTTGGGTCGTCTTTCTGGAGGGAAGCGGCCTGGCCGGAGTGATAGTGGGTTTTGGCCTCGGGGCCTATATGGCTTTTGAAAGGCCTTCTTGGCTCGCCACCTCAGCCGCCTTACTTTGCTGCGGCTACACAGCAGTTGGCATTCTTATGTTGACGGCCGCATTGCGTATTAAGGAGGCGAGCGACGCGGGAGTGCCGCCTAACAAATCGCTCGAGCGGACGCGTGAGGGATAAAGTGCCAAGCTCAAACGTCGGCGTGCGCGCCGCTCAGCTCAACCGTTAGGTGGCAGAACAGATGAACCAACGGCTTAAGGCATCACTAGCGGTGGGACTCGCAGCTCTGCTTCTCCACGTCTATGGAAAGCTCGCTGCTCGGCGTTGGGCGCACAAATATGGAATGGATAGCGTCAACTTTGACGCTTGGGTCTCGGCGGTTTCGATTGGGCTGCTCTTTGCATTGGTCACGTTCGCCACAATGTGGATCACCCTGCGGATGCGTCGCGCGGAGCCAAAGAAGATACTTACTCTCTTTGTAGTCGCGGTCGCACTCTTCGTTGTAGTACGAAAGTCCGCCACGGCGCTCACGATCTACTTATGGGATGCAAAGGTAGGTGGATTGTGGGAAATGGACTCCCTCGCGACTGCATGGGTGGTTACAAGCACAGCCTTGCTTGCCATCGCTTCAATCGTATTGTCCATCATCTTCTCTCTTACGCTTGGCGCGAATTCGCCACCTAACAAATTGCTGGAGCGGACGCGTGAGGAATAAAGTGCCAAGCTCATATGACGGCGTGCGCGCCGCCCAGCTCAACCGTTAGGCGGCAGAGTGTTCGTCTCGCAAGCTTCCTCGCTCCTGCTCGCCTTGATGACAGGCGCATTTAATCCGAACTCGGCGGTCTATCCCAGCCAATTGCGATGCGACGATGCACTTGCACTGGAACGTGCGCTTGAAGCAGAGGTCTCCTATGAAGGTCCGTACGACCCGCTCAAACCGAACGTCATTTCAAAGCGCCGCTATTTCCAGGACCGGGCGGCAGTCATCTATATTTGTGAGTCCTCGATAGTCGTATCACGCCTTGTGACAATGCACTTCGAATCCGAGAAATCCTTGCGAGAGGCCTTTGCAAGGCATCGGGATCTTCTTGCCAAGGAACTCGGCGCGCCGTGCTGGAATCCAGAGGCATTGACCTCGGCGCAGAAGGCAGAATTGCCGTCCGGGGATCTGACCGAGTTAGGGTGGTTTCGCGATCGACTGGAGTGGAATGCGCCTTACGATCGAAATGTCAGCTTGACGATGAATTTTCAGGTGCTTCAGCTCACAATTCTAATTAACGCCCTGTCTCACGCCAATCGAGGGGCGGACGACGGCCCGATAGGTAAGGCGTACACATTGAGCTCTTGCGCCAGGGGGCAGGCCAAGTGATCTGCTGCCGCCTAACAACTCGCTCGAGCGCACGTGTGGAGAATGAAGTGCCAAGGCCGATATGCAGCGCGCGCGCCGCTCAGCTCAACCGTTAGAGGGCGCGAATGCGGCGTCAGCTCGTCATCTCGTTAGTGCTACTCGCCAGTGGGTGTGCCAACCAAATGCCCAAGTATGATGAAGCCTTGGCGAAGGCGAACGGTCTTACGGATGACGCCCTTGTAAAGGAGTGGGGTGAGAATGTGGGTGGGCTCTTTGCTGGACAACACTTCGAGGCAACCATCTTGAAATGCGTGCATTTCATCCCGGAATCGACCTCCCTGACGGCGCATCTAGTAGTAGACGCCAACGGCTCTACTCCGCCGACGCGCATTTCGGACGAAATGCCAACTCCCTTTTCATCCTGCTTGAAAGGTGAGCTGCAGACACTCGCGTGGCCAAAGGCGCCCGCATCTCTTCGATACCTGCCGATTGAGATCAAAGGGCACAATTCGGGTGCGTCGACTGATAAGCCTGCGGATGACGTGATCATCGATATCGCGCCCTCTAACAAATCGCTGGAGCGCACGCGTGGAGAATAAAGTGCCAAACTCATACAGCCGCGCGCGCGGCGCTCAGCTCACCCGTTAGGCGGCATGAAGTTCACAGCCACATTGGCGGTCGTGCTCGCACTCGGCGGGTGCTCGTACCTCCCGCGCGAGCCATTTTGCGCAGGCGCAAAATCCTATCGCGGTTTAACCCGACGGACTGTCGAGAAACTCCCCGCTAATCTGAGGAAGGCCGTTGAGGCGCGTTCAGGGGTGACCTTTGAGACTTGGTACGAAGGCCAAGGAACGGCAGTGGTAATAGCGGCTTCGCCTGGAAGGGGAGATATTGCATTCACATTCAGCTACGTTGGAAATGACTACCGCTTCGAAAGTGAGGAGCAGATTCCGTGTTTGCAGGAATAGCACCTGGCTCAAGAAGCCGCCTAACAAATCGCTCGAGCGGACGCGTGGAAGATAAAGTGCCAAGCTCAGACGTCGGCGCGCGCGCCGCTCAGCTCAACCGTTAGGCGGCACGAGAGGTTCCGTGAGCGACGACCGCCCCTCCATCCGCCAGTCCATCGAGAGTTTCATCCGCATCGTGGAAACACCGGACATGACTCCGGAAGGCAGGCTCGAGGCATTGCCGATTTCTTTGGATGGTCTGGCTAGTTCTGTGCACCGTGCCAAATTCACGTTCGATGATCGCGAATTGCCGGATGCACCCCGCGAGGACCATAAGGCGACACGCGCACTCGTATCGGCGCACTTCCCGACACTCGGGTACTACAATCTCGCGGACCCAACAACGCGAGAGATTGGTGCGGCCACGATCTTGGTCGGAGATGGGATCGATGACATCGCCGACATCTACGCAGATCTTAAGGAAGCGCTGTGGTGCTGGGACAATACAAGCGTCGAAGATTCACTTTGGCATTTCACGAATAGCTTCGGATATCACTGGGGGCTGCATTTGCGGTCCCTACAGTACTATCTGCATGTGTTGGCGTCAGGCATCGACGAAGTGCCGTCTAACAAATCACTGGAGCGGACGCGTGAAGGATAAAGTGCCAAGCTCATGCGACGGCGTGCGCGCCGCTCAGCTCAACCGTTAGACGACATGAAACGTCCTGCCACTTCCAAAGAGCCAGTTCCTACCGGCGCGATTCATTCCCAATTGCCCAGCTTGGGTCGCCTGTTGCAGAACTACTATCACCAAGATGCTTGGGTGGAGTTCTCGAACGACGAGGAGATTTGGTCCGACTTTCTCAAGCATGAGCCTCCCAGTACGACCGCAAGTCTTCTAGTCGATGTAGGGCATTTGCTGGGAAGAGGCTCAGTTGGTGTTCGAGACTTCATACGCCTTAACGCCGACGCGCTCTACTTTCGTCAGTCCAAGCGGTACGTCACGTGGGCAAACCGACTTAAGGTTTGGCTTGAGGGCCAGATGTCGTCTAACAAATCGTTGGACCGAACGCGTGAGGGATAAAGTGCCAAGCTCACACATCGGCGCGCGCGCCGCTCAGCTCAACCGTTAGACGGCGCTGAAGGGTATACGTTCTGGTTGATCACGCAGATAGAGACGCGATATGCGTACCTGCCGGAACGGCACCTCGACCTCACAAAGATGCGCGCGTTATTCGTGCCCGAGGCGGGGGGTTCGTTACTGCGGCGGGTCAATTTCCAGAAAGTGGTCATCACGTCAGCGTGTCCCACTCGTGGGAATTCTCGCACCTCGCTTGAGGGCCTTCGCTAGCCAGCGCATAGTCGGCGCATGGCGCGCTTCATCAGGTTCGCGAGCGCGGCTTTGTTAGTCGCGGGTGCTGTATTGAATGTGCCGGCGCCCGCGTGCGAGCCGCTCGACCCCGATGCGCCAAGCGCCGCGGGCACCACGACCAAAGACACGGCAGGGCGCGCCGTCGCCCTCATCAGCATCAACGGCCAGGGCCCGTTTCGCTTCGTCATCGACACGGGCGCCAATCGCTCGGTGCTCTCGCAGGCGCTCGCCACGCGCCTTGGCCTCGCGCCTTCCGGCCAAGACGTGGTGCATTCGATCGACGGCGCGGAGCCAGCCACGCTGGTGAATGTCGAATCACTCTCGTTCGGCGCCCTTCGTCTTTCGCGCGGGGATACGCCGGTGCTCGACGGCCCCATGCTGGGTGGCGAGCATGGGCTGCTCGGCGTCGACGGCATGGCCGGGCGCCTGCTGCATATCGATTTCACGAAACATTGCGTGGAGATTTACGAGAGCGCCGCGCAGATGCCGACGCAAGGCTGGCTGAGCGCTCCCGCAGTCATGCGCTTCGGCTCGCTGCTGATGGTCCCGGGCGAGATCATGGGCGTGCACGTCAACGTGTTGATCGACACCGGCTCCGACATCTCGCTCGCCAACGAGAAATTTCGCGACGCGCTGCGCGAAGTTGCCGCCCGAACGATCGAGTATCACAACGGTCACGCATTCACATTCGGGCACCCGATCGTGCTCGAGGAGAGAGTCTGGACACCGAGTCTGCGCCTTGGCCGCACCGTCGTCGGCGGCGTGAACGCGTATATCGGCAACTTTCACGTCTTCGACTTCTGGGGCTTGCAAGATGAGCCGACCGTGCTCATCGGCATGGACGTGCTCGCCCGCTCGCGCGAAATGGCGATCGACTACGAGCATGGAGTTGTGTATTTCCGCAAGCGGCCACGTGGAAAGTAGTGCTCACCGAAGGTCGGAGGTGGCGTCCCACGTGCGTATGCCAACAGCGCCGATTCAATGACTGCAGGGGGTGGTCCAGGCTGAACCACCATGAGATCGATTGCACGCCGCCGCTTCCTGCAAAACGGGCTCGAGCTGAGCGGCGCGCTCTTGCTAGGATCGTGCGGAGGTGGGGGCGGTGGCGAGTCTGGCAGCCCGACTCCGTCCCCGACGCCTACCCCGACCCCGACCCCGAGCGATTGTCCGAATCAATTCGCCGGCGGACAGCAACTGGGCGTCGCGGCATTCGTGGGCGAGAGTGAACGACCCCTCGAGCAAGCCTTCGATTCGGGCTTGGACGGGCGCCTCTTTACCGATCTGTCCAAGCTCAGTGCGACGAATCTGGTGACGCCCAGCGAAGCTTTCTATATCCGCACCCGGTCTCCGGACTTGCTCGTGCCGGAAAGTCCCTGGCGAATCTCGGTACTCGGTCTGCCTGGCTCTCCGGTCGAATTGTTCCTGGACGATCTCCTGCCGATGGCCGTCGACCAAGGCCAGCAGCTCATGGAATGCAGCGGCAACACGCGCAGCGCGAGCTTCGGCCTGCTCAGCAGCGCCGAGTGGGCCGGCATTCGACTGCTCGACGCGATCGATCAGTTCGAGATGCCCGCAGGCGCCACGCGGCTCCTGGTCTCTGGCTTCGATCAATACTCTCAACCCTCGGAACGCTCTACGCCGGGCGCCAGCTGGATATTCAGTTTCGACGAGCTCGAGCGCTCCGGCGCATTTCTGGCGACCGAGTTGAACGGGGCACCGCTCCCGGCCGATCACGGCGCCCCGGTCCGGCTCGTCGTGCCCGGCTGGTACGGCTGCACGTGCATCAAGTGGGTGAACGAGCTCCGCTTCGTCGGAGAAGACGAACCGGCGACTTCACAGATGCGCGAATACGCGTCGCGCACGCATCAGAGCGGCACGCCGGCGCTGGCGCGCGATTATCTGCCGGCGGAAATTGATCTTGCGGCGTTGCCCGTCCGCATTGAAAAGTGGCTCGTGTCCGGGGCGATCCGCTACCGAGTCGTGGGCGTACAGTGGGGTGGCGCGGCGCACACCGATAAACTCGAAATCCGCTTCGGCGACGGATCCTGGGAGAGCATATGCATGACGAACGTCTCTCCGGCGCCCTGGGCACTGTGGGAGCACCCGTGGCGGCCGCCAGCGACCGGCGTCTACGCCATCACGCTCCGAACTACTGATCCGTCGATCCGAACTCGCCGCCTCGATGCCGGCTACTACCTGCGCGAAGTGGCCATTGACCAGATTTGACGGCGGACCGCGCTAGCAGCAATTCGCGACGAAACGCGCGCTAATCCGATTCCGCTGCGCCGCACCTTGAGGCACGATGCGCGGCATGCGTACCCGCCGCCAGTTCCTTCAGGCCGCGAGCGCCGTCGGCGCCACCCTCGCGCTCGGCGTACCGCGCGCCTTTGCGAAAGGTTCAACGTGGACCGAGCGCCGCGAGTTCTATCCCCAGGGCGTCGCGTCCGGCGACCCCGCGCCCGACAGCGTCATTCTCTGGACACGACTGCAACCCAAGCCCGGCGATCCTCGCGAGACTCACACGATCTTCCTCGAAGTGGCAAATGATCGGGAGTTCAAGAAGATCGAGACGCGCGCCGTCATCCCGATCACCGCGGACACGGACTGGACCTGCCGCTTCTACGCAGCGGGCCTCAGGCCGTCGACCGAATACTGGTACCGCTTTACCGACGAAGACGGCAACGGCAGCCGCATCGGCCGCACGCTCACCGCGCCGAAGGAAAGCGATTCGCGCCCGGTGCGCTTCACGTTCGTGAGCTGCCAGGACGTGGGGCAGAGCGCCTGTAATGCCTATCGCCGCATGATCTGGGAAGACGAGCGCCGCCCCCGCGACCAACAGTTGGGCTTCGTCCTGCATCTCGGCGACTTCATCTACGAAATCTGCTGGTATCCGGAGGACAAGCCGGATGGCCGCCGCTACAACCGCCGCATCCGCGATCTGTTCCGCTATCCCGACGGCGAGAATCTGCACGACTACCACCTGCCGACCACGCTGCGCGACTACCGCACGGCCTACAAGGCCTATCTACAGGATCCGGACCTGCAGGACGCCCGCGCGCGCTTCCCGTTCGTGCCGGTGTGGGACAACCACGAGTTCTCCTGGCAGGGCTTCCAGGGCATCCAGGTGTTCGACGGCAAGCAGCGCCCGGCGCAGACGAAGCGCGTAGTGGCGAACCAGGCCTGGTGGGAATTCCAGCCGGCGCGCGTCGCGCAACCGCGCAAACAGCAAACCGATCGCTTCGATGCGCCGGCCGTCAAGGACGCGCCGATCACGAGCTTCGACGCCGACGGCTTCGGCAACGAGCCTAACAACATCGCCGCGGTCGAATCGCTTCGCATCTACCGCACGTTCCGCTACGGCAAGAACACGGAGATGATCCTCACCGACAACCGCAGCTTCAAGACCGCGGATGTGAATCTCGACGCGTTCGTGCCCGAGCAGTTCCCGCAGTTCGCGGACGAAGACGCGGCGCGCGTGCTCGACGACGGCCGCACGTACGGCGATGGCAGGCCGCCCGCGACCCTGCGCTTCGGCGGTAAGGAAGTGCCGAATCCGGAGAAGGATTCGGCGCGGCAGTCTTACCTCGGCGCGACGCAGCGCGCGTGGCTGATCGAAAAACTGCGCGCGAGCAAGGCGCCATGGAAAGTGTGGGGTCACAGCTTCGGCACGCTGGCGTGGCGCTCGGACCTGCAGAACCTGCCGGCCGGTGTCGGCCCGAAATGGCCGGGCAAGGGTTACGGTCTCATCAACGGCGGCTACTACTCGGAGCACGAGGAAATCTTCAGCGTCGTTCGCAAAGAGAACATCACCGGCCTCGCGATCGTCGCGGGCGATAAGCATTCCTTCTGGGCCGGCCTTGCTACCGCCGATCTGCCGCCACGCAAGTACGACCCCGTCGCCGTCGAGTTCATCACTGGCTCCATCTCAGCGCTGGGACTCGCCGAATCCCTGCCTTACAACATCAAGGACGACGATCCGCTGCGCGCGCTCTATATCGTGGGCCCGAAAGAGAACGCCACTCCGTCGATCAATTTCGCCATCCTGCATGGCGTGCGCGCGGCACTGGCGCTCAAGGACGGTGACGCAAACAAGGCGCGCGCGCTGCGCAACCCGGACGTCTCGCCGCAGCTCTCATTTGTGGATCTCGCGGGCCACGGCTATTCCATGGTGACGGTGACGAAGGATGCACTCGAGACGGAGTTCGTCTGTATCCCGCCGCCGCTCGAGCGCAGCGCGACGCCGGACGGAGGGCCGCTGCGTTATCGCGTGACCCATAAGGCACATCTCTGGAAGCCAGGTGAGCGACCCGCGCTGATACAGACGGTGATCGAAGGCGACGCCCAATACTCAATCTGAGTACACGTTCAGGTAGGTCAAGGCCGACAAGAGGACAGGCCATTGGCGAATCAGTCTTCGTATATCTTGGCATCGTTTGGCGTGGACGTTCGAACCAGTAGCAAGGGCACGGCATGACCGGGACAGGGAAATTCAAAGACGGGAAGACGGACCGAATCTGCGGGCTGATCACCGCCATCCATCCACGCATCAAGACACTGCTCGTCGTCGGTTGTGGCTCCGGAATCGAAGCCGCGATACTGGCTGAGAAGCTCGGTGCAGCGGTGACCGGCATCGACCCGCAAGACAACTTCGATGCTGACGCACGACGGGTCGCAGACCTCCGAGTCGGAGACGCGTTGGCCCTCGATTTCCCCGACGAGAGCTTCGACTTCGTGTACTGCTATCACGCCTTGGAGCACATTGAACGACCTGCCGTTGCCATTCGCGAGATGGCTCGCGTCCTGAAACGCGACGGCGGGTACTGGATCGGCACTCCGAATCGCTCGCGGCTGCTCGGCTACATTGGCAGCCACGGTGTAACTTTCTCCGAGAAGGTCCGCTGGAACATGAACGATTGGCGAGCGCGTCTCACCGGTCGATTTCGCAATGAGCTTGGGGCGCACGCCGGCTTTAGCCTTACGGAGTTACGGGACCTGCTCGCCGCCTCGCTGCCGCCGCCAAAGAACCAGACCCTTGCGTACTATCGCGCGATGTATCCCTCGCGGCCGACGACACTGAATGTCCTGAATGCGACGGCCCTCTATCGAATCGCCTACCCGTGCGTCTACTTCTCCGGTAAAGGCGAGTGACGATCGCCGCCTGACCATGATTCCCCCGGGTACCGGATGAGGGAATTCAGAATGCCAGCCACTCCCCGGCCAACCGGTATTCCTCGCCGCGCATGCCACGCTTGAAATGCCCGTAGCGGTCACTCACTGAAAACCCGCCGAGGTCCAGCGTCCGGCAGCCGATCCGCTGCATCTCGATCACCGAATTCCACATGAGGTAGTTGCCAGCGGTGGCGCGCCGGGCCGTTTCGCTGAACCAGGCGATGAAGTTTTCGGCGTGTTGGCCGAAGCGTCCGACCAGCAACCCCGCTTCGGGCTGGCCCGCGATCATGGCCTGCAGCAGGCGGAAGTCGTGCGCTCCGGCGCCCACGACCGAGCGGACGAATTCCGGCGATGGACCGGTGAAATTCTTGCTGCGCATGTTCTCGACGTGTCGATCCAGCAGCCAATCGATGGCTGCCGCGTCGCTACGCACGCGCAGGGTGACGCCGAGTTTCTCGGCGCGCCGGATCTTGGTGCGCCAGTCTGGCGCGAGGCCGCGGAAAAGGTCCTCGAGAGGCTGCTGCAGATTGATGAACGAGGAGGCCCAGCCTGAGTCCTTGCGCCGGATGAAGCCGGCCTCGCGCATTAGCGCCACGGACTCATCGTCCATGGGCAACGAAGGCGCCATCAGCAGCAGCCCGCGCATTCCAAAGCGCCAACGCCGGCGCAAGGTGCGCAATACGCCGAGCTGCGTCGCCCGCGAAGGCTTGTCGCGCAGGAACACCGGTCCACGATTGATGCGTGTGATGGGAATACCCAGGGGGCGCTTCACCAGCAACTGGCACAGGGCCACGGGACCACCCGCGTCGGGAATTACCAGGCGCTCCACCTGCCAGCCTTCTGCGCGCTTGCCCTCGCCATACGCCCAGGATTGCGTGAAGTGAGGCCAGGGCGCTTGCGCGAACAGTGGCTCCCATTCCGCGCGCGACGTGACGGCCAGCGGATTACCGGTGGCAGGCAGTGTCAGGAAAGCGGCCGGTGCGCTCACCGGGCGGCTCTCGAGATTCGTTTCGGCACGGCGTTAGCCTGCACGGACCGCGGCGGATGGCTGTTGCGACTGCATTCCTGCACCACCCACTTGTATTTGCCGCTGGGCAGCGCCGGTATGTCCTCGCGCAGTTCGATGCGCGCCGCGATTCGCGACGACACCTGCTTACCGAGTTTGGCGAGCACGCGTTCGCTATCCAGGGTGGTGTACCCGGCACCCGGCACGATACGGATCACCCATTGATCGACCTCGGTCTGCGCGACCTGGGCCTTGCGGATGTTATGCATGCCGTCGAAGGCGAAGCCGATCATGGTGCAGTTCACGGCGCGGCCATCGAGGTCGTAGAGCTGATCAGCGAGCCTGCCGACAATTCTTTCGATGACCGGATAAGTCCGCCCGCAGGGACAGGGCTCGTGGTTCCAGCGCGCGGTGTCGTTCATGCGATAACGAATCAGCGGCATGGCGCTGTTGTTCAGCGAAGTGCCGATGATGGTTCCCTCTTGGTTGGTGGGACGTCCCTGGGCGTCGACGATCTCCAGCACGCCGTACTCGGGGTTCACGTGCATGCGCCCGTGCTCACATTCGGCGGCGTACGCCACGCGCTCGGTCATGCCGTAGAAGTCGAACACGTGGCAGCCGAACACGCGTTCGATGCGCTCGCGCTGGAAGTCGTAGAGCATCTCCGAGCCGGTGATCACCGCGTCGAAATGCAAGCGCACGCCGGCCTCCTCGGCGAAGGCGGCGAGAGCGTGCGCCGCCGATGGGTAGGCGCGCAGATGGGTCGCGCCGAAGCGCTGCAATTCGCTGATGAACAGCACTGCGCTGTGGCGATCCAGGTGCCTGGTCGACAGCACCAGCTGGCCGCCGGCCGGGTCCGTGAACCAATACGGCGGTTGGCGGCGCCGGATCGGTACCACGGTCTCGCCGCGCAACACGGCCTGTTTGACGCCTGGCCGCCAGCCAGCCCAATGCCAATGCTGCAGGTGAAAGGACTCTTCCATGACCATGGAATTGAAGCTGCGGTAAACGTCGAACGGAGTGCCCGTGGTGCCGCTGGTTTCGGCCACCATGAGGCGATGCGACGGCACGCGGCCCTTGCGCAGGAAACTGGACGGGCGCTGCAAGACCTCGGCCTTGTCGATGATGGGAAAAGCCTCGCGCAGGTAGTCGAGGGGGTCCGTGTCTGACGGCAGTGCGGTGCGGCACTCGTAGGCGGGAACGTTGCACGCCTCAGCCAGTAACTGGGTGACCAGCGCCCGTTGACGCGCCAGATGCACCACCGGATCCGCCCGCTCGCGGCTCATGAGATCCGCGCACCGCCGCGGCACCAGGGGATTGCGCTTCATGGCGTGCCGGAACGCGTACTTGAGCTTCAAGGCCAACGTCACCGAGCTACTCTCCCCTAAGGTAAGTACCTCTTATAAGAAAAGCGGTGTGAATCGAGTGTCCGCGAATACGCCGTGTGCGTGTCGTACAAGTCTGATAACGCGTCGGCGCCGTCTTGGATGGACCTGCGCGGCCGGGGTGCCGGGACGGCCGACTGCACGCCAGTTCCAAAGGCTGCCCGCACAGCCCGAGCGCCGCCGGGTATCGACGCTGCGCGACGGGTGCCCGCCTCGAGCGTACGTACACATATATATAGAGTGCGGCCCGCGGCTCGCTGGTCGAAGGCGCGCGCGGGCCCTGTCGGAAACGAGCGGCGCTGCAGAGGGAATTCCGTCAACTACCTGCCGGACAAGCTGCTCACGCGGGCCTCGCGGACCAACTTTAGGCGAGCTGATTACAGTCCCAGGCAATTTTCTCGTCGATAGAGAATGGTGCTGCGAAACCAGGAACTTTCCGTGGGTTTAAGCCCCTCGAAGTCCACCGTCAAATAGCCGTTATCCTGAGCGTACGAGATGGCGGGCGCATATCCCGCTCGTTGCGAATCATCAAGCACGATCACGCCGCGTGACGACAGCGCTTGCATGCTTTGCTTGACGCAGTTCTCCCGGTCTTTGCCATCGACGACGACGACGTCAAAACTATCTCCGCTGCGCGCGATGGCGCGGCAGTAATCGCCATCGACATCATCTGGCACGAATAGCACGCTGGCGTTCGGCGGCAAGCGAGGGCCGATGCTCGCAATCCATGCCTGGTCATACTCCACTGAAATCACGTTACGCACGCGCCGCGCATAGAACAGTGTTGAATAGCCGCTGCCGTATTCGAACACCGATAGGGTTTTGTTCAACCGTCGCTCAAGGAACGCGACCACCGCATAGTTCATCCACGGCAGTTCCGAACCGTCTGGCCGACACGGATAGCCGCGTCGTTTACTTTCGATCCAGCCGGTGGAATGTAAATAAGAGTCACCTTTGGCTAGCAATGTGTAACAAGCGCTGAGCTTCGGAAATCTGCGTGTCAATGAGTGCTTTAGTGTCGTATTCATGCTCGCTCAGTTAATTGTTATCGAGGTGTACGCCGCGGTGAGGTCGAGACCGCCGCGTTTTTTCTAGCCATGGCGCTGGGCTGGATTGGGCGCCAGAAATTAGTTGTACATGGAGCTTACGCAAAACAACAAAGGCATGGCTTGTCAGATATGGACTAGATGTGGCAGTAAAAAGCGGCATAGCCACCGATGATTTTGCCCGCTACGCCGAGTTGGACGGGGATTGCGCATCCGGCAGCGTGAACCAGAAATTGCTGCCGGTCGGTACACCGTCATCGACTCCGATCGAACCCCCATGGGTCTCCACGGCGAGCTTGCAGAACGCCAGGCCCAAGCCCACGGAATGATAGCTGCGACTGTGCCGCGCTTCGATGGTGCCGAATTTCTCGAAAATCTTGGCGCGGTAATCCGGCGCCACGCCGGTGCCGCGGTCGCGTACCTCCACGCGCGCACCTTGCGCCACCCGTGTGACTACGACGCGCAGCGGGCTGCCCTTCGGTGTGTGCTTGAAGCCATTGCTGACGAGGTTCACGAGGACTCGACGGACGAGCGCCGCGTCGCAACTGATCTCCACGGGAGCGGAAGCTTCGACCTCGAGGACACGCTCGGGATCGGAGGCACGCATACTCGTACACACCTCGTGCGCGATGGGCGCGAGATCGCAAATCGAAAGGGTGATGGGCATCCGGCCTGCTTCCATGCGGCTGACGTCAAGCAGGTCGTGCGACATCGAGGCAAGCGAAACCACCGCGTCGATGACCGCGTCGAGATCCTCGCCGGCATCGGTGCTGATCGCCTCGGGCGTGAGCTTGATCGCATAGAGTCGGCTGAGCACTGCGGTCAGAGGTGTTGCCATGTCGTGGACGATCATGTGCACCAGGTCGTCGCGCAGCTTTTCCAGTGAGCGCAACGATTCGAAGCTCGCGCCCAGTTCCTGGTTGGCGCGCTGCAGCTCGACGGTGCGACTAGCCACCAGCGCTTCGAGCTGCTCCCGGTGCTGACGCAGTTCTGCGAGTAATTCCTCGCGTTGCCGCTCGGCAGTCACCAGGTCCGTGACATCCCAGTTGATGCCCACCATGCGCACTGCACGATCGCTCGCATCGCGAATCACCTGTCCCTCACCACGCAAGATGCGCACTGCGCCGTCCCGCCTGCGCACGCGAAAGTCCGTCAGGTATTTGCGTTCGCCACGCAATGCCGCCATCACGTCGGCGGTGGAGCGCTCGCGGTCTTCGGCGACGAGGCTGGCCGTCCACGTGTCATAGGCGCCACTGAAGTCTTCCTTGCGCACGCCGTACAGCCGATACATGGAGTCGTCCCACACGAGGCGGTCCTCCTCCACGTGCCAGTCCCAGATGCCGAGGCCGCCAGCGTCGATGGCCAGTTGCAGGCGATCCTCGCTTTCCCGCGCGCGCGATTCACTGGCGCTCAGGTCGTCGAAGGAGCGTTTGAGCTTCAGTGCCATGTCGTTGAACGAGTCCGCCAGGGCTGCCAGCTCGTCGAGACTGCCACCAGAAACGCGGGTTTCCATGTCGCCCTGGGCCATCGCTCCGGTGGCGATCGAGATGCGTCGCAGCGGCGCGGTGACCGTCGAGGCGAGGATCGCAGCAAGAATCAGCGAGATCACGAGGGCGAGTGCAAATACGACGGCGCTGCGCCCATGGCCGGCACGCAATCCCGACAGGTAGTAAGACTCGGGCATTGTGGTGACCAGCGTCCAGCCACTGGCGGGACCCCGATCGTAGGTAGTCGCTTGCGTCAGCCAGGTATCGCGCGACAGTGGCTTCGCCGTGACGTGGTCGAATTTGAGTTCCACCGCGCCGCCACCGGGCAAACCCTCCCGCGCTTTCGCCAATGCCGCTGTCGCGGCGCTCACCACGTCATCTCCGTCGTCCGCCGATGACGCAATCACCTTGCCCGCTCCGTCCAGGATGAAGGCACGGCCATTTGCGCTGGCGGTGCGATCGCGCAGCAATGCGTCCAGTCCGCCACGACGGGCGGCATCGGCGGGCACCAGCGTGCTCGCCAGGAAGTCATCGAGCTGCATGCGCACGTTGTCGGAAGTTTCCTGGTGAAGATTGCTGGCCAGCCGGTCCGAGTCGATCGCGGCGGCGCGCAGTGAAACCGTGGCCGTCACACCGACCATGATCAGGACGAGCAGAATGAACGGAAGAAAGATGAACACGCGAATCGGCAGGCCGCGCTGCATGAGTGACTGGTTGTACGCACGATCGCTGCGGCCCGATTCCCAAATCCATTCCGGGCTGCCCATCCAACGCGCCCGAACGTGACCAGGAATCTCCGCCCAGAACCACCCAAGCCGTTTCACCACCGGCAGGGTGAGCAGGAATGCCAACGGCGCGAGCACCCAGGTGACCACGAGCGTGAAAAACAAGGCGGAAGTGATGTTGCGGTAAGAGATGAGCGAGGTGAATTTTCCCGAGCAGATGTAACCCCACATCACCGGATCGAGAAACATGATGGTCGCGACGAAGACCGCGTATCTGGCCCAGGTACGCGGCAAGCGAAAATCCGGATCGCGACCGATGAGTTGCAGCGCCATCCACACGAAGGCGGTCCAGAAGAAGTAACCCTCGGCCCAGTCCCGCACGAACGACGGCGGCACACCCTCGATGAGGTCGGACAACATGTATGCCGGCGGTACCGCCAGCAGCGCTGGGTAGCCGAAGTAGACGATGCACAGGAGCACCACCAGGTCCTTGAGCGATTCAAACGTCTGAGCGCCCGGCACCAGCACGATGAACGAGCCGAGATAGCCGCTGAGGATCACCAGCACCAGGGTGAGCGGCACGGCGAGGAATGCCTTGGTGTTCCAGGCGAATCGCTCGCGCCCGAACCCCCAGCGTTCACCGATGCGAAAGGTGAATCCGCCAAAGGCGCATACCGCCAAGGCCGCACCGACGAAGTAGCTGAAGCGCCCCCATACCTCGAGCAGGGCCAGCGGAATTGCGCCCACCGAAGAATCGATCAACGAAATGATGGAGCCCATTCCTAACAAACCGCTGCGGAATCAATTGGCTCGATCGTAAGCGATGCGACCGGCTGGCGGAAACTAATCAGAACAAGGGCTTGACACTGTCGGCCGGTCACGGGGGCCGCTACGGGTACAAGGGCCTGCCGGGCTACTCCCGGCATCGATCGAGGCGCTCAGCCACATGTGCCACGCGGCTTCTGTGTGCGGTGATAGTCACGTCCCACCCAGACATTGTGTCCCTGTTCCCACGTGCTGCCGGCGTGACTGTCGCTGAGACCTGAAGCTGTCGCCGCCCAGGTTCCCACATCGACTAGATAGTTCTCGCCCGTCACGTTGGGCTTGCGGTCACGTGTTGCGTATTCCTGATACCGGCTGACGCGGGCGCACGGCAGGCGGGCGGCGATCTCCTCCATCGCGAATGCCACGGCGCGATGATCGGCATGGTCGCCCGGGTTGAGCCTTTCATCCAGCTCGGCGATGTGCAGATTCAGCGCGGTGCCGGGCGCAAGCTCGCTGGCGATGACGGCCTCCAGTGTGGCGACGAAATCGCTCCATCCCGCATATCGCGCGCTGCCATCGATGGCCTTCGTCTCGGCGGACGCGCCCGAGCGCAGACGCTGCAGCGAAAGTGGGTGCTCCTGAAAGTCGTTGCCGTTGACGATGTTGCCGTCATGCACGCGAAGGAAATACGCAACCGCGTTGGCGTAGCTGTGGCGAGCCACCTTGTGTCCGCCGCGCTCGACGGTTTCGGGCTTGGTGTCAGCGCCCAGCGCAGCGGTCGCGTTGGCGGCGTTGGCCATGAAGCGAATACCGCGTAGCGCGCCTTCCTCGCGCGCAAGGTAGTAAGGTGTCGGTTCGCCGGTCACGCCCCGGCCGGCATCGCCCGCCGAGACGTGCACGAACACGGCCTTCTCGTGCGATTCGTTCATGGCATGGAAGGCGGCGGGGTTCATGAAGAGCTGCCAGTCGTCGGGATGGGCGACGACGAAGACGCTGACCGTAGGCGTCGGAGGCGCCTCGCGCGGAAGATCTGCGCAGCCGGAAATCAGTAACAGCGCGGCGAGGGCAATATTTTTCATGCCGGTTTCTCCCTATGTTTCTCCCAATGGACGAAGGCTCTCAGTTACGCCAACCAAAAAAAAGGGCCAGAAGTAGCCTTATGGCCCGATCTTTCATCCCACGCACTCGGGCGGCGGGTCGCGGCCGTTTGTGAGGCCGGCCGTCCTATAGAATCAGAGCGGTTCGATGTCGGGCTGAGGCCCGACCTACCAGGAGCACATATGACCCGTTCACTTGCCATTGCCTGTCTGCTGCCGCTGGTCGGTGTTGTCCATGCGCAGTCGACGTCTTCGCCCGACGCGCTCTCCGCGCGCATCAAGGCGATGGCGCAGATCCCGAGTACTTTCAATTCCGTGTATTCGCATGACGGCAAGCGAATCGCATTTCTCAGCAATCGCTCCGGCACGCCGCAGGTCTGGCTGGTGGACACGGCTGGCGGCGAGCCGAAGCAGATCACGCAGGAAGCGGATCCGGTGGGTTCGCTCGCGTGGTCGCCGGTCGACGATACGATCGCGTACGACGTGGCGCGCGGCGGTGGCTTCAACGCCCAGGTGTTTCTCAGCAAATCCGACGGCACTGGCGCGAAGCGCATCACGAGCGGCGGCAAGGAAGACAACTTCTCGGGCAACTTCGCACCGGACGGCCGCTACTGGTTCCGCTCGGCGTTGCGCAACCCGCAGGCGCCCGACTCGTGGATCCACGACCCGAAGACCGGCAAGACCGCGATCGCCATCGAATACGAGGGCCTAGGCGGCATCAGCGACATTGAGCTTCCTGGCAACCGCGCGCTGATTTCGCGCGTGGTTACTCGCGGCAACACCAACCTGGCGTTGCACGACCTCGATTCGCACAAGGAAATTCTGCTGACGCCGCACGAGGGACCTGCGATCGCCTACGGCGAGCTGGCACACGACGGAAGCGCTGCGTACATCGTTAACGACGTCGGACGCGATCGCCTGGTCGTTTCGCGCGTTGCAATCGATGCAAGTGGCAAACCCGGCGCGATGACGCAGTTCGTTGCGCGCGACGACGCGGAGGCGGACACCTTTGCGCTCACCGACGATGGGCGTCGTGCAGTGCTCACCTGGAACGTCGGCGGTCGCACTGAGCTCGAACTGGTGTCATTGCCGGATGGCAAGCGCACGCCGTTGCCCGCACCGCCGGGCGAAGTGGTCTCGATCAGCGACATATCCCCGTCCGGCGACCGCATGCTGCTGAACGTCACGGGCGCGGTGCAGCCGTCGAGCTCGTGGCAGTACGACTTCGCCACGCGGCGCTACACGCAGATCGCGCCGCTCGCGACTCCGAACGTCGAACTGTCGACGCTGGTGCGGCCCGAGCTGCGTAAATACAAAGCGCAGGATGGATTGGAGCTGTCGGGCTGGCTGTATCTGCCGAAGGATTTCAAGCAGCCCGGTCCTGTCGTACTGAGCTTCCATGGCGGTCCGGAAGGGCAGGAGCGCCCGACGTTCCGCGCCGATTACCAGGCGATTCTCGCGCAGGGCATCGCGGTGTTCGCGCCGAACATCCGCGGCTCGGCCGGCTTCGGCAAGGCATTCCTGGCGCTCGACAATCATGAGAAACGATTCGACGCGAATCGCGACATCTTCGACTCAGCCAACTACCTGGTGCAATCCGGCGTCGGCGCGAAGGGCCACCTCGGCATCATCGGCGGTTCGTACGGCGGCTACGTGGTGATGGTAGCGGTGACGGAGTATCCGGACACGTTCGCCGCCGGCGTGAACATGTACGGCATCGTCAACTTCCAGACATTCTTCGCGCAATCCACGCCGTGGATGGGCGCGGTATCCAGCGGTGAGTACGGCAATCCAAAAACGCAGGCGGACCTGCTGAAGCGCCTGTCACCGATTCACAAGCTGGAGCGCGTGCGCGCGGCCATGCTCGTGATGCACGGTGCGAACGACACCAACGTGCCGTTAGTGGAGGCGCAGCAGGTGGTCGATACGCTGAAGAAGAACGGTCGCGACGTGGAGTTCCTGCTGTTCCCGGACGAAGGTCACGGCTGGCGCAAGATTCCGAATCGCGTGAAGTCCACTGTGACGCTGGCTGACTTCTTTCGTCGGCACCTGATCGAGATAAATCCCCAGGCAGCTTTGTGAGCCTGTCAGAACTCCTTGCTGAACCGCAGACCAAACTCGCTCGCATCGTTGCTCAGCATAACGAGCACTGCGGTGATTGCGCGGGTCGTTTAGGCGGCCAGTCAAACCAGAGGCGGGAAGGTTGGATTGCGGGCGGCGCAAGGCTTCGATGTACCTGCGAAGGAATCTGCTGGTAAGCCGCTCGATCGATTCCTACATCTAGAAAAAATTGGTTGCGGTCTTGAGCGACACATAAGTTATTGAATTCCTTCCTTTGTCGCCCTCTGGCGACGAAGAAGATCTGGGCAGTTTGAACCATTGCATTAAAAGACCTTCCCTTGGAGTCCTAAATTCTGACCAGCTGATTAGGGCAAGGACCACAGGATTCCGACAGATGCAGGGTCGATCGCGCAATCTCTCAAGAGCATTCTTACCGCTCTTGCCGCTTTGCTTATGCCAGGCATGTGGTATCAGAAGTGGATCCGAAAATGGATCCGTCACAGCGGCAACGCCGACCACTGTCGACGTGCCCGCGATCTCGAACAATGCGCCGCCCACCATCGTGATTGCAGCAGTCGCGGACGCCCAGGTGGGCGCCACGTTCGACTATCAACCCGTGGCGCAGGATCCCGAGAGCGACACGCTACGATTTACGGCCGTCAATCTACCCCCTTGGGCGAGTCTCGATCCCACCAACGGCCTCATCAGCGGAACGCCAGGCCCTACTGATGAGGGCGTATACGAATCCATATCGATCACCGTTGCCGACGCGACCCACCAGATCGTCACTGCGCCGTTTTCAATCACCGTGAACCCTGTGCTGGACACCGTGAACCCTGTGCTGGAAGGCAGCGGGGTCGCCTCACTACAGTGGGAAATGCCGCCGTCGAAAGTGGATGGCGGGCCGCTCGACGATCTCGCCGGGTATCGCATCCTTTACGGGCGCAGCAGTTCGGATCTCGATCACAGCGTGCTGATCACGGATCCGGCCACCACCAGTTATCAGTTTTCAACGCTGACGTCCGGTGTCTGGTATTTCGCGGTGGTTGCCGTCAATGCCAGCGGCCTCGAAGGGCCGCCAACCACGCTTGCCACCAAGTCGATCTGATCGTCTTGCCATCCGACACCGCTGTTTCACTTTTCTGAGGATCGTCCGAAATGAAGCCTGCTAGCCTTTCGCACACCCACGCACTCTTCCGTCGCGCCATGAGGCCCGCAACTTTGTTAGCCACCGCACTGGCCATGTGCGGCGCAGCCAGCGTGCAGGCGCTTCCGGTGATCCCGGGCTCTGCCGGATTTGGCATGGATACGAAAGCCGGCCGTGGCGGCAGGGTTTACCGGGTGACCAACCTCAACGCCAGCGGCGCGGGTTCGCTCAAGGCCTGCATCGATGCCACCGTCCCGCGCACCTGCGTGTTCGAAGTATCCGGCGCGATTCGGCTCACTTCCGATCTCGTGATCCGCAACGGCCAGATCCGCATCGCCGGCCAGACCGCCCCTTCACCGGGCATCATGATCCGTGGCGCCGCCATCTTGATCTACGCTTCCGATGTGCTCATCCAGCACATCCGCGTACGCACGGGAGACGACCCCAACGGTCCGGATCCCGACAATCGCGATTCGCTCAAGATCACAGGCAACTCTTCGAAGACGGTGCGCCGAGTGGTCATCGATCACTGCTCGTTCAGCTGGTCCATCGACGAAATCGCGAGCACCTGGGGTCCCCACGACGACATCACTTTTACCAACAACATATTCGCCGAACCTCTCAACGACTCGCTGCATCCGCAACACGACGGCACGGGAAGGATGCCGCATGGTTACGGCGTGCTGTTCGGCCCGGCCGACAACAGCAGCATCACTTTTGTGGGCAATCTCATGGCGCATATCGTGGAGCGCAATCCGCTATCGCGCGCCACCGAGCTCGTCATGGTCAACAATCTGATCTATAACCGCGGCCACTTGAACGTCGACCTGGCGAGCGAGGATGACCGCGTCTCCAAGAGTTCCGTCGTCGGCAACGAGTTCCTGCTGGGGCCCAGCTCCAAGGTCGATACGAAGCCGATTTTCGTGCGCACCAACGGCGCGTATTCGCTGATACCCGGCAGTCGCGTATATGTCCACGACAACCGCGCGCCGGACACCGGCAGCAGCTACTCGGCGCTGGTGACACTCACCGGCGGTAACGTGATCCCGAATCTGATGACACAGACCACCGCACCCGTGTGGAATAGCGGTCTCGTTGCGCGCACGACGGCGGAAAGCACGGTTTACACGCGCGTGCTGCGCTACGCGGGCGCACGTCCCACTGATCGTGATTCTGTCGACAAGCGCATTGTTGCGAGCGTGCGCAATCGCAATGGTCAGATCATCAACTGTGTGGCGCCCAATGGCACTACGCGCTGCAGCAAGAACGCGGGCGGTTGGCCGAAATACGGCAAGAACAATCGGAAATTGACTCTGCCGTCGAATCAGTCCTCCATCGCGTCCAACGGCTACAGCAATCTCGAGAACTGGCTGAATTCAATGGATAGGTCCATGAATGGCGCGGTGCAATCCTCGAGTCCTGCATCTCCGGCGGCTTTGTCAGTGCAATGACGACGCGCGCTGGATAGGTCGCAACGCGTGTAACGTTCGGCGATAGCGTATGAGGGAAAGGGCTGGCGTTCCGACGACCAGCCTTTTTCTATTCTGTCGGCAACACGAAGGGTTGCGCCCACAGAAATTCCGAACATTACGACCAAGTAAGCCAGCCGATGAAAGCCGCTGTCTTCGGTGAGAAGTTTCAGAAACTGTTCTTCACGAACTGCCAGGATGACGCCATCGCTTCTTCGCTAAAGCGCCTGGATGGCCTGAGCTTCTGCCACGTCCACGTCGAAGCGGGTTTCAGAACTCCAATCGCCATCGGCGGGCTGGTAGCTGATGTCGGCATTGATCAGGTCGCGACGCTCGATGAGCGTGAACCGTGCTGGGTCGCTACTCGGCTCGCCGTACATGTCGTCCCGGAATGACCAGTCGGCGCGCAACGTGATCTCTCCACTTCCCGCGGGAATCGTCAGCTCAGGGTCCGGCCGTCGGGAGACCGGCGGGGGTCCTCATTCGCGTACGCCAACTCGGACTATGGAATGAACACGTACTGCACCGTGGCCATCATGGTTGGCACTGTGCAAACCATGGACGAGTAGAGTTTGAATTTCGTGCCATCGTTGGTAAGGATCTTTCCATCCGAAGACGTCACGTTGTGAACGACCTGCACGCGGGCAATGACACCAAGAATGTAAGTCCGGCCGCCCTGCACCAGGAAGTCGGTGGCGAGTGCTGACGAGGCGAAATTGCGTTGCAGGGTGTTGACGTTGTGGATGTCCGGTGAGAGGTCCGACCCGGCGTCTCTTGTATGTGTGTCGAAAACCGGTACTTCGCGCCACGAGCCGACGAGTTCAGGCGGCTGACCCGTGACCGGACTCAATTGCCAGCAAGCCATGATCAAACTACCCAGGGCGCGAACATTTCCGGCGATCAGCAGCGGCCAGAAGTCCACAAATGCACGATAGGTTATCGCACAGTTCACCTCCGGCTCGAACCGCACTTTGCTCAACGCATCCTTCGGCGAGTAGCGGATGCCCAACCCGGCTTCACCCATTTGCTGACGTTCCGTCGTTAGTGCCTGTGACCACGCAAACATTGTCCCGGTCGCCGCATTTGCATTCGAAGCGCCTTTCCCGTCCGTCCAGGCATCGCTATAAAGATTGGCCGACGGAGGCCTTCCGAATCCAAAGCCCTTTGCGTCGTTCTGGGGAACGTACAGCGCGTCAGGCCAGGAAAAGAGATCCGTGAAGGAAATCTTCTGTCGCCACGGTGAGTTGGATTTTTCGTCCCGAACTACCTGCGTAGTGACGCGTTTTCGGTACGCTTCCACCTGAAGCCGGTCGATCCCACGCTTCGCAGATGCTCCATCCAGGCGCTTTGCGTTGCGCTGGATTGAAAGAACACCGGTGTCGACTGGTATCTGCTGCGGCTTGCCGGCCTTCCTATGGACAGGTTTGCTACGCGTTTTTGCCTTGACCACGAGAATCTCCTTATTCAGTTGAATGTAGCGCTACAGCTGAGCGCTCAGAAGTAACGCCGCCAGTCGAACACCAGGCGCACGCCGATCGAGTACACGGGATCCAGGTCCACGGCCGGCGCGCCAGGTGGATAGACCACGCCCTTGCTGCTCGGAATGTCCACGCCGCCGAAGAGTTGCAGCATCAACTCGGAGGACTGGGTCGTGTCGAATGCCCGATACGGTCGGTACTCGAGAATAGGGAAGTCGAAGTACGTCGACTTGAACTTGATCACGCGAGGTCCCGCACCGGGCGCTGCGCCCGGCGCCAGCAGACTATCTTCCGATGCGAGTCCGTAAAAGGTCGCGCCTATCTCGCGCCCCAGCATGAACTGAAATCGGCCGTATTTGGTCGCCCGTCCGAGCTGCCAGGGGATCAGCCCGCCATTGGCCGCGGTGACCGCCATGCGCTCGTAGTTAGCTCGATTCGTGAAATGCATTGGCGAGAGCAGCAGCAGATCGCCGGGAATCACGTAGAACGGCATGCGTATTCGTGCCGAAAATCCCGTGCGTCCCGGAATGGCGGTCGTGAACGAGTTGCTGTCCTGTGCGGCGACGCCCTCGGAGAACTTGTTGCTGGAAGGTGTATCGCCGCTGTAGCCCAGCGAAAAATACACGAGCCCGTCTCCCTCTTCGCCGATCACGCCTTCAATTCCGTATCCGAATCGCATCGACAGGTCGGCACCGCCAATGACGCCGTCGCCACTTTCCAGGCCCGTGAAGCCACCGTCCAGGTAACGCAGGTTGAGTGAACCCGCCATGCCGACGAACGGACCAACTTCCGCACGGAAGCGTGGCATTGACCCAAGTCCTTCACCGAGGCTCGGTACTGGTGTGAGAAACACGACCTCCACGCCGAGCTGCATGGCCTCGGGCGTCGGTTCACGTCCCACCGGCCACGGCGTCAGCTTGTTGTTTGCACAAACATCGAACGCTTCAGGTTCAGCAGGCGCCGCCGGTACGTACGGAAGGTTGGACTTTCGGGAGTGGCCAGCGACGGAGTCGAGCAGCTGCTCGAGGCTCAGACGTACCGCCGCAGCTACCCGCTCGGCATCTTCGGGCCGCATGTGTGCGTCGCCCATCAGTACGACGGAGGTCTCGGCTCCCTGCCACGTACGGACTTCCAGGCCGCTCGCGTTGTAGTAGTCATGGGTGCCCTTGCGTTGCGACACGTTACCCCAGGTTCCAGCCACGTGCCCGGCAGCGAAAACGTCCTGCAGGAAGTGAAGTGCAAACGCTTCATCGGCCAGCATGGCGAGTACGAGGTCGGAGCGCTCTTCAGGATCCAGGTTCTCTCGCGCGAGCCTCGTTGCCTTCTGCAGCGCGCTCAGGTGATACCGGCCCCACACGCCGACAGCGTTGATTTCGGATCCGGCCTTCAGGGTGTCCTCCATGTAGTTAGCGGCGCTGAAATCCACCTTGGGACGGGCGAGCAGAAAATGAGCGTTGTTGGATCCTGCGCGCGTCGCGTACTCCATGTCGGCGTGCTGCAGCCGCAAGTCAGCATCGCGAAGCGCGTTGATGCGCGCAGCTCGCACTGCTTCACTCTCCACCTGTCGGCGCAGATCACTGATCAGGCCATCCTTGCGAGGTGCGGCGGGCGCCATTTTCGAGACCCGCAACAAATCGATCTTGAGTTGCGCGCCGACGTCGGCGACATCGAGGATCCATTCCGAATTGCTGATCGAATCGAGCAACTGCTTGCTCGAGCATGCATGGTCACCGCTGATCGCAGCCATGGCCGCCCAGTCGATGCATTCCGGCAGCACACTCTGCGCAGTGTCGGCGCCTTGTGCGCACAGACGTTTCTCGCGATTGATACGCGCCTCGGCCCACAGCCGATCGAACAGCGCCTTGCGATCCGGGTCGAGGCGTTCGATTCCGAGCACTGCGATGTCACGGTGCTCCGGGTAAACCCATGCGAAGGCCGGACCCGTTGCGCAGGACAAAGCAAGCACAACGGCAAGGACGAGCAGCCATCGTCCAATCGCCATCATAGATCTTCCTCGACGAAACGCAGCACGGCCTCGAGGAGCGCTTCGCGCGGGTAAGCGTTTTCGGTCACGAACATCGAGCCGATTGTCGTGTGCGATCGACCCACCGGAACCACGAGAGCCCAGTGATCGGCGTTCACGTACGCAATCAGGTCGCTGCCCGGGATGACCTGGTCGTAGAAGATGACCTGGCTGTCGTTGCGGGGATCGATGCGGGCGAGCTTGCGGTAGCTAGACTTCAACACCGAAGAAATACGCTCCGGCCGCGGAAAGGTGACCAGCGAGTAGTAGCGAATGTCCTTCGGGAGCGGGTGAGTGGCGAGCCAGGCTCTGCGCGTGGCCGGCCGCAGACTCTCAACCGCGCCTGCATCGCCTGACTCGCAGGTCGAGCCGGGGAAGTGGCGCAACATGTCGGCCTGAGATTGCTTCGCATCGTTCGCCAGTGGTGACCCGCCAATCGCGCCCGCCAGGCTGACCACGGCGGCTACGCGACTGCGGATTTCCGGATAGGTGACGAGCGCCTCGAGGATGTCGGGCGCTCCCTTTGAGTAACCCAGCAGCACAAGCCGCGGTGGGCCCGGCTCGGCCGGCATCGCCAGCAGGGCATCCCGGATCTGGCGCGCGTTTGTTTCGGTGCCGGACAGAGCGTCGACCTTGATCACCACCTGGTCGTATCCGAACTGGCGGACGTGCGCCGCGGCACTTCCCGGTGGTTCCAGCCACTTCTCGAAGCATTCGAATCCGAGGCCCGGCACCATGGCGGCAACGAGGCGGCGATTCGAAGGTCCCAGATCGACCGGCCGAGCCGTTCCGGCAGGCTCGTCACCGACTCGCGTCAGGGCCTCGTCGCAGCTCCGATGGTCGGGCAATTCACGCCGGGCCTCGAGGACCGCGCAGTAGATCTCGCGGAAACGTGCGCGCTTGTCGCCGATGCCAGCCTGTGCCGCCGGCGCGAGCACCAGCGGCGGGGTGTCGGTCGTGTAGGGGACGAGCGGCTTTGAAGCGCAGGCCGCGAGCACCAGGCAGACCCCGCCGATCACGATCCTTGATGCATGCCACGAGGGCGCCCTGCTCATGACGGCAATCTAGCTGCTTGAAGGTTCCGTCGCTACCACGTTGCCGCATTACCAGCGGTAACTGACGCCGAGTGAAGTCGCGCTGGTCTCACCCAGATCGTAAGAGCCGGAATCGCCGCTCAGCGTCGCGCCCAGATCCTCCTGGTTGTACTCGCTGTAGTCGAGCAGGATTTCCCAGTGCTCGTTGAAGCGATACCCGCCGCCAATTCCAAAGTGGAAGGTATCGTGGTCAATACTGGTTTCGATGGCTGCGCCGCCGATCTCGTTGGCGTCGACTCGCATCTTGCCGTAGCCAAGTCCCGCATCCATGAACCAGTGATCGCCGATCGGCAGAATTCCCCGAACGGTGCCGACGAATCCACTGCTGGAGCTGCGCACATCGAACGGGCACGGCCCGGGCGCACCGAAGGGACAGTCATCCGGATCGAAGTGGTAGTCCACTTCTCCGAAGTCGACGTAGGCGACCTCGAGCGCGAAGAACCGGCCGAATTGATAGCCGCCGCGCAGGCGCCAGCCGGTCGTCGTGTCACTGCCCCGGGCGGTGGTGTCACCGAAAAATCCGTATTCGTTGACGCTTGCATCGGAATTCGCGCTGCCCGCATCGAGGCCGGCGTACCAGCCTCCGGCGTGCGCCATCGCCGGCAGCACGAGCACCAGCGTCGCAAGTAGTTTGGTCATTTTCTTTATGGTCCCTTTATTCGAAAGCCAATCAAGTAGATGGTAGCTGACCTTGGTCAACCGCGCCGGTTATCCCGGAGACTTCAACCTTAGACTGATGCCAGGGTGGTGCGCCGCGCTGAATGGACCTTGTGAGGCGGGGCGCGGCCCGGCATTCTCGCGCACATGAAGACACGCCCCATATTCGCCGCGCTGCTCGCGGCTTTCATTCCTCTCGCCAACTTTTCCACGGCTGCCACGGCGTCGCCAGACACTTCAAGCTTTCCACCGAAGATGCAGAGCGTTCCGCTCTATGGTGATGCGGCGATTCCGAACTCAAAGGCCGGTCCTGACGAGGAATCGTCGACCAACGGAAGTTGGATAAAGAATGTCTCTCGACCCGTCATTCAGGTTTACCTGCCCGCCAAGGCAAGGGCCACCGGCGCCGGCATCGTGATCTTTCCGGGTGGCGGTTACGCCGGCCTCACTTTCGATTTCGAAGGCACGCAGCAAGCCAACTTCTTCATCGATCACGGCATTGCCGCGTTCGTGGTCAAGTATCGAATCCCGAGTGACCGGACCATGGTCGATAAATCCATGGGTCCGCTTCAGGATGCACAGCAGGCGATGCGTTTTGCGCGCCAGCATGCCGCTGAATGGAACCTCGATCCGCGAAGAATTGGCGCGATTGGCTTTTCAGCCGGCGGTCACGTGGCATCCACTCTGGCGACTCACTTCGACAAACCTTACGTCGACAACCCGGATCACGTCGACTTGCGACCCGACTTTCTCGTGCTGGTGTATCCCGTCATCAGCATGGACGCGAAGATCACCCACATGGACTCACGCAAGGCGCTCCTGGGCACCGACCCATCGGATTCCCAGATTCGCTTCTTCTCCAACGAGCTGCACGTGACCAAGGACACACCACCCACCTTGATCCTCCACGCCGCGGACGATCGCCTGGTCGATGTCGACAACAGCATCCTGTTCTTTGAAGCACTGCGCCACGCCGGCGTGCCGGTGGAAACACGCCTCTTTCAAGCAGGCGAGCATGGCTTCTTTCTCATGCCCCGTGATCGTTGGCAGGCCGCGATCATGGACTGGCTTGCGTCGAGTGGGTGGCTGAGTACGCGAGCGAACTAGCCAGCGCTGCACGAGACTTAAGGGGGAGTTGCGCCGGCATCTAACTGGGTCGGTGCAATCTTACAGCTACGATCTCTGCAAAAACTTCACGCCGAACACATACTTCTTGCCGGCTTCGCGCGCTCACTTGTACGGCAGCCGCCGCGCCAGTGCGTAAACGCCCCGGTCCGCTCCTTCGGCGCAGTCCCAAACGGCAACTAACTAATTGGGAGCCCTCGTGAAGAACTTCATCTTGCTGTGCGCGCTGTTCTCCGCCAGCGCGACTGCCGCGCCCCGCCCACGGCTCATCGAGCCCCGCCAGGTGATCCAGGCGCCCGACTTCGTGCAAGCCGCGGCCGCCGCCGGAGACGCTCTCGTCTCCATCAGCGGCATCGCAATACCGGGCAACAATTCGCAACTCATCGAACAGGCGAATCTCTACGTGCGCGACGCCGACGGCGTCTATCAATCGCAGGGCGTGTTGTTCTCCGAAATCGCCGACGATCAGATCCATGCGGTCGCCATGTCTCCCACGGTCATCGCGCTCGGCATGCAGTCGGGGCTCCATGTGTTCCGACGCAACTCCACGGGCGCATTTGTCGAAGTCATCGTCGACTCTCCACGACCCGCCGCGATACACGTCGCCGTCGGCGCCGATGACACCGTGCTCGCGAGCGAATCGCGCTGCAACTGGAGCGTGACCGTGCTCGGCAGGAGCGCGAATGGTCATTGGACGCCTCGCGCCACTTTGCCCGGAAGAACGCGCTCCTGCGATCAATACCGCTACGGACTCGACAGTGAGTTCGCCATCGACGGTAACCGGGCCGTCGTCTGGAATGGCGATCCGATCTACGACACCACCGCGACCGAGGCGCGGGTGTTCGATCGTGTCGGCGGCACCTGGACGCAGACGGCGACCATCACGGAGCCGCCCGGCTCGGAGCTCTATTCATTTCAATTCGGTCCGAGCCTCGCGGTGGCGAACGACGACATGCTACATCACAGGCTCGACGCACGGCACGCACCACTTCCATTGGAATGGATCGACGTGGACCGACGTCGAACAGCTCCGGGACTACGATGGGTGGCGAGGGTTCTATATCCATTCAGTGACCGTCAGCGGCCTCTGGCTTGCGCAGATTTCCGCGTCGGAGGCACGCGGTGAGCTCGACGTGGCGCATGTGTTCTACAAGTCCGCGAGCGGCTGGCGCCAGAACGCAGTGCTCGCCGTGGCCTCTCTCGACGGCGGCTTCGGCGACATCAGCATCGTAGGTCAGCGCGCCATCGCGTTCGGCCCCGCGGTCTATGTTTACGACTTGCCGGCGGGCAATCCGCCTTCGCTCCCCACATTCCAGGATAATTTCGAATCCGGCGCGTCTGCCTCGTGGACGCCGATCGCAGGCTCGCAGTTCAGCGTCGTTGCCGGCGGCGGCGGGCACGTCTATCGCCAGAACAGCACCGCATCGGATGCGGGCGCCATCGAGTCGCGCGACCTCGTCGACCAGTCGATCACGACCGACGTCACGCCGCGCGTGTTTCAGGGCCGGATCGGTGGGTGGGACTTGTCACGCGCTACACGGACGAGAGCAACTACTACTACGTCACGCTTCGCGATCGCGACCGGGTCGTCCTCAAGAAGATGGTCAACGGCGTTTTCACCGAACTCGGCCGCGCGAACGTGCTCGTCAATGTGAACCAGCCCTATCGTCTGCAGCTCGAGTCCTCGGGTTCGCTGCAAACCGTTTATGTCGATGGCGTCCGCGTCGTCAGCGCATACGACTCGACGCTCACGCACGGGCACGCCGGCTTGCGCATGAATCATGCCCGGGCCGACTACGACAACGTCGTGATCGCGCCCGGCGCGCGGCGCGCGCTGTTCCAGTCGCACTTCGATGCGAGCTTCGAGATCGACCCGATCGAGCGGCTGAGCGGGGCGTGGAGCGTGTCCAACAACGTCGGCAGCTTCGAGCTCGCGCAGAATGCGATCAGCACGACGGCCCGCGCCATCGTGGGCGATGTCACGGATGATCAGGTGCTGCAGACGAAGCTGCGCATCCGTGCGTTCGGGACTGGCAACGCATGGGCCGGACTCATGGCGCGCTTCGTCGATACCAAAAACTATTACTACGTGTCGGTGCGCGCCAACGGTCAGATATCGTTGCGCAAGCTGGTCGGCGGCGCGGTCACCGTGCTCGGCAGTGTGCCCTTCGTCGCGAGCTCGCAGCCGATGTACCTCCGGCTCGAAGTGATCGGCACGAAGCTTCGCGTCTATGTAAACGACGTGTTGCTGCTCGAACGAAGCGATGCAACGTTCTCGCACGGTTCGAGCGGCTTCATCACGTGTGAAGCCGCGGCGTCGTACGACGACTACATCGCGTATCAGCCGTGAACGAGTCGAGGATCATCCGCAACAAATGTGCGGCAGGCCGGAGTCCCTTAGTTGGTCGCCATGACAGAGATTAGTGACTGAGCTTGATTCGCTTCTTCGCGCGTTCGACCAGTCCGTGTTCGATGTTCTTCCACTCCGGGCCCGGCTCCTTGCCATCAAGGAGCTGCGACGCGCTATATCCGGAAGGCACCAGGTCCTCGGCATAGATGATCATCAGTTCCTTTCGCCTGGACTCATCGACCAGATGCAACAGCCTCACGCTCATCCGTTCCGCGGGTAGCTTGTAGCCGGCACGAGCCAGCATCTGCCGCGTGCGTTCACCATCACCACCTGCACGAGGGGTGTTGTTGGTCGGACCAAAATTCGAGCTCTTCCAGAATGGCCGGCCTCCGAAGGTCACGGGTTCATCCTTGCTGTAATCGTAGGTGTACTCGTTCGTAGGCAGGTAGGCCTCGAACTGGATCCAGTACATCGCCTTCACGGTCTTGTCCGGATAAGCCTCGACGAACAGATGCAGCTCGCAATCCGCCACGTCGTACAGTTCCCAGCGTTCGGCGCCGAGATACACCGCCGAACGCGGCACCTTGATGGTGATGGCCGGGTCGCTCTTGGAGATCAAGCGGTTGCCCTTGACCTCACGTTCCGGCGCGCGGGGGCGGCCATGAGAAAGCAGGAAAAGACCGCGGCGCCGAGGCCCAACAGTGTGCGTTTCATGGGTGTAAGACGCGCGGCGCCCGCGTCGGGTTGCAAGTGACCCTCAAGGCGCTTTCACGAGTGCGCGGTACCGTCCGCTCGATTCGCCAGCCGTCGCGATGAGCGAGATACACTGCCGCCAGTCATGCGGCTCGGTCTCCAAAACACTTATTCCTCACTACCTTCGCGGTTCTACGCGCGGGTCGCGCCGGCGCCTGCAAAGGATCCACGGCTAGTCGTTTTCAACTCCCGTCTGGCTGAAGAGCTCGACTTCGATCCAGCTGTCCTCGAACACGAAGGTGCAACATGGTTTTCAGGCAATCAACCGCCCGATGACGCCGACCCGATCGCTTTGGCCTACGCGGGTCATCAGTTTGGCGGCTTCGTGCCGCAACTCGGTGATGGTCGCGCCATTCTGCTCGGAGAGCGGGTGGGACGCGACGGCGTGCGGCGCGACATCCAGCTCAAGGGCTCGGGACGGACGCCGTTCTCGCGCAATGGCGACGGACGCGCAGCGCTCGCGCCCATGCTGCGCGAGTACCTCATCAGCGAAGCGATGCATGCGCTCGGCGTTCCGACCACGCGCTCTCTCGCGGTAGTCACGACCGGCGAGCAGGTTGTCCGCGAGGATCTTCAGCCAGGGGCCGTGCTGACGCGCGTGGCTGCCAGTCACATTCGTGTCGGCACTTTCGAGTACTTCGCGGCTCGCAACGATCGCGATGCAGTGAGTCAGCTACTCGACTACGTCATCACACGACACGACAGACAAGCGCGGGGCGCCGACGTTCCCGCGCTGGCGGTGCTCGAAGCCGTCGCGCAGCGCCAGGCCGCGCTCATTGCGGATTGGATGAGCGTGGGCTTCATCCATGGCGTCATGAACACGGACAACATGGCCATCTCGGGTGAGACCATCGACTACGGACCGTGCGCATTCATGGATAACTACGACACGAACACGGTTTTCAGCTCCATCGACCACAGCGGGCGGTATGCGTATGGCAATCAGCCCGCCATTGCGCAATGGAATCTCGCTCGATTCGCCGAAACCCTGCTACCGCTGATCGATTCGGACATCGGGAAAGCAGTCGAGCTCGCGACAGCGGTCGTAAAGGACTTCATGCCGGCTTTCGATGCGCTGCTCCTGACACGCATGCGGCGCAAGATCGGCCTGGCGAGCGAAAGGGAAAGCGACGTCGATCTCGTCAGCGCCCTGCTTGCAACGATGCAATCGGCCAGTGCTGATTTCACCCTGACGTTTCGTCGGCTCGCGCGCTGCGCCGCCGACCCGGGCAATGACGCCTCACTACTCGAGCTGTTCGCATCCTCTTCTGGCATCACGGACTGGCTGCGGCGCTGGCGCGAGCGCCTCGCAAGCGAGCCGCAGAATGCCGCGGAGCGCGCCGCGAACATGCGCCGCGTGAATCCCGCATTCATTCCGCGCAACCACCGGGTGGAGGCCGCGCTCGAAGCAGCCTCCACGCACGGGGACTTCGGGCCGTTTCTTAAGCTCCTGAACATCCTCGAGCATCCTTACGACGATCAGCCTGGCTGCGGTGAGTTCGAGCAGCCGCCGGCGCCGGACGAACGCGTGCTTCGGACGTTCTGCGGCACTTGAGTGCGGGTGGTGATGGTGAACGGCTCAGGTCAGGCCGATGAGAATGCTCGTGAGCTCATCTGGCTTGTCGATCATGATGTCGTGCCCGCAATCAACGACCCAGGTTTTCCACGACGGGTCGCTTCGAATCTTTTCGAGGGTCGTCGCGAACCCCTTGAAGTTCTTTGCGCCGATATACGCCTTCCGGGCGATCCTCTGGTAAGCACCCGTGAGTTTGATCTTCTCGGTGAAGCAGGCGCTCGACTGCGGCGTCATCTTGCTGTCGACCCAGGCTCGATCAGCCTCATTGACAGCAAACCTCGCGGCCGGGATTGGTGCGGTGAAAGGGCCCGCATCGACCTTTCCGCCTTGGTCGACGAGGGACTGTCCATCCGCCGGGACGAACGCATCCAGGTAGACGATCGAAGCGATCTTCGATGCGACTTGTTCGGCGACGCCGGAGATCACCATTCCTCCATAGGAATGCCCGACGAGCACGACGTTCTCGAGATCCTTCCATCGAATTTCGTTCACGACGTCGCGGATCTGCGTCGACAGATCGACACTCGGCGAATCCAGGTGCGAGCGCTCACCAACTCCGGTCAACGTGGGTGCAAACACGCGATGACCCTGAGCCGTCAGTCGATCGATGACCCTCTGCCAGCACCAGCCCCCGTGCCACGCGCCGTGGACGAGGACAAAAGTGGCAGCCTTGTTCGACGTGCCCGGTTGCGGAGTCGTGCCTCCCTGTCCAATGGCCGGTGCGGCGAACGCGGCCAGCGCTGCGTTCCTGATAATTGCACGCCGCGTGTGGCGCAGCTTTCGAGGTTCCATGATCTTGAGTTCCTCACCTGAGTGGTCTTCGGCGAGGGGGAGGATATGCGGTACGCGCGCTCGCGTCGCGCGACGTTCCAGCGGGAACGTCCTCGCGATTCGACGGTTGGCTCATGACGCGTGAATTGTCTGCTCGATCCACGTCGCGAACGCGTCCAGCATCTCGGCCCTGACCTCCGCGTCGTTGCGTCCGGTGCGCGCGGGTACATGAAACGAATGATCTGCATCCTGCAGCAGCTTCAGGGTTGCGCGCGCGCCGAGCTGGTCGATGAGCGGCTGCAGTAGTTCGAGTTTCGCGAGCTCGTCGCGCGTGCCCTGCAGAAACAGCATGGGGATCTTCACCTCGCGCAGGTGCTCGGCGCGCTCGCCCGACGGCTTCCCCGCCGGGTGCAGCGGAAATCCAATGAACGCCAAGCCCTTCACGCCAGGGAGCGGTTTGATGGCCTGGGCCTGCGAGGTCATGCGTCCGCCGAAGGACCGGCCACCCGCGAACAGCGCCAACGTGGGCGCCAGCCGCGCGGCCTCCGCAACGGCTGCACGCACGGTCGCGTGACAGACCGACGGAGGATCGGGACGCCGCGTGCGGCGCTCCATGTACGGGAACTGGAAGCGCAGAGTCGCGATACTCCGGGCGGCGAGTTCCGCCGCGACCGCCACCATGGACGGGTGATCCATGCCTGCGCCCGCGCCGTGTGCAAGCACAAAGCAAGCCGTGGCGGCAGGCGGAAGTTGGAGCAACGCAGAGACGCTGCGGGTCTCGTCAATCGCGAGGGTCAGCCGCTCTGCAATGCTGTGGGGACTCAAATGTCGTGAGCTTTCAAGGCTGAACCACCGTGATGCTTTCCCAGGTGGCTTTGGTTCGGTAGGTAGCGATGCCGTATTGACCGCGCGCGATGTCGTGATCGTGCGCACTCGCGACCAGCGCGCCATTGACGAACAACTGCAGCTGGTCGTTGATCACGCGCAGGCGGTACTCGCGGTACGCGCCAGGCGGTGCGGTGTAGTTCGCGTAAGCCAGGACCGTGCTGACGCCGTTCACCACCTTGCGAATGTGGATCTGGTTCGTGCCGCGGACGGTCACGGAGTAGTAGTTCTGCGCATCCACATAGCGCGCCAGAAACCCGAACCACGCTCGGGTGGGCGAACTGGCGTAGGAGTCGAGACGCGCGAAGGAAATGATTTCCTGGTTTTCCACCGGCGTGCCGGTGAACGCGATCGCACTGCCACTCGCGTCGGTCTGCGACAGCGCCACGGGATTTCCTAACTCGTCTTGCTGTACTTGCCAGTTGCCGCCCACCTCGGTCATGGGCCGCGTGTAGTCGCCTCCGTACTTGAGATAGTCCTTCGCCAGTAGCAAGACTGGTTCGGTCGTTACGGCCACGTGCACATCATCGAAATCGGCGCGCGCATGGAAGGTGGCGAGGCCCGCGCGTCCCATGCTCAAGCTTCTATCCGTCGCGACGGAGGTGTACTGGTTGTTGATCCGTACAGTGAGCGCGCCATCGTTGACGATGAGCGTGACGTGCGAGGGGAGGGCACCCGCAGAGGTGCCTTGGCGCAGCAGCGTGTTGACGCCGTTCAACCGGCGATAGATGCCAAACGTGTTGTCGTTGCGGATGGCCACGAAATAGTAGTTGTCGGCGTCGACGTACCGCGCGACGAGACCTACCCATCCGCCGGCGACGCTGAACGTGGGTGCAATGTCGGCCTCGATGCGCTGCGAGTCGGTCCAGTCGGTGTTGTTCACCAGCGCGACTGCCAGCCCGTTGGCGTAGTTCTGCGCCAGCACGTCGTCTGCGCCGCGCGTCGCGAGCGCAAATTGCCCGCCGGTGAATGTGTATCCGGAAAGATTGCGATCCTCGAAATCATCGACGATGGGAGCAGGGGCCTTGAGCTGGGCTGGCAGGTTGAACACCACGACGTTGCCCGGTGGAGGCCACTCAAACGTAGAGGCAACTACGGTACGGCCGGAGATGTCGAACTCCAGAGTTCTTTGCAAGGTTTCGAGGATTGCAACGTGCTCGAAGTGACCGGGCGAAGTCTCTATATAGGCGTACGGATGCAGGGGGATCTCGAATGTCCCGTCCTCACTGAGGCCGGATGGGGTGTCGTTAGCCAGGAGCACCGCGTCGCGAAACTTGACGCCAAAGCCTTGACCCGCGCCATTGCCATAGTCCACCGGCTGTACCGAATCCTGCTGATTCCAGGTCGTGCCGTTTCTCCGGAACACTTCATAGGTGCCCGACACGGCCGTTGCGCCCTGCAAGCCAGGCGGCCCGCCTCCAGAGCGGTTGCTAGGTGCCGCGATCAGCGTGCCCGCCGGCAGCCAGTCGAGCGCGGTGCCGTTACGACGCCATGCGGGGACACCATTCTGGGTGTCCCCGCCAATCAGCGCGTAGTCGTAGTTGAACTCGAGCCCAGCGCCTTCGGGGCTGCACTCGTACTCGGGCCTGGTTGTCATCCAGTCTGCCGGTGATGCCCCACAATCCGTTGGCGCCTTTTTGGTAGACCACGGCGTCGTAGTCGCAGCCGTCGCCGCCGATGAGGACGCTATTTCCTGAGATGGCGAGACCGCCCGGATGTCGGATGGGCGTGGCACTCTGGCCGGGCACGTAGTCGCCGCCGGTGTACTCGTAGATGGTCTCCTGGTCGCCGAACTGCACGACCGCGAGGCCGTTCTTCATACGCACGTTCATGACCACACCGGGTCCGGACCGGGACTGCAGGGTGCGACGGTAGGACCAGACGCCGTTGCTGCCGCGCCGATAGAGCAGCGCGTACTGTCCCGTGACCTGTTCACCTTCGTAGTTCGCCGCGAGCACGATGATGTAAGGGCCGTTGATGGCGACGCCCAAGCCGAAGCGGGTGAAGGTCTGGCCAGGCGGTTGAGCCAGAGTCTGCGCGGGCCGGAGGGTGCGGACATCGGACCAGGCGGGGCTGAGCAGGGCCAAAGAGGCGAGCGCAAAGAGCCCGACGCGAAATGCTTTCATGGTGAGACCTGTTCGAGGCTGCAGTTGTTGTTCGTTCAACTTAAGCGTATCGAAGCGACTCATGCGCACAGATATCGGACGTCGCGGGTAGGCGTCAGTGCGTAACGCTGTCAGGGTCGTGGAAGTGCTACGCGCATGCATCATCCTGTCTGACGGCGCGAAAGGCTTGCGACGTCCCAAATGGGACTACAAATGCCTGCTGTCACCGGACTCTACGCCAGCGCCTTCTTGAACAGTTCCAACTTCCGCGCCCACCCGCGCTCGGCCGCTTCCGCATTGTGATTCTGCGAATCCGGCGGCATCCAGCCGTGATTCGCGCCCTTGTACACCTCGATCTCCGCCGACAACTTCGCATCGTCGAACGCCTTGCGCAGGATGTCCTTCGAGGTCGGGTCCTTCTGATCGTCGTTGTCCGCGATGGCGATCAGCATGCTGGCTTTCATCTTCGGAATCAGGAGGTGTGGGCTGTCTGCGTTAGTCGTGGTCAATCCACCGCCATGGAAGGAGCAGCCGGCGCCGATGCGTTTCGGCAGCGATCCCGCCGTGCGGAATACCATGGGTCCGCCCATGCAGTATCCCGTGGTGCCGATCTTGCGGTGTCTATCTACTGCCTTCTGCGCATCCAGCCAGGCCACGAAGGCCTTCGCATCGGACACATGCGTCGTCGCACTGAGCGTGCCCGCATACTTGAACGCGTCTTCCCGGGTGGCAGGCTGTCCTTTGATGGAACGATAGAAGGGGTTGACCGTGAGTACGGCATAGCCGGATTCCGCCAGCCGCTTGCCCATGGCGCGGAATGCGGGGCGAAGACCGAAGATGTCCGGCCACACGAGCACTGCAGCAGTGGCCTTGGCGGGATGCACGAAGTGGGCGTCGCAGGTGCCGTCAGGGGTTTTGATCTCGACTTCGGACTCGGAGACTTCGGCGGCCGCGGCGATTGCGGGCAGCATTGTGGCTAGCGTCGCGCCTAACCCTAAGGCGCCGAACTGGCGGCGCGAGAGCTCGTTGCTGCGAAGGATATCGTCATTCGAATCGCGCTCGCACATGGCAGACCCCTGAGGAGGAAAAGGCGGGGATGAATTCTAGCGGGGAGGCGATCGCATCGGGAAGCCGGCTCGTTCGCGTCTACGCTGTCCGACTTCATCACTTCGCGCATGCCCACACGGCTGAAGCGCGGTCACGGACAGAACCAGAGCCGACTCCGGGCGCACAGTTACGACATGAAATTCGTACTCAGAAACCTGCTGATTGCAGCGTTGCCCTTCCTGCTTCGTGAGCTGTTCAAGCGCCTCGACGCAGGGCGACAATCATCGCGGCACCCGCGTCATCTCGTCGCGAGGAGGCATTGATGAGCATCTTCTCGCGCATCAAGGACGCGATCATCCAGGGCAAGCACGAGTCTCGGCCATTGTCTCCGCCGGATTCCGGGCGCGCGCCGACGCCGGCCAAGTCTGCCTCCGCTTCGGTGGGCATCCCCGCAAACCCGGCGAATGCCGCATGGGACCGGCGCGAGGAAGTTGACGTCGAAGCCGTTCTCACAAATCTCTCTGGCAAGAATCCGCAGAAGCTGAACTGGCGAACGTCGATCGTGGACCTCATGAAGTTGCTGGACATCGACTCGTCCCTCGCCAATCGCAAGGAGCTCGCGCAGGAGTTGGGCTTCACGGGCGACACCAACGACTCCGCGACGATGAACACATGGCTGCACAAGCGTGTCATGCAGGAACTGGAGAAGAACGGCGGGAAGGTACCCGCGTCGCTCGTCGCCTGAGGTTCTATGCAGGGTTATGGACGCCTGTGCTGCAGCAGCCAGTCGAAAATGCTCTGGTTGTAGACATCGTAGGCCGTCATGCCCTGGCCGAGGCCGGTCAGACTGAAGATCGGTAGTTCGATATCGTTGTGGCCGATGCCATCCAGCACCGTGAGCCGCGCCCGCTCCGCGGGGTTGCAGTCGTTGATCGAATTCACGGTGGCTACCTGCTCCTGGTACGACACGGTTGCATCGTTTCTGCCGATGAAGGCCCATGACGGAGTCCGACTCAGGTCGCATCCCGAAGACGACCCGTAGCCACCAGACACCGGAAATATGGCCGCCAGTTGCAGTGGATAGTTGGTGACGTAGTCCCAGGTATTGCCGGACCCCTGGCTGTGCCCGCCCATGTAGATGCGCGAGGTGTCGACCTTGTAGGTGTTGATCGCGTAGTCGATGAAGCGCTTGGTCTGCGCGGCGGTCACCCTCCATTCGGTCGCGTCGGTGCACCGCTGCGGTGACAGGACGATAAAGGGACGCGAGTCGTCCCATGGCCCATCCTTGATTACCTGCACCAGGTTGCCGCCCTCGAGGATCGAGAGTGGGGCCTGCACCGTCGACGGGGTCAGGAATCGCGCATTGAACCAGCCGTGTTGATAAATGATCAGCGGAAACTTTTGGTCGGGATCATCGCTGTAGTTCACCGGGAGGTGTTCGTAGTAACCCATGTGCCCGCGCGTCGTGCCGATGTCGCGCGCGGTTTGCTTCGCGAACGTTCCCGCATTCACCCGCACGATTCGAACGGCTTCGACCGCGGTTAGTTGTGCATCGTTCTTCACGTTGTAGCGCACCAGGTAGTCGCCCACGACGTTCGTATCGAGCGCGGCCAGTCCGCTCACCTGGATGCGAGTGCTGATATCGCCTTCACGCGGATCCAGCGCATAAGCGCCAGCGTCCATATACGCGGTGCCCAGGGGGTGGTTGATGACCTTCGCACCCAACATGCTGATGACGGGCTGGCCCGGATCGCCAGCGTCGATGGGCACGGTGGAAGTACATTCCACGTACTGGGGGCTCGGCGCGGACGCCGGCGGCAAGCTCGGCGGATTGTCGACGCTGGGCGCGCCGCCGCCGCTGCCGTCTCCCCCGCAGCTGGCGATGACAACGGAGAACAAGGTGATAAGCAGTCGATAGCGGTGTTGAGTATGCATGGGTGCGGCAAGCTTACTGGCACCCGGAGTTCGCCTGCGTATTTTTGGTTACGCATTTGTGTTGACACGTGGCCGCAGTGACTTGACGGTAGAATGGGCTGCGCCGCCTGCGCCAGCGTCCTCGAACTCGTCAAAACCAACCAAAGAGCGGACCACCATGAACAAACTACTTTTCGTCGTGGCCGCCTTTCTGGCCGCCACCACCGCCGACGCCGGCGTGCGCATCGAAACCCTCACGCGTGATGTGAAGACCAAGGTCGCCGATGGCGGCGCCCAGGTCATCCTGGTCCAGGACGGAAAAATCCGCATGCAGATTCCGAAGACAGCCGGCGGCATGATCCTCAAGAACTCCATCCTGTACGTGCTCGACGACAAGAAGAAGACGTACATGGAAATGGACAAGGAGACCATGAAGAAGGGAGCCGAACAGGCGGGCGCCGCGATGAAGCAGATGCAGGATCGGATGGCGAAGATGTCGCCCGAGCAACGCGCGCAGATGGAGAAGGCGATGGGGGGCCATCTTCCTCCTGGAATGATGTCGGGCAAGCCGGACACCTGGGACGTCAAGAACACCGGCAAGACCGACACCTCCGAAGGCCGCAAGTGCACGATCTGGACGCTGAACAAGAATGGCCAGCTCCACGAGGAGCTTTGCGTGGTGCCCTTCTCTTCGCTGCCGGGCAAGGAGGATTTTGAGAAGACCTTCAAGGAGCTCGCGGAGTCGTTCGCAGGCATGGCCAGCGGGCTGCCCGGAGCCGGAGATGCAGCCAAAGCGCGAAACTCGATCAACGGTTATCCGGTGCGGACGCGCTTCTTCGAGCCGGGCGGCGCTGAACGCGCGATGGAGACCGTGGTGACCAAGTGGGTCGAAGAATCGGTGCCCGCCGCGACGTTCGACGTGCCGGCCGGCTACCAGAAGAAGGAAATGCCGAAGATGGGCCGCTGACGTTGCGCGGTAGCTAGACTGCCGCGCGCAGCAGCACACTGGGGCTTCGCGGAGCGCATGTTTCTGGAGACCTCATGAATAGATTCCTCATTGCGATCACGCTTTCGCTCGCTGGTATTGCATCGGCTCACGCTCAAGGAAAAGTGGAGCCCAACCCGGCCAATGTGTGCAGTGACGGTGACTTCAAGAGTCACGAGCTATGTTTCAAGACTCCGGGCGACGGAGTCGCTCGCGCCGAAACTCTCTCGGAATCTTTCTACGCCGTCATTCTGAAGACCGCCGAGCGCTGCTCGATCACGGAAGATGAGCGTCTCGAGGCGCAAAAGCTTTTTCCACAGACCAAAGTCTTTTCGATGAGATTCTATTGCGATGACAATATCGAAGAGAACATCAGCTATACGAACGTCAATGACAAATTCGGGTTTCTTGCCGTTTACGCCGGGCGGACGTTGAAGGAAGCGAAAGCGCTTCTGGCTGAGGTGAAGGCCACGGGTCGATTTCCGGGCGCCAACATCCGCAAGATGCAAGCCAAGTTGGTCTATCCCTGAACACGGCCGAGCATCACGAACCGCGAATGGTTTCGCGTCTGGTCAGCCGTGTTTATCGGGTCGCGTCACAGGAGGCTGCACGGACCACTCCGCAGGCTGGTCATCCTGGTCCGCCTCTCCTTCATCGAAACTCTTGTGGATCTTGCCGGGCTTGTGGTGCGCCGGTGCGTAGATGGCGTAGATCTGCATCGGCTCGTCGCCGATGTTCGTGACGTTGTGCCAGGTGCCTGCGGGCACGAGGATGCACCAACCGTCCGATACTTCTTTGTCAAAAGTGAGGCGATCCTTGGCCGGGCCCATTTGCACGCGGCCACGGCCGCCGTCGAGGCGCAGGAACTGGTCCGTGTCCGGATGTGCTTCCAGGCCGATGTCGCCGCCCACCGGGATCGACATCAAGGTGACCTGCAGGTATCGGCCGCTCCACGCCACGGCTCGATAGTTCTTGTTCTCGAGCGTCGCGTGTTCAAGATCGAACGATTGCGGCTCTGGGCCGATGTCTTTTATGGTCACAAAACCTCTACAAGAGTTTGATCAGTAGTTTCTGTGCAGTATTGCCGCATACCTGCTGCGCCAAGGCCATCGGCGCCTGGTGCAGCGCCTGTAGGAGGTTGACCAGCGCTCTTGGGCCCTGCCCGGGGCAACCTTAGCTAACAGCTACCCCGACATGAATGTTCGTTTCGGCCGATCTGCATAGTTTCGAAGACGATCTGCTGTTGCGCGTCCGCGCTATTTCTTTCACGCTGCCGGCGTATGAACATGCGCAAGCGTTCGCTCAAACACTTCCTGTTCGCGGCACTGTTGTTCGCGTTCGCCACTGGTGAGCGAGCAGCCGGAGCGCTGGCGGACGTGGATGACCGCGCTGCCGATATCGACTGGCTGATCACACAGATCGAGACGCGATATGCGTACTTGCCGGAACGGCACCTTGACCTGACAAAGATGCGCACGCTATTCGAGCCCGAGGCGAGAGTCGCGCAAACGCGCGTCGATTTCGTTCACGTCGTCGAGCAGGTGGTCGCCGAATTGCACGACGATCACGTGACGCTCGGCACGAATACTCCCTCGTCCCCGCAGCTCATTCCCACTGGCGCCGAGCTCTGGGCGCAGATGCGTGATGGCCACGCCGTCATCGTCGAAGTGTTGCCCGGCAGTCCCGCGGCGAAGGCCGGGCTCGCGCCGGGCGATGTCGTCCTGAGCATCGGAGGACTCGCGGTCGATCAAGCCATTGAACGTTCCAAGGCGAAGACACTCACCGCGCCGGACGCCGAAGCCGTCGACTTCGCGCTGCGCACTCTGCTCGCAGGTACACACGACGCTGTACGCCACATCCGGGTGAAGAAGGCGAAGGGAAACGTCCGGGTGATCGAGCTTCCTCCTTTTGTGTCTCCCGGCAACACCGAGTTCGTGACGTGGCGCTGGCTGAATGCCAGCACGGGTTACATCCGGATCGAAAACAGCTTGGGCGACTCCGGCACCGTCGCCGCCTTCGATGCGGCGTTGATTGCTTTGTCGAAGGCCACGAACCTGATCCTCGACCTGCGCAACACACCGAGCGGTGGCAACACGGATATCGCCGAGCCAATCATGGGACGGTTCATCGCCAAGCCCGCCGAATATCAGCGCATCTTCGAACCCGCCGCCGGCAAGCGATTCCCGCAGGATTCCTGGGTGAAGACGGTCGAGCCGCGTGCTCCGCAGGTCACCGCGAGATTGATCGTGCTGGTGAATCACTGGACCGGCAGCATGGGTGAAGGAATGGCCATCGGCTTCGATGCGATGAAGCGCGCGGAGATCGTCGGTACTCCGATGGCGCGGCTGCGGGGCGGCACAGAGAGTTTCGAACTGCCCAAAACCAGGATTCCCGTTCATCTGCCGACCTATCGTCTCTACCACGTGAACGGAACTCCGCGCGAAGCGTTCGTGCCCTCGATCGAGGTCGATTTGACGCGCGCCCAGACTGCGGGCGACGCGATTCTCGAGCGCGCGCTGAAGATGTTGGACTAACGCGTCGCTGGACTACAAACACGCGAGGGGTCCACGGGGTGTCAGCATTACCCCGCAGTGATTGCATACCCGCTTTAACGACACGACTCGACCCGTCTGATTCCCCGCCGCGGGGGGACACCGCATCTTGCAGAAGATGTGGAAAGCGAACTCCAGGACTTTGCGCCGCCATCTGGCGCTCTGCGCGACGCTCCTGTTCGCAGCCACGTGGCCAGCATTGAGCGGCGCGGCCTCTGGCCTCGTACCTCAACATTCGGAGGACCTGCGGCCCGCATTGACGCGCGCCTCGAAGAGTGACGCCGCGACACTCGAGTTCACCGCGTTCGGCCGCGCCTTTCGCCTGCACCTTTCTAACAATCAGCATCTCACGCAGTTGGCGGCCGGCAGTTCGGTGCAGCTCTACAAGGGCGCCCTCGAAGGCGTGCCGGGTTCCTGGGCGCGCATCAGCGTTCACGACGGTCTGCCGCGCGGCATGATCTGGGACGGGCACGAACTGTTCGTCGTGGATGCGGCGCCGGAGGCGGTCAATTACGGCGCGGCCGGCACGGTGATGTTCAAACTTTCCGACGCCGTACTGGAGCGGGGCGTTTCTTTCGCTGGCGATGTGGTGGAGAAGCCGAGCGACGCTGGCGCCGCTTATGACTCCATGATCGGCGAGCTGCGCGCGTGGACGCAGGCGCTTAAGGACGGCGTGGCCACGGAGCGGATCGAGATATCTATCCTCGGCGACGCCGCCTATCTAGCGCGCTACGAAAGCGAAGCGCAGGCCCGCGAGGCGATTCTTACTCGCATCAATAACGTGGACGGGATCTTCAGCTCGCAGTTGGGAGTCGAACTGCAGGTCGTATCGGTGGATGTCGGCGGTGAACCTGGCGCGCAACTGTCCACGACCACCGATTCGAGCGCGCTGATCGATGAGTTGGGACAGTTGCGACGACGGACTGCGGCGCTTTCCGCCACCGGCCTCACGCATCTGGTCACCGGTCGCCAGCTCGACGGCGACACCGCAGGCGTCGGCTATAACTCGGCGCTCTGCAGCCAGCGTTATGCCGCCAGTCTCACCATGGCTCACAGCAGCGCCGCGCTGGATACGCTCATCATCGCGCACGAGGTCGGGCATGTGTTCGGCGCCCCGCACGATGGCACGGGGCAATGTGCCTCCACGCCGCTCGGCCAATACATCATGACGCCGACGATCGACACGTCGATCACAGCCTTCTCCCAATGCAGTCTCGACCAGATCAACGCGGTGATCGACAGTTACTCCTGCGTGGTGGCGCTGCCAGCGTCCGCCCCGGCGCCACCCGCGCCGGCCCCTGTTGCCCCGCCATCCGGTGACAATGGCGGCGATAGTGGTGACGGTGGTGGTGGTGGTGGCGGCGGTGGCGGATCGCTCGATCCATTCCTGCTGTTGCTCTTGCTCGCGCTCCGAACCGCGCGCATGCGCCATCGCGCCACAGTCGACACCCAAGAAGCCGCTACTATTGCGGCATGAAGAAAGCATTGTCGGCATTTGCGCTGCTCACCTGCAGCCGGTTCACGCCCGCCGGTATCTACGAGCGCTTCGCGGTGGAAGGCGCCGAGGTCAAGGGCTGTCCTAACTAAACGTGATCGACCCACGCTCACCCCTCCTGGCGCTGCTGGCTCTCATAACCCTGCTCCTCGAAGGTTGCAGTACCGCGCCCCCGCGCGAGCCGCCAATCGATCCTGATGTGGCCCGTGCTGAGATACGCGCGCGCATTCCGCCCGCAGTTTCAAATCGTGACGGTTGGTCAATCGACATGTTCGCGGCTTTCGAGGCGCTCGACGTGCGGCCGACGCCGCGCAACATTTGCGCGGTCGTCGCGGTAATACAGCAGGAATCGGGATTCCAGGTTGATCCGGCAGTGCCCGGGCTGCCGGCCATGGCGCGCCGGGAAATCGATGAGCGCGCCGCGCGTTATCACATCCCCGGTGCCCTCGTTGCCCTCGCACTCAGCACGCGCTCGCCCGACGGACGGACCTACGCCGAGCGATTGCGGCAGGCCAAAACGGAACGAGCCCTGAGCGAAATATTCCAGGACTTCATCGGCACGGTGCCGCTCGGCCGACAGCTCTTCGCCGATCTGAATCCCGTGCGCACCGGTGGGCCGATGCAGGTGAGCATCGCGTTCGCGGAGGCGCACGTGAGGACGACTACCTATCCGTACCCGCTCGCGGATGGGGTGCGGGGTGAAGTATTCACCCGCCGCGGTGGACTCTATTTCGGCATCGCCCATTTGCTTGATTACCCGGTCAGCTACGACTCCATGTTGTATCGTTTCGCCGATTTCAACGCGGGGCACTACGCAAGCCGCAACGCGGCTTTCCAGCAGGCGGTGAGTTCATTGAGCAAGGCGCGCCTCGCGATCGATGGGGATCTTCTGCGCGAGGGCAGCAGCGAGCCGAGCCAGACCGAACTCGCAGTGCGTAAATTGGGCATCGGGCTCGGCGAGCGGCAGATCCGACGCGATCTCGAGCGTGGAACCGGGCGCGAGTTCGAGGAGACCGAGCTCTATCGCAAGGTCTTCGAATTGGCAGATGAACGGGGGCCCGCGCCGCGTGCGCTGGTGCCCAACATTCGCCTGCAGAGCGTGAAGATCAGCCGCCAGCTGACCACCGAATGGTTCGCGCGGCGAGTGGACGACCGTTATCGCCGCTGCCTGCGGAATTCGACGTAGTCACCACGGCGACTACTGCTTAGTTAGCACCCACCTCATGCCTTCACGTTGGCGATGAGCACGTCGACCAGCATGCGGATCTCCGTCTGGAACGTGCAATTGATGATCCAGTCGTTGCTATCGCGTACGGCGCCGCAGCCGTCGATGCGCATGCGCAGAGTCGTGAGCTTGTCGAGCGCGGGCTTGCGGTTGCCTTTGCGCAGCAGCGCCTCGGCGTCGTTGAGCAGGTTCAGCATGGCCCTTCGGTTGCCTCCCGCCGGCGATTTGATCGCATCATCCGGCATAGCGACGATGACGTTTTCAATCCACTCGACGTCCAGACCGTCGATCAGGCCGTCACCGTCGGTGTCCCTGTTCAGCGGATCGGTGCCGTACTTCACCTCGAAGCCGTCCGTCAGCCGGTCGTCATCCGTGTCGGCATCGTTGGGGTCGGTATGGTAGGTGTTGACCTCTTCGCCGTCCTTGAGTCCATCGTCGTCGCTGTCGTTGTCGAGCGGGTCGGAATGGTAGGTGTTGACCTCGGCACCATCGGTGAGCCCGTCGTCGTCGGTGTCAGCGTCGAGCGGATCGGTGCCGTACGTAATGACTTCAGGGCCGTCGTTTAAACCGTCGTCGTCACTGTCATTGTCGAGCGGATTGGTGTGGTAGGTGTTGACCTCTTCGCCGTCCTTGAGCCCGTCATTGTCGGTGTCGGCGAGTTGCGGGTCGGTGCCGTAGTACACCTCGCCGCACGCCGAGGAGAGTCCGTCGGCGTCAGGGTCGGCTCCCCCGACGGTCACGAGGAAGTTGGCGGTGAGGTCCTTTTCGCCAGGGTCGCTCTGCACCGGCTGGAAACCCGGCCCGTCCAGGATGTGGGTTGTGCCGCGAAGTACGACATCCTGATTATTGAAATCCGGATCGTAAGGAATCGGAAAACCAGGGCGGTCATCCCAACCCCAGACCGTCGCAACCAGCTTGTCGGCAGACTTCACGCACATCGTGAGCGGCTGCATGGGCACGCTGGAGTCGTCCAAATCGGTGGTAGCCGTCCGATAGATAGAGCGACGAAACTCACCCGTGTAGAGGCTGAATACCAGGTGCCTCTGCAGCGGGGGCACGTTTGATCCGGACGGGGCGGCAACTTCCTGTGGGTTGACAGTCACCTCGATGGGGCCCGGTTTGCCGGTCAAGACCTCGGGGGGCGTTCCGCAAGCCGTCGTGATCGGATGCGGTCCAAAAGGTTCGTCCTCAGGCTTGGCCCATAGGGCCATCAGGATGCTCGCGCCCGCATAGCCGTGTTGAGAATCCTTCGTGAGGTTGAGCAATCGGCACCACTCGTGAGCGGTCTGGTATTGCGCCAGGCGGAGTGCCTGGCCGTAGTCAGTACGGCCGGGGGTGTCTTTCTGTATACACACACCCGTCGGATCGTCGTCATGGCACGGCCGGTCCCGCTGGTAGGCGACACCGAATGGGCCGCCATAGATGCCGGCGACCACGGACGTTCCGTGCACCAGCCTCTTGGTGCGCGGAACCTGGGTGACCACGCCTGTATTGATGTCCACCTCGACGTGACTGTATTGGTCGACAATCTCGCCTTCCCGCACGTCCGGGCAGGCCCCGGAGGCATTCCATCCCGTGATGAGACCGCGGCGCGTCACGCCCTCATTCGTCATGAATATGGGAGTTTCCGAAAACAGGTCCTGCTCGACTGACCATCCGAGCGGGAGCCCATTGGGCCCGACCTGACCCAGGATGATGTCGTCCCGGATGGGGCCTAACCAATCGAGGATAGGCCACGGCTCCAAGGTGCTGTTGAACAAGTCCGCCGAACTCACCGAGTTTCCTCCGGCGAGACCCATGAGATTGATCCAGTTGGTATGGGAGTAAAAATCCTGCACCGTGTGCAGGAGCTTGCCGAAATTGTCTGCTGCGTGAAAAGGATCGGGATCAACTGGATTCAGGTGCGAGATGGCGTCGCGATACGTCTTCTGGATGTAATCGAGAGAGCCCGGCTGAGTGTAAGGAATGTTGTTCGTAACATAGGGTTCGGGAACGAACCGGCAACTTTCGAAGTGTCGTTGACCGTCACCTGCAAAGTCGCCAGAGGGATTGTCCTGGGCGTAGTTGCCGTTCCAGACAGTTCCCCAGATGTCACCGCGCAGCATCGGCTTGATGTACCCGGTAATGCGTTTGTGGCCCTCGTCCACGCAATTGACGCCAAAACCTAAGATATCGAACTCGGTACAAAAGGCGTGCGCACTGGGACTTCCAAAAAACAGCCAGGCGAGTCCGAGGACCGATGCGATTCGGCGAACTGTCTTCTTCATTTTCTTCTCCCTGCGTGCAACACGGAATACTCCGATTGCAAATGGGAATCAAGGTGACGCAGCCGTTTGGTCAGCGCTTACACCATAGCCGCATCGTCCCTGCGTCCACGGGCGAGGGCACCACCGCTTGGTGCTTCTGCAGATACTGTGACAAGGACGGCGTGCGCGTGGCGGTCCCCGACGCGCCGGACTCGGCGCTTTCCCAGTCGCGCACGAATTGCCAATACGCCGATTCCCGTTGCTCGAGCGGAATCTTTTCCTCGACGCAGATATTCCAGTAGAGATCGCGGATCGCCCGGCGCTCGGCGGAGCTGGCCTGCACGTACTGTGACCTGCGCGCGATCTCGATCCATGGTGTGACCAAATTGATGATCACGGGCTTCGCGGCTGACGAATCCGCGCCGGACGCGGGTGCTGCGGATCTGCTCACCCTTCATTGCTCCCGCCGGTATGCGTGGCTGCACTGCCGCTGGCTTCGTCTGCTGCTCGGCTGGAGGAGTTCGCGCGGCGTCGCGCCGTACCGCGACCAGGCCAACGGCCATCACGAGACCGAAAGCGCAGGCGGCGATGAAGGTGTTTCGTCGTAGTGCGGCGCGCACGAAGAAATCGATGTCCTTGGTTGCCGCATGTTACCCGGAATCCACCGCACCATCGGGCAGCAGTGAAGCATCCTCATGACCTCGAGCGCTCCGAAGATCGATATCGATCCATATTGATTACGACAGCGATCATGCTGCGCGCGAAGCCTAAACTCGGGCCGAACATCCAACGATTCAACGAAGGGGGATTCATGGTCGATTCGACAAAGCGCGCAGGACTCACTCGGCGTGAGGCGCTGATTCTTTCCTCTACTGCAGGCGTCGGGGTTGCGGCGGCGAACTTCGCTGCGGCGTCGGACAGCGTCAAGACGGCCGCTCATCAAGGCCCTGGAAATCTGACGACGCCGCGTTCTGCAATTGCGAAGACGCAGTACGGCAAAGTGCGCGGCTATCTCGACGGCGGAGTCTTCACCTTCAAAGGAATTCCGTACGGCCAGACAACCGCGGGTGAGAATCGCTGGCTTCCCGCGAAACCGCCGACTCCGTGGACGGATGAGTATCCCGCGTTGGTCTACGGCGCGAACTGCCCGCAGACCGTGCATCCGTGGACGAGCCTCGAACAGACGTTCATCCAGGATTGGGATGACGGTTGGCAGAGCGAGGACATGCTCAAGCTCAACATCTGGACGTCTTCCTTGAGCGGCAAGCGCCCTGTGATGGTCTATTTCCACGGCGGTGGGTTCCGCTTCGGCTCCTCGTACGAATTGCCGTCGCATGAAGGCGCGCAGATGGCGAGGCATCACGATGTGGTGCAGGTCTCCGTCAATCATCGTCTGAACATTCTCGGGTTCTTCGATGCTGCGGAGATCGGAGGATCGGCTTACGAAGATTCAGCCAACGTCGGGATGACGGATCTCGTCGCATCGTTGCGATGGGTCCGCGAGAACATCGCCAACTTCGGCGGAGATCCCGATCGCGTCATGATCTATGGCCAGTCGGGTGGCGGTTCGAAAGTGACGACGTTGTTAGGCATGCCGTCCGCGGCGGGTTTGATTCATCGCGCGGCTGCGCAATCGGGTGGCGGTGGAAACATTCCGAGCAGAGAACAGCAACGAGAGCTCGCACGACTGATGATGAAGGATCTCAGCCTTGCCCCGAATGACATTGGATCGTTGCAGAAGATGGAGTGGTCGAAGCTCGTAGCGGCGGGCGACGCAGCGGCGGCCAAGATCAATCCCCCTGCGCCCGCCATGACAGGGCCGGGCGCACCGGGCACACCGCGCGTGGGTTGGTCACCGTGCGTCGATGGCAAGATCATCAACATGCGATCGTTCTTCGATGCCGCGCCCACGGTTTCGAAGGATGTGCCGATGCTGATCGGCTCGGTGAGCGAAGAGGGCAATCAGATGTCGCGGCGGCCGACCGAAGAGGAGTGGCGCGCGAATCTATCCAAGGCTTATGGAGAAGAGAAGGCGGGCGCGATCGTCACCGCACTCAAGAAAGCCTATCCGCAGAAGCAGATTCGAACGCTGTCGTATATGTGCAGCGGCGCCCCGGGTCTCAACGGCCTATCCATTCGCAACAACGTGGTGAAGATGGCGGGGTTCAAGCACGCGCTCAACGCCGCACCTGCGTACACGTATTACTTCACGTGGCAGACACCGATATTCGATGGCTTGCCGGGTGCGTGGCACACCGCCGAACTTCAATTCTGCTTCGACAACACGAAGCGCTGCGAACAAGGCACCGGCAACACGCCTGAAGCACAGGCGTTGGCGAAGAAGATGGCGTCGTCGTGGGCCACGTTTGCGGCAACGGGCAATCCAAGTTTGCCCAAGCTCACCTGGCAGCCCAGCGATCCGAAAACAAATCGGACGATGATCTGGGACAACGAGTGCCGCATGGCGGATGACCCTGATGGGGAGGCTCGCAAGATCCTTCTTGCCTAGAAGAGCTGTTAGCGATCAATGCGTTGAAGACAACGGGCGGTCCACGCGCGGGACCGCTCGTTGTGCATTTGGCTGTCGCGGATGTTCGAATCGGCACTCGCCGCCGTTGCGAAGGTCTCTGGCGGCTGCCGCCGTTCGTACAGCGCCTGGAATGTCTTGTACAGTCGGCGCCATCGGGACCCTGCCGCGCAGTCGCACGCCAAAGCAGGCGTTGTTAGAACAAAGCATAAATTGGGAGCAGCGCGATGATCATCAGAATTCCAGACGAATATTTTCAACAGGCGAAGGCAGCTGAATCCGCGGCCGGGCGCCCGCAATACCGTGTTGGCAGACGAGGTTTCGTAGGGTCGGCATTGGCGGCTGCCACGCTTCCGCTGGGTCGGGCCTGGGCGGATGCGAACGACGTCGAGCTGCCCGAACAACTGTCAGCCATCGGGCTCGATGGCAAACCGATTGCGATTGCGCGTGCCGACATCAAGGAGTTTCGCGCCAGCCTGCGCGGGCAGTTGTTGTTGGCCGGAAACGATGAGATACGAACAAGCTCGCAAGATCTGGAATGGAGTATTCGATCGTCACCCTGCGTTGATCGCGCGCTGTGCGGATAGCGACGACGTCGTCAAAGCGGTCAACTTTGCGCGCTCGCATGGAGTGCTGACCGCGGTTCGCGGTGGTGGACACAGCATCTCCGGCCAATCGAGTTGTGAGGGCGGGTTGATGATCGACCTCGCTCCCATGAAAGAGATTCGAATCGATGCGAGCGAAAATGCGTGCGCAGGCGCAGGGCGGCGTGTTGTTGGGCGACCTCGATCGCGAAAGCCAGGCAGTGGGACTGGTCACGACACTCGGCACGGCGGCAGACACCGGAATTGCGGGCCTGACGCTGGGCGGCGGGCTCGGTCGTTTGCAGAGAAAGTTTGGCCTGGCATGCGACAACCTGATTTCAGCCGATATCGTGACGGCCGACGGCAAGTCATTGCACGTGAGCGAACGTGAAAATCCCGACCTGTTCTGGGGGATTCGCGGTGGCGGCGGCAACTTCGGCGTCGTTACCAGGTTCGAATATCGGTTGCACAAGTTCGGGCCGGACTTGTTGGCGGGCAACCGGGCGTTTCCGATCGCGCGCGCGCGCGAGTTGATTCCCGCGCTACTGGAATTGATGAGCCATGCCGACGACGACCTGAGCTACACGTTTGGCCTGACCAAGTCGCCACCGCCCGGCCAGCCGGAAGGCAGTTACCTCGAGATGGAGATGATCTACACCGGCGATCTCAAGCACAGCGATCGCGTGCTGGCATCCCTCGACAAGCTCGGCAAGCCGGTCTTCGACGACATCGCGGTCAAGCCGTATGTGAAGGCGCAGATGGGTGTCAGTGGCGCGGCGCCGCGGTCGTTGCCGCCTGGATTGCGCATCTATTCGAAGTCGGGTTTCGTGTATGGCTCCGCCGACAAATTGGTGGATGAGATGCTGGCGCAATTCGCTGCGTCGCCAAAGTACATCGGCGACATGGGATTCAGCCCGATGGGTGGGGCGGTTGGTCGCGTGAAGCCCGATGCCACGGCTTTCTGGAACCGGAACTCTAACTACATGGTCATGCTGCACGGTGCCTGGATGGATCCCTCGCTGGATTCCGCCGCCGTCGAGGGCGGTCGCCACATCTGGCAGGCGCTGGAACCCTATACCAGGGGTCACTACGTGAATGCGGAGCCGGGCGCAGAAGGACAGCGTCTGCGCGACACCTATGGCGACAGTTATCCGCGCCTGGTCAAGCTCAAGAACAAGGTCGACCCGACAAATCTGTTTCGACTGAATTCGAACATCAAGCCGACGGCTTAGAGCCGTCCAACGCACGTGCGGCGACAAGGATTGTCGCCGCACGGATTACCTACGGGTACTTCACCTCATAAGCCTCCGGATATCCCGGATGGCGTTCCGGGTGCCATTCGCCGTCCTTCAGTTCGATATTGCGTATGCCCAACCTGCGCAGCGAATCCAGGCGATAGACGAACCCGACATACTTGTATGACTTGTATATCGGCTCATAGGCACCGAGTTGCCCATAAGTGGATAACAAGGGGTTGATGCCCAACTCCTGGTAGAGCTGATCTGACGCCTTTCTCAACGCGAGTATTATTTCGACTGGGGTCGAAACATCGGGTATGGACAAGAACTCGTTTAATTCTTTGTACGAGATCGATTTGGGAGTAATGGAAAGCGTATTTTCCTTGTTTATTTGACCAAGGATCACTGATGCGGCCGGCGCACCGCTCATCGACGGATCCGGCTTGAACATTTTCGCCATCTCCAACAGATTCTCCTGATAAAACCCGCCGTGAAACAGGAGCATCGACTGCCGATTCAGGTACTTCGTCTTTCCGGCCGGGAAAATGTAGTTGGCGCAAGCAGATGCGCAATAGTCGACGACCTCGACATCCCAGTTGTGTTTGTGAATGAGAATTCCGAGTGCCAGTGCCGCCGCGTTGTCACCACCGCCGGACGCTGTGATCACGAACGTCTTCTTCGGAGCCAAAGATCGGGCCAGGCAACCCCGTAGCTTGACGAATGTCTCTGGAGTTATGTTCCCGGTAACTGTGGCCGTGTCGCAGCGAAGGTCTTCATCTTGAAGGAAGAGAATGAAGCTGCAGCCAAGCCAGAGGATGGCGACGGACACGAGCACAGCCAGGATTTTCAGATATTTTTTCACGAGCGGGATCTTCGTCAGTCTGTCTGCGTCCGGCAGCCTAACAGTTTTTCTGGAGTAGACTGTCGCATCCGAATTCCACGCACGGATCGCTGTGCAACTTGCCAATCTACTTCCAGGGATTGCCACAATAGTCGCCGTAGTCACTCTCAGCGGCTGCTTTCCCTCTATCCTCACGTCGCGCCCCGAGGCCGAGATCATCGTAACGGATGAATCCGGCGCGCCGCTCGAGGGCGCGACGGTCACGCTGGCGACCATGGAATGGCACGGCGTCGGGGGGCAGAACACGTTCGAGAAATTCTCGACCGACCACGAAGGCAGGGTCGAATTCGGCAAACAACACGCCTGGGCGATGCAGGTCATGCTGCCCGATGGCGGTACTAGCTACACGTGGTCGCTGTGCGTCTCGAGGCCGGGCTTCGAAGCAATCCCGATGGTGTCGATGAAATTCAACGAGGTCATCAAGGTCGCGATGTACCCAAGCGCGGTGGCGTCGGGATGCGAATGGCGGCAGTACGAATCCAGGCCCCACGTGAAGGAACGTGACGCGCGCTGGATCGAAGTCGCGGGCGGCGAGTGGCAGACCCACCCTGGCTTCGCGATGATCATGGACGAAAAAATTCGCAGCGCGATGGAAGCCAGCGCGCGCCAGCAGGGCATCAAGCTGCGCTCCTGGTCCGAATACCGCTTTCAATACCAGGCGCGCGGCACCGGCATCCGGGACATGCGATTGTTCGTCCACGCGATCTGTCGGGCGCCAGCGGACTTCGACCTCAACAAGTCGTTTTATTCGGAGCCGGACGACCGCGCCTGCTTCTTCGATACGACCTACACGAACCAGACCTACACGGACCAGCCGGAATCAGCGTTCGGTCCCTTGCAGATAGTGGTCGGCCGGACAGACCGAATGGGTGTCTCGCGAGACGCTCAGGTGCGCTAGTTGGAGCCACTAACTAGCGGGACGGGTCCACGACCCGGCCCTGGAACAGGATCGCGCCGGTCGATTTGTGGCGGACGAAGAACAGGAACGGGCGGTCAACCACCAACGTCGGTGGCGCCGAAACGATGCCGACTGAAACGCCGGTGGCGGCCGAAGCCGTCGTCCCCTTCTCGTCAACCGCAATGATCGCCTTGTGGACGATGGCCTGGACGCGCAGATCGCGCGCGCCGTTGATGCCGGAAAAATCGGCCCTGTCATCGAAGGCATCCGGCATGCCCAGTTCCGACAAGATGTCATTCAAACCCACATCGGTGGAGAACTTGAACCGCGGCATGTACAGGTCGGCACCGCCACTGGGCCGCGCGCCCGCCAGAATGGCGCTCAGCGATTCTGCGGTGAGGCCGGCCTCGAAAGCGGCGAAAGTCCCGGCATCCGGAACCACGATGATCATCGCGGCCGCGTCGCCGACGTAGTCGATGGCGGCCGCATTCCAGCCGGTTCCGTTCCAGATCCATGCGTTGGAGCTGCCGTGCATGGTCGGAACGGAAACATCGCCCGTGAGCGCGTGGAAGACCCGGCTAGGGCTGTCCTTCATGAAGGGCACCTTCCAATCGCCGTGAAAGAAAACCGCGTTGGCCAGCACCAGCCGCGTGAGCGTGTCGATCGATCCCTGCGGAAACAGCGACGGAATCTGGCCCTCGGTGCGATCCGCCACCCACTGGTTGATGGCATCACGCGCAGGCTCCGGCGTAGTGCTGAAATCCTCCACGAAAAGCCCGGAGCCGTAATTCTCGGCCAGCGTATCCAGGTAGGCAGGCAGCACGGTGAAGCCGTCCTGCAGCCAGATCGAGTTGGCGACCTGGACGCGGAATGCGGCGGGACTGGCCCCGGGCGGCGGTGTTGTGAGTGCCAGATCCAGCGCGTTGAACGCCGCGTGCAGTCGCGCGGCGGGCAGCGTGAAGTGCAGCGTGTCGGACATCTGCGCGGCGGTGCTCGAGCTGGCGCCCGCGTACAACATCGCGAGAGCGGTCGAGATGCTGGTCTGCGAGAAGACGAAGTTGCCCGAGTTGCGAGGCCGGAGCGCGAGATACAGGTCCAGCGAGAAATCGAGGTTGTCGTTCGCGAAAGTGGCTGCGTCGTCGCTGCTGACTACCGGGGCCGTGACGCGCGCTTTGTCTGAGAGCAGTTCGTACTCGGGCGGGCGCTGCTTCTCGAGCGGAGGGGAATCATCGGAGCCGCCGCAGCCTGACAGCGATAGCCCGATCAGCAGAACCAGGACCTTCAGCGTGCGACGCATGACTGCTCCCTCATACCAGACGACGGCAAGCGTGGCACGGCACTGGCCTCCCTGTCTGTCAAGAATTGTAGAAGCTGATCCCTGCTAACTAGTTGAACGGGAAGGGTGTGCCGGCCGCACCCCCGTGAGCGCGCGACGAGACTGGCGGTTTCGCACCGCGGAACCGGGCCATAACTGGCCGCCTCAGCATTCGGCCGTTCGTACTCGATGTTGCTGTAGTAGCCGCCGGTGTGCGGCTCGAGCGCGCGGAACCAGGCGCGCGTTGCCTCGATGACGGTCTCGTCCTCGGCCGGGTTGTTCCAGAAGCCGGCGACGATGACCATCGTCTCCACATTCCGGTGTGGGAACGCGGTCGCCAGCTCATCAACGCGCTTGACCGCCCCGCCGGCCGTGTGCGTAAAGAACGCGAGCCGCGGATCGGGACGGAAGGACTCAATCATCGCGTCGATCAGCGCGGGCGTGATCTTCGCGACCATGCCGTTTTTCACGTAGGAGCGGATGCCGGGCGCTAACGCGCCATCTTCCTGCGTCTGCATGACCATGTAGTCCTGAACCTTGATCCCGTCGTCGGACGGCTTGCCAATCTTCCGCAGCGGCGCCAGCTCCTTCTCGCCCGCCGCCGGGTCGCCGTTGTAGACGACCTCCATCGCGAGCACGCTCGTCTTGTCCGGCATAGTCATCATGGCGGGACCCACATACATCTCGTCGGAGAGGCCCTGATACCAGCCGCCGTAAAACTTGAGTACTTGGCGAGCTTGCTCGATCGGCCACGCGATCGTGCCGGACAGCACGTTGCGCTTGAACGGGTGTAGTTGGTACTCGAAGCGGGTGACGACGCCGAAATTTCCGCCGCCGCCGCGCAGTCCCCAGAAGAGATCGGGTTCCTGTTGTTTGCTCACCGTGCGGATCTTTCCGTCGGCCGTAACTATTTCCGCGGACATCAGGTTGTCGATGGTGAGGCCGTACTTTCGATTGAGGCGGCCGAATCCACCGCCCAGAGTCAGTCCGCCCACGCCGGTGTGCGAAACGACACCCGCAGTCGTAATCAGGCCGTGCTCAAGCGAGCGCGAGTCCAGCATGTAGAGGAGCGCGCCGCCGCCCGCGAAGGCGCGGCGCGGGCCCGGCTCGACGCGGACTTCGTTCATCGGCGACAGGTCGATCATGAGGCCGCGATCGCAGACGGACTTGCCCGGCCAGCTATGTCCGCCGCCCCGGACGGCCACGAGCAGATCGCGCTCACGCGCAAATGTGACGGCATGCCGAACATCTTCGGTCGAGCGGCATTGCGCGATCAGCGCGGGCCGCTTGTCGTGCATTCCGTTCCAGATTGCGCGCACTTTGTCGTAGTCGGCATTGTCCGAGAGGAGCAGCCGACCGGAAAACCTGCGTCCGAGATCATCGACGGCCCGACGCTCTAGTTCGATCTGCTTGCCGTCGAGCGTAATGGCCGGGATACCAGGGCCGGCAGGCGCCGACTGCTCGCCGGCCTGAAGGAGGGGATAAGAGAGCGCGGCGCTGGCGGCGAGTGTGGAGCGGCAAAATTTGCGCCTGTCCATCGTGAACCCCCTTCCTCACGCTGCTAGAAACAGCGTAGCAGGCAGTTCACGGAGCGCAATACGGGATCGCCGCTGTGCTAACACAGCCTGAGAGGATGCGCTGCACGACAGCATGCGACGCACCTGATAATGTGCTTCATGCGCGCGAACCGACCGTTACCATGGCCGGCATGCGCGCACTCGTCCTCGACAGCTTCGGTCCGCCGCCGCGATTCGGCGTGCGCGATGTCCCACCGCCACCGCTGAAACCGGGCTGCGTCCGTCTGCGCGTTCACGCCGTCGGCTTCGGCTTCCCGGACGCGCTGATGATCGCGGGCAAGTACCAGAGCAAGTCCGAACCGCCGTTCACGCCGGGCAACGAAGTCGCGGGCGTGGTGACCGAAGTTGCGCGGCGCTGTTCGACGTTCGACGCCGGCAAGCTGCGCCCGCATGTGACTCCGGTCGACGGGCTGGAGCGCACCGCCGACGCGCTCGAGGTCATCAACGGCCGCCGCTCGATCGGCAAGGTCGTCATCCGCGTCGCCGCGGAGTAGCTGTCAACTAGATAGAAGATGCCCTTCGGGAAACCGGCGGGGGTTTTTGTTGCGAGCGGATACAGAGAGTGGATGAAAACGGGGTGCTTCTCCCGCTGAAACAGCTGAAACAGCTGAAACAAAAGTCCGTCTCTGGGACATCCTGTGGATACACGGCGGTGCTCATGATCTCGCATCATGCACGCAATCTTGCTGGTAGCCGCGTTCACACTGTTGTCGGGCCTCGGCGACGCACTCGGCTTCATTCACGCGGGCCGCGTTTGGCATGAAGGTCGCTTCATCTGGCCGGAAGCGCTGAAGTCCCTCCTCGGTTTTCAGTTCGGCGTGGCGATGTACTGGCTGGCGCTACGGTCACTCACTACTCACGGCATCGTCGCGGTCGAGGTACAGACACTGTTCTGGTTCGCAGCGACCATCATTGGCATCGCACTGCTCAGTGGTCAGTACCTCCGGTGGGCTTCGTTCGACCAGGCGGCCGCCGTGGTGGTCCTCCTCGGCATCGGCTGGCTCATGTTCCGCACGGCACGCTAAGGAGGAGCCATGAGCGCGCCAGTGTCCTCATTTGCCGATTGGAGTGCTGAGGCGTACTTGGCCGACTACTACTCACGCATCGAACCTGAAGAACTTTGCACGTTGCGCTTTCTAGTGGAGCAGTTCAGAAAGTTGCCGCGTAACTGCCTCGCGCTCGAGTTCGGCATTGGCCCGACACTGCATCACGTACTGCCGTTGAGTCCCTATGCCTCGGAAATCCATGTCGCCGATCTGCTGCCGTCCAATCTTGAAGCGGTTCGCAAATGGCAGGAGCGAGAGTGCGGTGCGCACGACTGGGCTGAGTTCACGAGGCGCGTATTGATCTATGAGGGAAACTTGCTGCCGACGGAAAGCGACGTGCACGCGCGAGAAGAGCTGACGCGCAGTCGTATAACGCAGCGACTACTCGGAGATGCACATCGCCCGCAGCCGCTCGGCCCTGGCTACGAGCGTCGCTACGATTGCGTGCTGTCCTGTTACTGTGCGGACAGCGCAACAGCAGACAAGCTCGAGTGGTCTAGATTGATGCGCAACATCACTTATTTGCTAGCCCCGGGAGGACTACTCGTCGTCGCGGCACTCCGCCGATGCAGCGGCTACAGAGTTGGCGAGAAGTGTTTTCCCTCAGCTGGAATCGATGAGCACGATATGGGCCGGTTGTTTGAGCGTCTTTACTTCAGATCGAGCGGCGTCACGCTACGCGTGGAGCAGGTACCCGAGCAACGCGCCTCCGGCTTTGAAAGTGTCCTGCTGGCTTCCGGACTCAGCCGGCTAGAGGGCCCGCCTGTGAAGTCCGGCCAGCGATCGGCACAGACGGGCTCGCCGTCGGCGGTGCAGCGCCAATAGGTAGGTTGATGAGGAACGCGGCGCCTCCATGCTCGGCACTCTGCGCAACGATGCTGCCGCCATGTGCCTCGATAATTCCGAGACTCACTGCGAGCCCGACGCCGGTGCCGGCACCAATCGGCTTTGTCGTGAAATAGGGCTCGAAAATTCTGCAGCGAATCTCGCCAGGGATGCCCGGGCCGGAATCTGCAACCGCCGCTTGAATAGCCGAATTGATTTTGTCGTGACGCGTAATGATCGTGAGAATCCGTTCGCCATCGTGGTCCGCCATTGCTTGTTGAGCGTTGACAATCAGGTTCATGAACACCTGGTGCAGCTGATCGGAATCGGCAAACAACTCAGGGAGGTCCGCGGCAAGATTTTGAACGACCTGCACACCGCTGGCCTGTAAGCTGTAGTCGAGCACATCGAGTGCCGCTTCGATCACTGCGTTCACCTGAACTTGAGTGCGCTCGGGCGCGTGCTGACGCGCCATTGCAAGAAAGGTTTTCACGATGCGCGCGCACCGCTCCGCGGCTTCGCGAATCTTCCGAACAGCCGCTCGCGTCTGTGGTTCCGCGGTCTCCTCCAGCATGGCCGTACGTCCGACCACTACTGAAAGCGGATTGTTGATCTCGTGCGCAACTCCGGCGAGCAACGATCCCATTGCGGCAAGTTTCTCCCGCTGCTGCAGGGTCTCTCTCTGGCGTCGGATTTCCTCGTGTGCTCTGCGTGCGTCCAGCAGGGTTGCCTCGAGTTCATGTTTTTCGGCACGCAAAGCAGTGTCGCGTTCGTCGATCTTGCGCATCATGCCGTTGAAGACGCCGGCGAGCCGTCCGAGTTCATCTCGCCGATGTGCTGTAAGCGCCCCCTGTGGCTCTCCGACAGCCACGCGTTCCGCTGCTGTGGTCAGCTCTCCCAGCGGCTTCGCGATGCGGCGTTGCAAGATGAGTGCAAGAACGAGAAGCAGTAATGCAAGGGATGACAAACCGCTCCATAACACCCATTGGGCCGCACTAAAGGCTTGCGCCCGCATGTAGTCGCCTTCGATGGTGGATGCAAAATACCAGTTGGGACCTTCGAGACGACTAATTGCGTAATACTGGTCGGCGCTACGATCGTACCCCGATGCGGGCCAACTCGTGGCGCTTCGGGCGACCGCCAGCAGTGCAGTAAGCGCCGCATCCTGCGAACTCTGAATGAAATACTCGCCTTGCTGCGCGCGAAGCTGCGCAACTTTGTCGGTGTGCGCAATGATGCGGCCGTCGGATTGAAAGACGCTGTGCTTGGTACCCGGCATTCCCGGACGCAGCAAATTGTCCAGCAGCGTTTCGAGCAGCAAATCGTTGTGAATCGTGCCGATGTGACGACCGTGACGGTCGATCGGCGTCGCGATTGTGACCAGCAGCTTCTTCCACACTGGGTCGAGAAACACCGCACTCCAGCGCGTCTCGCGATGTGGGTTTTTTTTCTTATCGGCGAAGTTCACCCAGTCTTCGGCGTTCTGATCGAAATCCGCAGCGACAGTCATAGCCCACAGAGCTACACCGGGCGGATCGGTGCCGATGTTGATTTGCTCCGGAGAGGTAAAATAGATATCCGCGAAGCGCAGCAACGAGGTGGTTTTGAACTGCTGCAGAATATCGTGGAACAGCAGCATGCGCCGGCGTAGCTCGTCGTTCACCGCCGTGTCCTTGTGAATCCAGCCGGTGACCGCGTCCTGGCCTTGAATTGTATCGGCGCGGCTGCGAATTGCCCCGTCGGGATAGCGCATGAAGAGCTGATCGAATCGGGTCGCAGTGGATTCGACCATGTAGCCATCGTAGCCATTCAGCACCGCGCGCCGAATGGCTGCTTGCGAATCTCGGGCGAACAGGAAGACCTGCTGTTCGGTGCGGCTTCGTTCTACGACATGGAGTTTGAGCTGATCGCTCGCGCGTTGTTGGATGTCCCGGTACATCAGGTAGTAGCTCACCGCACTCGCAAGAGCAACGATGAGCGTTACCCCGACGGCAATCGGTACCAGCGTGCGGCTCGTGAGACTAGAGTACCGCAGCGTTGGATGCATACCGCTGACCTAATCTTCGTGCGGCACGAACATATAACCCGCGCCGCGCAGCGTTTTGATTGCCTGTGGCTTTGCTGGATTTCGTTCAATCTTGCGGCGCAGGCGGGCGATACGAATGTCGATGCTGCGATCGAAAGGCCCGTGGTCGCGGTTCTGCGTCATGCTGAGAATCTGGTCTCGCGACAGCGCACGGTTAGGATGGCGAGCAAACGTCTGTAGCAAATCGAATTCCATCGTCGTAATAGGCACCTCACTGCCATCACCTGCAAGCAGGCGATGCGCTTCAAGATCTAGTGTGCATGTCCCGACTTTCACATGGGCTTTGCTCGCATCGGTGCGGGCTACGCTAGATGATCTGCGCAGTACGCTACGCACGCGTGCCAGGAGTTCGCGTGGATGAAACGGCTTGCACAGATAGTCGTCAGCACCTACTTCGAGGCCCGCGACGCGATCCACCAGTGTGTCAGCAGCTGTCAGCATGATGATCGCAATCGCGTGATGTTCGCGCAGGTGGCGCGCAAGGCTCAGGCCGTCTTCGCCAGGCATCCGCAGGTCGAGCAATGCGAGTTGTACAACGTGCTCGCTCAGGAGTTTGCGTGCCTCGACGCCATTGGCTGCAAGCAAGGTATTGAACCCATGCTGCGCCAGGTACTCCGAGGTCATATCGCGAAGCGCTGGCTCATCATCGACGATTAGAATGGTTGTGGCATCGGACATCGCGACCCATCATAGCGCCAACGTTGCTGAAACCGGGAAGTTAGTGCAACCGTTCCATGTAGCGAATCTGGTTCATGGTGTCGATCTGCTCTGGCGAAGAGGATGCAGTTTCCCCGCCCGCGTGCACACGCGCCGACGCACGGCGCTCAGGCTGCAGGCTGCACGTTGTTGTTGAGTCTGAACAGATTGCGCGGATCGTATTGCGCCTTGACCTTCTGCAGCCGCCGGAGCGGCTCCTTCTTCAGTGATTGGTCCTGACTTTCGGCTCGAAAGTGTCGGTGCTCGAAAATACGCCAGTCCCGAACTGGCCGAAGTCATTCATGCCCCAGCACCAGATGTCGAAATTCGAGGTCACAGCGCAGGCGTGTGTGGGTCCGACGTCGGTTTGCGTGTAGTCGATACCGAAGTCCGTCCATGGCTTTTTCATCTTCCCGAGCGGGCCGGGGACCGCCGAAGCGACCCAGTTGCGACACAGCAGATCGCCCGAGCCGTCGGTGAGACAGGTCTGCGCGCAATTCTGGTATCCGAGCCCACAGTCATCGACCTCGGTCGCGAGGCTGGTCGCCGACGACGCTGCCAGCGCCACGAAGCCTGGGCTGCGCGCGGTGTTGGAAACGTTGCGCGAGGGCTTGCCCCAGCAGACGGTGTTGTTGTCCGAATTCTCCGCGCAGGTCGAGGTCTGGCCCGCCGCGACACGCGTGACCGCCTTGCCGGTCAGCAGCGGGATCTTCGAATTCACGGTGATGAACAGGGCGGGGTTCGTATTGCCCGTGAGCTGGAAGGCGCCGTTGTCGCCCCAGCAGTCGAGCAGTCCGTTCACCTGGATCGCACAGCTGTGCAGGTCTCCCGTGACGACGGATTTGTACTTGTTGCCGCTCTGGACCATGGTCGCCAGCGGGGTGCCTTGGTTGATGCTGCTAGGCCAGCCCAGTTCGCCCTTGTAGTTGCCGCCCCAGCAGAAGACATCCTGCGCGGCGGTGAGTGCACAGGTGTGTCCAATGTTCGTGTCGATCGCGACGAAGTCAGCCCTTGCTCCCAGTGGCGTCCAGGCCGGCACCTGACGCAAGGCGAATTTCGGCAGCTTGCCGAGCGAAGACTCGCCGGTCGCGTAGGTCCCGTCCTCGCCCCAGCACCAGGCTTTGCCGGCCGTGTCGACCGCGCAAGTGTGGTCGCCACCCGCGGCCAGCGCGCGGAACTTGCACACCTCGCCCGAGGGACACTGAATGGCGATGGGCACCAGGCTGCAGTCGCTCAACTGACAGGTCCGCGTGGTCGGTGCGCCGAGCTGCCCTGTCCAGTTGTTGCCCCAGCAAAAGATGTCATCGTCCTTGGTGATCGCACAGGTGTGGGCGCGGCCCGTCGCGACAAACCTGTAGGGACCGGTGAAGTCGTGCATGGAGCTGACGCAGGCGCGCGGCCTGATCTGGAGACAGAAGTAGATAGCCTGCTGCTCGAGCGTCGGTTTCCATTCGAGAATGCAGGCCGCGTCGCCGAAGCAGGAATACTTGATCTCCGGAAATCCATCCGGCAGCTCCCAGAAGAGATCATCGGGTGAATACGGCACGTTGTTGCCTAGCGGATCTTTGAGGGTGAGCTGCACCTTGATGAGGTCTCCGGCACCCACGATGCCGGCCGTCAGCAGCTGGCTGCCGAAGCGCGCCTGAGGCGGATCTTTCAGCTCCCCGCCAGTAAGTGGCACATCGAATTCCGGCGTCAGCTCCTTGCTGATGTCGATGAGAGTCTCGCCCTTGTAGATGGCCGAACCCTTCGCGTCGAAGGCGATGACCGTCACCTGGCGCCCCTCGCCTGGCGGCACGTAAATGCCGCCCGTGATGAGGCCGTGCTCGTCGGTCGCAAGTTCGAATTTGGTCCCTTCGCCGAGATCCCTGCCAAAGACCTCCACATTGGCGCGCACCGCACCGGGTGCGTCCAGCTCGAACGCCAGGTTCCGCTCGAGCGGAAAGGTTTCCGATTTGAAGGGGATGGATCCGGCGGACGCAGAGCCCGCGGACAGCGCAGCGCCGGCAAAAGCCAGCAAGCAGATCGATGGATTCCGGATCACGGCAGTTCTCCATGAGAAATGTGGGTCTCATGGGTAAGAGCGGAATCCGCGGGCCGCAAGGATCAGGTTCGGGCGGCAGCTCGCGCCGGCCGATTACGCAAGCATGCCTTTTGCGCTACTGTCACTACATGCGTCGCACTGAAAGCTCGATTGATGAGACTTCATTGCGACGACGCTTGAAGCGCGAAACGACGGCAGTGCATCAGCACCTTGAGACGCAGCTCGGGCTGCTCGATCCCAGCCTCGGCATACACGGTTATCGCTGCGTGCTCGAGACGTTCTACGGCTTCTACGTGCCCGTCGAGATCGATGTGTCGCGGCTCGCGGCCGCGAATGCGCCGCTTGGGTTTTCGTTGCGCGCTCGCGCCGAGCTCATCGAGCGCGATCTCGTGGCGCTCGGACGGTCTCCGCCGGAGCTCGCGGCGCTTCCGCTTTGTCGAGACCGACCCGAGCTCTCGTCCTTCGAGGAACTTGCCGGCAGTCTTTACGTGCTCGAAGGCGCGTGTCTCGGAGGACAGGTCCTCATCCCGCTGTTGCACCGGCGACTAGGCATCGCGAAAGAGAGCGGTGCTGCATTCTTCGCCGGCGACGAGGAACGGACGCTGCCGAGGTGGGCCGTCATAGTTGCCTGGCTCGACGGATTGCCGGGCACGGGCGCATCCACCGCAAAGATCATCAGTGCCGCGAAGGCGACGTTCGATGCGTTCGCCCGATGGGCGGCGGTTGCTCGTGGGGGATTGCCGTGCTCGATCTGAATGAATGTGATCGCGAGCCGATCCAGATTCCGGGAACAATTCAACCGTTCGGTGTGCTCTTCGTGTTGGACGAGGAGATGAAGGTCACGCAGGTCAGCGAGAGCGTAAGCGACCATCTTTCGTTGCGCGTCGACGAAGTGCTCGGTCGGCCGCTCTCCGAGAGCGTGGATCCGGCCGGCGCCGAAGAAGTGCGTTCGGTGCTGCGCGAACAGCGCTGGCACGACGCGAACCCGCTGAGCATCGGCGCGTGCGGGAAGCGATTCGACGGTATCGTTCACCAACACGAGGGCGCCGCGATCCTCGAGCTGGAGCCAAACCTGGCGATACCAGAGGAGCGTTCAGTCCATCACCCATTCCGCGCTGCACTCTTGCGCCTGCAGCGCGCGAGCACGTTGAGTGAGCTTGCCGCGATCGTCACGCAGGAGATGCGGCGAACGACCGGATTCGAGCGCGTCATGTTCTATCGTTTCCACGAGGACGGCAGCGGCTCCGTCGACGCCGAAGCGAAAGAAGCGGCGCACGAGCCGTATCTCGGTTTGCACTATCCCGCGTCCGACATCCCCGCGCAGGCACGCAGGTTGTATCTCAAGAACTGGTTGCGTCTCATCTTCGACGCCGATCAGAAGCCAGCGCGGATCGTTCCGGCCCTGCGACCCGACACAGGAGCGCCACTCGATCTCAGCTTCTCGGTGCTTCGAAGCGTCTCACCCATTCATATCGAGTACATGAAGAACATGGGCGTTCGCGCGTCGATGAGCATCTCGCTCATCGTGCGGAATCGGCTGTGGGGACTCATCAGCTGTTTGAACCACACCGGCCCGCGGCGTGTGTCGCACGAGATGCGATCGGCATGCGAATTCATGGGCCGCCTTGCGTCGCTTCAGATCGCGGCGTTCGAGGACCGCGATCTGCTCGCGGCGCGCGCGTCGCGCCGAGCGACGGAGGCCGCGTTGCACCGCGCGATGAAGGAGGCCACGGGAAGCGTGCTCTCAGCCCTCGTCGCTCAGCCAGGGGCACTGATCGACCTGGTCGACGCCGGTGGGGTCGCCGTCGTGGAAAATGGAGAACCCGTCACGTGCGGCAATGCTCCACCGGCGGACGTCATCTGCGAGATCGCTCGCTGGCTTGACGCGAGAGGCGATCTCAGGCCGTTCGCTTGCGATTCACTTGGAGTCCACTTTCCACCGGCGCTCGCGGCGAGCGAAGTCGCCAGTGGTCTGCTCACGTTCGCGCTGCCGGGCGCTCGCCTGATGTGGTTCCGCCCGGAGGTCATCCAGACGGTGAATTGGGGCGGTGATCCAACCAAGTCCGTCGATGCGGAGGCCGGCAAACGTCTGCGCCCGCGCCATTCGTTCGACCTGTGGAAGGAGGAGGTGCGCGCCCGCTCCCTTCCGTGGACGCCGAGCGATGTCGAGGTCGCCGACGAGTTGCAGCGCCGCGCTGCGGAAGTGGACATCGAGCGGCGTCTTTCCAGTGAGCACCGCGCTGTGCGCGCGCGCGATGAGGTGCTCGCGATAGTCTCCCACGACCTGCGGAACCCATTATTGGTTGTCATGCTCGAAGCCGCTTTCCTCTTGGACCACTCGCTGGAGACCGGCGACCAGCGCGCTCGCACAATGCGTGAGTCGGTGGACTCCATCCGGAGATCGGCGACGCGGATGAAGGCGTTGATCGAAGATCTCCTGGATCTTGCGAGTATCGACGAGAAGAGCTTTCAGCTCGACATTCGTGCTGTGGAGAGCCGCGATCTGCTCGAGGATGCCGTGACCGACGCGCAGCCGCTGGCGGACGCGAAGCGCATTGCCCTGGTCCTGGATCTGCACGATCCACCGAAGATCGACGCCGACCCGCGCCGCATCGCGCAAGTGTTCTCGAACCTGCTCGGCAACGCGATCAAGTTCACCCCCGAGGGCGGGAAGGTCACGCTTTGCGCGCGGCCGCGCGACGGAGCGCTCGCGGTCACGATCGCGGATACAGGACGCGGGATCGCCCCGAAAGATCTCGCGCACATATTCGATCGCTTTTGGAGACCCAAGGCATCGGAGGCAGGGGGAACGGGGCTCGGGCTCTACATCGCGCGGGGAATCGTCGAGGCGCATGGCGGACGCATGTGGGCAGAGTCTTCTCCCCAAGGAGCGATCTTTGGCTTCACATTGCCGCTCGAACCACGCCGCGATCACGCTAGTTAGTCGATAGGAAACCTCTGGCCGGAGACTGTCGGGGTTTTTTGCGCCTGCACGGTTTGCAGGTGTCAGTTGCCTTTCAGGCAGCGGTGGCAGTTGCTCTACATAATCAAAGGGCCTTAATACAAAAGCTGTTCTCGATTGCCGATAGCGATCTCGGTTATTCGATATCCATTGTCTTAGCATCCGGCACTCACCACAGATGCACGACAGAATCGGCCAAGCGCGCGGTATGAGCGAATCGAGGTTCACGAAAACCGGTCAATCAGCGGCCTTGCTGATCGGCATCCTGTTGACGCTTTTTGCCGTTGTTGCGCATCGCTTTCTCCCTGAGCGCCGCTTGATACTCGATAGCGCAAGAGCAAACGCAACCTATTTTCTGATGCAATCCGGCGATGGCGCGCAGAGTCAGTGGGTAGATCAGGCCAAGTTTCACTACACCTGCCAGTTCGCCAAGGGTGCGGCCGAGCAGACTTGCAGCTTCACCTTTCTGCTGTATTCCACGAGCGCCGATCGCGGCATCGATCTCTCTCGCTATCGAACGTTGAATCTGGCGCTTAGGTACGCGGGCAACGCGCATTACTTGCGCGTCGGCGTCCGCAATTTTGATTCAAGATTCTCACGCCTGGAGGATTCGAATTCCTCCAAGTTCAATTCCGTCAATCTCCATCCGAAGGATCTTGCTCAGCCCGTACCGATCAGTCTGAATGAGTTCAGCGTCCCGGAGTGGTGGGTGGGCCAATATGACCTGCCGAGAAATTTTGGCCAGCCCGATTTCAGCAATGCCACGGCACTTTCCATCGACTTGCTTGGCAACCTCGCTGGGACACACGATATTCAGATCGACAAAGTCGAATTCGTGGGTGACTGGATCAGCGCCGAATACTGGTATCTGGGCATTCTGTGCGCATGGATGATCCTGGCTGCAACATATGGTCTGTCGCGGTGGCTGTATTTGCTCCGCAAGCATCGTGAGCAACGCAAGAAGATCCACGACCTGGTGGACAGCAATGCGCAACTGCAGACTGAAAAAGAAAAATATCAGAAGCTATCTACGATCGATGGGCTCACCAAGGTTCTGAATCGCCACGGTATCGAGCAATTTATCGAATCGCTGCAGGCCGCCAATTTGCCCACCAGCGTCATCGTCATCGATCTCGATCACTTCAAGCGAATAAACGATCAGCGTGGACACCATATTGGGGATCGTGTCCTGCAGACCGTGGGCGAAATTCTGCGGGCACATACTCGCAATACCGATGGACTGGGTCGCTGGGGAGGCGAGGAATTCATTCTCGTCTGTCCCGGTGCGAGCCTGGCAAAGGCGGCCGACCTGGCTGAGAAGTTGCGGCACCGAATAATGGAAACAGACTTTATTCCAGAAGATCCGCTGGCAATAACAGCCAGCTTTGGTGTGGCAGCGTCGCAAGCCGATCAGAGTTTTGAGGATGCATTCCGACAGGCTGACCAGTCGCTGTATCTGGCAAAGAGTCGTGGTCGCAATTGCGTAGTGGTCGCGCCCGCCGATCAACTGGATAAAGTCACCGGGACAAGCAAAGGCACCTGGGCAATGGTCAGCGGGCGTTTCAAGTTGCACAGATAGCCTCGACGGTCGTCGCCGCCGATCCGCCCTGGATCGATGTCCGCCCTAGGTCCCATTGCGCGCCAATACCGTTCTTTCATACCGTTCTGGCGCGCTGCACAAAGCAGCGTGTGGTTAGAGCATTGATCGCACTCGCAACATCAATTTCGATGGCGATCCAAGACAACAAAACAATCAGGAGAGGGATCATGAAAAGTCGCCCAAGAGCTTCTTGGCCCGTTCTGTCTGCCCTTGCGATGACCCTGTTCATCGCGGGTGCGGCTAGCGCGCAGGACGCTACGGCCACCCAGACGTCCGAGGTCATCAAGTTCGAGGTCATATCGGTGGCTGGCAACACTCTCGTCGTCAAAGACCAGACTGGCGCCCGCGAAGTGACCGTGCCCGAAGATTTCAAGTTCACGGTGGACGGCAAGTCGATGTCGGTGCACGAACTCACACCCGGAATGAAGGGAACGGCCCAGATTACGACGACCACGGTGGTTCGCCCGGTGACCGTGACCACCATCAAGAAAGGCACGGTCGTGAAGCGCGTCCGTGACGCCGTCTACGTGAAGGTCGAGGACGGCTCCACGCGCAAGTTCACCAAGGGCGAGCTCGCACAGCGCGGCATCCAGGTGATCATGGATGGCAAGCCCGTGCGCCTGGCCGACCTGAAGGGAGGCGACATGCTGACGGCCACGATCGTCACGGCCGGCCCCCCGGAGGTCCTCACGGCAAAGGATGTTCAGGCCGTACTCGACATGCCTGAACCCACCGTCGCTGAAGTGACCGCCGAAGAAACTGCTGCGGCACCTGCTGCGGCTCCCGCTGAAGCGCCCGCAACGGCGGCGGCTGAACCAGCCCCGGCCGAGGCGGCGCCTGCGGCATCGGATACCCCGGAGATTACGGCGACGCAAGAGCCGGTAAAGACCGAAGAGACGCCCGATCGAAAGTGGATCTGGATCGTGCTGGGCTTGATCATCGTGATCGCCGCATTCCTGCTGATGCGCAAGAAGAAGACCGAAGCCTAGAGCAAACAAACAAAGGTCCCGGCGGAAACGCCGGGAGCTTTTTGTTTTGGAGGCGCAGCTCGATTTGGCTGCTGCCTATGCGCGTTCCCGGACGACTTTCAGAAGCGGCTCACCATAGCGTTCAAGCTTGGTCGCACCGATACCCGAAATTCCACGTAGCCCGTCCAGCGAGTCCGGAAGCAGCCGCGCAATCTCCTGCAGTGTGGCATCGTGAAACACGGTGTACGCCGGAACCCCGTGCTCCTTCGCCACGCCCTTGCGCCACTCGCGCAACGCCTGGAAGACATCGCCCGATTCGCCGGCAAGCGCGTCGCGCGCCGGCAGGGTGGATAGCGCGCCTCGCTTGAGCTTTCGTTGCCGCGGGAGCTTCTCCGACGGCTTTCGCAGCTTGAGAATTCTGCGGCCACTCAAGACCTCGCGAGCGTCCGGTGTCAGTTGCAGGATGTTGAACCGGTCGTAGTCCACTCGCAGAAGGCGCAGCGCGACCAGCTGGCGAATGACGGCACGCCATTGCAGCGCGGAAAGCTCTTTGCCGATCCCGAAAGTGCTCACGCGATCATGACCGTACTGTTCAACCTTCGCCGTCCGTTGCCCAGTGAGCACATCGATGATCTGCATCGCGCCGAATCCGAAGCCACTCGCCTGTTCGCAGCGGTAGATGCATGACATGAGCTTGCGGGCAGCCTCGGTCGCGTCCCATTCCTCAGGCGGTGTCAGGCAGTTGTCGCAGTTCCCGCAAGCGCCGCTCGCCTCACCGAAGTAATCGAGCAGCCGGACCCGGCGGCAATCCACGGTTTCACACAAACCCAACAACGCGTCGAGCTTCGCGCCCGATACACGCTTGTGCTCCTCGCCCGACGGTGACTGATCGATGAGCCGGCGCTGCTGAACGACGTCGGCCAGTCCGTAGATCATCCAGGCATCCGCGGGCAGGCCGTCCCGACCGGCGCGACCCGTCTCCTGGTAATACGCCTCGATGCTTTTTGGCATGTCGAGATGCGCGACGAAGCGCACGTCCGGCTTGTCGATGCCCATGCCGAAGGCAATGGTTGCCACCATCACGACGGCGTCGTCGCGGATGAAGCGGGTCAGATGTTCGCCGCGGGTCTCGTGCTCCTTGTCCGCGTGGTAGGGCAGCGCGTCGATGCCCGAGTCCAACAGGAACGCGGCGGTCTCGTCGACGGACTTGCGCGTGAAACAATAGACGATGCCCGAGTGGCCGGCATGTTCCGCGCGAATGAACTCCAGCAGTTGTTTGCGCGCGTTGTCCCGCTCGGCGATGCGGTAACGAATGTTCGGGCGATCGAAGCTCGAGATGAAGGTGCGCGCAGAACCGAGCTTCAGCCTGGAGATGATCTCTTTCCGCGTGGTGGCGTCCGCGGTCGCGGTGAGCGCGATGCGCGGTACACGATAACGATCGGCCAGCACCGACAGGCGCATGTATTCCGGGCGGAAATCGTGACCCCATTGAGACACGCAGTGAGCTTCGTCGATCGCAAAGAGCGCGATTGTCGATGCATCCAGCAACTCGAGACAGCGATCGGTCACCAGCCTCTCGGGGGCGACGTACAGTATGTCGACCTCGCCGGCGCGGACTTTCTTCTCGACGCGCTGCTGCTCCGGCCAGGACAAGGATGAGTTGAGGAATTCCGCGCGGACACCGGCTTCACGGAGTGCGGCCACCTGATCCTGCATGAGCGCAATGAGAGGGGACACCACGACGCCCATCCCGTCGCGCACCAGCGCGGGAACCTGGTAGCAGAGCGACTTGCCGCCGCCCGTGGGCATCAGGACCAGCGCGTCTCCACCATTGGCCACATGCCCGATGATTTCCGCCTGTGGCCCGCGAAACTCGGAGTAGCCCCAGACTTCGTGCAGCACCTGGGTGGCGCGGCTCATGACTTCGTTCATTGCCGCGATTGTTGGCAGATTCGGCGCGGGCGCAAGACTTTATTCAGGCGGAAAGCGAACAAAATGCGCCGCCGGGCGCGTCTACTTTTCGTCGCCGTAGAGGTTGAGTTCCTTGATCACCCAGGGCTGCCAGCCTTCCTTTTCCGTGATGGCGATGCGCAGGTGCCGGGCTTCAACCGGCGCGGCGAAGTTGAGACGGGCGTGGGGTTCACCCACCACCTGCGGGGCGATCATGGTCCAGGTCTTGCCGTCGTCGGACACTTCGACGCTGTAGACCGGCGCCCAGCCAAGATCCTTGCCGCCTTCGCCCTTCTCACCGCGGGAATCGATTTCGATGCCGACGATCTTGCTGCGGGCGGGCAGCTCGACGGTGAGCCACTCCACGGGGAAGGGTTTGAAGTCCTCGGTGAAGTATCCGGTTTTTGGATCGCCATCGAGCATCGCTTCGAGCGGGGAGTTGGCGCGCGCCTCCATGTTGGCGGCGAGTTTCCACTCGGCGCGGCGCTTGAAGCGCTCGCGCGGCACGCCGAGCGCAGGGATCTGGCCGGTGAGTTCCGCGAGCGTCCAGTAGTTAGCGCGCCCGGCATCGGCGGCGCGCCGGGCGGCGACGGCCGCGGGCTCCACCGCGGGCGCGCGGTTGCCGAAGCTGTTGCGGATGTAGGTGAGCACGCCGGCCAGCTCGGCGTCGGAGTAGGAATTCATCGGCACCATGGGCGCGCCGTAGTCGACGCCGTCCACCTCGCCCTGCAGGCCGTGAAGAAGGATGGCGATCGTGGCGCGTTCGTCGCCGAGCACGCGCGGCGAGTCGGCCAGCGACGGCGCGATGGTGCGGCCCTCGGCGCCGGGCTTGGGCGCGCCGCGACCATCGGTGCCGTGGCAGGCGAAACAGACCGAATTGTAGAGCGTGCGCCCGAGCGATAGGACTTGAGCCCGTTCACGCCGAGCAGGCGGATGAGCTGCGGGTCTTCGTTCTTGGCTTCGTCCCAGAGCTGCTCGTTGATGGCGTAAACGCCGGCGGAGGAAGACGCCTCGGCGGTGGCCTTGATCACTTTCTGCGCGTCGGGCAACCCGGCGCGACGCACCGAAAGCATGGCCTGGATGGTGACGCGCGGATCGGCGTCCCGCAGCGCGCCTCGCAGGGCGACGACCAGCGGAGCGTCGGCCGTCGGATTTGGCGCTCGACGCGCAGCTCCGCGAGGCGCAGGCCCGCGATCCGCACCTGCGGATCCGTGGACTTCAGCGCACGCAGGATGAGTTTGTCATCGAGCGCGCCGAGGCCGTCGAGCGTCCACAGCGCGTGCAGGCGCGGGCGGGGATCAGCGGAGTCGCTGGTCGCAAGTTTCTCGAGCGCAGGCACGACCGAGAGATCGCGACGCAGGACGAGGAGTTTCTGCGCGGTGTCGCGCCACCAGCCATTGGGATGGGACAGGTGCTGCACCCACTCGGCGGGAGTTTCGTCGAGCATGTGCGGTTGCGGGCCGGGCTCGAAACCCTCGTGACGCAGGCGATAGATGCGGCCGCGGCCGATCTCCTTTTGCAGATCGTGGGCCTCGATCTGTTCGCGCAGGTACGAGCCTTTCTGGGTCCAGTTGGCCTGCTGGATGATGCCGCGATACATGTCGACTATATAGAGAGTGCCGTCGGGCGCGGTGATCATGTTGACGGGGCGGAACAGCGGATCGGTCGCGCGGATGAATTCGCTGTGCTGATCTTCGTAGGCGTTGGCCAGGCGCGTGACGCCATCCTCGACCGTGATCAGCGTGCGGCGGATCAGACGGCCGACGGGCTCGGCAAACAACAGGTTGCCGCGCAGGTCGGCCGGCAGGCGGTCGCCGCGGAAGATGTCCTGGCCGCTGGTGGCGGTGAAATGGTTGAGGGTGTTGTCAGGGCGCAGCTCGCCGGGACCGCCCTGGGTGTCGGGCATGTGCGCGATCGGCCAGACGACCTTGTACTGGCCGATGTGCTCGCCCGGCGCGGAGAACTGGCCGTAGATGATGTGCTGCTGGAAGTGCACCGGGCCGGTTTCGTTGCCGGCGTTGACGAACCAGACCTTGCCCCAGTCGTCCTGCGTGAGTCCCCACTGGCCGCCGTTGACCGGGATCGATTCCTTGATCGCCTTCCCGTCGGCGCCGAAGCGCAGGCGGTAGTCGTAGTAGGTGGAGTAGATGCCGTTGTCCATGGCCCACACGAGACCGTTGGGCTGGTGCTCCATGTTGCCGCCGCGCGGGCCGCCCTTGAACCACAGGGTCTTCTCGTCGGCTACGCCGTCACCATTGCTGTCGCGGTAGATGTAGAGGTCATCGGTGTTCGTCTCGCCGATGATGATGCGGTCATCGAGCGGGAGCATGATGCGCGGCAGGAGTAGTTTGTCGGCGAACACGGTGTGCCTGTCGTAGACGCCGTCGCCGTCGGTGTCCTCATGGCGCGAGACGCGGCTGACCGGCTCCTGTTCGCCGGTGCCGTCGGCGTCCATCATGTAGGTGCGCATCTCGGCGACGTACATCCGGCCGTTGCCATCGAAGGCGATCATCACCGGCTCGGCGATCTGGGGCTCGGTCAGCACCGGCTCGAGCCGGTAGCCGTTCGGCATCTGCATCGTGGCGATGGAGGCTTCGGGCGACAAAGCCCTGGAAGGCGGGGGCGACGCGGCGGCAGGGGTTTCGGCCGCGGCCTGGGACAACTCGGTCGGCGTCGAACACGACGCCAACAGGAAACCCAGCGCCAAGGCTGGAAGGAGACGGACGGATTTTTCGTGCCGGGGCAGGGGCGTATTCATGGTTCGCATGATATTCATTCACGGCGCGAATGATCAGACGGCCAACGTCTAGTTGAAACTGCCCGGGGGTTCTTGGCGAGGGAAGCCTGTTTCTTGTTTCGGTGTTTGCGTCGCAGCGGTTTCAGGCTCGGGGACCCGCTACCAGATGGTACGTGTCCGTAATGGTCATCCAGTTTCGGAGCCGAAAGGCTTCCGCAGTTCAGACATTGCACGTAGCTCTAGCTAACAAGACTCCCGGCAGGAAACTACCGGTTGTTAGCGACGTTGTTGGACGGCGAGGACAAGACCCACATCAACTATGTGCTACAGCGCACAGAGCGGCATCAGCCAGGATGGGAGCATCGTCTTCCACACCGCCCGGAGGCATCCATGAATCTTCATCTCACGATGGGCCCGCTCCTTTCACTGATTGCGGGCATCCTGATCTTCATCGTGCCGCGTTTGCTCAATTACATTGTCGCGATCTACCTGATCGCCATCGGCCTGATCGGGCTATTTGGCACGGGCGCGTTTCGCTGAGGCCGGCGCCGAAGTCCTGGGCCCAGTAGATCCGGCCGTGCTTCCGGCCTTCGGGCCGGTGAGCGCATTTACATAATGGTTTGGCTAAAAGGGGCTTCAGTTCGGGCGGCCCTCGCCGATAACCATCAACCATGATTGCCGCTATCCGCTCTGGCGTCGGCTCTCTTGTGGATCAATGGTTCCGCGGGTCCCGTGTACGAATGGGTCCGATGGTGATCAACGATCAGCAAGGATGCCTGGACGAGCTTCGCCCGATGGGTTCCGCCGACGGTTCCCCAGGTGCGGGTGCGCACGCGGATATCGCAATGCGCCGGTTCATGGCCCACACGCTCGATGTGAGTCTCGGCGATTTGCGCAACGAGGCAACTCCATCGGAGCTGGTCGCGCTCGAGCCGGCTACGCGCGTGCTCGGTGATCTGGAGCTGCAGGCGCAATACCTTCCTCGCCGGCCGTCGCTATTGCCGCGGCTCATGACCGCCATCAACAACGACTCGAACTCGATGCGCGAGTTGGCGACGATCATTGGCGAAGACGGCACGCTCCTCGGAGGTCTGCTGAGGCTGTCAAACAGCGCCTTTTACGGGGTGCGCCGGCACAAGCCGATCGAAAGCCTGGAGAAGGCGGTGGCGCTGGTGGGTAAGGACGGATTGCGCTCGCTGGTGGCCACGGCTCTTTTGCATCCGGTCATGACTGGCACACGAGGACCCTTCTCGTCGTTCGTCGAAGCAACCTGGGAGCACAGCCAGTACTCCGCCGCATGCGCCGAACTGCATGCGGTTCAGATCGAGGGCGCCGATGCTTTCAGCGCGCGGCTGCTGGTGTTGTTGCGCGGCCTCGCGAGCAACGCGGTGTTCCGCATCGCGCGTGAGCATTGCCTGGCCGAAAGTGACATATCGCCGGCGGCCATGGCCAAACTACTTGACGAGTGGGTGCCGCCCATGGCGCTGCGCATTGCCGAGAACTGGCAGCTGCCCAAGGACCTGTGCAACGTACTCTCGGCTCCGGCCGAGCCGGGCCTCGCGCGTTCGCTGCGCTTCGGGCGACTGGCGGGCGCGCTGCTCGTCCTGGTGAATCGCGGGCACATGCGAGAGCTCTCGGCGCGCGCGATCGTGCTCGCCGACGATGACCGTCGCGCACCAGTGGGTCGGTTGTGGTCGCGTCTCGCGACCCTGCACCTCACCACCGCGCGCTGATCCACCCGCGGCCCACCCCGGCCAACTGTCACAGACTCTTCTATATATGCAGAAGCAGATGTGGCATCTTTTCCGCCACCGCAAATTCGAAACAAAACCGCGGTCGATAGAAGGGGAAATACGACATGAAGAATCTCGTGGCTCGGGGCCTCTTCGGCTGCCTGTGGGTCTTTGGAACCGGTCTTGCAGACGCCGGCATCAACAGCTGGAGCACCACCGGACCCCAGGGCGGCAATCTTGCCGACATGGAGCGCAGCTCGACGGTGCCGGGAACCGTCTATGCGACCCTCGGCCACAGTTTCTACCGCTCACTCGACGGCGGGCGCACCTGGAGTGGCGCCTACACGCTGCCGGGCTGGACTGAGGACATCGCGGTCGATCCCACTGATGGCCGGCGCGTCTATGTCGCGGTCGCCGACAAGGGCGTGTTCCGCAGCGAAGACGCCGGCAAGACCTTCGCGCAGGTCGCGAGTTCGTTCTCCGCCTGGGGAGTGGCGGTGGGTGGCGTCGATGGCGCCACCGTCTATTACTCCGGCCAGAACGTGTTCGCGCGCAGTACCGATCGCGGCAACACCTGGACCACCCAGAGCGTGCCATTCAACAGCGCGACCACTTTGCTGGTCGATCGCGTCAACCCCAACCTCATCACCGCGAACTTCCAGCTCCAGATCGGACTCAGCACCGACGGCGGCGTCACATGGACCTATCTTCCGTCGCCGGCCGGCGCCTGGATGTACGCGATGTATCGCGTTTCGGCCTCGGAACTGATTGTCGGCACCACCAGCGGACTGCATCGTTCGCTCGACAACGGCGCCACATTCTCGTGGGTCGGGTACGGCTCGATCACGTACATCGATGCGAATCCCGCCAACCCTGCGACGCTCCTTGCTTCCACCGGATATCACTCGCTGCCGTATCGCAGCGTCGACGGTGGCGCGACCTGGCAGACGTTCGGCACTGCGCCGCCCACCTGGTACGCGAAGCGCATGCTGTTCGGCGCTGGCGAACGCCTGATTGCGGCCAGCGATGAAGGCGTGTTCCTGTCGAGCGACGCGGGCGCTGCCTGGGCAGCCGCGCCGCGTGGTCCTGCGGCTTCCGTGCCCTATCCATTCGCCGCGGGGGCGACGGCTGATTCACCGATCTACGCCTCCGTCGGACCTTACGGCCTCTATGTCTCGTACAACGACGGACCGTGGATTCAACGCGTCGGTCCGCAAAGCTTCAGCGGAACGGTGAGCCTCGCCGTCAAACCCGACCAGCCGAAATGGGTGTACATGTCCCCCGCGCAGATCGGCATCCAGCGCTCGATCGACGGCGGCACCACCTGGAGCGACATCGGCGGCTTCACGGGTCTCGATTTCAAGCTGGCGTTCAGCCGGCAGGACACGAATCGCCTGTACGCCGTGCTCAGCTATTCGTTCTACACCGCCGCATCGCGGCTTTTCACGAGCGCCGATGCCGGCACGACCTGGGCGCCAGTTACAACCGACCTGCCTGCCACACTCGACGTTCAGAACCTCGTCATCGATCCTTCGAATGCCGCGCGCATGTTCGTGAACGCGCGGTCGGGATTCTCGCCATCACCGGCGGGTGGCCTGTATCGCTCGGTGGACGGCGGCGCCCATTTCACCAACACGAACGTACCCGGACAAAACGTCTGGAACGTGGCGATCGACCCTGCCAATTCGAACCGCGTATACGCGTCGACCACGGCCGGCCTCTACGTGAGCGAGGATGGTGGCGAGACTTTCGCGCGCAACGAACCATTCGCCGCGCTCACCAATCTCGAAGGCGGCAGCGTCGTTATCGACCCCAAGGTTCCGAGCACCATCTACGCCTCGAGCTTCGATTCGGGCTACAACTTCAACTCCGGCGGTCAGCGCCCCTCGACGATCCTGCGCTCGGTGGATCGCGGGCAGACATGGGACGTGCTGCGTGCCGCGACTGCGCTGCCCGAATACCTGTCGCGCGACCTGCTGCTCGATCCGGCGGAGCCGACGCGCCTGCGCGCGAGCACCGGCCTGTATGGCCTGGCGAGTTTCGAAATCCGCAACGACCTCTCGCTCGCAATCGCGGGACATTCGGGAACTCGCAAAGTGGGCGTGCCTGCAAGCTATGACGTCAGAGTCGCGAACGCCGGACCGTTCCATGGCACGCGCGTGCAGGTGAGCACGCGCGTCCCGGCAGGCGCAACCGCGGTTTCGTGGCAGGTTCCTGCAGCGCCCGGCAATTCCTGCGCCCGAAATGGCAACAAGATCGATTGCGTAATCGCAGTGCTGCGCAATGGGCAGACCGCGGCGATTCGCGTGAACTACACACCGACGCAGACGGGGCCGATCATCGTGATCGCCACCGTCGAGGCGCGCGAGCACGATCTCAAGTGTGGCAACGACAATGCGACGGCTAAGGCCACCGCGGTGCGCTGAAGTCGTTTTTCATTTCAGGATGGGTGCGCCGAAGTTCTGCACCCAGTAGATCTCGCCGCGCTTTCGGCCGATGGCGAGACCGATCCCGATGCTTTGGAACCGCGAATCCATGATGTTCGCGCAATGACCCGGGCTGGCCAGCCAGCCAGCAACGACTTCCTCCGCCGACTCGGGACCGTACGCGATGTTCTCGCCCGTGAGGCGCGGCTGGTAGCCGGCGCGGATCACACGATCCTTTGGCTGACTGCCGTCGCTGCCGCGATGCTCGAAGTATTTCTTTCGGGCCATGTCGCGCGCGTGACCTTCGGCCGCTTTGTTCAGCTTCTGCGAAACACTGAGAGAGGGTGCGACACCGAACCGCTCGGATCCGCATTTCCTGCCGTTACTTCTGGCGGCATTGACCAGCTCCACCACGCGCGCGCTGACAGTTGCGGAGGATTCTTGTGCTACGACGGCATCGCCGGCGGACGCGCACGAAGTGAGTGCGACAGCCGCCAGGGCTGCCATCACACGCAGCCGCGGTGCGGCAAGCTTGAGATAGTCGATGTTGGACATGATCGGCAGTATCAACTTGCCTCGCTGAATGTCCGGTGAATTCGCACTCGTGGCGATCGCTTTGCGCCAGCCCCTGATCAATCCTGGAGGCATCCGCCTATAGCTTGTGCGTACGCACGTGCGGAGAGTTGTCGGCACGAGCCCGCAACTTTTGTCAGCACCTTCTGGGCACGTGGCGGTGCCATGAACACTTCACCCGAGTCTCCTCGACAGTCACCGGGACCGTTTGTCCTGGAGTCGCGGCCTCAGAGTGCTCACATCGATTGGACTCCTCGGGCTTCTGTCCAGCTCGCAGGCGGTACCCATTGCTCCCGAGCGATCCGCAGCCCATGCGTTTCAACTGCCGCTGACATTCGAGGTCAACCAGGGCCAGACCGACGATCGAGTTGATTTTCTGGCGCGCGGCCCCGGCTACAACATCTTCCTGACCGCAACCGAGGCGGTGTTTGCATTGCCTCGAGCGCCCGCCAGGGCAGCGCGGATGCGCATGCAGCTCGTCGGAAGCGCTGCGGATCCGCGAGTGCAGGGCGTGGACGCACTGCCAGGCAAGGTCAACTACTTCCGTGGCCAGGACGCCGCAAGCTGGCAAACCAAGGTGCCTACCTACCGGCGAGTCAAGTACTCGGCGGTGTATCCCGGTGTCGACCTGGTCTATTACGGTCAGTCCCAACAGCTCGAATACGACTTCATCGTGGCGCCGGGCGCGGATCCAAGCACCATCAAGCTTGGCTTTGCCGGTGTCGAGCAAACTACCGTCGACGCGCAGGGCGATCTGGTCCTGAAGACGGCCGGCGGACCACTGCGCTTCCAGAAGCCGGTCATCTATCAGATCGACAGGCGGGCGCCGGCACACCGTCGAGGGCGGCTACGTGCACCGCAGTCCGCACGAGATCGGGTTTCGCGTCGGCGCCTATGATCGAACGCGGCCGCTGATCATCGATCCCGTGTTGAGCTACTCCACCTACCTGGGCGGCAGCGGTTTCGACGAGGGCAACAGCATCGCGGTCGATGCCACGGGCGCGGTGTATGTGAGCGGCACCACTTCGTCGACCGATTTCCCGACGGTGAATGCGGTGCAACCCACGCGCAACGAGAGTGGCTCGACGATCTATTCGTCGCGAAGCTCACGCCCGACGGCACGGCGCTCGTCTACGCCACCTATCTGGGCGGCAGCGACGGTGAAAGCGGAGCGGATATAGCAGTCGATTCCGCGGGCGCTGCGTACGTTAGCGCGGTCACTTCCTCGTCCGACTTTCCCACGGTGAACGCTTTCCAGCCTGCGAATAACGGTGACCGGACGCCGTGGTCGCTGAAACTCAGTGCGGACGGCTCCCGGCTCATCTACTCGACCTATCTCGGAGGCAGCGGTTATGAATCACGGCGAATGCCATTGCCGTGGATCTCGCGGGCGCGGCATATATCGCAGGGGAGACCGAGTCGCCTGACTTCCCGGTGGTCAATGCCCTCCAGCCGCCGCCCGGCGGTGAATCGAAGCGATGCGTTCGTGGCGAAGCTTGCTCCCGACGGAAGCGCTCTGCTGTATTCGACCTACCTCGGGGGCACACAGATCGACGCAGCTTACTGACATCGCCGTGGATTCACTGGGCGCCGCATACGTCGTCGGAACCACGACATCCCCTGACTTCCCCATCGTGAATCCTTTGCCTGCGCCCAGGAGGAGACTCCGACGCTTTCGTTGCCAAGTTCGCACCGGACGGCACGCGGCTCATCTATTCCACGCCATCTCGGCGGCCAGGATGATGACGAGGGTTATGGAATCGCGATCGATGCCAGTGGCGCCGCCTACGTGACCGGGTGCACCGAATCTCGAGTGATTTTCCCACGATGAATGCGCTGCAGCCGCAGCTCGGCGACGAATATGTCGACGCATTCGTGGTGAAGATTGCGCCCGAGGGAGGCGCGATGATCTATGGGACTTATCTGGGCGGGTCTGGACGTGATGGCTGGCGACGGCATCGCCGTGGACACTGCGGGCGCGGCCTACGTTACCGGGGTTACCAGCTCGAGTGATTTCCCCACGATGAATGCGTTGCAACCCGCGCTTCACGGTGGGCGGACGGATGCATTCGTCTCGAAGCTCAGTCCGGATGGCGCGTCCCTCGTCCACTCCACGTATCTGGGTGGCAGGGAAGATGACTCGCAGCATGGGCATTACCGTGGATCTCACGGGGGCCACGTACGTCACCGGACAGACGCAATCCCCCAATTTTCCCACGGTGAATGCGCTGCAACCGCTGTTCGGCGGCGCCGTATGTTCCGGCGCTAGCGACGCATTCGTCGTGAAGATCACGGAGGACAGCCTCGCCAGCCCGGCGGCGGGGGACAGCATCGCCGACCCACCGACAACCCAGAGCATCAGCAGCCCGCGCGGCGGTGGCGGCGCGATGGATGCGCTTTTCTTGGTTTTGCTCACGCAATTGGCGTTTGCAGGTGCGCTGCGTCGACGCAGCGGACCCGTGCGATGAAGGTGCCCCATGAACACTTCACTTGGATCTCCCCAAAGACATCGGGATCGTTTGTCTTTGAGTCGCGGCCTCAGAGTGCTCGCGTCGATTGGACTCCTCGGACTTCTGTCGAGTTCGCAGGCGGTACCCATTGCGCCCGAGCGATCCGCAGCCCATGCGTATCAACTGCCGCTGACATTCGAGATCAACCAGGGCCAGACCGACGGTCGAGTTGATTTTCTGGCGCGCGGCCCCGGCTACAACATTTTCCTGACCGCAACCGAGGCGGTGTTTGCATTACCTAAAGCGTCCGCCAAGAGTGGGCAGCGTCCGGCCATGCGCATGCAGCTCGTCGGAAGCGCGGCGGATCCGCGAGCGCAGGGCGTGGACGCACTGCCCGGCAAGATCAACTACTTTCGGGGTCAGGACTCCGCAAGCTGGCAAACCAAGGTGCCTACCTACCGACGAGTCAAGTACTCGGCGGTGTATCCCGGCGTCGACCTGGTCTACTACGGTCAGGGCCAACAGCTCGAATACGACTTCATCGTGGCGCCGGGCGCGGATCCGAGCACCATCAAGCTTGGCTTTGCTGGTGTCGAGCAAACTACCGTCGACGCGCAAGGCGATCTGGTCCTGAAGACGGCGGGCGGTCCGATGCGCTTCCAGAAGCCGGTCATCTTTCAGATTAGCGATAGCGGGCGCCGGCACCTCATCGAGGGCGGCTACGTGAACCGTAGTCCGCACCAGATCGGGTTTCGCGTGGGCGACTATGATCGATCTCGGCCGCTGATCATCGATCCCGTGTTGAGCTACTCCACCTACCTGGGCGGCAGCGGTGATGAGGGGAGTACCGGTATCGCGGTCGATGCCACGGGCGCGGTGTATGTGAGCGGCACCACTTCGTCGACCGATTTTCCGACGGTGAATGCGATTCAACCTGCGCGCAACGGGTTTGGCTCCGACTCCGATCTATTCGTCGCGAAGCTCACGCCCGACGGCTCGGCCCTCGTTTACGCCACCTATCTGGGAGGCAGCTACGACGAGGGCGGATCGGATATCGCTGTCGATTCCGCGGGCGCTGCGTACGATCGGCGCGATCACTATCTCGGATGACTTTCCCACGGTGAACGCTTTCCAGCCTGAGCGTAATGGTAGTGCGGGTACTACGGACGTCGTGGTCGCGAAACTCAGTGCGGACGGCTCCCGGCTCATCTACTCGACGTATCTCGGAGGCAGCGATTTTGAAGGCGAAGCGGCGGCCATTGCCGTGGATCTCGCCGGCGCGGCATATATCGTAGGGAGTACCGCGTCGGTTGACTTTCCGGTGGTCAATGCCCTCCAGCCGAGGCCCGTCAGTGATCATGGGGCTGCGTTCGTGACGAAGCTCGCTCCCGACGGAAGCGCTCTGCTGTATTCGACCTACCTCGGGGGCACACAACAGGGCGCGGGAGCTCGCGACATCGCCGTGGATTCATTGGGCGCCGCATACGTCACTGGATGGACGAATTCCGCTGACTTCCCCCTCGTGAATCCTTTGCCTGGGCACGGAAGCAGGCATCGACGCTTTCGTTTCCAAGCTCGCACCGGACGGCACGAGCCTCATCTATTCAACCTTCTCGGCGGCTCCGGCTCTGATTGGGGTCTTGGAATTGCGATCGATGCCGGTGGCGCCGCCTACGTGACCGGGAACACCGATTCGGGTGATTTCCCCACGATGAATGCGGTGCAGCCGCAGAGCGACGGCGAGTGTGGACGCGTTCGTGGTGAAGATCGCGCCCGAGGGGGGCGCGATGATCTATGGGACTTATCTGGGCGGGCTTGGAGGTGATTATGGCAGCGGCATCGCCGTGGACACTGCGGGCGCGGCCCACGTTATCGGGTTTACCGAGTCGGCCGATTTCCCCACGATGAATGCGTTGCAACCGGCGCTCGGTGGGAAGGTTGGATGCATTCGTCTCGAAGCTCAGTCCGGATGGCGAGTCCCTCGTCTACTCCACGTACCTGGGGGGCAGTAGAGAAGAGGGCGCCGATTCCGCTTTCTTGGATTTCCAACCAGCACGGGCATTACCGTGGATTTCACGGGCGCGACGTACGTCACGGGCGGACGCGATCCAAAGATTTTCCCGACGACGACTTCGCTGCTACCGCGGTGCGCGGGCGGCGATAGCGACGCATTCGTCGTGAAGATCACGGACGACAGCCTCGCCAGCCCGGCGGCGGGGGCGAGCGTCGCCGGCCCGGACAAGCGAAAGCAGCAGCACCAGCACCAGCAGCGAGCGCAAGAGTGGTGGCGGCGCGATGGATGCGCTCTTCTTGGCAGTGCTCGCGCAGTTGGCAGTCGCTGGCGCGCTGCGTCGACGCAGCCGGCGCGGGCAATGACGGCGCCGAGCTGAGTACCTCTGCAAACTCGGGACCAAGAGCGATGTTCTCGCCAGTGAGGCGGGACAGATATGTGGGAAGTCGGGGCGACGTCCGTTTGTGATATCGGTAACGGGGAAAGTTGTGATGCACAACCCACCCTCTGGGCACGCGGCGGTGCGCCATGAACAATTCACCTGAGTCTTCTCAACTTCAGCGGCACCGTTTGTCCTTTAGTCGCGGCGTCGGAGTGCTCGCGTCGATCGGACTCGTCGGGCTTCTGTCCAGCTCGCAAGCTGCGCTCACTACTCCCGAGCGATCCGCAGCCCATTCGTTTCAATTGCCGCTGACATTCGAGATCAACCAAGGCCAGACCGACGATCGAGTTGATTTTCTGGCGCGCGGCCCCGGCTACAACATTTACTTCTTCATCTTCGGACAGAACAATATTTTGGAGCGAAACACGGCACGCGCCGGAACGAGGGATGGTTTCTACTTCGGCGCCTTCGGCGCCAGTAGCAACAACGTTCTTCGCGACAGCGTGGCGATCGGACGAACGCGGGATCGGGGATCCACGTGGCCAATGGGTTCACCGAGGGCGAGCTCGTAGGAAATGTGGCGACAGGCAATATGGATGGAGCTGCGCGGCCATGATCAAGCTATCGAAAATCGGCGGCTTCGGACTACTGTGTACCGTGGCGAGCATGCTGTTTGGCATGCAAGGCGCGTACGCCCAGAGCCAGACCTTCTATTTCACGGACTATTCGGGCTTTGGGACGGGTGTCGCGGTGTGCGGACGTACGGCGGCAGTAGGCGCTCCGTATATTGAAGCGTGGGATCCGGATACGCCGCCGCCGGAGTGGAACCTGCTGGGGCTGGGCTTGGTCAACGTTTACACGACCAATGCAGAGCGCACGAGCTGGACGCTGTTCACCGTGCTGTACCCAGACGATGCATTGCCCGAGAATCAGGAGTTCGGCAAGGCAATCGCCATGTACCGCAACCGCCTGGTGATCGCGAGCAATGCGGCCTTGCACATCTACGAGCGACGACTCGGCGGCTACGAATTGCTGGACACGGTGGTGTTCAACGACGCGATATCGACTCCGATTCAGTTCGAGAAAGATGTGCTCGCGGTTGGCGTGGGCTCGAGCGTGCGTGTGTTCCGCATCGGCCCATATGGAAATGCGAGGCAGGAGGCCTCGCTTTCGCCGGCGGGCTCTTTGTCGCTGAATGCGAATGCAGACACCTTGGCCGTCGGCGTGGGGGGTGTCGTGCACCTGTATCACCGTCACGACCCGACATGGACACGATCGGACATCATCACTGCACCAAGCTCCACGGCCGCGGGGTTCGGTGCCAGCGTGGCTCTCAGTGGTAGTGGCAAACGGCTGTTGGTTGGGGCGCCCTATGAGGACGCGCAGTACGCTTACCTGGATAATTCCATTCTCTGGAGCGGTGCCGTGTACGTCTATCTACATTCGAACGACCGCTGGGTTCGTGTGCAACGGTTGGCCTCCAACGATCCGGCGCAACCGAGCTACGCACATGTCGGGTTCGGACAGGAAATCTTGATGAGCGGGGGTTATGTGTGGATCACGGCGCCACGGTCAATGAGCAATACTCTTCCGCGCTGGAAATTGGGCGGTCGTCGCTCTATCGCTGGAACGCCGAGCGTCTCGAATTCGTCGCCCACGGTCCAAATTCCTGGCCGGAGGGCGGGATTGATATGACCAGCCGTTACGTGATCGAAGGCGATATTTGGAATGGTTGGGGTGGCCAGCACTATCACCGCGAAGGAGCGCACATCATTGATCTGGGCCCCGTCGTGCCGATTTCCACCGTCGATAACGCGGCAACAAGTCCCGAGGACGAGGACTCTCCGCCAGCGCCGCAGCCGATCGGAAGTGACGTCACGACATCGGATAGCGCGCCGAGTCCTCCCGCTGGAGGTGGAGGGGCCGGTGGTGGCGGTGGCGGAGGTGGTGCTATCGACTGGCTGACGCTGCTCTGGTTGACGGGACTGGCGGGGATGGTAGCCGCGCGCGGGTCAGCTCCCGGCCGCCGCATGGATCCGGGTCCGCCCACTTGCGAGGATCGCGGTTCGCCGCGGCGAATATGAGACCGCAGCGCTCTCCTTTCGGAATCACGTAGTCGTCAATTTCGACATCGCGCATCGCGATGCGCCCCGCCATGTGTGTTGGCGAGTCCCAGCGCAGGCTTTCCTCGAACGCGCTGCGTGCCAGCGATGGGTCACGCGCACGGATCACCATGATGTTAGCGTTCGGTCCCGGGAGCGCCCAGGAAGGCTCGATCAATGAAGCGATTTCTACGCGACCTTGCCCCGGAAGATGGAGATCAATTCGGCATCGCACTGTTTCTCCTCGATCATCTCGACGCAATGGTGGCGTACTGGGATGCCAACGAGGTTTGCGTCTTCGCCAACAATGCGTACCGCGACTGGTTTGGCAAGACTAAGGCCGAGGTGATCGGCCATACGTTGCAGGAATTGCTCGGGCCGCTCTATCCACTCAATGTGCCGTACATCAAAGGCGCACTGGAGGGCCGGGAGCAGGTCTTTGAACGCGACATTCCAACGCCCGCAGGCGCGGTTCGACAGAGCCTTGCCACCTACACGCCTCATCTCATCGATGGCAAGGTCGTTGGCTTCTTCGTGCACGTCGCGGATGTGAGCCTCCTGAAGGACCTCGAACGACAGCTGAAGGTTGCCAAGGAGAAGGCGGAGGAGCTCGCGACGCATGATTTCCTGACCGGACTGCCCAATCGCGTTTTGTTGTTCGACCGGATTTCGCAGGCGCTCGCAATGGCCAAGCGCAAACAGCAGATGGTGGCGCTGCTGAGTCTCGATATCGACGATTTCAAGAAGGTCAACGATACGCACGGTCATGGCGTTGGGGATCAGTTGCTGATCGAATTCGCAGCCCGCATGAGAAGCTCACTGCGAGAGTCCGACACCCTGACGCGACTGGGAGGCGATGAGTTTCTCCTGCTGGCTCCCGAAATCGATTCGGATTCGCAGGCGGAGGCAATCGCGTCTCACATCCTGAAGAGGATCAGTGATCCGTTCGAAGTCGGTGCGCTGACCCTGACGACGTCTCTCAGTGTGGGCATCGCGCTCTACCCGCAGGATGGGACGTCGGCGGAAAGCTTGATCGCCAGTTCCGATCGCGCGCTGTATGGCGCCAAAGCTCTCGGGAAGAACTGCTTTGCATTTGTTCGCGATCCGGCGCTCACCTGAAGCGGCCTTCAGCCCAGCACCGTACCGAACAATGCGCCCGCGTAGATGGAGAGCCGCGTTCTGCTGCAACACCGCGCGATAGCCGCTATTCCAAGTGTAGGCGCCAACGACGATGTCGAGGCATCAATTGCCATGCGTGCGTTCTTCTTGACGCGGACGTCTGCACACGGAGCATGATCCGGCGGTGGATGCCCCAGCCTGACAGCGCGCAGTTTGTGCGATGCCATAGGCCACCCTCTGATGACAAGGAGGCGCCCCATGAACAATTCACCTGGATCCTCTCAAAGTCACCGGGACCGTTTGTCCTGGAGTCGCGGCGTCAGAGTGCTCGCGTCGATTGGACTCTTCGGGCTTCTGTCCAGCTCGCAGGCGGTACCCATTGCTCCCGAGCGATCCGCAGCCCATGCGTATCAACTGCCGCTGACATTCGAGGTCAACCAGGGCCAGACCGACGATCGAGTTGATTTTCTGGCGCGCGGCCCCGGCTACAACATCTTCCTGACCGCAACCGAGGCGGTATTTGCATTGCCTCGAGCGCCCGCCATGCGCATGCAAGCTCGTCGGAAGCGCTGCGGATCCGGCGGTGCAGGGCGTGGACGCACTGCCAGGCAAGGTCAACTACTTCCGGGGCCAGGACGCCGCGAGCTGGCAAACCAAGGTGCCTACCTACCGGCGAGTCAAGTACTCGGCGGTGTATCCCGGTATCGACCTGGTCTATTACGGTCAGTCCCAACAGCTCGAATACGACTTCATCGTGGCGCCGGGCGCGGATCCAAGCACCATCAAGCTTGGCTTTGCCGGTGTCGAGCAAACTACCGTCGACGCGCAGGGCGATCTGGTCCTGAAGACGGCCGGCGGACCGCTGCGCTTCCAGAAGCCGGTCATCTTTCAGATCGATGGCGGCGGGCGCCGGCACACCGTCGAGGGCGGCTACGTGCACCGCAGTCCGCACCAGATCGGGTTTCGCGTCGGCGCCTATGATCGAACGCGGCCGCTGATCATCGATCCGGTGTTGAGCTACTCCACCTACCTGGGCGGCAGCGGTACCGAGGAGGGCAACGGTATCGCGGTCGATGCCACGGGCGCGGTGTATGTGACCGGCACCACTTCGTCGACCGATTTCCCGACGGTGAATGCGGTGCAACCCACGCTCAACGAGAGTGGCAGCGAGGACCTATACGTCGCGAAGCTCACGCCCGACGGCACGGCGCTCGTGTACGCGACCTATCTCGGCGGCAGCGACTATGAAGTCGGAGCGGATATCGCGGTCGATTCCGCCGGCGCTGCGTACGTTAGCGCGCTCACTTCCTCGACCGACTTTCCCACGGTGAACGCTTTCCAGCCTGCGAAGAATGGTGGCCGGGACGCCGTGGTCGCGAAACTCAGTGCGGACGGCTCCCGGCTCATCTACTCGACCTATCTCGGAGGCAGCGGCTACGAGATCAGGGTCGCGGCCATTGCCGTGGATCTCGCGGGCGCGGCATATATCGCAGGCGGGACCCGTTCGACTGACTTCCCGACGGTCAATGCCCTCCAGCCGCGACCCAGCGGTGATTCGGCGGATGCGTTCGTGGCGAAGCTTGCACCCGACGGAACCGCTCTGCTGTATTCGACCTACCTCGGGGGCACTGGGCGCGACGCAGCTACTGACATCGCTGTGGATTCATTGGGCGCCGCATACGTCATCGGAACCACGGACATCCCCTGACTTCCCGAGCGTGAATCCTTTGCCTGCGCCATGGAGGAGACTGGGACGCTTTCGTTGCCAAGCTCGCACCGGACGGCACGAGGCTCATCTATTCCACCCATCTCGGCGGCTCCGGTGTTGACGAGGGTTATGGTATTGCGATCGATGCCAGTGGCGCCGCCTACGTGACCGGGTACCACTGGTTCGGATGATTTTCCCACGATGAATGCGCTGCAGCCGCAGCTCGGCGGCGGCGCAGATGTCGACGCATTCGTGGTGAAGATCGCGCCCGAGGGGGGCGCGATGATCTATGGGACTTATCTGGGCGGGTCTGCGATGGGGATCGTGGCTAGCGGCATCGCCGTGGACACTGCGGGAGCGGCCCATGTTACCGGGGTTACCCTGATCGGCGATTTCCCCACGATGAATCCGTTGCAACCGGCGCTCCGTGGGCCGATGGATGCATTCGTCTCGAAGCTCAGTCCGGATGGCGCGTCCCTCGTCTACTCCACGTACCTGGGTGGCAGTCGATGACGGCATCGACTCGGTACTGATCCAGCTACGCATCGATCCAGCATGGCCATTACCGTGGATCTCACGGGGGCCACGTACGTCACCGGACAGACGAAATCCAGCGATTTCCCGACGACGACTTCGCTGCAACCGCGGTGCGGCGCCGGCGATAGCGACGCATTCGTCGTGAAGATCACGGACGACAGCCTCGCCAGCCCGCGGCGGCGGACGAGCCTCGCCGACCCGCCGACAACACGCAGAGCATCAGCAGCCAGCGCGGCGGTGGCGGCGGCACGATGGATGCGCTTTTCTTGGTATTGCTCGCGCAATTGGCATTCGCAGGTGCGCTGCGTCGACGCAGCCGGCGCGGGCAATGACAGCGCCGAGCTGAGTGCCTCTGCAAACTCGGGACCAAGAGCGATGTTCTCGCCTGTGAGGCGGGACAGATAGCTAGCGCGAAGTATGCGGTTCTTGGCTGACTGCCGTCTGGAGGCGTCCGCCTATAGCATGTGCGCGCGCACGCGCGGAAAGTTGTCGGCACGAGCCCGAGCTTTAGTTAGCACCCTCTGGGCACGCGGCGGTGCGCCATGAACAATTCACCTGAGTCTCCTCAACTTCAGCGGCACCGTTTGTCCTGGAGTCGCGGCCTCGGAGTGCTCGCGTCGATTGGACTCTTCGGGCTTCTGTCCAGCTCGCAGGCTGTACCCATTGCTCCCGAGCGATCCGCAGCCCATGCGTATCAATTGCCGCTGACATTCGAGGTCAACCAGGGCCAGACCGACGATCGAGTTGATTTTCTGGCGCGCGGCCCCGGCTACAACATCTTCCTGACCGCAACCGAGGCGGTATTTGCATTGCCTCGAGCGCCCGCCATGCGCATGCAGCTCGTCGGAAGCGCTGCGGATCCGCGGTGCAGGGCGTGGACGCACTGCCAGGCAAGGTCAACTACTTCCGGGGCCAGGACGCCGCAAGCTGGCAAACCAAGGTGCCTACCTACCGGCGAGTCAAGTACTCGGCGGTGTATCCCGGTGTCGACCTGGTCTATTACGGTCAGTCCCAACAGCTCGAATACGACTTCATCGTGGCGCCGGGCGCGGATCCGGGCACCATCAAGCTTGGCTTTGCCGGTGTCGAGCAAACTACCGTCGACGCGCAGGGCGATCTGGTCCTGAAGACGGCCGGCGGACCGCTGCGCTTCCAGAAGCCGATCATCTATCAGATCGAAGCGGCGGGCGCCGGCACACCGTCGAGGGCGGCTACGTGCACCGCAGTCCGCACGAGATCGGATTTCGCGTCGGTGCCTATGATCGAACGCGGCCGCTGATCATCGATCCCGTCTTGAGCTACTCCACCTACCTGGGCGGCAGCGGTGCCGACGGGGGCAACGGTATCGCGGTCGATGCCACGGGCGCGGTGTATGTGATCGGCACCACTTCGTCGACCGATTTCCCGACGGTGAATGCGGTGCAACCCGCGCTCAGCGACAGTGGGTCCGCGGATCTATTCGTCGCGAAGCTCACGCCCGACGGCACGGCGCTCGTGTACGCGACCTATCTCGGCGGCAGCGACTCTGAATACGAAGCGGATATCGCAGTCGATTCCGCGGGCGCTGCGTACATCAGCGCGCTCACTTTCTCGACAGACTTTCCCACGGTGAACGCCTTCCAGCCTGCGAATAGTGGTAACCAGGACACTGTGGTCGTGAAACTCAGTGCGGACGGCTCCCGACTCATCTACTCGACGTATCTCGGAGGAAGCGGAGAAGAATTCAGCGGGGCCATTGCCGTGGATCTCGCGGGCGCGGCATATGTCGCAGGGTGGACCGTGTCGGCTGACTTCCCGCGGGTCAATGCTCCCCAGGCGCCGCCCAGCGGTCTGTCCGATGCGTACGTGGCGAAGCTTGCGCCCGACGGAAGCGCTCTGCTGTATTCGATCTTCCTCGGGGGCACACGGGACGAAGCAGCGCTTGACATCGTCGTGGATTCACTGGGCGACGCATACGTCACTGGATTCACGACATCCGCTGACTTCCCCCTCGTGAATCCTTTCCAGGCTGCCTATGGAGGAGGCTTTGACGCTTTCGTTGCCAAGCTCGTACAGGACGGCACGAGGCTCATCTATTCCACCTATCTCGGCGGCACCGAACTTGACCAGGGACATGGTATCGCGGTCGATGCCAGTGGCGCCGCCTACGTGACCGGGTACACCAAATCCAGTGATTTTCCCACGATGAATGCGCTGCAGCCGCAGCTCGCCGTCATCGGCGATCGCGACGCATTCGTGGTGAAGATCGCGCCGGAGGGAGGCGCGATGATCTATGGGACTTATCTGGGCGGTTCTGGACTTGAGGTGGCCCGCGGCATCGCCGTGGACATTGCAGGCGCGGCCCATGTTACCGGGGATACCTTCTCGGACGATTTCCCCACGATGAATGCGTTGCAACCGGCTTCCGGTGGGCTGAGTGATGCATTCGTGTCGAAGCTCAGTCCGGATGGCGCGTCCCTTGTCCACTCCACGTATCTGGGTGGCAGGGAAAATGACTACGGCATTGGCATTACCGTGGATCTGACGGGCGCCACCTACGTCACCGGAGGTACGCGATCCAAAGATTTCCCGACGACGACTTCGCTGCAAGCGCGATGCAGCGGTGGCTATAGCGACGCATTCGTCGCGAAGATTACGGACGACAGCCTCGCCAGCTCGCCGGCGGGGGCGAGCCTCGCCGGCTCGGCTACAACCCAGAGCATCAGCAGCTCGCGCGGCGGTGGCGGCGCGATGGATGCGCTTTTCTTGGTGATGCTCGCGCAAGTGGCATTCGCAGCAGCGCTGCGTCGACGCAGCGCCAGACCACACCGATTTACTCCGCCACGCTGATTCCCGACCCACCTAACTCCTTCGGGAAATCCTGCAGCTTCGGCTTGCCGTCGTGCATGCGCAGCACCGTCTCGGCGTAGTTCACGTGAACACCGGGTTCGAAACGCAGCTTCGGCAACAGGGCAGCGTAGACGTCCACGAGACCAAAGCCCGGATGATCCGTGAACAGGTGTCCGCCGCACTTCTTGCACCACTTGCGCAGGCTTGCCGGCGACTTGCTGAACGTGCCGACGCTCGCGGCACCCTGCGTCACCTTGAGTGCATCCGGCTGCCAGAGTGTAAATGCGTTGACGGGACCGGCCGACCAGTGACGGCAGGAGGAGCAGTGGCAATACCCCATGGCCACGGGCTCACCGGTTACCTCGAATTTCACTTCGCCGCAAAAGCAGCTACTCGTATGCGTCATGAACATCGCTCCTGATAGAACCGCCCAGCTCTCTGGAATGCTGGCAGTGTAGCGATGCCCGCGACTTCCCGAATGACCACTCGTCCAGCGTTCATGCGCGATCGTCCGACAAAGGCTTGCCCGCTGCGGGAAATGCTCAATCCCGCGGTGCGCCCATGCATACTTCCGCGACCAGTGCGGGAGATCGCGAAAGTGACTTGGCGCTTTCAATGGTTCCGGTCGGCGAAGCTCGGAACGGCAATCGCCGTGATCGTAATGGTCGTGCTCGGCACTCTGCGGGCATCCCATGCGGCGCAAGCCGACCCGCGCCCGAACATCGTCGTCATCCTGGTCGACGACATGGGATGGTCCGACATCGGCCCATATGGTGGCGAGATTCCCACGCCAAATCTGGATGCGCTTGCCGCGCGCGGCGTTCGATTCACACAGTTCTACAGCACGCCGCGCTGCTCGCCGACGCGCGCCAGTCTGCTGACCGGTCTGTACCCGCATCAGGCGGGCATGGGTCATCTCGACAATGTCATTCGTGCGGGCTCGGCCGGCACCACCGGGAGACTCAATGATCGCTCCGTGACGATCGCCGAAGTGTTGGGCGAGGCCGGTTACTTCACCGCGATGTCCGGCAAATGGCATCTCGGTCAGGACCACGGCTCGCCACCCTGGCAGCGCGGGTTCGATCGCGTGCTCAGCCTGCGCGCCGGCGGCATGTATTTCCCGAATCAGAATTTCCAGGGTGGCGACGATGTACTCACGCGCCGCGCCACCGAACCGCTGTATCTCGACGGCACACCGACGCCGCGCGATGCGCCCGTGTTTGGCAAGAACTGGTATGCCACCGATTTGTGGACCGATTTCGGGTTGAAGTTCATCGACGAGGCGCGTGCGGCAAACAAGCCGTTCTTCCTCTACCTACCGTACAACGCGCCGCACTTCCCGTTGATGGCGCCGGCGGATCTGATCGCCAAGCATCGCGGCAAGTATCGGGCGGGTTGGGACCGGCTGCGCGAGGCGCGTTACCGCCGCCAGATCAAAATGGGACTGATTGACGCCAGGTGGCCGCTGAGTGCCCGCGAAGCGGAGTCTCCTGCGTGGGAGTCACTTCCCGACGATGCGAAGGATCGATTCGATCATTTGATGGCTGTTTACGCCGCGATGGTTGAGTCCATCGACTCGAACGTCGGAGAGCTGGTCAAGGGACTGGAAGCCCGCGGCATGCTCGACAACACGATGATCCTGTTCCTGTCGGACAACGGTGCCAACGCCGAGAGTGGTCCCGACGGGCGGTTCGACGGCGAGCCGCCAGGCGGACCCAACTCGAATCTGTATCTCGGCATGAACTGGGCCACGCTCAGCAGTACTCCGTTCCGCAGGTTCAAGCATTTCACCCACGAAGGCGGCATTGCTGCGCCGCTGATCGTGAGTTGGCCGCGGGGCATTCCTGCGGGCCGACGCAATCGCCTCGTGCATCGGCCGGCGCACGTCATCGACGTGTTGCCGACGATTCTCGATGTCGACCGGCGCAGCGTACCCGGGCAAGTACAAAGATCAGGCCATCCAGCCGATGGAGGGCGTGAGCTTGCGTCCGGCGCTCGAGGGCCGCGCAATCGCGCGGACGCAACCGCTTTTCTGGGAGCACGAAGGCAATCGCGCAGTGCGATCCGGAAACTGGAAACTCGTGTCCACGTATCCGAATGCGTGGGAGCTTTACGACATGTCTGCGGATCGTGTCGAGAGCAACGATCGCGCGGCCAGCCACCCCGATATCGTCAAGACGCTCGCGGCCGAATGGGATGCGTGGGCAAAGCGAGCCAACGTGGATTCCTGGGATGGGCCGCGCCGATTGCCCTGGGGCGATGATGCGCCGCTGGCGAAGCCTGCCGCTAGATAGGTGTTGATCAGCTTTGCTGCTACCACGGCGCCGGCTTGTAGTCCTTCAGGAACTGTCCCCACACATGCTCGCCGGTGAGGCGCCCGGCGAAGATCGGGATCCACGATCCGCGCCGCGCCGTCGATGATGTCCAGCGGCGGTGAGAATCCTGCTTCAGCCTTGCGCGCCGCGTGGACGGCGGGGTCCTCGTCGGTGATCCATCCGGTGTCCACCGCGTTCATGTGGATGCCATCCTTCACGAAGTCGGGCGCGCTCGTGCGCGTCATCATGTTCAGCGCCGCTTTCGCCATGTTGGTGTGCGCGTGCTTGTCGGTCTTCGTGGCGCGATAGAACTGCCCCTCGATCGCGCTGACGTTGACGATGTGTTTGTGCGCACCGGCTGTACGCACCATGAGCGGCTTCAGGCGGGCGTTGAGGATGTACGGCGCAATGGCGTTCACGAGTTGCACTTCCAGGAGCTCGGGCGTTTCGACTTCGTGCATGCGCAGACGCCAGCTGTTCATCTCGCGCAGATCGACTTGCTGCCGGTCCTCGTCGAAGCGATTCGCGGGAAAGAGCGCCTCGCCGCCGCGGTAATCCTCGTCCAGGTAGCGTCGCTGCGAGAGGGCGGCGCTGTGCAGGAGCCCTTCGCCCTGGCTGTGTTCCGATGCCGCCATCAGTGCACCGGGTGTTGGCGCGCGCGACCCTTCGAGCATCCTGCAGCAACTCGTCATGACCCGCGAGCACGCATCGCAGATCCGTCGGAAGCGCGGCGACGACTTCAGCTTCGCGCGCCAGCAGGTGTTCAAAGAATCCCGCCGGCCGACGCACCGTCTGGCACGCGTTGTTGAGGATGTAGTCGAGGCGCGGCAGCCGCTCGGCGAGAAATCTCGTGAACAGTTCCACGCTCGGCGTGTGGCGCAGGTCCAGCCCGTGGATCTGCAGCCGCTCGCGAAACGAAGAGAAATCCGGCTCCCTCGAATAGCGGTCGGCGGCATCGATCGGAAAGCGCGTCGTGACGATGACATGCGCCCCGGCGCGCAGTAGTTTGAGCGAAGCCTGATAGCCGATCTTCACGCGCGCGCCGGTTATCAACGCGTACTGGCCGCTCAGGTCCGCGCTCTGCTCGCGCTTGGCGTAGTTGAAGTCGCCGCACGGCTCGCACATGGAATCGTAGTAGCGATGCACCTTTGGAGAAGGGCTGCTTGCAGACGTAGCAATCGCGCTCCTTGATTGAGGCGCGGGCCGCTCGTCGAGGTCTTCCGGCTTCGGCGGTTCCAGCCACAGCGGCGCAAAGACCGGTGAGCGGCGCTGCACGCGCAAGCCCGCCTGCTCGATGGCCTTGCGGTCTTGCTCCTTCGCGGCTTCGCGTTCGGCGCGTCGAAAGGCCTTCGCCATTCTGACGAGATCGTGGCGCTCGGGCTTTGCGACGAGCCCGGCGAGGGTCAGCAGCTCGCGACGCTGTTCCTGCGTGAGGCGCGTGAGGTGCGAGCGATCCGCTTCGATCGCCCGCAGCACTCGTACGCACGCGCGCAGGTCGTCATCTGAAATGTCCATGCGCGCATTGTATTGGACCTGCCTCTAGGGCAGCCCGTCCAGCAGCCGGATGATTTCGCGGTACTTCTGTTTCCTCTCCGCCTCGCTCCTGGCGCCGATCGCGGCGCCTCGCAACGTCATAAATGACATGAACTTACCGTGCGCACTCAGCGCGTTGACGATATTCAGCGTGCAGCGGAAATAGTCGTCAGCCACGGCGGTAAAGCCCAGCTTCGCGACCAGTTTCTCCGCCATCTGGCGTTCAAGGTCATAGGGCCGGCTGGCCATCGAGACTCTCTCGGCCGAAAGAATGTCTTCGGTGACTAGCTGCGTGAAGCCCTCGTTGATGCCGAACCCGTAGCGGTCATAGAAATGGAATCGCCCTTGAGACCTGCATGTGAAGAGGTGCACGGCTTCGTGCACGGCGCTGTTGAGGAATACCTGCAAGTGCTGATTGATGGAGACCAGGAGTACCTCGTTGGTCCTGGGATCGACGACGCCAAGGGTATTCGCGTCCGGCAGCTGGCCGTTGATACGCTGGTAGGCGAGGTTGAACGTGCTCCGATCGACGACTTTTGCAAGCCGCGAGAGGCGCAGCTTCGGATTCGTGCAATAGAGATCGTCGAAGTACGGCCTGGCGCGTGATGGCTCGATGAGCATCTGGTCGACGTGCCTGAAGTCGCCTCGATCGACCAAGGCGTGCGAGTGACTCCAGCCGCGGGATTGCGCGACGGTCTTCGTCGACGCGATGTGGCCGTGCCGGCGCAGGATGGTCTCGATGTTGCGCAGGTAGCTAGCCGCGTCGGTGTCGAAACGATCGCCACGGGTTGCGGCTTCGAGCAGCGACACTTCCTTGGTCGGCTGCTTCCCGCTGCACATGTAATAGAAGAAGACCACGGGGATCTTCTTGAACCCGTATTGGGTATGCAGGCGTGGATTCACCGCCGGATCCCACTGCGCGTGATAGAACTTCACCCGCTTCGCATGCGGCCCATTGGCAATTTTCTGCGCAACCGAAACCACCGTGGACGCCACCGCGTCGCATGGCCGACAGGAGTCCGCCCAGAACGCGACCACGATGAGCATGCCGCGATCGTAGAAGATGTTCTGAAACCCACTATCCTTCAGCTCGCGCACCTGCGTCTGCGCCGCATAGATCTGCTTCGCGCGCTGCTGTTGCGGTTGCGGCTGCGGCTCGCCGAAGCCGTGCCACGCCGCGAGCCGGGAATCCGGTCGGCGATAGAGGTACATGGCGGTCAGATGATGACCGGGCCGCCGCCCTGCGGTTTCCGCGGCGGAATTGGAATCGTGACCGGGCACTTCCGTCCGTCGCTTTCGAACTCCTGCAGGTACACGTCGACACGCCGATTGCACGCGCGTGCGTCGTCGGATTTTCCCGGAGCGAGCGGGTTGCGCTTGCCTCGCGTGCCGCACGCAATGGTGAGCTTGGTCAGGATGTCGAGACTCCGACGGCACTCGGCAATGTAGACCAGCGCCTTGCACAACTCGTCGCGCACCGAGTTCGCGCGCGCCCTGCCGAGCTGATCGTTGTAGTCGTCGGGACCATGGAAATCGGTGTGACCCATCAGGCAAACGTGCTTGATCCGGCGCGCCCCGAAGTCGATCCAGCTGTCGATGATTTCCTTGGCAATGCCCTGTATTTCGTAACGATGGCGTTGCCACATGTCATCGCGCAGATACCAGCTGTTGTAGCAAAAGCGACCGATGATGTAATTCGGTTTGCCCGTGCAGATCACCATCTCGGTGGGCATGCCCTGGTCCGGCCTGATCCAGGTTTTCTTCTGCGCCGGTTGGCTTTGGCGGTGCGGGTTTTGGTTTCGGCGCGGGCTTGGTCTTCGGTGCGGGGTCAATCGGCCCCATGGGAGGCTGAGGCCATTGATCGCGACCGCGGCGTCCGTCGTCGGTGGCGTGAAAGGAACCGTAGTAACTCATGAGTTCATTTCCTTGCGCGTCAGACCGGAGCCGCGTTGATGACCGCGGCCGACAGAGCGCCGAGCCGAATCCGGCTGCGCGCCAGGTTCATCACCCACACATTCGCGTTGTTGCGCCTCAGCCAGACGATTGAATGCCAGAACACGAACTGCCGCGGAGCGCCATCCGACAGTGGTGGAAACTTGAGCCGCGTCCACGGCAGTCCCGCGCTCTTGTCGCGCACGATGACCCATTCCGCGTAACTCGCGCGCTGCACGATCTCCGTGGCGTCCACGTCGGTGATGACGCCGTTGCGCAAGCGCATCCTCAAACCATGGGGTGCCGGCAACCGGATGTCCGGGAATCCCGGCGTGTCGGCGGAAAAGATGTGGTTGTTGACCGGCGTGAGTTGTTCGTCGTGATCAACTGCATCGTCGCCGGTGCCCATGGGCACCAATTGCAATCGCTGCCAGTTGCCGTCCACTCGTTGCCACACGGAATTGCGCCAGGTACGCGTGATGTCGTATTCGAGGCCCGCGCGATGTCCGGCGAGCGTGAAGCGCAGTTCCATGGCATTGCACGCAGTCTTGCCGGCGCCGAGATTGGGACTGACGCCGAGCTCGATGGGACACCACCGGCAGCGATTTTCCGGGTCGGTCGAGGCTCCGTTCTTGTTGCGAAAGTCGAAGCCGGTAATGCGCGGCAGCGCCGGCACCGCGACCGGTGCCGGTTCACCGAGTATCGATTCAGCCGTGCCGAGACCGCGCAGATACATGGGTATTTCCTGCCTCAGCGCCCATCTCCGGCTCCTAGAAGCAGGCCTTCTTGATCGCGTGGACGATCAGCCGCCGCGCGGCGACCTTGATCTGGCCCTCGAGCCCGATCTCGTCGAGCCCCTTGTCGATCTGGTCGTCGCGCAGGTCAGCCGCCCGCTTCTCCGCGAACTCTTTGATCTTCTTGTGGAACCGCCGCGGGATGGGGGATTTGCCCAGTAGGTCGTCCAGGAGCCTCCGCAGGAACTTCACGACGACGTCGTACAGCCTCACGCACTTCCGCGGCGAGTTCGGGACCTTCGTATTGAGGATCTTGGGGATGTCCGGCTCCTCCGGGTCGCGCGGCACGGAGTCCGGCTCCCCCGGGCCCTTGGTGATTTCCCAAGGGAACGGCACCCAAGGGACTAGCGCGACGTAGACCTGGACGCGCCGGCTCCGCGCGCGGCCCTCGTCGCTACGGTCCGAAAGGTCGACCGGGTAGTCCTCGCCGAGCGAAAACGGGTCAATCTCGATCCGCGACGTGACTCCGCGCAGCTTCTTCTCGAGCGCGGCGACGAGCGCGCCGCGCACGGCCTTCGCCCGCAGCAGGCCGAGCGGATTGTTGTAGCCCCGCTCCCCGATGAAGTCTGCGTGGCCGAAGAGTTCGACCTTGCCGAGCGGGCCGCGAACGTGCCGGGCCGCGGCGATGATCCGGTCGGCCAAGGCGTCGATCGCGGAGCGGTGGGCCGCCGGCACGAGCGCGAGCTTGAATTCGAACCGGTCGAGGTTCAGGGCGGCCGGCATGTTCGGCCGCGTGTCGGGCAACTTTCCGGCGATCGGCGGTTCAGCGAAGCCGCGGAGCCCTCCGCCTTCCGTCGGGCGGCACGGCGGCGCGGGCCGCTCGAACACGATCGCCACGCCGCGGTTGGTCGCTCGTCCCGCAACGGTCCGGTTGTCGCCGAGACGCATCGCCGCCCCCGTAGTCATGAGGAGCGTCTTGATCCCGAACTCGCCGAGGGCCTCGAGCTCCTCGGTCATCCGCATCAGGGCCATCTGGGCGCGACCGAAGCCGAGCCGCAGGTTGACCTTGGGCGGCCCGGCCGAGTCGGTGTGACCCACGAACCGGAGCAAGCGGCCCGGCGTCTTGTCGGCGGCGACGACCTTCGCGAAGTCCTTGATCGCCGTCACGTGCTCCGGCTTGAGCTTGTTGTCCGCGAATGTGAAGCCCGGGAGCGCGAGCACCGTCTTGACCTTCGTCTGCGTCGCCGGTGGGGCGATCACGATGGGCTCGCCGAGGTCCGACGTGTCCGCCAGTTCTGGCACTGCGACTGCTCCGTGGATGTATGCCATGGCGTCTCCTTCAACGTCCGTTGACTGACCAATGCCAAGGCTCGCTTGGCAAATTCCGCAGTCCGAAGCGCGCCGCGTTTTGCATGAGCCAGCGGAAACCCGGGCTTTCGCGCGTGAGTGCGCGGCCGTGCTGCGTGAAATCGAGGGCGAGCCCGCGTTCGTGCATCGAGAGGCCCGGTGTGGCGGTAGGTGGGCGGCATTGCGACGACTGCCGCTCCCAGATATCGAAGTGCGTTGGGCCGCAGTGCTTTTGTCGCAGTTCGATCTGGCGGTCGCGCGAGCGATAACCCGACCCTTTCAGCGGGACGCCGTCCGCTTCTGCGGCGGCGAGTAATGCCGCGAGCCGTGGCGCGAGTACCCTGGCAACGCGAAATCCGCGCACGCGCACGATGTCCGGCGGTGACGGCGGATCTCCAAACCAGCCGGAGGTTCCTCCTTCGGGTGGCGGCGTGTCCGCGGGACCTGCTTCGGGTGGCGAGGACTCGTGCTGCGGTGAATCCGGCGGCGCCGCGTCAGGTGTTGAATGTTCCGATGGCGCCTCGGGAGGCGCGCGGTCAACGGGTGGCGGCATGGGAGCACGGCGAACACCGGTCGGAAATCTCCCGGCCGACAGCGCCTGCAGTTGCCGCCGCAACCGGAATATTTCTTCCTGCAGTTGCCGCACGGTCGGAGAGGCGCGACGGCGCGAGATGCTTCTTCGGCGAGGCGGCGCTGCGTATGCGAATCCCCAACCGGAGACCTGTGGGGCTGCAGGCGCACGTGCCGCCGGTGCTGGCCGCGGAGCGGGCGTTGGGTCTTCTTCCTCCTCGCGCTCGTAGCGTTCGCCGAAGCCCGCCATTCCTCCTGTTGGGAGACTTGCGCGGCAATTTCGACATCCGCATTGCGGACCGCAGGAGTCGCAGCCGCCGGCCTTGACTGGTTTTCCTTTCTGAAGATACGTCATGAAGCGCCTGCAATTCGGTTGACGTTTGCCAGGGACTCACACGCCCTTTCGTCGCCAGTACAACTCCCACTCGCGCAGCATGTGTTCGGTGTCGTAGCCACCCCGCGTCAATGCGCGACGTACCCAGTCACGCGACCTGGGATCGGTGAGGGCGACATGCGGCGGTGTTATCTGCCAAAGCTGTTCGTCTCGCTCGCAACCGTCGAGCAGCGCGCGCCAGCGCGCGAGTTCGCCGCGACGCAAGAACGCGCGCGCGATACGTCGCAATCCCGCGAGTGGGCCGCGCGCCGATGCGGCCACCGTCATGTCGAAGAGCGCCTCCTCGCGCGTCAGCCGGAAATCCGGCGACATCAAAAAGCGCGCTGGAACCACCGTTTGCACTGTGGGCGGGGGCGTTGCGGCTCGTACGGGCGGAATCGCGATTGCCGGCTTCACTTCCTTCGGCACGGCGGGCGCTTGTTCACGCGCAACTTCCGCATTCTCTTCGCGCCCCATGTGCTGTGTGTGATCGTGAATGACTCGCAGCTCAACGACTTCCTCACCGGCGGTGAGCCAGGGCGACTCGCGCGTGCGCTCATCGGGCTGCGAATTTCGCGGCGGCGGCAACTGCAGACGGCGCGCGACTTCGGGCGTGAACATGATGAGGTCCGAGGCAGAAGCGCCAGCGCCGAACAGACGCCGCGCGATGTCGGTGCGCGGTTGCTCGTTGACCACGCGATAGAGTTGCACGCAGCAGGGCAGCCGATGCGTGTCGCGCAATCGCTCCGGGTGAGCCAGCTGCGCACCGAGTTGACTCTTGAACTCGCCGAAGGAGACCGCGCGCTTCACGCCGGGCCGAGGCAACAGGCAGCGCAGGCCTGAACGGCTGCGCACGGCATGGCCCATAGCGCGGCGGCGATCGCCGCGGGATTGCGCCGCAACGTCGATATCGGAGACTTCGCCCTCGATGAGGTCGTCGTACTGTTGCGGCCGCATGGCGACCGGTGGCGAGAACATGAGCGGTGGGCATGGAAATCCCGGGGGCAGAGTATCGAGCGGCCCGCGGGATCCCGCCGGTGTGCTCATCAGCATGACGACGCGGATCGCATCCGGCATCGCCGGCTGCGCGGCGGAGGCCATGAGTTCGCCGGCAAGTTGATTACGAAAATAGTCCATGCGTGAATTCATGTCGGCCACTCCTCGGAACTAACTACTTCGCCAGGTGGATGTGATCCCGATGCGCGCGCAGCAGGAAATCGCTGATGTACTTCCACGGCCCTTCGCTGCGCGTCCACGGCCCGAAGAGCTGGATCGGGTGACCATAGGGCTGCGACCAGCGGCCGTAGCACTGCAGCGCCCTGTAGAGTCGCCAGCCGAGGTTGTCACGCCGCGCGGCGTGCAGGATGCGAGCGCGACGCGCGGCGTCCGGCACGAGACAGGCGCTCGCCGCGGCCGCGTCCCAGCGTGCTTTCCAGGTATCGAGGCCGACACCACCCACGGCATAGATATCGGCGGCCCGCCCCACACGATGGTGTCCGAAAATGCCGGGGCGGAAGTAGACGCCGATCGGCTTCTCCGCCGTTGCGCCGGCATCGATGGCGAAGCGCTCGAGCACGCGCTCGACCTCGCGCGCGAGCTCGCGCGTAACGATGCCGTTGGCGGCGGGAGAGACCACGCGCCAGGTGCGTCCCGACTGGATCGCGACGTGTTCATGCGGCGGTGCCATAGGCTGAGTTGTACCAATAGCGTCCGACGAGCCGCGCACCGATACGCGTCACCTCATTACTCGAGCCCGTGCGCCGCACGGCGAATTCGAGGCGCGCGCCCTCGTCGAGGCGAATGGCGATCGGACAACACGACGAGCCCCAGGGATTCACGATGTGCTGGATGCCCAGGTACGGATGCAGCGGATGCCCATTGACGCGAATTACCCATTCCAGGTCCGGCGTGTCGATGCGCGTCGGGTCACTCGCCAGCAGGTCGGTGAACTGGAAGAAGTGCTGCAGCACTCCGCAGTACTGTGGCGGCAGGTCAAATTGCGCCAACACGATGGCGCCGTAGTCATCCGTCTCCGCTCCCAAACTGACGATGCGCGAGTCGTCGAAATACTGCGCGTCGAGCGGAATGCCGCACAGCTCGCAGTGGCGATCGTGTGTCGCTCGAAGCTGGGCGTTCATGGCCTGCCGTCCCTGCGCTTCAACCGGCGCCGCAGCGTCGCCGTCGGCGATCCGGATTCGCCGAGCACCTTGTAGCCCTGCAGCGAGATGTGCAGGTCGCCCGTGAAGTCGGAGATCTCGGTGATCTGCAAACGGATGGTCGAGCGTGGCTTGAACACGATGGGCTTGGGGAAATAACGGAACGGCCGGTCGCCATTCGAGATGCCGAGGCCCGCCGTGTTGAGTATGGGTTCGCTCTGGAATTCGCGGCCGGTCCCATCGTCGAACAGCGCGTACAGGAACTGGATCTGATCGGGCGGTGGACTAACTACCTCGAACAGGCGGCTGGCAATCGACGGACTCAGGACGACGCCCTTCTCGATGGCGTTCAACGCCACATCCGCGAAACGCGGGTTCAGGCGGATGCCACTACGCAGCGCTGCGCCGAGGATCGAATCGCCGCGGGGTGTGCGCGCGGATTGAACCAGCGCGCCCTTGAGGGACTTCACCAGGTCGCCGATCGCGATCTCCGGCGCCGTCTTGGGAGTTATCGAGGCCAGGATGATCGGACCCGGCGGGGGCGGGGGCGTCGGCAGCAATCCGATGGTGACCGGAGAGACTTCCGGGATCACGCCGTAGCCGATCGAGACGGCGACGAACGTGGCCTCGACGCTCACCGTCACGGTGTTGTTGAGGACCGTCGACGGACTGCCCGTGAGCTTGTAGCGAAACGCGTATTCGAACGGAATCGTGCGGCGGCCGCTGTCCACAGCCACATCGCCGAAGCCACCGAAAGGAGCCACGCTGCTCATCGCGCGCGCCTCCGGGTGTGCAACGGCGCGGTGGCTGAACGAGCCGGCGCCGAGAGTTTGTAGCCCTGGAACACCAGGTACAGCCGGCCGCGTCCGAAGTTTTCCTGTACCACCACACGAATCGTCGAGCGTGGAAAAAAGATCATCGGGCGCGAAAATCGTTTGAATGGCCGGTCGCCGTTGGCGATGCCGAGCCCCGCGATGTTATGGATCAGGCCGTTTTGCAGCTCGCGGCCCGTGCCGCCATCGAACAGCGTGTAACGAAACGAAACGTCGTCGGCGCGGTTCAGGGATTCGAACACCTTGTCGATGAGCTCGGGGGCGACGGTCTCGCTCAGCGCTCCGCCGTCCTGCAAGGCCACACGCAGCAGGCTGGGCCGAATTCGAAAACCATCCTCGACCGCGCGGGCGCCGAATACGGAAAGCGGCAGCGCCGCGAGGTTGAACTCGTCGCTGGAATTCACGATCTCTGCGCGTGTGGAGGCGTCGAGGCGCGCGACCGCGGCGGCGAGTCGAAATGGCGGGCTCTCGGCCTGCAGCGCGTAGCCCACGGCCGTCGCCACGAATCCGCCTTCGACGTTGACGTTCACGTCCTGCGTGATCAATCGACCTGGCCGGTTGGCGAGCTGCAGGTTCGCGACGTAATCGAAAGGCGTGATGCGATCGGAGGGCAGCCCGATGATTTCGCCCGGACATTCGGGCGCGCCCTGCAGTGCACGCACCACGGACTCCGGGCAATGGCTCGCCGCCAGGATCTTGTAGCCGTACAGCACGATGAAGAGCGTGCCGCGAACGCCTTCGGAGTTCTCGATGACCTGCAGACGGATAGTCGAGCGCGGCGCGAACGACAGCGGCTGCGGCAACACGCGAAAGGGACGCTCGCCATTGGTCTTGCCCAGCGAAGCCAGGTTGTGAATCGGCTCATCCTGCAACTCGCGTCCGCTGTTGCTGTCGACGATGCTGAAGAAGAACGACACTTCGCTGCGCGGCACCAGGTGCTCAAGCACCGAGGCGCGTGCGGCCTGCGCGATCACGCGGTCGAGCCCGACGCGCGGCCCGGTAGTACTTGTATCGAACAAGCCCGGATCCGGCTTGGCACGGAAGCCATCCATGAGCACGTCGGTCGGTATGTCTCCGAGACGGATGTCGCCGAGACGGAAGGTGTCGGGCGGGCCTCCACCATTCCCGCCGATCTCCGGAAGCTCGAGCGGACGGCGGCAATCCTCCTCCAGACCGTAGCCGATCGCCGTCGCGACAAACGTGCCGTCTACGTCGATGTTGATGACGCTCGCCGCCACCCTGCCTGGTCTCCCCTGCAGTTCGAACGAAGCTGCGGCATCGTATGGAATCGCGCTTCCTGTCTCGGTGCGGCCGCGTGCCGCACCCGCTGCGCGGAACCGCATTGCCGCTGGCGTCGATGCCATGAGATCTCTCCGTATGGCCGGGCTGCAACTACTGGACGTCGCGCACCATGTAGCCGTCGAGCACGACCCACACATTGAGCGGCCCGTAGATCCTCTGGATCTCGGTCAGGACCTCCTTGTCGGTCACCTCGATCTCGACGCGGAAGTTCTGCTGCTTGTCGATGTAGATAGGCTCGGCGAAGCGGAACGTGGCCATCGGCGAGGGTTCGCCATGACTCACGAACGTGGCGCCCTCCGAGTACGCGCCGGCGCCACCCGGGAAGAACCAGGTGGGCATCTGGATCATGATCTTCTCGCCGACGAACAGCGTCGTGACGGTGTTGAAGATGATCTTGCTGATCAGGTTGCCGGCGCCATCGGACGGACGGATCTGCTCCTTCGGCGGAACCTTTCGCTCCTCGTCGAGCGCCCTGACCAGGGATTCGAGATTGCGCACGCTGAGGAAGATCTCGCCACCGGCTTCCACCACCGAATCCGTGTCGACCTCGATCTCGTTACCGCCAGAATCGCTGGCCGACAGCGTGACCTCGTCTTCGTTGGTCAGGTCGATCGAGGCGAATCCCTCGCGATCCGCCCGCGCCTCGCGCAACAGCTCCATGAGGCGGCTCAGCGTGAACTCGAGCTCCACCGTGATCGAGTTGACGTCTTTGGCCTCATCCCCGGTAACCACACCGGTGTCGTCGACCAACACTTCCTCACCTTCCTCATCCTCGACGAACGGATCGACGTCGTCGGTGTCTTCGGACTTCGCCGTCACCTCATCGTCAAACACCGGCGGCAGGTCACTGATGACCACGCGCATGGCGCGCGCCTCGAAGGTGTTGTAGTGAGGCAGCAACGATGCCGACTGCAGGTTGGTCTCGAGCTTGGATTTCTTCTGCACGTTGACGAAGAACTTGAGCGTGCCCGAGTTATCCAGCTCGTCGACGTCCCGCAGCTGCTTGCCGCTCTCGACGAATACGGAGTCGTAGATAGGCAAGTGGACCTTTTCGCGAATACCCTGTACGACGGCCATGACTTTTCACTCCTCGGTAGTTCGATTCAGTTGCTGGCGCGGCGCGCGGTGGAGCTCACCACAGCGGCCGCAAGGTGTCGGGAACCATTGACGGCGATCCGGGTTGCTCGGCGAAAACCGAGCACGAAGGACTCACGTCCCCCGGCTTCGAATAACCGGCGAAGTTGTCGCCAGCGGCGAGTCCGGTATTGAGCGGCAACGGACAGCCGGCGTTGAAAGGCGACGGAACGTCGCGCACGTAACCTTCGACGCCCGGATCTCCGTACTCCGCGTAATCGTCGTATCCGGAGTAGTCCGCGGCGTAATCGGAGACGCCCGGATACTCATCGGCGAAAGGGTCGCCGTCGCCGTAGCCGTCGCCGTAGCCCACCATTTCCGGCATCTGGCCGTAGCCATAGCCAGCGGTTTCAGGTTCGGCCATCGCGTTCGGATCATCGCCGTAATAGCCGACCGGGGTTTCCTCGGCATAGTAGCCAACGGGTTCGGGGTCGCCGTAGTAACCATACCCGGCGACTTCCGCGGGATCGGCGTAGTGGCCATAGCCTGCGTAGCCCGGATACTGCGCAGGCTCGGCGTAGTGGCCATAGCCCGCGTAGCCCGGATACTGCGCAGGCTCGGCGTAGTGGCTATAGCCCGCGTAGCCCGGATACTGCGTTGGCTCGGCGTAGTGGCCGTAGCCCGGAAACTGCGGGGCCTCGCCGTAGTAGCCATAGCCGGCAACGTTCTGTGGCTGTCCGTAATAGTGGAATCGCATGGTCCTCTCTCCTGGTTCGCCGGGTCCGGCCGGCGCCGGGTTGACGATCATCACTTCCTCGAATTCGGGTCGACGTCTCATCGACGGCCGCCCTTCGCAATCAGCCTTCGATACCGCGCGCGGTCACGCGATAGCGTCCGCCAAGAATGTGCAGTTGCCTGCCCAGCGGATCGCACGCCAGCAGCGGCATGGTTTCCATGAAGTGGACGTACGTGCGCGGCTGGCCACAGCGACCTTTGTCCGATGTGTAGATCAGCCCACGCAGGCGTCCGAGCTTCACCAGCACGTCGGGAATCTCCCGCGTGCAGCGCTGGCGCTGCAGAAACGGCGGCGCGAATGCGTGGAAGCGCTCGAAGAGCTCGCGTGCACGATCGAAGTCGTCGCAACGCGCGCGTCGTGCGTGCCGGACACGAATCACTAGATAGGCCACTGCAAGCGCCTCGAGTCATGGTGGTATCCCATCAACGCCTGCGGCGAAAACGACGCCGGGGGAACGGAGCCGTGGCGGTGGCAACCAGCGTTGCCTGCCCCGGCTGTGGCTGGGGCGTCATGGCCGCGGAAGTTGGCACCAGTCCGGGCGGACCCGGCCACGACACGCAACGCATGTAGCGGCGGCGCGGCGCAAGCCCCGTGTAAGGCATGGGCGGTTGCATCCATCCCGGCGGAAACTGACCAGGCATCTGCGGTGTAAATCCCATGCCCGGACCTGGCAGGCCGGGAAGTCCTGGAAAGCCCGGCATACCAGGCAGGCCAGGCAGGCCAGGCGGCAAACCGGGAAGTCCGGGAAGTCCCGGCGGCATCATTTGTTGCGCTCCGCCACCACCAGGCAGGAGACCTCCGATGAGTTGTCCGACACCGGGAATTGCCTTCGCGATCCCAGGCAGCACGTTCGAAATTGCGGGCAGTAGTTTGGCAGCGAGCGGCGCGAGGAACGGCAGGAAGCCGACCGGATTGCCGAAGCCGTCATACAACTCGCCCATGGTGTCGGCGGGCTCGCCGTAGTAACCGTAGCCGGTCACGTCAGGCACATCGTGCAACGCTCCTGTCAGCGTGTCTTGGACGAGCATGTCATTCCCTCCGGGTTGATCTCACAAATACGTTTCCATAGCGCGGGTGGCGCCCAGCCGATCGGGCGCGGCATGGTCGCGTCGAGCGCGCACCAGCGACCGCGGACGTTCACTTCGGGATAGATGTGGCTGTACACGTGCGGCTTCGTGGGACGGAAGCCGGCGAGCACCATGCGCACCGGGTGACCGGTCGAAATCAGCAGCGCGCCGAGCAGGATCGTCATGTCGTCGCAATCCCCGGCGCAGAGCTCCAGCATGCGACGCGCGCTGTGCAGCAGCTCGACGCGAAAGATGTCGCGCGTGTACCTGACGTTGCGACGAACCCAGTCGAACAGCGCGCACACCTCGCCCCAGCGATCCTTGGGGGGTACGCGGTAGGCGCGGAAGATCTCGATCGCCTTCTGACGCACGTAGAAATCCTTCGCGCCCGAGCGGATCAGGCAGGCGATCAGTCGCGCGGTGGAAATTGTGCCGCGCGGCCCCTTGGGTACCCGCAGCACCTGGATCCGCGGCCTTACTATTCGACTGCACAGGCGGATCATTCGTATGGTTCACTGGAATGAAGTCCACGTATCACCCAGGATTTCGTCGAGCCTCACGATGAGTTTCTCGTCGAGGCCGGGCACACTGATCACCGCGTAGGCAGCGTCACGACCTTCGCCCTGCGCGACGTCGACGACGGTTCCTTGCAACAGATCATCGCCGTGCAGTTTCATGACGAGCTTCTCCGCCTCCGGGATGTAAACGTCGCGTATACGGAAGTGGACCCGTTTGTTTCGCCAGTCCATGCAAAGACCGCCGCCTTGTGCCGAATCAAGATCCGAATCGCTCACTCAGACAAAAGCACGCTTCGTGCCAACGCGCCGTGCGCGGACGTTGAACGCGCGCAAGACATTGATGGCAGAGGAGAGATCGCTCCTCGACGCCTGCGTTGCGCGTGGCGCGCGTCGTCGGGCAGTGCGCACACTCGGAAAGATGCTTCCGGAAAGACATTGCGGCCTTCGGAAGAATGGTTCCGGCCGCGGGTGCGGCCGCATGCACCCAATCTAAGGATCGATGTGAGGTGGCGCGCCGGACTCGGTTGGCTCGAGTTTTCTGAGCTTGTTGTAGACGCTGCGCGGCGTGATCCCGAGTAGTTGAGCCGCGCGCGACTGGTTCCCGTGTTCGTGCTCGAGCGCCGCGTCCAGTATCAGGCGCTCACAGGCCGAGAGCGTGCGCGCCATGCTCCAGCGATTCGCCAGAAGCACCCCCAGCACGCTCGGTTCGACGCCGGACAACTGCGACACGGGAGCCGCGCTCGCGGTGCTCTCGCTGCAAAGCTGCTCCCAGGCGAGGGGCGGCAGGTCACGCAGCCCCAGGGGCTCGTCGTCGGTCTTGTTGAGCAGGATCCAGTGGATCAGGTTCTCGAGCTGGCGCGCATTGCCGGTGAGTTCGAGCCGGCTGAGTGCGGAAATGAACTCGGCGCTCGATGTCACGACTGCCCCGCCGTGCAATTTTGAGAACTTCGCGATGAAGTGTTCGGCCAGCGGGCGTATGTCCTCGCGACGCTCGCGCAGTGGCGGCAGTTGAATCGTGAGCGCGTTCAGTCGATTGTAGAGATCAGCACGAAAGGAACCGTCGCGCACGCGCGCCGCAAGGTCCGCGTTGGTCGCCGCGACCACTCGCACGTTGACCGGTGTTTCCAGGTCCTCGCCCACTCCCAGCACGCGCTGTTCCTGGAGGACGCGCAGTAGTTTGGCCTGCAAATGCTCATCGAGCTCCGCCACTTCGTCCAGAAACAGCACGCCGCCGTCGGCGCTGCGAAACCAGCCCTTGCGATCGCGTTCGGCGCCGGTGAAGGCGCCGCGGCGGTGACCAAACAATTCGCTCTCCGCGAGATCTCGCGCGACCGCGCCGCAGTTCACCGCCACAAAGGGCCTCTGGCTGCGCAGTGGATCGAGCCGATGGATGGCATTGGCCACGAGCTCCTTGCCAGTCCCGGACTCGCCGGTGATCAACACGGGAAAGCAACTGAGCCTGGCCATGCGCATGACGGACACGAACACCGAGGTCATGGTCTTGCTGTCGCCGACGATGCCTTGCGCAAGCATTGCCGAGCGCAGTGCCCGTTTCTCGCTGGCCCTGGCGGCGTCTTCCTGCAAGCGAAGCTCCAGGGCGGCGCGCAGCGCGGTTACAAAATCCTCGCGGGCGCTGTCGAGCAAATGAGAGCAGCCGGCCAGGAAGGCGAGACACTGTTGACCCAGTGGGTGACAGCTCGCGCCATCCAGGCAACCGATGACGATGAACCCGGCAGCCTTGAGCTTGCGGATCGCATCGTAGGAAGACGCTCGGTTGGACGCGATGGATTCGATCCCGCAGATCGCGATGCCCCCGGTTTCGGTGCCGCGCGACTTGCGCGCATCGTCCGGACAATCGCACGGGTGCACGTTCGCCCCACATTGCCGGGCAACGCAGCTGATCTCGAGCGCCCGTTCGGGGTTTGCATCGAGTAGCAGGAGGCATTGCTCGGCCGTGGCGGAGCGCAATCCCTGGCAACTAACAACCGCGGTCACAGCCAGACCGTTCCATCGTCTGTTGTTGATCTCTATTGAACCGGGACCGTCTTGCTGGGCTTTTGTGCGACGGCGCACCGGAGCGACGGAGACTACGCGCGGCCGCCTTGAGCGGCAACTGCCATCGGTTCGTTTTGCTGCGGCACACGCTGCACCCCGCGCTATCGGTCGGGAACCATCATGGCGCATGTACCGCGATGACTAACTACCTTCCGCGCCGCGCAAGCCTGAATCGCGGATTTGTGCAACGCGTGACGATGCATTCTATTGCGGCGCGACACCCGACGCGTGATGCGCCGCATCGATCTCCGTTTATCCCGCTGCGCCGAGACGGCGCGCGGGCTCGCCGCCAATGTCGAGAGGCGCCGCATCACCATCGACATGACGCGCTGCGAGCAGGACCGCTCGCCACGCGCAGCCGTGTGCAGCGCCTGAATCAGCTCGGAGGATGAGGAGTTCGTGGTCTCGTAGCCCGAGACGCCGGCTTCGATCCAGCCGAGAATGGATTCGCGGGTTTCGTCGACCGCCGGTGCCACGATAAGCGGCGGGTGCGCGAGCCCACGGAGCTGGCCAAGCCAGCGGCGCGCCTCCGTCGGAGAGATGTCGAGCAGCACGAGGCTCGGTTGCTCGCGTTCGACCGCGGCCAGCGCTTCTTCGCCGTGCACTGCGCCAATGACAGACATGCCGCCGTCCTGCGACAACAATCGCTGCAGGCCTTCGCGATGAAAAGGCACTTCCACGATGAGGAGAACGCGCAGCAGAAACTTCCTCGTTCGTTTTCTAGTCCCATCGGTTGTATGTCGTCAATCGGACAGCGGCAATCCCCGTGCGGCGCGCAAAATTCGCAGACTGTGAAAATGTTCCGCATGTCACACGCGTGTTACATCTGCTGCCAGCCTGAGTGATCGAAAGTTGTGCAGCAGCGCCTGAAGTCGCAGCTCAACAGTTTTTCGCGGCCACGGACCGCTTCTCCACGCGCACACCGATCACCACTAGTGCGGCGCACAGAATCGCCGCAATGATCGAGTGTCCGACGAGATCTGCTGTGCCGTGCAGCGAGATGTCAGTCAGGAATCCAATCCAGGCATAGACAAGGAACGCGCCAGCCATCAAGGCAAAGCGGCGAGGCTCGTCCCAGGTGCCGTCGCGAGTCTTCGCAACGACGAACACCGCGAACAGGGCCTCGATGCCGAGCGCCAACGCCACCACGCCAGGCCAACTCATGTGCCATTCGGACTCGGCCCTGCGTCCGGCAAGCATGAATGCAGACCCCGCGAGGAAACTCACGAGAAACAGCACGGACCCGTGGGGCGCCGCTTTCGCCGGCATTGCCTTGGGTTTCGGTAGTTTGAATGCCGTGACGCACAGCCCGATGATCAATGCGCCAACCACGCCAAATTGCATCGGGGTTGCCATGAACGGCGTCTGTTTGTAGCTGAAGACCGCGATGAGCGTGCATCCCGCCAGGAAGGCCAGCGCATACAACACGCGGCCCAGGGTACCCAGCCACGGCAGATCACGCCGCGCCGGAAACGCCGACTCGACCAGCGCGATGGGCACCGTGATGCTCCACACGGCGTGGATGCTGACCACGAAGATGGCCCAGGGCAGGGCGGTACCCAGCAATGGCAGGAAGCCGAAATCCAGCAGGCGCAGGTGTAGATAGTTCGGATTGAAGAGCGACTGGGTGACGAAGCCCTCTTCGAACAATCCATACGCAGTGGCGAGCAACACGATCGCAGCCCAGCCGCCGCCCGTATGTCGCACTGTCTCGCGAATGAGGATCGCTCCCGCGCCGTACATCGCCATCATCAGCGGCAAGAGCGCAATCATCGATGCCGGCAGCGAGCCCAGCAGGTACTCGCCGATGAGCGGACTCATGAAGAGCAGGCAGGCAACCGGCAACTTCGCGGATTTCATGAGTCTGAAGTTAGTCAGCGATTCGGCACTCCACAAGTGAAGAGTGTCATGTGAGCGGCAGCGTGTCCCAAATCTGGTGCCTTGGTTTTTCACTTGCTGCTCGCCACGCCGCTGCGAGATATTGCCCGCCCGGGGAAAAGCGAACACAAGGAGTGAACATGCGCTGCACGTCCCTTTCCGTATCTCTCATATTGCTATTGGCCGGCATCGCCCAGGCGCAGACGGAGGCCACGTTCCCCGCAGGACCTTTGCCCGGCACGGTCAAACCCAAGACTTATCGGCTGTCGCTGACTGTCGATCCCGCCCAGAAGGAATTCTCCGGGCACACGGAGATCGATGCAGTTCTGACGCAGCCTGCGCGCAGTATCTTCCTGCACGGCAGCGAACTGCGAGTCAGTGCCGCGAATGTGCAGTCGAAACTCGGAACCATCGCGGCTAGCTATACGGAGCTGCAGAACTCGGGAGTGGCGCGGCTCGATTTCGCCAAAGAGCTTCCGGCGGGAGACATCACGCTCACATTCGACTACAAGGCGAACTTTCGCACCGGCGCAGAAGGTCTGTTCCATGCGGAAGTGGGAGGCCGGTGGTATGCGTGGACCCAGATGGAGCCCATCGACGCAAGGCGCATGTTTCCGGGCTTCGACGAACCTGGCTTCAAGACACCATTCACCGTCATGGTCACGGCGCCCAGAGACCTGAAGGTCTTCGCGAACGCGCCGCTCGTCGAAGCGACGCCGGCGGGCGCCATGACCACGCATCGATTCGCCACGACGGAACCGCTGCCTACCTACCTGGTGGCGCTCGGCGTCGGTGCGTTCGATGTCGTCGAAACGAGCGCTCCGGCGAATTCGATACGCAAGCAGCCCCTTGCCATGCGCATCATCGCGACCAGCGGCCAGGCCGCGCGCATGCAGTTCGCGGCGCGTGAAGCGCCGAAGCTCGTGGAGCTGACGGAGAAATATGTAGGCATTCCATACCCCTACGCGAAGCTCGATCTGCTGGCTTCTCCGCTGCTCGGCGGCGCCATGGAGAATGCTGGCCTCATGATCTTCGACGACACGCTGCTGCTGCTCGAAAACGACGCGCCGTTCCGCCAGCTACGTGGGTTTGCGGAAGTCACGGCGCATGAGATCGCGCATCAGTGGTTCGGAGACCTGGTCACGCCGGCGTGGTGGACGGATATCTGGCTCAATGAGAGCTTCGCCGAGTGGTTAGGCAAGAAGATCGGCGATCAGTGGCGGCCCGATCTCGGCATCGCCACCAGCGGTATCGAGGATGCATTCGCCGGCATGGAGGCCGACTCGCTCGGCGGCGGGCGTCCGATCCGTCAGGAGATCACCGAGAACCGCCAGATCGTCAGCGCTTTCGACAGCATCACGTACCAGAAGGGCGGGCAGGTGCTGTCGATGTTCGAGACCTTCCTCGGCGCCGGCCAGTTCGCCAAGGGCGTCAATCTGCACCTGCAACGTTACCGGCATGGCAACGCGACCGCGGAAGACTTCTTCCGCTCGCTGGCCGAAGCGGCGGGAAATTCCGGGGTCGTTGACGCGCTGCGTACGTTCACGGATCAGACCGGCGTGCCCATCGTGACCGTCACCGAGAACGCGCGCGACATCTCCCTGTCCCAGACGCGTTATCGGCCACTCGGAGTAGCCCCGCCCGCCAAGGCGCAGATCTGGCAGATTCCGATGTGTCTCGCGCGCGGCGCCAGCCCCGTCTGCAGTTTGCTGCAAGGCGCAGCCGCGACGATCCCGGCGTTCGCGGGCAAAAGGGCTCTCATGCCGAACGCGGGCGGCGCGGGTTATTACCGATTCCGATTGAACGACACCGGGTGGGATCGGCTGATCGCCGAAGCCGGCGTATTGCCCGGCCGCGAGGCGCTCGCGTTCGCGGATAGTTTGTGGGCGGATTTCGCCGCAGGGACGGGCTCTTTTCAACGCGTCATCGCGGCCGCGCGCGAGCTCAGCGTGAATCCCGAACGCCTGGCGGTGATCGAGCTTTCGTATCGTCTCGCGGATCTTGCGAAGACGACGCTCACGGCAGATCAGCAGCCGCAGTACTGGAAGCTGATGCGCTCCATCTACTCGCCAAGACTGGCGGTGCTGGGGTTCGACCCGAAGGTGGGGGCGCACTCGCGGGAGTCCTCGCATTCGCAGGCAATGCGCCAGTCGCTGGTGCCACTGGTGGCAATCGAGGGCCGGGACCCGAAGTTGCGCGAACAGCTGGAGTCTGCGGCTGTCGCCTACCTTGGCGGCGACACGCAGGTGCTCGATCCGGCTTTTCGCGCCACGGCGCTGAAGGTTGCCGTGCAGGAACAAGGCGCGCCTTTCATGAAGCGCCTCCAGGAAGCCATGCTGAAATCAACGGACTCGCTGTTCCGTTTTGATGGCGCCTTCGCAATCGGCGGAGCGGACACTCCGGAGCTTGCGCAGGAAGCGATCCGCATCGCGTTCTCTCCCGGCATGCAGTCGATGGAAAGCGTGCGCATCTTTCTCGCACTTTCCGCGCAGCCAAAAGCACGCGAGGCGCTGGCTGCGGAGGCGGATCGCAACTTCAAGCGGCTGATGGAGGCTTTTCCCGGGTTCGCACGCCCGAACATCGTCGGGATGTTTGGTGGGTACTGCACAACCAGCGACATCGCGCGCGTCGAACGATGGATTCAGCCGAACCTCGCGCAACTGGGCGGCGGTGAGCTCGAGCTCGCGCAGACCAAGGAGCGCATCGCCCTGTGCGCTGCGCTGAAATCAGCCAAGCAGGAGGAAATCGCGCGCGCGCTCGCGAACTGAACAGCGTCAGCAGACCGCGCTCTAGCCACTTCCCAGCGCAACGAACCGCCCGGCAAGCGGCGCCGTGCCGGGCATCTTGTACAAGAACGGTACATATCTTGTACAAGAATAGTTCCGAAAATTGCCCGAAATAAACCAGAAGAATCATCTGGTGTACAAGAGTTGTATCAGTTACTCTCCGGCGCATGCCTCGCCCGAAATCCCGCCCCTTCGCCGAATCCGGCGATTTTTTCCCGATCCGCACGGTGTCGCATCTCACCGGCGTCAACTCGGTCACGTTGCGCGCCTGGGAGCGGCGGCATGGGCTCATCAAGCCGCAGCGCACGCTTGGCGGCCACCGTCTCTACGGCCCGGCCCAGATCGAAGTCATACATCGAATACTCGGTCTGCTCGAGAAGGGTTTGCCTATCAGCCAGGTCGAGCGCGCGCTTGCAGCGCCCGGCGCCCAACGCGGGAAGGTGGAGCAGGGTCCCTGGAACGCGTACCGCGATCGCATCGTTAGCGCGGTCGCGCGCTACGACGATGACGAGCTCGAGGAGGTCTATTCGCAGGCGTTGAGCCTGTACCCAATCGAGACGGTGACCGACGACTTGTTGCTGCCCGTCCTGCAGGAACTGGGACGTCGCTGGAAGTCAGGTGAGGGCAGCATCGCCGAGGAACACTTCTTCTCTATCTATGTGCGCAACAAGCTGGGCGCGCGCCTCCATCACCGCACGCGCACGCGCACGGGTCCGCGCATCCTCGCGGCCTGCCTGCCCGATGAACAACACGAACTGGGCCTGCTGATTTTCTCGCTGGCCGCGCACGAGCGTGGATTGCGTGTCGTGATGCTCGCCGCGCAGACGCCGCTCGAAGAGCTGGCGCTCGCGGCGCGTCGCGCGCGGTGCAATGCCATCGTGTTGTCTTCCACGCTTACGCCTCCGGAGGGCGTCATCGCCGCGAGACTTCCGGCGATGGTCAAGGCCGCTGGCGTGCCGGTGTTCGTCGGCGGCCTCGCGTCGCTGCGCGAACGGGATGGAATCGTCGCGGCGGGTGCCGAGGTGTTGGGGACGGACATTCCAGCCGGAGTCGAGCGCATCCGCTCGGCTCTTGGGCACGTAGTGCCCCATTGACACGTCCTCACACCAGACAACGAGCGAACCGTCATGAGTTTTGCCACCCGGCAGGCCATCAACTGGACCGAACAGGGTCTCGTGCCCGACAGCGTCATACGCGGCGGCATCCGGCGGCTGTTGCGCGCCCGGCTCGCGCACCTGCGCGCTGACGACGTCGAGTTCGCTGCGGAGACGACCGCTCGTTTCATCGCGGACATGAACTCGGCGCCGATTGCGCCGCTGCCTCACAAGGCGAACGAGCAGCACTACGAGCTGCCACCGGAGTTCTTCGCGCACACGCTCGGGCCGAATCGCAAGTACAGCTGCTGCGATTGGGCCGGGGATGCGATGGACCTCGCTGGCGCCGAAAGCGAAGCACTCGCAAACACCGCGAAACGCGCGCAACTCGCCGACGGGCAACAGATCCTGGAGCTCGGTTGCGGCTGGGGCTCGCTGACGCTGCACATGGCGCAGCGCTTTCCTCGCGCATCGATCGTCGCCGTGTCGAATTCAGGTCCGCAGCGCGAGTACATCACGCGAGAGGCGAAGCGTCGCGGCCTCGAAAACATCGAGGTGATCACCTGCGACATGAACACCTTCGCGACCGCGCGGCGCTTCGATCGCGTCGTCTCGGTCGAAATGTTCGAGCACATGCGCAACTACTCGCGACTGTTTGAAAGCATCCGCGACTGGCTCGTTCCCGATGGGAAATTCTTCATGCACATCTTCGTGCATCGCTCGGTGCCGTATGCATTCGAAGAGCGGGACGCGGACGACTGGATGAGCAAGTATTTCTTCTCGGGCGGCATGATGCCGAGCGCCGCACTGCCGCTGCATTTTCAGGACCACCTGCGCCTCGAGCGCCAGTGGAACTTGAGCGGCAGGCACTACGAAAAGACCGCGAACGCCTGGCTTGCGAATCTCGACAGGAATCGGACGCAGGTGCTGCCCATCCTCGCCGCGACTTATGGGCAGGAGAACGCCGGCCTCTGGCTGCAGCGCTGGCGCATCTTCTTCATGGCCTGTGCGGAGCTATGGGGCTTCGGTGACGGGCAGGAATGGTTCGTCAGCCACTATCTATTCCAGCCGCGGCCCGCGTGAAGGCCTGAGATGTTCCGGCTACTCAATTTCGTGGCGTATCAGCTTGCATGGTTTGCGTGCGTGCTGGGCGCAGCGCATCACCTGGCGTCGGCCGGCGCGGCGTTTGCGATCGCGGTCACCGCCGTGCACCTCGCGCTGCGCCGCGAGGCGTCCGAGCTGCGACTGGTAGCCTGTGCAGCCGCAATCGGATTCCTGGTAGATAGCGCGCTGGTTCGTGCGCACTTCGTGGAATTTGCTTCCACGAGCCTGGATGGCTGGGCGCCGTTCTGGATGGTGAGCCTGTGGATGGCGTTCGCAACCACGTTGAATCACTCGCTGCGCTGGCTCACGAGCCGGCCGTGGGTCGCGACGCTTTCCGGCGCGATCGGCGGGCCGCTCGCATATCTCGCGGGTGCGAAGCTCGGCGCAATGACGCTCGCGAGCCCTGTGCCCGCGATGCTTCTCATCGCGGGACTCTGGGCCGTCGCGATGGGAATCCTCTCCTTGCTGACGGTCGTTCGCACTGGCGCCGCCGAGCGGCGGGTGCCCGCATGAAACTCTCCCGCACTCCGCGTCGCGGCCTGCTGGGCCTTGTGACGGCGTGCGTCGCGCTCGGCGTCTCGGCGTCCGATGGCTCGCTGCAGCGAATGGCGCTTCGCGGTCTCGCTCGACGGCAAGCCGATCGGCGAGCACCGCTTCGTGCTTCAGCAGCGCGACGAACTGCGGGAGCTCACGAGCGAGGCGAAGTTCCGTGTGCGTTTCCTGTTCATCAACGCGTATCACTACGAGCACAGCGCGCGCGAGCTGTGGCGCGGCGATTGCCTCGAGCGCCTCGTCGCGCGCACCGACGACAACGGAAACGAGACCGTCGTATCCGGTGAGCAAGAGGGAGGCGGATTTCGCGTGACCACGGACGGGAACGCCGCCGGCGTCGAGCCCTGTGTGCAGACCTTTGCGTACTGGAATCCGAGCATCCTGGACGCAACGCATCTGCTCAATCCGCAGACGGGCGAATATCTGCCGGTGCAGGTTCTCGACCTGGGGCGCGCGACGGTCGGCAGCCGCAAGGACGCGCAGCACTACCGCTTGTTAGGCGACGCCGGCGGCAAACCGCTGCACATCGACCTCTGGTACTCCACGGCGCACGAGTGGCTTGCGCTCGAATCGCTCACGCCAGACGGTCGCCGTCTGCGCTACTCGCGGGAGTAGCGACATGCACCTGCGAATCCCTCTCGTCATCACCCTGGGAATGCTCACGATGCTCGTCGGCTGCAAATCTTCGCGCCCGCCCATCACCACCGCACCGAAGGTCGAGCTCGCGCGCTTCATGGGTCCCTGGTACGTGATCGGAAACATCCCGACTTCCATAGAGCGCGAGGCGTTCAATCCTGTCGAGTCTTACAAGCTCGACGCCGATGGCACCATCGCGACCACGTTTTCCTTCCGCGAGGGCAGCCTCGACGGCCCGCTGAAGACCTACTGCCCACGCGGCTTCGTGCTCGATACGCGCTCCAACGCGGTGTGGGGCATGCGCTTCGTCTGGCCGATCAAGGCTGACTACCGGATCGTGTACGTGAGCGAGAACTACGAGCACACCATCGTGGGCCGCGAGAAGCGCGACTACCTGTGGATCATGGCGCGCACGCCGCAGATAGCCGATGCCGACTACGAAGCGATGCTCGCGATCGCGAAGCGCGAGGGATACGACCTCAGCAGGGTTCGGCGCGTTCCGCAGCACTGGCCGGAAAGCTCGCCGCGGCCGGGCGGGGAGTGCTCATGAAGATTGCCATCGTCGGCAGCGGCATTGCGGGAAACGTCGCCGCCTATCACCTGCACCGCGAGCACGAGATCACCGTGTTCGAGGCGGGCGATCACGTGGGCGGTCACACGCACACGCACGACATCGAACACGAAGGCCGGCGCGTCGCCGTCGATACCGGGTTCATCGTGTGCAACGATCGCACGTACCCGAACTTCCTGGGGCTGCTCGGCGAGCTCGGCGTCGAAGTGCAGGCGAGCGAGATGAGCTTCTCCGTGCAAACCACGGATGGGCTCGAGTACAACGGCACCACGCTCAACAGCCTGTTTGCGCAGCGGCGCAACCTGGTGCGGCCCGCCTTCTGGCGCATGATCCGCGACATCCTGCGCTTCAACCGCGAGGCGCCGCGGCTGCTCGAACGGCCCGACGATCCGATTTCGATCGGCGCCTATCTACAGCAGAACGACTATTCGCCGCAGTTCGTCGACCACTACATCCTGCCGATGGGTGCGGCCATCTGGAGCGCCGGGACCACCACGCTGCGCAGTTTCCCCGCGACGTATTTCGTGCGCTTCTTCCACAACCACGGAATGCTCTCGGTCGACGACCGGCCGCAGTGGCTGTCGATTCGCGGCGGTTCCGCGCGCTACGTCGAGCGCCTCACGGCTCCGTTTCGTGAGCGGATCCGGCTGCGCACGCCGGTGGACTCCGTGCGGCGGATTGCGGGGGGCGCGGTCGTCAAGGCTGCCGGCTGCGAGTCGGAGCGATTCGACCGCGTCTTCTTCGCCTGTCACAGCGACCAGGCATTGCGTCTTCTGGCCGACGCGACCAACACGGAACGCGAGGTTCTGGGCGCCATCCGCTACCAACGCAACGACGTACTCCTGCACACGGACACCCGCGTGTTGCCGCGCCGCAAGCTGGCCTGGGCCGCCTGGAACTACCACATGCTGGATCACGCACACGGAACGGGTCGCCGTCACTTACAACATGAATCATGCTGCAGCGTCTCGACAACGCACACGCCGCTGCTGGTGTCGCTCAACATGAACGATCGCGTCGATCCGGCGCGCGTCCTGAGGCGGCTCGCCTACGAGCATCCGGTGTTCACCCCCGCGGCGGTGGCCGCCCAGTCGCGCCAGGCCGACATCAACGGCGTTCATCGCGCGTATTTCTGTGGCGCCTACTGGCGCTTTGGTTTTCACGAAGACGGCGTGGTGAGCGCACTCGCGGCGCTCGATCACTTCCGACACATCGAACATGCACAGCGCGCTCTACATCGGACGGCTTAGACACCGCCGCTTCGCGCCGCGCGCGCATCAGTTCAGCTACCGGCTGTTCATGATGTACGTCGACCTCGCGGAGCTCGACCAGGTATTCCGCGGCCGCTGGCTGTGGTCCACGAAGCGTCCCGCGCTCGCCTGGCTGCGGCGCGCGGACTACATCGGCGATCCCTCGCAGTCCATCGATGCCGTGGTACGCGATCGCATCGCCGCGCGCACGGGAAAGCGCCCCGCGGGACCGATTCGCATGCTTACGCACCTGCGGCATTTCGGCATCGGATTCAACCCGGTCACCTTCTATTACTGCTTCGACGCCGCGGACACGCGCGTCGAATCCATCGTCGCCGAGATCACCAACACTCCCTGGAACGAGCGTCACGCATACGTGCTCACCGACGCGACACCCGAGCCCGGCTCGCGCGCGCTGCGCTACCGGTTCGCCAAGGAGTTCCACGTGTCGCCGTTCATGCCCATGGAGGCGAACTACGACTGGACGTTTCGGTGCACCCGGCAAGCGCCTCGCCGTGAACATGCAGAACTACATCGGCGGTGAGCGCGTGTTCGACGCCACGCTCGATCTGGCGCGGCGCGAGATCACGGGTCCTGCGCTCGCGCAGGCGCTGCTGGCGTTTCCGTTCATGACAGCGAGCGTGATCGCCGGCATCTACACACAGGCGTTCAAGCTGTGGTGGAAGCGCATTCCTTTCCATGCCCATCCCTCGAAGGTGCCCGATCATGTCGATGATGTCGCCTAGCAATCCTGACGCCGCGGCCGGGCTGCCATCCCTGCGCGCGACGCGCGCGAGCCTGCTCGATGCAATCGCGAGGCATGCCGTGTTCGCCAAGCTCAAAGCGTTGCGAGGCGGTTGCCTCGTGCTCGCCGAGGGCGCGGAACGGCATCAATTCGGCAAGCCAGGCGCGGCACTGCCGGAACCGATCGTGATTCATGTGCACGACTCACGGCTTTACGCCGACCTGGCGCTCGGCGGATCGATCGGCGCGGGCGAGTCATACATGCGCGGGTACTGGACGACGTCGCAGCTCGTCGATGTCGTGCGGCTGTTCGTGCTCAACATGGACGCGCTCGACGGGTTGGAGGGCGGGTTTGCGTGGCTGTCGGCGCCGCTGCGAAAGATCGTGCACGCATTCCGCCGCAACAGCCGCGCCGGCGCGCGCCGCAACATCGCCGCGCACTACGACCTCGGCAACGATTTCTTCCGGCTGTTCCTCGACGAGACGATGATGTATTCGGCTGCGACGTTCGAGCATCCGCGGCAGTCGCTGTACGATGCCCAGGTCGCGCGGCTCGATCTCATCTGCCAAAAGCTCGAGCTCAAGCCGACGGACCATCTGCTCGAAATCGGCAGCGGGTGGGGTGGCCTGGCGCTGCACGCTGCACAGCGCTTCGGCTGCCGCGTCACGACCACCACGATCTCGCGCGAGCAATGGCGCCTGACGCGCGATCGGGTCGCGAGCCGCGATTCTCGGCGACCGCGTCGATGTCCTGTGCATGGACTACCGCGATCTCACCGGCACCTACGACAAGATCGTTTCCATCGAGATGATCGAGGCGATTGGCCACCAGTACTACGACACATACTTCGCCAAATGCAGCGAGCTGCTCGCGCCCCACGGCGCGATGTTGCTGCAGGCCATCACGATCGCCGACCAGCGTTATGAACGCGCGCGGCGCTCGGTGGATTTCATCCAGCGCTACATCTTCCCGGGCAGCTGCATTCCGTCGGTTGCCGCGCTGAGTACGTCCATCGCGCGCGCCAGCGATCTGCGGCTGTTCCACCTCGACGACATCGGCCCGCACTACGCGACCACGCTCGCGCACTGGCGGCAGAACCTGCGCGCGAATCTCGCGAAGGTCCGCAGCCTCGGGTACGGCGAGGAATTCATCCGCATGTGGGAGTACTACTTCTGCTACTGCGAAGGCGGTTTCATGGAGCGCGTGATCGGCGACGTGCAGATGCTGCTGGTCAAACCCGGCAACCGCCGCATGCCGGTCTGAAGTCCGCATGTTCGACCTTGCAAGTGGCCTCATCGCGCTCGGTGCCATCAGCGGATTGGCCGTTGCAGCCTGGCTCGTGAGCGTGAAGAAACGCGATGTCAGCATCGTCGACGGCCTGTGGCCGGTCTTTATCTGGGTAGGTGGTCTCGTCTACGCGTGGACCGCGCCGCTGATGCCACGTGGCTGGGTGGCCATGACACTGCTCACGATCTGGGCCGTGCGTCTCTGCCTCCACATCACCGTGCGCAATCACGGCGAGCCCGAAGATCGGCGCTACCAGAAGATCCGCGCAAACAACCAGCCCGGCTTCGAGTGGAAGAGTCTCTACCTCGTGTTCCTGCTTCAGGCGATCCTCGCGTGGATAGTCGCTCTGCCGTTGATGGCCACACGCAGCGCATCCGGTTTCGGCCTGCTGGACATTGCCGCGATCGGCCTGATCGGCTTCGGCATCGTGTTCGAGGCGCTCGCCGACTGGCAGCTGGTGCGTTTCAAGGCCCGGCCTGGCACGGGCGGGCGTGTTCTCGACACGGGACTGTGGCGTTACTCGCGCCATCCTAACTATTTCGGCGAGTGTTGCGCGTGGTGGGGCTTCGGCCTGCTCGGCTTCGCCGCCGGTGCATGGTGGAGTCTTGCGAGCCCGATACTCATGACGGTGCTGCTGCTCAAGGTGTCGGGCGTCACCCTGCTCGAAGTCGACATCGGCGAGCGCCGGCCTGGATACGCACGCTACATACGTGAGACCAGTGCGTTCGTGCCACGGAAGCCGAAACGAACGCACGCGACCGCCTGATCCACGAGCATCGCCGCGATCGCGACGCAACGGCCGAAATGGCTCTGCCTACTTCCGCGTCCGCAGGTACTGCCGCCATCCGCCGAGTGCGCTGATGTCGGTGGCGTTGGCAACGCCGAGCGATTCGCACAGGAAGCCACTGAAACGCTGTTGCCGTCCTCGAGTTTCACCTTGCCGATGCCGAGCGGCGCCGGGATTCCCGCGACGAACGAGCCGAAGTGTTCCACCGGCATGCGCCATACCTCGACGTCGATGGCGACGCCGCCATCGCTCACCTGCACCAGCCCGGGACGGAACGGCGGGCCGCCGGGCAGGGCGTAGAAGCGGTAGATAGGCGCGGTGCGCGTGGTGCTGATCTGCCATGCGCCGCGCTCGAGCAATTGCTTGTTGAGCGGCAGCCCGGACATGTGCGCGCCGCAGACCATGACGTCGACGAGGTCGGCGCCTGCCGCCGTCGCACTTTCCGCCGCCGGCAGCGGCAGCGAGGTGGCGCCGAGCGTCGATACGCCTGCGCGCTGCAGCCGTCCCGCGAGCGCCAGCAGGTCGGCGTCGCTCCATGCGGGCGCGATCAGAGACACGCCGAAAGGCAATCGTGCCGGGGTGAAGCCCGCAGGCACCGCGACGGCCGCGAGATCCATGAGATTCACGAAATTGGTGTAGCGACCCAGCGTGCTGTTCAGGCGGATCGGGTCGGCCTGCTCGTCGGCAATTCGGTAGTGAGTGCCCGCGGTCGGCAGCAGCAGCAGCTGTGCGGTCTCCCAGATGGGTTGCGCCCGCCGGATGAGATCCTTCAGACGATACTGCGCGCGGAACGCATCGAGCGCCTTGGGATTGGCGCCACCGGAGATGATCTGGCGCGTGACGTCGAGCATCGCTTCCGGCCGCGCGGCCAGCAGCGACTCGGTGGCGAGGTATCGTTCGGCCACCCACGGCCCCTCGTACAGCAGGCGCGCAGTTTCGAGCAGCGGTTCGATGTCGACTTCGCAGCGCTTCGCCGCCGAGTTCGCGCAGGCGCTGCACGCTGGCATCGAACAACTCCGCATAGGACGGGTTGCCGAAGAATTCGAGTTGCGGCGCCCGCGGCACGCCGAAGCGGAACTTCGCACCTCGGCCCCAGCCGCGCCGCGCCGGCAGTTGCGCGGTGCGCGACCAGGCGTCCGCGGCGTCGAACTTCACCGCGACCGCCGCCACTCGCGCGGCGTCTTCGGCGGTCAGCGCGAAGATCGACATCGCATCCAGCGATCGGCACGCCGGAACGACGCCGCGCATGCTCAAACTACCGAGCGTGGGCTTGTAGCCGACCAGGTTATTGAATGCGGCGGGCACGCGGCCCGAGCCGGCGGTGTCGGTGCCCAGCGAGAAACTGGCGAGCCCGAGCGCCACGGCCACCGCGGACCCGCTCGAGGAACCGCCGCTGATGTAAGCGGGATCGAACGCGTTGCGTGCAGATCCCGTAGGGCGAGCGCGTGCCCACGAGACCGGTGGCGAATTGATCGAGATTGGTTTTGCCGAGTGCGATGGCGCCGGCGTCGATCAGCGCCTGCACCACAGGATTGGATTCGGCGGGTTGATAGGCGAACGCGGCGCAGCCCGCGGTGGTCGGCAGGCCGGCGAAGTCGATGTTGTCCTTGATGGCGAACGGAATGCCATACAACGGCAGCGACTTGGGATCGATGTCGGCCAGCTCACGCGCCCGCGCGCGCAACGCCTCGTCGGTGACTACACTGATCCAGATGTTGTGGGCCGCGTGTTTGCGACGCTCGACCAGCAACTTCTCCACCAGCGCCGTCGGTGTCAGCGCGCCTGATCGATAGGCATTCGCCAGCGTCACCGATCGTCAAGTCGAGACTCATGACAGCACCGGCTTGAAGACCAGCAGCGTGTCGCCTGCATGCGCGGCCGTACCCGCGATGCCGTGTATCGAGTGCACCGTGCCCGCGGTGTCGGCGAGCACGGCGATTTCCATCTTCATGGCTTCCATGATCACGAGCGTGTCTCCCTTTTCGACGGCCTGGCCCGCCGCAACCTTGATCTGCCAGACGCTGCCGGAAACCGGCGATGTGATGGCAACGCAATCCTCGGGCAGTGCGGGTGCTTCGGCACGCACTGCGTTCTCGACCATCGGTGTCTCGGCGAGCCCCGCTGCACGCCAGCGCTCACGCTCCGCATCGAAAGCGCTGCGTTGACGCTGTCGGAACGCGTCGATCGATTCACGCTGCGACTCGAGGAACTTGAGGTAGTCGCCAAGATCGAGATGCGACTCCTCGATGCGCAGCGGATGTCGGCCGTAAGGAAATCCGGCGCGCAGCTTCAACAACTCTTCGCTGCTGACCGGATAGAAGCGGATCTGGTCGAAGAAGCGCAGCAGCCATTGCTTGCCATCGCGAAAGTCGGCGGTCTGCTGGTAGCGGTTCCACATCTGCACGGTGCGGCCGACGAACTGGTAACCACCCGGGCCTTCCATGCCGTACACGCACAGATAGGCGCCGCCGATGCCCACCGCATTCTCGGGCGTCCAGGTGCGTGCCGGGTTGTACTTGGTGGTGACCAGCCGATGGCGCGGATCGAGCGGCGTGGCCACGGGTGCGCCGAGGTACACATCGCCGAGCCCCATCACGAGGTAGCTCGCGCCGAACACGATGTCGCGCACCTGCGCGCGGGTTTCGAGTCCGTTGATGCGCCGGATGAACTCGATGTTGTCAGGGCACCAGGGCGCGTCAGCGCGCACCGACTGCTGATACCGCTGCGTGGCGAGTTGCGTCGCCGGGTCGTCCCATGACAGCGGCAGGTGCACGATGCGGCTCGGCAGCCGCATGCGATCGACGCTTGGCAGGCGTTCGACGGCGGCCAGCAACCAGTCGAGCACCTGCGTTTGTGAAGCGAGCGCCGGATCGAAGTGGATCTGCAGTGAACGGATGCCGGGAGTCAGGTCTAACAACCCGACGATCTTGCGCGCCTGCAGCTCCTCCAGCAGCGCCTGCACCTGGAATCGCAACACCAGATCGAGCACCGGCGCGCCGAACTCCACCAGCAGATTGCTCTCGCCGGAGCGGCGAACGCGCAGCTCCGCGTGGTTCGCCGAAGCCGGCAGCTCGAGCACGACGGACGGATTTTCAGCGCGCGCCGCGGGCTGCGGCACGCGGTAAAAGCGAAGTTTGTCGCCCGGGCGAAGCTGGCCGATCTTCCACAGTTCGTCGTTGACGATGGTGACCGGGCAAACGAAGCCGCCGAGGCTCGGGCCATCGGGCCCCAGGATCACCGGCATGTCGCCGGTGAAGTCCACGCTGCCGATGGCGTAGGCGTTGTCGTGGATGTTGGAAGGATGCAGTCCCGCCTCGCCGCCGTCGTTGCGCGCCCAGGTGGGCTTCGGGCCGATCAGTCGAACACCGGTGCGGCTGGAGTTGTAGTGCACTTCCCATTCGGCGTCGAAGAATGCGCGCATGTCGTCGGGTGTGAAGAAATCCGGGGCGCCATGCGGGCCGTCGGTCACGCCGATTTTCCAGGAATGTGAGTAGTTCGGTCGTTCGGCGGGCGGCGTGGCATGGCAGCCGTCCAGGCCGGGTTCGCTCGAAGTCAGTCGCAGCACGTCGCCCGCCCGCAGCGCGCGTCCGCCGTGGCCACCGAATCGTCCGAGCGTGAAGGTCGAGCGGCTGCCGAGATATTCGGGGACGTCGAAACTTCCACGCACCGCGAGATAGGCGCGCTGGCCGGCACCGCGAATTTTTCCGAGTGCCAGCACGGCACCACGCTTCACGGCGAACGGTTCCCAGAATGAAACCGCGCGCCCGTCGAGGCTTGCATCCATCTCCGCGCCGGCAAGCGCGATCACCGCATCGGCGTCGAAGCGCAGCGTGGCACCGGTGACCGTCATCTCGAGCGCCGCCGCACCTTCCTCGTTGCCCACCATGCGATTGGCGAGTCGCAGCGCCAGCGGATCCATCGGCCCGGAGGGCGGCACGCCCACGTCCCACAGTCCGCGGCGCCCGGGCCAGTCCTGCACGGTGGTCAGCGTGCCGGCGGCCAGCACTTCGATCGTGGGCGTCTGGAATTCATGGCTCGACAGCAGGGCTGTGGTCTGTTCGCCCGCGACGAATGCCGGATGCTTCAGCACCGAAACCAGGTAGGGCAGGTTGGTCTCGATGCCGTCGATGCGTGCGCGCCGCGAGCGCGGCCGCGAGATTGGCGATGGCGAGTTCGCGATTCGCGCCGCGCGCGATGATTTTCGCGAGCATGGGATCGTAGAAGGCGGTGACCTCGGTGCCCGCCTCGATCCAGCCATCGACGCGGATTCCGTGCTCCGGCCCGCTCGCAGGTAGCAAGACCTGGGTGAGCTGCCCGCTCGAGGGCCGGAAGTTGCGCGCCGGATCCTCGGCGTAGACGCGAGCCTGGATGGCGTGGCCTTTCGGCTCATGATGATGCGCGCGCAGATCCGGTGGCTCACCGGCCGCGGTGCGGATCATCCACTCCACCAGGTCGATGCCGCCGACTTCTTCGGTGACGCCATGCTCCACCTGCAGGCGCGTATTCACCTCGAGGAAGTAGAACTTCGCGAGCGCGGCGTCGTAGACGAATTCCACCGTACCTGCCGATCGATATCCCACCGCGCTACCGAGCCGTCGCGCGGCGTCATGCAACTCCCGGCGAGCGTTGGAATCCAGGCCCGGTGCCGGGGACTCTTCGATGACTTTCTGGTTGCGCCGTTGCACCGAGCAGTCGCGCTCGCCGAGCGCGACACATGAGCCGCGCCCATCGCCAAACAATTGCACCTCGATATGCCGTGCGCGCGCCACGAACTTCTCGAGGAACACACCGGCGTTGCGGAAGTTGCCCGCCGCGAGCCGCTGCACGGCGGCGAATGACTCGCGCAGTTCCTGCGCCGAATTGCAGCGGCGCATGCCGATGCCACCGCCGCCGGCAGTGCTCTTCAGCATCACCGGATAGCCGATGCGCTCCGCCGCCGCGAGCGCAGCCGGCAGATCCGCCAGCAGGTCGGTGCCGGGCAACAGTGGCAATCCCGCGCGGCCTGCGCAGTTCGCGCGCCGTGTGCTTGAGACCGAAGTCGCGCATCTGCTGCCGGGGTCGGGCCGATGAATGCCACGCCCGCGTCCTCGCACAATCTGCGCGAAATCCGCGTTCTCGGAGAGAAAGCCGTAGCCGGGGTGGATGCCTTCCGCGCCGGATGCGAGCGCGACTTCGAGGATGCGCTCGCCGCGCAAGATAACTTTCCGCTGCCGGCGCCGGCCCGATGCAGTGCGCCTCGTCGGCTTGTCGCACGTGCATGGAGTTCTCGTCGGCTTCGGAATACACGGCGACGGAGCCGATTCCCATGCGCTTCACGGTGCGCAGGATGCGGCACGCGATGGCGCCGCGGTTGGCGATCAGGATCTTTTTGAACATCGCGCAGTTCCGCGCCAGGTCGTCCCGGCCTTGAAGGAATTGCGCGACGGGTCGTCCCGCCGGTGAGAACCGCGCGCTCACGCGGGGTCCCAGGTCATGACTCGAATCGGAGTCGGATTGTACGCATTGCAGGGGTTGTTGAGCTGCGGACAGTTGGAGATCAGCACCAGCGTGTCCATGAGCGCCGACATCTGCACGTGTCGGCCGGCGGCCGAGATTCCATCGGCGAATCGCAACTGGCCATCGGGCGTCACGGGCACATTCATGAAGAAATTGATGTTCGAGGGCAGGTCGCGCTTGGTGAGGGTGCCTTGTCCTCGACGCGCCAGCGCCAGCAGGAAGCTGTCGCGGCAGCTATGCATGTGGCGCTTCTCGAGCGCGTAACGCACGGTGTTGCTTTCGGCGGAACAGGCGCCGCCCAGCGTGTCGTGCCGCCCGCAGGTGTCGTCCTCGATGCGCAGCATCGCGTTGCCGCGGTTCGAGAGCAGCACGGTGCCGGTGGTGAGATAGATGCCGCTGCTGTGCCTGGATGGTGTTCTGCGCGCTGTAGTGCTTCGGCGGTGTCGGCAGCGTTGTAGAACAAGGTGTCGACCGCCTGGTTGCCTTCGAGATCCACGATGCGAAACGACTGGCCGCGGCGCACGACTCCCATCCACGGTTCACCCGCGGGCACGACCTCGTCGAGACCCTTCAAGATGAATACATCCTTTCGGTGTTGATGTAGCCGCGCGCGTTTTCCGGGCAGCGAATGCGGCAGGGATCGTCCGCGGCGGGTGGAGTGCCGCGACGCGCCTGCAATCGGATGGCCGGCGGCGCGTATTTGGTGGCGGTGGCCAGCGGATGCGGGCCGGCGTGCAGCGCAACGATCGTGTCCATCTCGAACCGCAGGTCGACGTACTGACCGGCGCGGGAATGGCCGGCGGCGAGGTGCATTGCGCCCGCCTCGTCGACCACGACCTTGCTGAAGAAATTGATGTTGGCGACGAGGTCGCGCTCGTTGAGCCCGTACTTGCCGAGCTCCACCAGCATGCGCGTCGCGGCCGCTGACGAAGCGCTGCATTGCGCTGCTCCTGGAAGCTGGTCGCGCCGTAGCGCGCGGCGATCTGCGCCGCATCGGTGAGGCCGCACAGCGGATCGTGCCAGCCGCAGGTATCGGCGGTGATGGAGCAGAGGATTCGCCCCATGTCCGAGTAACACACACACCCGGTGGTCAGGTGGGCGATGTGCTGCGCCTTCAGCGTGTCGGCCATGTTGTAGCGCTCGAGGGGCTGCTCGCGGCTGTAGAACAGCGCCGCGACGTTGGCGTCATCGCCGCCCGCGACGAGCCGCAACACCACGCCGCGCCGCAGGACGCCTGACCAGTGCGCGCCGCCGGGTATTTCTTCTTCCCACAACATGCACAGCGCAGGTGCAAAGCCTGTACCACGCTTCGAACGGCGCTGGCGTCCATCGCCCGCGTTCAAGGCGTCGGAAAATGCTCCGAGTTCGTGCGTACCGTCACCAGCTCGCGTTTGTTTGGTGCAGTCCGCGCTCCCGTGATGACGCTAACAACTCTGGCGCGCACCGGGCGCCAGCGGCACAGCTCTTGCAAAAACTCACACCAGTAATGTGCGCCTAGGGTTCCGGCTGAGCGATCAGCGCTGGTCCGAGAGACGCAATCCAGTGGTGCGAGGATGCGCCGGGGATACACGGCGGGACAAAAGCCCGGGAGATGCCTGATGCACTAACAACACGGGAGACTCTCATGCCCCTGATCCAATCGTCGGCGGTGCCATCTTCGATGACTCGAGTACGCCGCCTCCTGCAGACCTTCTTCATCGCTGTCGTCGCCGGCGCCGCGCTGCTGGCCACCCAGGCCGCCCGGGCAGCCGAAAAAACCACGTTCAACGTCGCCTGGAGCATCTACGTCGGCTGGATGCCCTGGGACTACGCGCAACAGAGCGGCATTCTCAAGAAGTGGGCCGACAAGTACGGCATCACCATCAAGCTCACGCAGATGGACTACATCGAGTCCATCAACCAGTACACGGCCGGCAAGTTCGACGGCTGCGTCATGACCAACATGGACATGCTGACGATTCCTGCCGCGGGTGGCGTGGATTCGACCGCGCTGATCGTCGGCGACTATTCGAACGGCAACGACGGCGTGGTGCTCAAGGGCGCCGGCAAGAAGATGGCCGACATCAAGGGTCAGTCGGTGAATCTCGTCGAGCTGTCGGTCTCGCATTACCTGCTGGCGCGCGGTCTCGAATCGGTCGGGCTCGCGGAACGCGACATCAAGGTGGTGAACACCTCCGACGCGGACATCGTGAGCGCCTTCGCGACGCCGGGCGTCACCGCGACGGTGACCTGGAAGCCGCAGTTGGCCGAAGTCACGGCGATGCCGAAGACCACGCTGGTGTTCGACTCGAGCAAGACGCCGGGCGAAATCCTCGATCTCATGGTGGTGAACAGCGCGGTGTTGAAAGCCAACCCGAAGCTCGGCAAGGCGCTGGTCGGCGCGTGGTACGAAACGCTGGCGCTCATGGGCGCCAAGGACGCGAAAGCCACCGCCGCACTCGAATCGATGGCCAAGGCTTCCGGCACCGATCTCGCCGGCTTCAAGGGCCAGCTCGCCACGACCTATCTCTACTCGACACCGGCGAGCGCGGTGGCTGCCGCCAAGTCGCCGGACCTCGTGAAGAAGAATGACCTGGTGCGCAAGTTCTCCTTCGATCACGGCTTGTTAGGCGAGGGCGCCAAGACCGTCGATGCCGTGGGCATCGAGTTCCCGGGCGGCGTCACGCTCGGCAACAAGGCCAATCTCAAGATGCGCTTCGACGCGAGCTACATGCAGATGGCGGTCGACGGCAAGCTCTGAAGCCGTTGCGCGCGCCACAGTGCGTCGCCTGATCAACCAGCACCCGGGGCGAGCCGCTGGGCTTGCCCTGGGCGTGCTGCCCTTCGTCGCGCTGCTCGTGCTCTACGTCGTGGCGTCGCACCTGCGGCTGACGGAAAACCCGGACGACAAGCTGCTGCCTGCGCTCGGCAAGATCGCCAGCACTTTTCACAGTTACGCGTTCGAAGAGGACAGCCGCACCGGACGCGTGCTGTTCTGGGCCGATACCTGGGCCAGCCTCAAGCGCATCGGCTCGGCGCTCGTCATCAGCGCCATGCTCGGCATGGTGCTGGCGCTCACCATCGGCGTGGTGCCGCGGGCGCGCGCGCTGCTTTCGCCGCTGCTCGGCACCATTGCGATGATTCCGCCGCTGGCCATCCTGCCGGTGCTGTTCATCGTGTTAGGGCTCGAGGAGACCGCGAAGATCGCCCTCATCGTGATCGGCATCGCGCCGTGCATCGCGCGCGACCTGGCGCTGCGGGTCGGAGAATTGCCCAAGGAGCAGATCATCAAGGCACAGACACTGGGCGCCTCGACCTGGCAGCTGGTCGTACGCGTCGTGCTGCCGCAGCTCTGGCCGCGGCTCATCGATTCGCTGCGGCTGTCGATGGGTTCCGCGTGGCTGTTCCTCATCGCCGCCGAGGCCATCGCTTCCACCGAGGGCCTTGGCTATCGCATCTTCCTCGTGCGTCGATACCTCGCCATGGACGTGATCCTGCCCTACGTGGTGTGGATCACGCTGCTCGCGGTGCTCACCGACCTCGGGCTGCGCGTGCTGCGGACGCGCGCATTTCGCTGGGCGGAGCCGGAGCGCTGATGGCCACCGTCACCGGTGCGCAATGTCTGGAAAGAGTACGGCCCGGCCGTCGTGCTCGAAAACGTGCGCCTGGAAATCGCCGATCACGAGTTCGTGACCATCGTCGGCGCTTCGGGCTGCGGCAAGACCACGTTCCTCAAGATGTTGTTAGGCATGGAGCAGCCGACGCGCGGGCAGATCCTCATCGACGGCGTGCCGATCCGGCCGGAGCCGGATCCGGATCGCGGCGTGGTGTTCCAGCGCTACTCGTCGTTTCCGCACCTGACGGTGCTCGAGAACGTGATGCTGGGGCTCGAGCTGCGATCGTCGAAGATTCACGGGAAAGCTGTTCGGCGCGGCGAAGCGCGAAGCGCGCGCGGCGGCGATGGCCATGCTCGAGTCGGTGGGACTGGCGCACGCGCGCGATCGCTATCCGGCGCAGCTCTCCGGCGGCATGCAGCAGCGCATGTCGATTGCACAGGCGGTGATCCGCAAACCCAAGATCCTGCTGCTCGATGAGCCGTTCGGCGCGCTCGATCCGGGAGTCACGGCCGACATGCACGAGCTCATCCTGCGACTGTGGGAAGAGAACCGCATGACCATCTTCATGGTGTCGCACGACATCCAGGAAAGCTTCTCGCTCGGCACGCGCCTGCTCACCTTCGACAAGCTGCGCCACGATCCGCAGTCGCCCGAGGCCTATGGCGCGAGCGTGACCTACGACATGCCGCTGACACGCCGGCCCACGAAACCGCGCGCCTTGCCTGCCTGACCAACTGGCGGGCGGACCCTGCGACCGGTTAGCCTCGTTCCATGGAAGCGTCGCTTGCGATTCTGATCGGCGGGGTGGTCGTCGCCGGCGTGGCCGTGGCCATCTGGATCCGTGCCACCCGGCAGAAGGCCGCGCCCGTCGATCCCCTGGCCACGACCACCGGGACGAACCGTTCGCTCACCGGAATCCGTCCGGCGGGCACCGGGGCATCACTCAATGCGGGTGAGGCGCTGCGGCGCTTCGTCGCGTATGCGCTCGACGATGCACCGCGCGAGGCCTTGAGCCGACCGCTCGAGCCCGACCACGCGCCAGTGTTCGCGGCGGTCCAGAAGATTCTCGAACGCATCGAGGCGCGTCCCGAATACATCCCGCGGCGGCCTTCGCTGTTGCCGAAGTTGCTGGCCACGGTCAATGACAACGAAGCCACGCTCGCCGAGATGTCGCGGATCATCGCGCAGGATCCGGCGCTCACCGGCAACTTGCTGCGCATTGCGAACAGCCCCGTCTATCGCGCCAATAACCTGCCCGTGGAAAGCATCGACCGGGCGGTGACTCTGGTGGGAGTGCAGGGGATTCGGTCGATCATCGCGACGGCGCTGTTACAGCCGCTGATGTCCACGGGCGGCGGAGCATTCAGCAGGTTCCCGGAGGCGGTCTGGGAACACACGTTGTATTCGGCGATGGCGGCCGAGACCCATGCGACGCAGATCGAGAACGCCGAGCCCTTCGTCTCGCAGCTCGTCGGGCTCCTGTATGGCCTCTCGGCCATCGTCGTGTTCCGCATCGTGCGCGACCAGTTTGCGGCCCATCCGCACCTGACTCCGGAGCCGGGCAGTTTCGCGCGAATGCTGGAAACCTGGGTCGCGCCCACGGCCGGGCGGATCGCGGTGAGCTGGGAGCTGTCCCAGCGCGTCCAATACGCGCTCGAGAGCCAGACCCTGGCGGCCGAACTGCAAATGGAGAATTCGCTCGGCAGGTCGCTCAATTTCGGGCGGGTCGCCGGATCCCTGATCGTGCTGTGCCGGGTGGGGCGCGTCAGCGAATCCGAGGCCCGCGCCGTGCTGATTGCGGGCGAAGGGCGGCGATCGCAGGTCGAACGCCTGTGGGATCGAATGGCCACCGGTTACCTCAAACCGAAAGCCTAAAACCAGTCCGCAATCCCGTAATAAAGGCGTCTTAGGGGTGAGAGAAAATCGCCCTTCGTGACACAAAGTAATCGTGGTTACCGGAACCCTACTGGTGGCCACAGACCAAAAGCGGCGGAACAAGACCCCCGTTTCCGCGCGACCAGAGCCCCGCTCAGGCGGGGCTCTTTTTTTGCCTGGCGCGACTCACGGTAAGCTCACGCTGCCAATCCAAGGAGAGGGGCTTGAATCAGGACATTCAGGGCGGCTGCATGTGCGGCGCCGTGCGGTATTCAGCTACCGCGAAACCAGCGAACAGCATGGTTTGTCATTGCCAGTCGTGCCGTCGTTCCGCCGCATCGCCGGTGGTTGCGTGGGTCACTTTCGCCAAGGCCGAGTTTCGCTTCACGCGCGGCACGTCCAGTCGTAGTACGAGTCTTCGGCGAAAGTCAGGCGGCACTTCTGCGGCGCCTGCGGTTCGCCACTCGCATATGAGCATCTGGACACGGCGGACTTTTACGACGTGACCACCTGCAGCCTGGATGCGCCCTGGGCGTTTCCTCCCACGCATCATTCGTGGCTCAGCGACGACATTGGCTGGGTGAAATTCGGCGATGGGCTACCTACGTTCCAGCGGTCGCGATTTGGCGATCCTTCCTGAGCTCGAGACCGCGCGGCTCACGCTGCGCCGCCTCGAATTCGACGACGCAACATTCATCGTGCGATTGCTCAACGAGCCGTCGTTCATCGAGAACATTGGCGATCGCGGGGTGCGCTCCATCGAAGACGCTCATCGCTATCTGCGCGAGGGGCCGATGGCGATGTACGAAAAATACGGCTTCGGACTGTGGCACGTCGCACGCAATTCGGATGGCGCTGCCGTCGGAATGTGCGGGCTGCTCAAACGCGACAATCTGCCGGACGTCGATATTGGTTACGCATTCCTGCCGGAATTCTGGGGACTGGGTTATGCCATCGAGGCGGCCGAGGCCACGATGCGTCACGGCGCAGGGAAATTCGGCCTCAAACGCGTCATCGCCGTGGTTTCGCAGGGCAACAACGCATCGATCCGCGTGCTGGAAAAGTTAGGGATGCGCCACGAACGCATGTTTGCGATGCGCCCCGACGAGCCCGAGGTGCGGCTGTACGGCCGCACCCTGTGAGGCGATTCAGCGGCGCGTGACGTTTTCGCCGATGACCTTGCCGATCTTCGCGCCGTCGTCGACACGCAGTTCCACCGGGCGATCGAACTGCAGGTCGCCATCGACGATGCATGTCGAGCAGATGCGCACCTTGGGCGGGCTCATCTTTGCCCCAGCCCCAATCGCTGCCGTTGTTCTTCTTGATGTGAATGCCGCCGTGCACGCGCGCACCGTCGGTGAGTTCGATATCGCCCTTGGTCGTGACGATCTGGCCGCCGACTTCGCCGCCATTGATCTCGATGCCGCCGTTCACCGTCGTCACGTTACCGCCCACCCGGGAGCGCTTGCCGAGTTCGATGCCGCCGTTGACCGTCGAAGCGTTGCGCTCGATCGCGACATCTTCGCCGATGTCCACCGATCCGTTGACGGTGCTCAGTTCGCCAAGCTTGGCGTTGCTTTCGACCTCGATTTCGCCGTTCACGGTCTTGGCACGGTCGGCGGTTACACCGCGGCTCACGTGCACGCTGCCATTGACGGTGCTCAGCGATCCGTAGGTTTCGCCGGCCGTGGCCGTGACCTGATCCGTTGACCGACGAAATATCGCGGCCGTCGCTGGCCAGCGAAACCGGACTACCGGCCCAGGCGACAAACACGACGAAAGCAGCAACGACGAGCGTGGCGAATTTCATTTGCGGTCCCTCTGGCCATCTGGCCTTTGCATGTTTGGACGCACTGAGCGCGCGCCGGGTTGCAATCGGGAACCACCAAAAAGAAGCCCCGCTTGCGGCGGGGCTCATTGGTCGCTTGCTTGCTTGTTTGTGGAGGAGTGTTTTCGCTCTTCTTGTTCTTATCTCGTGCGGTCTTTGTCGAGCCGCTTGTGAATAAGAAGAGCAATCGCTGTGCCAGCGGATTCCCGCAAACTTTCATCGGCCGTGAATCGCCATGGCGGAGCCTCGGGCGAGGCAAAGTCTGAGTTTGGGCAATATGTCACGTCGGGCTTACGGCCCCTCCTGTCAAAATCTTCGACGCATGAGGTGCGGTCGCCCGCGACATAAGTCGAGGTGTCCCGATACCAATGCCTTTGAAATCAATGGATTGACTATCCGCCAGCGAGTGTAAATGAGCCCGACACTAATAAAATCGTTTTACCGGGCCGCGCGTTGCCATCGCCGCGCTGCTGGTGATGCTCGCGGCGCCCATGCTGGCCCGGGGCGAGGCCATTCCGCGTCCCGAAGGCATTCAGCAGGACGTGAATTTCTGGATTCGCGTCTACACCGAAGTGAACACCAACGAAGGATTCCTGCACGACGAGCGCAATCTCGGCGTGGTCTACGACACCTTGAAGTTCAGCGCCGGCAGCTCACCGCGCGACCGGCAGCGCATGGTCGATGAGCGTCGCGACCGCCATATCGCCGCACTGCGGCGCATCATCGCAGCGCTGCCGACCGAAGCGACGCGCGACGCACTGTCGGCCGACGACAAACGCCTGCTCGCGCTGTGGGGTCCGAACCCGAGCGCGATCATCCTCAGGGATGCGACGACGCGCATCCGCTTTCAGCTCGGCCAGGCGGATCGGTTCCGCGAAGGCCTGATTCGCTCCTCGAGCTGGGCAACCCACATTGCGGAGACCTTCGCCAACCAGGGGCTTCCGTCCGAGCTCGCGGTGCTGCCGCACGTGGAGTCGTCTTTCAATGCGGCCGCGTACTCGAAGGTGGGTGCCGCAGGCCTGTGGCAGTTCATGCGATCCACCGGTCGGCGCTACATGCGTGTTGACGACGCAGTAGACGAACGACTCGATCCGTATCGCTCGACCGAAGCGGCGGCCCAACTACTGGCCTACAACTACCGCGTGCTCGGCAGCTGGCCGCTGGCACTCACGGCCTACAACCATGGCGCCGCGGGCATGCGGCGTGCGAAGGAATCCGTCGGCACGGACGACTACGTCAAGATCAACCGTACCTACAGCAGCCGCACGTTCGGCTTCGCGTCGCGCAATTTCTTTCCGTCTTTCCTGGCGGCGCTGACCGTCGACGAGAATCCTGAAAAATACTTCGGCGCGCTCGAGCGACGTCCCGAGCAGAAATTCCGCGAGGTTTCGATGCCCGCGTACGTTCGCCTGGCAACCCTCGAGCGCACTCTCGAAGTCGATCGCGAGCAGTTGCGCGCGTTGAACCCCGCCTGGCGTCCGACGATTTACAACGGAACCCGGCTGGTGCCGCGCGGTTATCGGCTGCGATTGCCAGCGGACATGGCGGAAAAGTGGACGCCGGAACTGCTCGCCGCACGACTGCCCGCCAACGAGCTGTATGCCGGACAGATCACCCCGCGTTCGCATCGCGTGCGCAAGGGTGAAACCATGGCGGCGATCGCGCAGCGATACGGCATGACCGCCGCGCGCCTCGCAGAAATGAATGGTTTGTCCGCCAACGCCAGTCTGCGTGCCGGACGTCATCTGACTTTGCCCGAGCAATTGCCACGCACGCTGGGCGGCGCCGCGCCGACCGCGGCCGTTGCTGCGGCCGAAAGCGCCGCGCCGTCGCCGGCGAATGCCACGGCGGCAAGCGCTCCCGTCGGCGAGTTCTACGTCGTTCGTCGTGGCGATTCACTCGAGGGCATTGCGGCGCGTGTCAGCGTGCCGCAGGCCGAACTGCTCAAGATGAATTCCTTGCGCAATCCGGACTTCCTCTATGAAGGTCAGCGTTTGCGCATCGCTGGAGAAGCCGTTGCGGTCACGCCGGCGGAGGCCGAAGTGAAGGTGGCCGCCATCGATGCCGCGCGTGGCGAAGCGCAGCGCGAAGGGGCCGCGGTCCAGGTCGTGCGCGAAGAAACCACGCGTCCCATCGGCACCGGCGAGCCGACGCGTGGCCGTCCGCGTTCCGCTGCGGCGGCCGCCATGGAGGCCGCGTCCACGCCCGAGGTGGCGACGGCGGTGGTGCAGGCGGCTGAGAGTGCGCGCGAACCGGTGTCGGCGAGCCAGGCCGAAGAGCTGAGCCCGGCACTGGGGCCCGTGTCCGTCTCGCAGGGACTGGCCGACTCCATCGACTACCAGGTGCGCGACGACGGATCGATCCGCGTCGAGGCCACCGAGACGCTGGGACAGTACGCCGACTGGCTGCAGATCCCGACGCAGAAGCTGCGCAACGTGAACAAACTCAGACCCAAGCAGCCCGTGCTGCTTGGCCAGAAGCTCAATCTCGACTACTCACGCGTCTCGCGTGAAGCCTTCGAGCAGGTGCGGCGCGACTACCACGCCAAGCTCCAGGCGGAGTTCTTCGTGCAGCACCGCATCTCGGGTACCGAGGTCTACATCGTGCGGCGCGGTGATTCGTTGTGGACCATGACGCAGAAGTTCAGCAATCTGCCGATCTGGCTGCTGCGGCAGTACAACCCGGATACGGACCTGTCCGATCTGCGGGCGGGTACGCAGGTGGTGATGCCGCGCGTCGAGGTTCAGGCCGGTAGCTAGGAACCTGGATAAATGGGGACATTCCTCATTTCCTTGTCACATTCGAAGTCTGAAGCGCGAACGTCAGCGGTCAGTCTACGAATGTGACAAGGAAATGAGGAATGTCCCCATTTATCGGGAAGCGAAGTCCTTCAGACTCGTGTCCGCCATGACCTCTGTTTCGAACACGGTCTTCACGGTGCCGCTCTTGGCGGCCTCCACCATGCGAACCGTCAGTTTCGTGGCCTCGCCGAGCCGCGCCACGAGATCCGCGTCGACCTTGAAGTAGTACATTGCGCTCCACGGAGTCGGGATCTTGTAAGGCGACTTGTTGATGCCGGCGAAGTCCGCAGTTCTTCCGGGAGTGCCGAGTGTCACTGCCGCGCCGTTTATTTCGACGACGGGCACCGAGTCCGCGACCGGTTCGATGGGCACGGCGATCCACAGGAACAGTTCGCGCTTGTCCCATCTGGTTGGTTTCGAAGGGCCCGAGGAATGCGAAGCGTCCCGCCGGATCTTTCAGGAAAGTTTCGCGATACAGCTCTATCGGATGCCCGAGACGGGTAATGGTGACTCCCGTCTCCGACTCGAGTTGTTCAACCACGGATGCGTCATCCGGTAACGCCGCACATGCGCCGAGCATCGAAGACGCGAGCTGCTGCCAGCGCGATACGCACAGTGCGCAACGCAGTCTGACTTCGACGACGGCTTGTCATAATCGAATCCAAAAGACATTCTTGCTGCATTGAACACCCCAAGCTGTGACGCGCGCCAAGATTGCCTGCACGCCCGACCACTATACTCACACCACTCATAAGTGCTTGTTTTGTAATCAAATGTCGCTTGCTACAAAAATTCTTGCACTCGCCGCACCATTGTTCGCCTGCGCCTTCGTCGGCACAGCGTCGGGCGATGCGCTTCCCTATCATGCCCGCGCCATGGCGTCGGTGGGCGTCGAATTGCCCGTCGCCGATCGCGTTCTCGTACGCAAATCCGAGCGTCGCCTCTATCTCATGCGCGGTGAGGATGTGTTGCGCGCCTATCGCGTCGCGCTCGGGCTGAATCCCGGTGGTCCGAAGGAACGCGCCGGCGATTTCCGCACTCCCGAAGGCAGCTATCGCCTCACGCGCCGTAACACGCGCAGCGATTTCTTCCTGTCGATCCAGGTTTCCTATCCCAACGAGCAGGACATGCAGCGCGCACGTCGCAACGGCTGGCAGCCGGGCGGATCCATCATGATCCACGGTCTGCCGAACGATCCGCGCCACACCCCGGACTACTACGCGTCGCAGGATTGGACCGATGGCTGCATCGCGGTCACCAATGCCGACATGGTGGAAATCTGGATGATGACGTCGGACAACGTGCGGATCGACATCCAGCCCTAGGTTCCCGGTCCCCAAGACCCGCTTCTGCGTCGGGTACACTCTTTCACCACAAACAAGGTGAAAGAAGCCTGAAGGGGAGAACTTGGAAACCAGCATCGTCATTCCCGATTTCGTGGATGCGCGCATCGGACCGCGCGGCAGTCTCGAAAACCTTTCCCAGTCAGAGATCGAGAAACTCCTCGATTCGCGCGCCGGCGGCCTCTACCCACTGTTTCGCAAGTGTGCGCTGGCCGTGCTCAATTCCGGCAGCGAAACCGACAATGCCAAGGAAATCTTCGACCGTTACAAGGACTTCGAAGTGGAGCTGGTGCGCCAGGCCTGGGGCATCAAGCTCGAGATCAAGAATGCTCCCGGACAGGCTTTCGTCGATGGCGAGATGATCCGCGGCATGAAGGAGCACGTGTTCGCCGTATTGCGCGACGTGATCTTCATCACCAACGAAATCATCGAAAGCGGGCGATTCGATCTCACCAATCCGGCGGCGATCACCAACGCGGTGTTCCACATCCTGCGCAACGCGCGGATCCTCGACTACAAGGCGAAGCCCAACCTGGTGGTGTGCTGGGGCGGCCATTCGATCGGCACCGAGGAGTACCAGTACACCAAGAAGGTGGGCTACGAGCTTGGGCTTGCGCGGCATGGACGTGTGCACGGGCTGCGGCCCGGGCGCCATGAAGGGCCCCATGAAGGGCGCCACCATCGGGCACGCCAAGCAGCGCATCATCGGCGGGCGCTACATCGGCCTCACCGAGCCCGGCATCATCGCGGCCGAGCCGCCGAACCCGATCGTGAACCAGCTCGTGATCATGCCGGACATCGAAAAGCGCCTCGAAGCCTTCGTGCGGCTTGCGCACGGGGTCGTGGTGTTCCCCGGCGGCGTGGGTACCGCCGAGGAAATCCTCTACCTGCTCGGCATCCTGCTCGAGCCCGCGAACGCCGGACAGCCGCTCAAAGTGGTGCTCACGGGCCCCAAATCCACCGCCGACTATTTCATCCATATCCGGCGCTTCATCGAAGGAACGCTGGGGAAAAAGGCTGCCGAACTGCTGCATGTCATCGTCGATGACCCGGCCGAAGTGGCGCGTTTCATGGTCGCCACCATGGAACAGGCGCGCGATTTCCGCCGCAGCAACAGCGATTCGTACAACTACAACTGGCTGCTTCGGATCCCGGGGCCGTTCCAGCACCCCTTCGAGGTCTCGCACGAATCCATGCGCGCGCTGCGGCTGTATCGCGACCAGCCGGCGCACGAGCTGGCGGCGGACCTGCGGCGCGCGTTCTCCGGCATCGTCACCGGCAACGTCAAGGAAAATGGCGTGCGCGCCATCGAGAAGCTAGGCCCTTACGAGCTGACCGGCGACGCGTCGGTGATGAAACTGCTCGACGAACTACTGACCGCGTTCGTTGCGCAAAAGCGAATGAAGCTTCCTGGAAGCGCTTACCGTCCCTGCTACCGGTTGGTGGCGTAACAATAACGAGCCACACCGTTAAATCGGAACGCGCGTTTCGCCCTTCGCGCGTACATAACGAAAAAATCTGTGCGAACCAGCGCGCATCGCCCGCAAGCTGTCGTGGGCGCGTGAATCAGTTCCTGTCGTTTTGGTGCGACGAAAACGTAGGCTTACGTCAACCGAAAGGGAGTAAGCCCATGAGTGCCTCAGACAGAAACCGGGGAAATTTAGCGAACGGCACGCCGCCACCGGTGGGCACCGACGCTTATGCCGCCTGGCTCGAGCGCATGCAGCGCACGCGCGGGCGTCATGCCGCAATCACCAAGAATCTCTACACCTGGTCTAACTACAAGCATTGGGCCGACAAGGTGAAGGGTTCGTGGGAAGAAGAGCCGGTTCCGGCCCCGGCCAAGAAATAACTCGCTACAGATCGAGCCACTGCTCGGTCGACGCCGTCTCGCCGGATCCCGCTGCCGGCGCTGTCTTTTCCATCGACGCCTCCTGGTTCCGAATCCGCAGCTTGTGTGCGTCGGCGCCTTCGGGAATTCCAATCAGGTAATAGCCACCTGGCAACGTTCGCGTAGCGTGGCCCAGTCCGGGCCGCGCCCGGCGACGCCAGCGGCCCGCGGATCACCCGTGGGTCGGCAACCTTGCCCGTGGCCAGCATCGCGCCCCCGGCATCGAATAGCGCGTATTCGAAGCCGGAATCGTCGGACCCGCCGGGCGTCCGCGCGCGCCGCGGCTCGTCCTGGGTGATTCCCAGCACGCTGTGGCCGGAAGAATCGACGCGCATGCGGATCCAGCTGCCAATCCGCGCCGGCGGGGCCAGCGCCTTTGACACCGTGATGCCCGGCTCATTGGAAACCGTCCAGGCGACGGCGCCGAGTCTGCTCTTGCGCGCCCGGCATACGAATGCCACCGGTGCAATCCTCGATCGTGACCCGGACGTCATGCCGGCCGCCGTCGGCGCGCAATGCGTAGGAATACCTGCCGCGCGCCTGCTCGATCTCGCTTCCGTCGACGAACCAGCGCACGGTCATGAGCTTCAGGCGACCACGGGCTAACAATCTCGAATTCGACGTCAGTGCCCGCGAGGCCCGAGACGAATCGCTGCTCGGGATAGGCGGCGCGAATCGGCGGGACCGCGCGGTAGAGCGCCCGAAGCCACGCCTCGGCATTCACTTCGCCGATCGGCCCTTCGAGCGTCCTCATGTTGCTGTCCTGCTTCGGGCGGTAGTAGCCGTTCGCAGCGTAGAACGCGCCTTCGAATCGGCCCACGCCGGACTCGCCAGGCGCGACCGGAATATGCACGGGATCGGTGAACCAGTGCCTCCAGGGAATCCGCGTGGGATCGGTCTCCGTCGTCACATTCGGAAATTGTCCTTCGCGGTACTGGGGCAAGAAGGCGTCGGCGACATTCTTGTCGACGTATTCGTCGCCGAGCCCGGCAATCACATGGCCCATCTCGTGCAGCGTGATCGCCGGAGCATAAGAGTTTCGCGAGACGATGAGCCCCGAGCCCGAGGTATTGCCGACATACAAAGTCGTGTTGAGCACCACCGCGATCTCGTCGAATGGCGCGTGCTCGGCCAGCAGGGCCGCGTACACCTTGTCCCAATTCACGCAGGCGACTCGTTCGACATCGGTGCAGCCAAGGGTGCGCGTCGAATGCGGTTTTCGGCGCCCGCGAGGCGCCCGCAGTCGCCACGCCGCTGTCGCGCGATACGGCGGCTGAGCACATGAACGTTCAGAACGCCCGAATGGCGCGCGAGCTCCGGCGCGTCGGTCAGGCTGCGAGCCATGGCGAGCGCTGCGCGCAAGAGATCCTGCTGCTGATCCGCCGTGAAACCATCGCCCGTGATGACCCAGTGAAGGCCATCCGGATTCGGAGTGCCGAGCACGGTGAACAGTTTTCCAGTCGCCGAAACCGGGCTCAGCGTCACGACGTGGCGCGCGCGCGTCGAGAGGCCGGTCGAGTCCGTTGCTTCGATCACGCAGCTCGACGTCGGTAGCGGCGCTGACGTCAGGCGCGTGGAATCGCACCTCCTGATCGATCGCCTGCAAATTCGACAGTGGCTCCGCGCCGCCGGCTTGCGAGACGGACAGGGTCACAGCGTTGCCGTCAGGATCGGCAATCGCAAAGTGCAGCTGTGCATCCCGCCCGGCGGCGATCACCGCCGTCGTCGCGCTGGAGTCGATGACGGGCGGATCGGGCAACGGCTGCACGGTCACATCGACGCGCGCTTGCGCGGTGTTTCCATGCCCGTCACTGACGCTGTATTCGAATGAGTCGGCGCCGAAGTAGTTCGCCAGGGGATCGCAGGTCGAAGGCACCGGTTGCCGGCATCGAGCGTGACGACCGCGTGATTCGGGGCGTCCGCAATCGAGAACGTGAGCGGATCGCCATCGGCATCGGTTGCGCGCAACTTCGCGTGCACCGACTGATCCTCGACCGCGACGACGGCCACGGACTCTGCGACGGGTGCCGTGCCTGTCGCCGTCACAGTCGCTTTGGCCGTCGTGAGGTTCAGTCGCCTCTCTGTCGCCGCAACCTGAAAGCGCCGCGATCATCACGCAGAGTTCAGGCAGGGCGGGCAGGCGGAAACGCGGCATGCGCGCATATCGCCATCGACGGGTTTTTCAGGCCGTGCGCAACTATCCAGATTTGTAGGCGCGCGCCCCGAGTTTCCGGGGTCGAGAAATGCGTCACGCTTGCGGCAGCGCGTAGCCGCCACTGCATCAAGGCTAACGGGGTTCCCGACTTACCAGGACTGGGTAATGAAGCGGGCGTCGTGCGCCGCCGTGCCGTCGGTGTCGTCGATGGCCGCCTCGGTGGCGACCGCGACGACTTCCGGCGCCGGCTGTTCCTGCATGGGCGCGGGTTGCTCGGCCAGCACGCGCTCTGGCTCCAGCCAGGCCAGCAGCGTCTCCCACTGGGTCATGTCTTCCTTGACCAGGTAGGGCCTTCATTTCATGGATGCCCACTCCCTGCTCGGCGGCCCGCACGTAGTTCTGCGAATCGCGAATGGTGGCGATCACCGGAATCTCGAGCTTCTCCAGGAAGCGCATCAGGGACTGGAACATCAACGTGTTCTTGCGCACCCGGTTGGCGATGACGCCGATGCGATTTTCGACACGCTTGATCTTCGCGACCAGCAGCAGGTCTGCGATGCAACGTGAGGCGGCGTGAATGTCGATGTCCGAAGGCAGCACCGGCACGATGACTTTGTTTGCGTCGCGCGTGAGCTCGGGGAGCAGGCGCGCTTCGACGGCGGCGGGACTGTCCACCACGATCTTTTGAGTGCCATCGGGCACGCGCATCTGCCAGGAACGCGTGGTGCGCGCGTCGTGCTCGAAGGTGGCGATGCCGGTGATGACCGGTTGCGGCGCTTTGCGCTTGCGCAGCCAGCGTGTGGCCGAGCCCTGCGGATCGCGGTCGATCAGCAGAGTGTTGTCGCCACGCGTGGCGAAGTACGCCGCGAGATTGATCGCGAGCGTCGTCTTGCCGGAGCCCCCTTTGGGGTTGAGGACGACGATACGTTGCATGGCCCGTTCCGACTCGTTTGTCAGAATGTGGTTGTGATGTGAAGCACTCGAAAGACTAGCGACGCCGCAAGGGGGGCGCAACCAAGCGACCTAACGACTGTGACTCTGAACACAGCGATAGCGGGCGCACCTTCCTACGATCCCTCCACGCTTCGGTTTGTGTAAGGCGGTTCGCGATGGAACGTTTCCTTCTGCTCTGGGACGAACTCGACGACATCGTCGGAACCAGCCGCTACTACGTGAAGAACACGGCGATGGCCATCTGGACGAGCGTCCGCCCCCGATAAGAGAGGGGCTTGAATTTCGATTACGGCGCCCGCAGTCTGCCGGCGCCATGACAACCCCCAATACGAAAGAAACGCCCAAGGAAACCTTAAGTTTCCAGGCCGAAGTCCGTGAGCTCCTGAAGCTCATGATCCATTCGCTGTACAGCCACCGGGAAATCTTCCTGCGTGAGCTGATCTCGAATGCGTCCGACGCCAACGACAAGCTGCGATTCGAAGCGCTCAGCAAGCCGGACCTGATGGCCGGCGAACCGGAGCTCGCGATCTGGATCGAAGCGGATGCCGACAAGAAGACCCTATCCATTCGCGATAACGGCATCGGTATGAGCCGGGACGAGGCTGTCTCGCACCTCGGGCACCATCGCCCGCTCGGGCACCGCGGAGTTCTTCAAGAAGCTGTCGGGCGACCAGCAAAAAGACTCGCAGCTCATCGGCCAGTTCGGGGTGGGGTTCTATTCGGCATTCATCGTCGCGGAGCGTGTCGAGGTACTGACGCGCCGTGCCGGTGCGCCCGCCAGCGAAGGCGTGCGCTGGGAATCGGCCGCTGATGGCGAGTTTTCGGTGGAGACGATCGAGCGGCCGGAACGTGGCACCACCATCGTCCTGCACCTCAAGGATGACGCCGCGGAGTTCCTCGACAGCTGGCACCTGCGCTCGCTGGTGCGTCGCTATTCGGATCACATCGCCTTTCCGGTGCGCATGCCGAAAGAGGGCGAGGCCACGCTCGAATACGAAGCCGTCAATCGCGGCACGGCGCTGTGGGCGCGTCCCAAGGCCGAGATCAAGGACGACGAATACATCGAGTTCTACCGTCACCTGACGCACGATTCCGGCGAGCCGCTGGTGTGGTCGCACAACCGCGTCGAAGGCAAGCGCGACTACACAAGCCTGGTCTACATCCCCGGATCGGCGCCGTTCGACCTGTGGCAACGCGATGGCGCACGCGGGCTGAAGCTGTACGTGCGCCGCGTTTTCATCATGGATGACGCCGAGCAGTTCCTGCCGCTGTACCTGCGATTCGTCAAAGGCGTGCTGGACTCGGCGGACCTGCCACTGAACGTGTCGCGCGAGTTGTTGCAGGCCGACAGTGAGGTCGAGGCCATGCGCGCCGCGTTGACCAAGCGCGTCCTGGAGTTGCTGGGCAAGCTCGCCAAAGATGAGCCAGGCAAATACCAGGGTTTCTGGCGCGAGTTCGGCACGGTGCTCAAGGAGGGCCTTGCCGAAGACCCCGGCAGTCGCGACAAGATCCTGCCGCTGCTCAGGTTCGCGAACTCCACCCAGCAGGGTGATGAGGAAGAAACCTCGCTGGCCGAGTATGTGGCGCGCATGCAGACCGGCCAGGACAAGATCTATTACGTGGTTGGAGAGACTCTTGCGGCCGCACGCAGCCATCCGGCCATCGAGGGGCTGCGGGCGCGCAACGTGGAAGTCCTGTTGTTAGGCCGCCGCATCGACGCCTGGGTCATGGACCACCTGCAGGAGTTCGAAGGCAAGAAATTCAAGGACGCAACGCGTGGCGACCTCGAGCTCGGTGGCCTGGCGAGCTCCGCCGAGAAAGAGAAGGCCGAAGCGCAACTCAAGGAGAGCAAACCGCTGCTCAAGCGCGTCAAGGATGCGCTCGGAGATCGGATCGCCGAAACACGCGTCAGCACTCGGCTCAAGGATTCCGCGGCGGTGCTGGTCGCCGGCGAACATGACATGTCCGCGCCGCTGCGGCGCGCGCTGGAGGCTGCGGGCCAGAAGGCTCCTTCTGGCAAGCCGGTGCTCGAGCTCAATGTCGAACATCACCTGGTGAAGTATCTGGAAAATCGCGAGGACGCCGCCGAGTTCAACGAACTCGCGTTGGTGATCTTCGAACAGGCGATGCTGGCCGAAGGAGCGCAACTTCCCGATCCCGGGGCATTTGTTCAACGACTCAATCGACTGTGGGCGCAACTCCATTGAATAATGCCGCTCTTAAGAACCCGGGAGTCTCGTGATGCACGGTAAGTCATTGGCCTTCGCTACGACCGCGGCCTTGGCCGCACTGCTCATGGCGGCCTGCAGCCGCAGTGAAAAGCCCGCAAGCGAAGCGGCGCCGGCTCCCGCGGCGGAAGTCGCTGCAGCCGAGACGACCACGGCTCCCGCAACACCGACGCCCTCAGGAAGTGAAACCATGGATTTGCAGAAAACCGACCTCGCGCCCGGTACTGGCGCGGAAATCAGTTCGGGACAGACCGCTCTCGTGCACTACACCGGCTGGCTGTACGACGCCGCCGCGCCCGAGAACAAGGGCAAACAATTCGACAGCTCGGTGGGTGGTGAGCCCTTCGAGTTTCCGCTGGGTGCAGGCCGCGTGATTGCGGGCTGGGATCAGGGAGTGGTCGGAATGAAAGTCGGCGGCAAACGGCGTCTCGTCATCCCGCCGGTCATGGGCTACGGCGAGCGTGGTGCCGGCGGAGTGATTCCGCCGAATGCGACCCTGGTGTTCGACGTCGAACTGGTCGAGATCCACTAGTGTCACGCGGTGGTCTCGCGGCTCGCGCTTTTCCTGTTGGGGGGCGCGGCGCAGGCCGCCACGCTGATCCACGCCGGGCGCGTCATCGACGGTGTGTCGTCGACCGCGACGACCAACCAGACCGTGGTGGTGGATGCGGGCAAGATCGTTGCCATCGAGCCTGGATTCCGTGCGCCGGGCGCCGGCGATCGCGTGATCGACCTGAAGCAGGGCACGCTGCTGCCCGGCCTGTTCGACATGCACGTGCATCTGACCAGCGAATACAGCAAGCACTCCGAAATCGACGACTACAAGCTCAACGAGGCCGACGTCGCCATCGACGGCGTGGTGTATGCCCAGCGCACCTTGTTAGCCGGGTTCACCACGGTGCGCGATCTCGGCGACGAATACCGCGCCTCGATCCCGCTGCGCAACGCCATCAATGCCGGCAAAGTGCCTGGCCCGCGCATCATCGCCGCGGGCAAGGCCATCGCCAGTACCGGCGGGCACGCCGATCCCACCAACGGCTGGGCGCGCAAGTTTCCGGCGAATCCCGGCCCCGAAGACGGCGTCATCAACAGCGTCGACGATGCTCGCAAGGCCGTGCGACAGCGTTACAAGGACGGCTCCGACACCATCAAGATCACCGCCACGGGCGGGGTGCTGTCGATCGCCAAGAACGGGCTCAATCCGCAGATGACCGAAGAGGAAATCCACGCCGTCGTCATGACCGCGCGCGATTACGGCTTCAAGGTGGCGGCGCACGCTCACGGTGCCGAGGGCATCAAGCGGGCGATACGCGGTGGCGTGGACACCATCGAGCACGGCACCTTCATGGACGACGAAGGTATGAAGCTCATGAAAGAGCACGGCACGTTCTATGTGGCCACTCTCTCCGCGGGCCGCTGGGTCTACGACCAGGCGCAGGATCCGAACTATTTTCCGGCCATCGTGCGTCCCAAGGCACTGCAGGTGGGTCCGCAGATCCAGGGGACGTTCGCCAAGGCCTATAAATCCGGCGTGAAGATCCTGTTCGGCACCGACACGGGCGTCGGCAAACACGGCGACAACGCGCGCGAATTCAAGCTCATGGTCGATGGCGGCATGCCTCCGATGGAGGCCCTTCGTGCCGCCACTTCGGCTCCGGCGAAATTTCTCGATCTCGACGACAAGGTGGGCAGCATCGCCGTTGGCAAGCTCGGCGAACTCACAGGCGTGCCAGGCAACCCGCTGGAGGACATCACCGCCATGGAGCGAGTGGTGTTCGTCATGAAGGACAACACCGTCTACAAGGCACCGTGACGCGCGCAGAGACGCTTACCGTCGCAGGTCCTGTCGGACCGCTGGAAACCAGGCTCGAGTTCCCCGACGACTCGCCGGCCGTGCCGCGCGTCTTCGGCGTTGCCTGCCATCCACATCCGCTGTTCGAAGGGACGATGAACAACAAGGTCACGCACGTGCTGGCGCGCTCGATGATGGAGTGCGGCGCGCCGGCCTTCCGCTTCAATTTTCGCGGCGTGGGCGCCAGCGCCGGCACGTTCGACAACGGCCGCGGTGAAGCCGACGATCTCGCCGCCGTCGTGGCCGAAGGCCGCCGGCGGTTTCCCGGGGCGGCATTGTGGTTAGGCGGATTCTCGTTCGGCGCCTTCGTGGCGTTGCGCGGCGCGAAGGCCGCTGAGCCCGGAGAAGCTGGTGGCGGTTGCCCCACCGGTGGCGCGCTTCGAGCTCGGCAGCGTGGCGCATCCGGATTGCGACTGGATGCTGGTGCAGGGCGACGCCGACGACGTGGTGCCGCCCGAGGCGGTGCTGGCGTGGGCTGCGGAGCAACCCCGTGCGCCGCGCCTGCAGGTACTGGCGGGCGCCGGGCATTTCTTCCACGGCAAGCTGCACGAGCTCAAGCCACTGCTATTGGACTTCTTAAGGGCCTGAAAGCACAAAAGCCCGTGCATCTTTCGATGCCGGGCTTTCGTAGCACGCCTTCGCGCGTCGTGAGACGCGCAAAGCGTAGCGGCTTAGTTCACGAGCGCCTTGAGGCTCTTCAGAGGCAGAACGCGGACCTTCTTGGAGGCCGGCTTCGCCTTGAAAACCATCTTTTCCTTCGTGAAGGGGTTGATGCCTTCGCGCGCCTTCGTGGCGGGCTTCTTCACAACCTTCATCTTGAGAAGGCCGGGCAGCGTGAACAGGCCAGGGCCACGCAGGCTCTTCTTGATGATGCCGTTGAGTGACTCGAACACCGCAGCCACCTGCTTGCGGGACAGCTCGCTGTCCTTGCAGATCGTTGCCACGATTTCCGACTTCGTCGGTGCGCCACCTTTCTTTGCCATTACTCGACTCCTCGTAGAAAAAAATGCAGCGGAAAAAATATCCGCGGCGAGCTGTTCGGCGCGCAACATATCACACAGGTCCGCATTCGCAAGCATTTTCGTTGCACACGAATGCGGCAAATGCCTTGTTTTCTAGGGTCCCGCGCACATGCGCCCAGCCGCTTGCCGATTTGCACTGCGCGAAATTTTCGCGCACGCACTGTATGAATCTTCGCCATTGGCGCGTCGCGAGTGCGCGTCGATTCGACGTTGAAGTGTGGAGCTAAGTCGTTGTCGCGAAGAGGGCGAACGGCGTTTAAAGCCGGATTTCCCCGATCAGGATGATCAACGCCTGCAAGGCGATGATGGCCCACAGAAACGACAGATCCAGGCCAGCGACGATCGAGGGAATGATTTTGCGGATGCGATTAAGCAACGGATCGCACACGTAGGCGAGCACCTCGTAAATCGGTGAGCTGCCACCCTGCATGAGAAAACCGGCGATACCGTAGAAGAAAATCATTACGACGTAGAGCCACAACACCGCGAGCACCAGCTTGCGCAACACGATGAGCGTCCACAGCAGCGGCGAGAGCGGCCCTGAGCCGAACAGCAGCGCCAGAAGCAATTCCTTGAAGATCGCGAACAGGAGGATGGCGACCACCGTCGCCGTGTCGATCTTGCCCATCGGCGGCAGGATGCGCCGCAGCGGCATGATCAGCGGATTGGTGAGTCGCAAAATCGCCTCCGCGAACGGATTGCGAAAGTTCGCGCGAACGATCTGCATGATGAGCCGCAGGATCAGTACTGCCAGGTACAGCGAGGTGAGCGTGTCGACGATGTAATAGAGAGCGTTCATGATTTCGTTGCGTTTCCAAATGCCTGCGCCATTTCTCTTCCGCGATCAGCTGGCCGCGGCAAGCGCGGCGGCGACGATACCACGCAGATTTGCGCCCTCGAATGCGCGCACAGCGGCGTCGGTGGTGCCTCCCTTGGAGGTCACCTCGGCGCGCAGGCGCGCCAGATCGCCGTCACTGTCGCGAGCCATCAGTCCGGAGCCGAACAGTGTCTGGATCGCGAGTTCCTGTGCGCTGGCGCGGTCGAGGCCGAGATTGACCGCAGCATCCGCCATGAGCTCGGCGAGCAGGAAGAAATAGGCGGGTCCGCTGCCTGACAATGCGGTCACGACATTGAGCGCATCTTCTTCCTGCACCCAGACGGTGATGCCCACGGCACCGAGAATCTGCGCTGCAAGGTCCCGATGCGCGTCGCTTACGCCTGCGGGAGAGTAGATCGCCGTCGCTCCGGCGCTGTTGAGCGCGGGACGATTCGGCATGGCGCGCACCACGGCGGCAGCGCCTCCACACCAGCTCACGATGTCTGCAACGCGAATCCCCGCGGCGATCGATATCACCAGCGGCTTGCGTTGCGCCAATACATCGGCGAGTGGTTGAACGGTTGCCGCCATATCCTGCGGCTTCACCGCGAGCACCACGACATCGGCCCCGGTCACGGCCTCGCGGTTGTCGGCCGTGGTATGCACACCGAGTTCATCGGCCAGCGAGGCTCGACGCGGCTGATGCGCTTCGCCGACACGAATGTTCTTGGCCGGCATGCCCCGGGCGATGAGGCCGCGAATCAGCGCGCCGCCCATGTTTCCGCCGCCGACGAACGCTGCGTTGATGTTCATGTTGTCCATGATAGTGGCAGCGGCGCTCAAGGTTGCAGGCGAGCGCGGGCCGAATATCGCAGTTCCAACACGGACGATGGTGGCGCCTTCTGCAATCGCTGCTTCGAAATCGGCGCTGGTACCCATCGAGAGCGTGTCCAGACCCAGGCCGCGCTCATTGAGATAGTCGAACACCTGGCGGGTTTCCCGGAACCATTCACGTTGGCGCTGGATGTCGGTTTCCGCGGGCGGCATGCACATGAGGCCGCGCAGTTTGATGCGTGGCAGATCTCGTATTGCCATCGCGAGCGGCGCAATCTCGGCTGCCTCGGCACCGCCCTTGCTGGCTTCTCCGCCGACATGCAGTTGCAGGCAGACATTGAGCGGCGGGGCATGCGAACGGGCGCTGCGCCGAGAGGCGCTCGGCAATCTTGATGCGGTCGACGGCGTGCACCCAGGCAAAATTCTCGGCTACGGCGCGCGTCTTGTTAGCCTGCAGGCGCCCGATGAAATGCCAGGTCAGCTCGCGCCCCTTGAGCGTCTCGATCTTGGGCAGGCTTTCCTGCAGGAAATTCTCGCCGAAGTTCTCGATGCCGACGCGCGCGGCAGAGTCGATTGCTGCGCTGCTCTGGCCCTTCGAAACGGCCAGAAGCGTGACGGAATCGACACTTCGGGAGGCTGCCCGACAGGCCTGTGCGATACGACTTTGAGTGGCTTGGGCGCCCTCAGAGCAATTCTGCGGAAGGGATAACATATTGATCAGTGATACCCGGGTCTATACTCAACGGCGCTTTCCAAGGGACACCGTATGGCCGTCGACGTCGCCCAGCTCCTCGCTTTCGCCGTAAAGAATAACGCCTCGGACTTGCACCTGTCCGCAGGTGTGCCGCCCATGATTCGTGTCGACGGCGACATGAAGCGTATCAACATGCCCGCGCTTACCCACAAGGAAGTGCACGGCATGGTGTACGACATCATGAACGACAAGCAGCGCAAGGCTTACGAAGAATTCTTCGAGACCGATTTCTCCTTCGAGATCCCGAAGCTGGCGCGCTTCCGCGTCAATGCCTTCAATCAGAACCGCGGCGCAGGCGCCGTGTTCCGCAATATCCCCTCGGTCATCCTGTCGCTCGACGACCTGGCTGCCCCGAAGATCTTCCGTGATCTGTGCATGCTGCCGCGCGGCCTCGTGCTGGTCACCGGGCCTACGGGCTCGGGCAAGTCCACCACGCTCGCGGGCATGGTGAATCACTGTAATGACAATCGTCCCGATCACATCATCACGATCGAGGACCCCATCGAATTCGTGCACGAGAGCAAGCGTTGCCTCATGAACCAGCGCGAAGTGCATCGCGACACGCTCGGCTTCTCCGAGGCGCTGCGTTCGGCACTGCGCGAAGACCCGGACGTGGTGCTGGTCGGCGAAATGCGCGACCTCGAAACCATCCGCCTGGCGCTCACCGCCGCGGAAACCGGACACCTCGTGTTCGGCACGCTGCACACGAGTTCGGCCGCCAAGACCATCGACCGCGTGGTCGACGTGTTCCCGGCGCAGGAAAAGGAAATGGTGCGCGCGATGCTTTCAGAGTCGCTGCGCGCGGTTATTTCGCAGACCCTGCTCAAGCGCAATGGTGGCGGCCGCATCGCGGCGCACGAGATCATGATCGGCACGCCCGCCATTCGAAACCTGATTCGCGAAGGCAAGATCGCGCAGATGTTCTCCGCCATCCAGACCGGCGGCTCGGTCGGCATGCAGACCCTCGACCAGTGCCTCACGGACCTCGTCGCCAAGGGCGTGGTGAGCAAGGAAGAGGCCCGTTACAAGGCTACCAATAAGGATGCGCTGTAATGGATCGCGAACAAGGCATCAAGCTCATGCAGGACCTTCTTCGACGCGTCGTCGACAAGAAGGCATCCGACCTGTTCATCACCGCGGGATTCCCGCCGGCGATCAAGATCGACGGCGAAGTGCGGCCGCAGTCCGAGCGCGCGCTGACCAACGAGCAATCCGCGGTTCTGGTGCGTTCCATCATGAACGACCGCCAGACCAAGGAATTCGACGCCACCAAGGAATGTAACTTCGCGATCGCGCCTCCGGGCATCGGCCGCTTCCGCGTGAACACCTTCGTGCAGCAGGGCAATACCGGCTGCGTCATCCGCCTCATCAATTCCAAGATTCCGACGCTCGAGGAACTCGAGCTGCCGCCCGATCCTCAAGGAAGTCGTGCTGTCGAAGCGCGGCCTCTGCATCCTGGTGGGCGGCACGGGCTCGGGCAAGTCGACCTCACTCGCCGCGATGGTGGGTTATCGCAACGAAAAGACCCGCGGCCATATCGTCACCATCGAAGATCCGGTCGAATACGTGCACCAGCACAAGGGCTGCGTGATCACGCATCGCGAAGTGGGCGTCGACACGGAGAACTGGCACACCGCGCTCAAGAACACGCTGCGCCAGGCGCCCGACGTCATCCTGATCGGCGAAATCCGCGATCGCGAGACCATGGAGTACGGCATTCAGTTCGCCGAAACCGGCCACCTGGTGCTGGCGACGCTGCACGCCAACAGCTCCAACCAGGCGCTCGACCGCATCATCAACTTCTTCCCCGACGAGCGGCGCGAACAGCTGCTCATGGATCTGTCGCTGAACATCCGCGCGCTGGTGTCGCAGCGGCTCGTGCCCCGCGAGGCCGGCGCGCGGCCGAATCGCGGCCATGGAAATCATGCTGAATTCGCCGCTGATCCAGGACCTGATCTTCAAAGGCAAGGTCCAGGAGATCAAGGAAGTCATGTCGCGCTCGAACCGCGTCGGCATGAAGACTTTCGACCAGGCGCTCTACGAGCTGTACGAGCAGGGCTTCATCTCCTACGAAGATGCGCTGCGCAACGCCGACTCCAAGAACGAGCTGCGCCTGCGGATCAAGCTCGAGAGCAAGCGCGAGATCAAGAATCTCGACGACGGCGACACGCTGACCATCATCGACGAAGAACAACAGGGCCGTTCTTTCTAACAACCTGGCTTTTTGAAGACCCCAAGGGCGGATATGGCAGCGGTGAACGAACAGTTCGTGGAAACCATTGAGGTCAAGGAACCGTCCGAAGGGGCACCGATGGTGCTCAAGACCCGGCCGCTGTTCAAACTCATGGTCGAACGCAAGGCGTCCGACCTGTTCTTCACGTCCAATTCGCCCATCAAGATCAAGATCGAAGGCTCCATCCTGCCGATCAACAAGCAGATCCTGACGCCGGAGACGGTGCGCCAGGCGGCTTACGGGCTCATGACCCCCGACCAGCTCGAAAGCTTCAAGCGCGAGCTGGAAATCGACTTCGCGATCTCCGAGCCCGGCCTCGGGCGCTTCCGCGTCAACGTGTTTTACCAGCGCGGTTACCCGGCGATGGTGCTGCGCTACATCAGCGCCGACATGCCCAAGCTCGACCAGCTGGGCCTGCCCGACATGTTCAAGGACCTCATCATGATGAAGCGCGGGCTCATCCTGATGGTGGGCGCCACCGGCTCCGGCAAGTCCACGTCGATCGCGGCGATGATCAATCACCGCAACGAGACTTCGTCGGATCACATCGTCACGATCGAAGATCCGATCGAGTTCCTGCACACCAACAAGCGCTCGATCGTGAACCAGCGCGAAGTCGGTCTCGACACCAAGTCGTTCGCGCGCGCGCTTGCGCGGCGTCATGCGCGCCGCGCCGGACGTCATCCTCATCGGCGAAATCCGCGACAAGGAGACCATGGAGGCGGCGATCAACCCTGTCCGGCACCGGTCACCTCGTGTCTGTCGACGCTGCACGCGAACAACAGCGCCGAGACGATGGATCGCATCATCAACATGTTCCCGCAGGATCAGCACAAGCAGATCTTCCTCGACCTCTCGCAGTACCTGCGCGCCATCCTGTCGCAGCGCCTGGTCGTCTCGCAAGGATGGCAAGCGCATGGCGGCCATCGAAGTCATGCTGAATACGCCCTACATCAGCGAGCTCGTGAAGAAGGGCGATGTCAGCGCGATCAAGGAAGCCATCGTTGCCAGCTCCGAACGCGGCGTGCAGAGCTTCGACGTGGCGCTGCTGAACCTCTACAAGCAGAACCGCATCGAACTCGAAGAGGCGTTGTTGAACGCCGATTCGCGTTCGAACCTGGAAGCGAAGATCAACTTCGGCTGAGCCCGGCTGCCGGTTCCGGGAACCAAACTAACCGTTCATTGCCTTAGCATCCGGGCGCGCAAGATGGCGCGCCCGAAGAACACTAACAATGGACGGATTCATGACCAAACTACGCAGCTTGGCTCCCGCATTGCTTTTCGCACTTGCGCCTGCCGCCGCACTCGCGGACGACTATCGCTTCGAGGTCAAAGGGACCTTCGATCGCTTCGAGTACGGAGAGCGACCTCGACGTAGCGACGCTGGCGGGAACCTGGTACTTCGCACCGGTGTCCACGGACAATGTGCCGCTCGCCGAGGCCGCATTCCTGGGTCGCGCAAGCTCCCTGAGCGCTATCGCGGCGCAGGTCGAACTCGCTGGGAATTCACCTGAATGCGGGAAGCGCGAGCGTTGGCTACTACATCCCTGGCACCATGTTCTATGCGGGCGTGGGGGTGTCGCGCAACGAAGACCATCTATTGGCTTGAGTTCCACGACTGGTCCTGACGGAATACGACACCACCTGGTCCGGCACGCTCGGTATCGCTCCGCTCGACGGCTTGCTGCTCACGACGGATTTCCAGGAGCATGGCTACGATCCGAACATCACGGCCCGATACGTCGGCAAGTTGCCCAACAATCACTTCTATGCGGGCAGTGTGAACCTCGTCGATTACGACGACGTTGCCACGCCATTCGACGCTCGCACGCCATACGGACTCGACTTCGACTACTACTTCGACGATTCAACGAGCTTAGGGCTGGGTTTCGACGATGTCGGCAACCGCTGGGAGCTGCGAGGCGAGAAGTTCTTCTCGAAGAGCTGGGCGGCTGGCGTCTCTGCCTATACCGCCGATTTCGACGACGGCTTCGGCGTTCACGTCACCTGGCGCCATTGAAATCCGCACATCGCGCTTGACAGCCGCCAGATCACGCCTAGAATGCGCGCCCCCATGAATTCTAACTACCAACATTCGTTTGCCCGCAAGGCGCTTTCCGCGTGGCCGCAGCGACCGATTCTGTCGAATCGGCCCGGTGTGTACGCGTGCGCCCTCGCCGGCGAACGTGATGACGATGTGAACTAGCTCTTCGTGCATTCGGAGAGCGCGTTCAGGCAGCTCTCCGCAAGGACTCCCAACGAGGCCCCGGTCAGCTGCCGCTGATCCGGGGCCTTCAGCTTTTCAGGCCCCGCGTATTCGATGCGCCGCGAAAGCGGCGCGTCGTCGGGAGGTCTTTGTCTCGACCGAGAAGATCGGCAATCAGACGGTGTACGACGGCCTCAAAGGTGTGTTGAAGAACATGGTGCCGCGACTGACTTAGGATATTCATATGGAAAAGAACTACGAAACGATGAACGTCGAGGGCGGGCGCCACGTGAAGATGTGGACGCGTGGTGTGCCCGATCGAAGACGAGGCGAAGAAGCAGCTCGAGAACATCGCGCGCATGCCGTTCGTGCACTCGCACCTGGCTGTGATGCCGGACGTGCACGTGGGCAAGGGCGCGACCGTGGGCTCGGTGATCGCAACGCAAGGCGCGATCATCCCGGCGGCGGTCGGCGTCGACATCGGCTGCGGCATGATGGCCGTGCAGACTTCGCTCAAGGCGAGCGACCTGCCGGAGTCGTTGTCAGCGCTGCGGTCGCGCATCGAGCGGGCCGTGCCGCATGGCTCGTCGAAGATGCGTGGCCGCTACGACCGCGGTTCCTGGGGAACCACGCCGAATTCCGTGATCACGCGGTGGCGCGGCCTTGAGCGAACGGTGTGACGCCATTACGGCGAAGCATCCGAAGCTCAAGCCGAAGGAGCCGCAGAAGCAGCTCGGAACGCTGGGTGGCGGCAACCACTTCATCGAAGTCTGTATCGATACCGAACAGACCGTGTGGGTGATGTTGCACTCGGGTTCGCGTGGCATCGGCAACATGATCGGCCAGCTCTTCATCGAGCTGGCGCGGCAGGACATGAAGAAACACTTCATCAACCTGCCGGATCGTGATCTGGCGTATCTCGTCGAGGGAACCGATCACTTCGATGATTACGTCGAGGCGATGACCTGGGCGCAGGACTACGCCGCCGAAAACCGGCGCGCGATGATGGACGCGGTGTTGCGCGTGATGCGTGAGGAGCTGCAGCCGTTCCAGATGGGTGAGGTGGCGGTGAACTGCCACCACAACTACTGCACGCGTGAGCGGCATTTCGGAGAGGACCTCATCGTGACCCGCAAGGGCGCGGTGAGCGCGAAGAAGGGTGAGCTCGGAATCATCCCGGGTTCCATGGGTGCGCGTTCGTACATCGTGCGCGGCCTGGGGAACGCCGAGAGCTTCGAGAGCTGCAGCCACGGCGCGGGTCGCGTGATGTCGCGTACCGCGGCGCGCAAGCGCTTCACCGTCGCGGACCACGAGGCGGCGACGGCGGGCGTCGAGTGCCGCAAGGACAAGGACGTCATCGACGAAACGCCGGCCGCGTACAAGGACATCGACGCGGTGATGGAAGCACAGCGCGATCTCGTCGAGATCGCGTACACCCTGAAGCAGGTTCTCTGCGTGAAAGGGTGAGCAGGGCGGGCCACGCGAGTGGCCGCCCTTTCTTATCCGTATTTCGAGTTACACGCAGTGCGACGGTCTACGGTGACGCGTCATCGATCCGAATTGGCGAGACCGCCGCTCGTGCCGCTGCGGTGGGTGCGTAGATAGACCAGCAGGAGGCCAGCCATGCGCTTAGTGCGGCGCGATAACCTCCAGCAGTTGCGAGAGGTCGCGAACCTCGAGGTCCGGAGTGAGCAGGGCGGGAGTATTTGCGCCCGACGGCCGCGTGAGCACGAAACGGGGCGCGACGACTATCAGGCCGCTGTTAGGCAGGGTGGTGCGCCGCGTACCCGCCGGTCGTGTGCGGCGCGCACGCTTCCGCCCGAACCTGCGATCGTTGCCGAAAGCGAAAATCCTGGACGACGTTGCTGAAGACCACCGCCGAGGAATAGGTGGCGGCTGCCCACCAGGACGTAGACCCTGCCGGCGAAACGCAATGGATTGCCAGGTTGCGGCGGAATCCATGTGTCGACCTCGCCATCGACGATGTCGCCGACCGCTTCGTGCCTGGCCGGATCGGCGACCACCACGCGTTTGCGAAATCGCGATGCCCACCGGTACGGTTTGGTGGCGAGATAGGGAAGGACACCGTCGATCCACATCTCGTCGTTGCCACCGCCGTTGGCGCGTACATCGATGATCAGGGTTTTGGTGCTCGCGGCGCGCATCCTTCCGAACGCATCGTGCGTGAAGGCCAGGAACTGCGCCTTGTCGGGCCAGGCGAACGAGCTCAGCGTCAGCAAGGCGGTGTTGTTTGGCAGGAGCTCGAGTCGGAACTGACGTTCGAAGCTGTCTTCGTCGGCCAGCACGGCGGGCAGTGCGGTGCTGCCGGCGATGTCTCGCGGCGCCTTTTCGCCGGCGATCACGATCTCGAACGCGGCCGGCGCGCCGTACACCTTCCAGAAGTAGAACCAGAATCGCCGCGACAGCAGCGCTGTCACGGAATGCCGGCGTGTCCCCATGCACTCGTGCGAGCAGTGCCGCGGACACGGCGTGTGCGTCGACGCCGTTGATCGTTTTCACCTCGGCGCCAGCGAGCGCGTCGGCGATTCCGCCGAGTCCGCGCGCAACGAACAGCGCGCCGTCCGGCGAAACCTGCATCTCGAATGGGAAGAATTTGCCGCCCGACTTCAGGTGCGCGCGCGCATCGGCGCGCCAATCGACGAAGCCGACGAACAGATGGCCGTCACCGAGCAGCGGATTGATCGTGGCAAACAGTCGCCACACCGCATCGCGATCGAGCGGCGCCGCGCCGATCTGTTTCCTGAGCTCGACGAGTGCCTCCGCAACCTTTGCCGGGTCAGCCGTGTGCGCCAGGTCCGGCGGCATGTCGCGCAGCGCCTTGGCGAGGGCGTCCACGTCGACGCGCAATTGCTCGGCCGAAAATGTCGGCGGAGCAAACGCCGGACCTCCTGCGCGAGCTGCGCACGCAAGCAGCACGGCGAGGATTCCCATTCGCCGGAGAGAGTGTTGAGTTTTCATCGCGCCGTAGCTCCGGCGAGAAGTGTCGGTCTAGGAGAAGACCGCGCGCGAATCGAACACCGGTCCGTCGACGCAGACGCGTTTCATCGCCGGCCCGTCGGGAGTGTTCACGCGCACGGTGCAGCCGGCGCATCCGCCCACCGCACAGGCCATGAACTCTTCGAGCGAAACCTGGCAGGCGACGCCGTGTTTGACCGCAACCTTGGCCATGGCCTCGAGCATCGGCGTCGGGCCGCAGGCGAACACTTCGACTTCGGCCTTCGCCGCGTCATCGAGCGAGCCTAACCATTCATCCGCGAGCTGCGTGACGAAGCCGTCGTAGCAACCCGGAAAGCCGGCCTTGCTCGCGAGGCGGCTCGGGACGCTCCAGCCATCGAGCAATGGCATCGCGGCGATGCTGCCGGCAGGAATGCCGGGCACGAGAATGGTCGACGGCCGCGCCTTGAACGGGAACGGAATCTCCGAGCCCATGAGCACCAGCGGCTTCCACGGACCGCCTTGCGCGCTCATCCATTCCGCGAGGAACACCATGGGCGGAATGCCGACGCCGCCGCCTACCAACAAGGCGCGCGGCCGCTTCGGATCGGGCCGGAATGGCTGGCCGATGGGGCCGAGCACGCTGATGACGTCACCGGCATGGCGCCGGCTGAGCGCGCGCAATCCGGGACCCACGATCTTGTAGAGGATCTCGATCCAGCCCTCGCTCGCGTTCACGCGCTGGATCGACAGCGGCCGGCGCATCGGCACATCGGGATCGCAGGTGAGATGCACGAAGCTGCCCGGCGACGCGCGCGCGGCGCACTTCGGCGCGGAGATCGCGCAGCACGAACTGTTCGCCCGGCCAGGTTTCCTGCGCGATGACCGTGCCGTCTTCGAGAAAGATGCTGCCGCGGTGCGCGGGATGAACGCCGTGGCTGCGGCCGGCTTCTTCGTGAGGCAGGGCGCTCATCACTGGCGCCCCTCGATCACCGCCTCGAGCACGGCCATGCGCACGGCGACGCCGTTGCGCACCTGGTCGCGAATCACCGATTGCGGACCGTCGGCGACATCGGACGCGATCTCGATGCCGCGATTCATGGGCTGTGGATGCATGACGATGGCGTTCGGCTTCGCTTTCGCGAGCCGCTCCGACGAGAGGCCGAACTTCTGGAAGTAGCGATCCGCGTCGGGAATCTGCGCGGTCTCCATGCGCTCCTTCTGGATGCGCAGCATCATGATGACGTCGACGTCGGCGAGACCGGCGTCGAGTGAGTTGCTGCGCTCACAGCCCGCGAACTCGCTCGCGGGAGGCATCAACGCACGCGGCGCGACGATGCGGATCTCCGCGACGCCGAGCGTGGCGAGCACGTGCCAGGCGGAGCGCGCGACGCGCGAATGCCGCACGTCGCCGACGATGGCCACCTTCAGTCCATCGAACTTCTGTTTCGCCTGCAGGATGGTCAGCGCATCGAGCAGCCCCTGCGTCGGGTGTGCGACGTGCGCCTCGCCCGCGGACAACACGCTGATGTGCGGCTTCACGTGCGTCGCGACCAGCGCGCCCACACCGGCCTCGGCATCGCGAATCACGAACACGTCCACGTGGCAGGCCTCGAGCGTGTAGATCGTGTCGAGCATGCTCTCGCCCTTGACGCGCGATGACAGCTGTACCTCGAGGTTCACCACGTCGGCGCCGAGTCGCTTGGCCGCGAGTTCGAACGACACGCGCGTGCGCGTCGATGGCTCCGTGAAGAGATTGGCGACGGTGACGCCGGCCAGGCTGTCGTTCAGCACCGGCCGCTCGCCGACTGGCTTGACGAATTTTTGCGCCCGAGTGAGCAGGGCTTCGATCTGCTGCCTGGGCATGCCCTCGAGTGTGAGCAGGTGCCGTAGCGTGCCGTTGGGCCGAGTCTGTTCAGTCATGACTTGTCTTGTTGTTCGAACCAGCGTTCCAGAATTACCGCGGCCGCCGCCGCATCCACGTCTTCGCGAGTCACTCGCCGCCGGCGCTCGCCGCTCGCGCGCTGTTCGCGCAGGCGCTCTTCGGCGTCCTGCGAGGACCAGCGTTCATCGACCAGGTCGACGGGCAGTGAGCTGCGGGTGGCGAGCTCGGTGGCGAAGCGGCGCGCGGCGTCGGTGAGCGGGCTTACCGAGCCGTCGGCATTATAGGGCTCGCCCACGGCAATGCGCGCCGGACGGGTGTCCGCGAGCACGCGCTCGAGCGCGCGCCAGTCAGGTCCGTTGGGACCGTTGGAAATCGTGGAGCGGGGATGCGGCGCACGCGTCAGCGTGTCGCCGCTCGCGATGCCAATACGTCGGAGTCCGAAGTCGATTGCGACGATAATTGTTGGTTGTTTGGGAGCCCGGTCAGGCATGACCGGAGAACGAGGTGAGCTGTCCCGGGTTCGACGCCGAGCAACCGAAGCGTGGCAAGCCAGCGCTCCTCGTAGGGCAGATCGAATATCACGCTTTCATCTGCCGGCACCGACAACCAGGAGTTGTCGAGCATTTCCTTTTCGAGCTGACCGGCTTCCCACCCGGCATAGCCGAGCGCGATGAAAGCCTTCTCGGGTCCGGTGCCCGCGGCCATGGCGGCGAGCACGTCGCGCGAGGTGGTCACCTGGATGGAGTCGGAGATCTTGTGTGTGGAGTCCCACTCACCGCCCGGCCGGTGCAGCACGAAGCCGCGATCCTGGTGGACGGGTCCGCCGCGCAGCACCGGCAGGTCTGCGGCGCGCTTGTCAGTGGGTTCGATCTTCATCTGCTCGAACACTTCGCTGAGCGTCATGGTCAGCGGACGATTGAGCACGATGCCGAGCGCGCCTTTCTCGCCGTGCTCGCAGATCAGCGAGACCGTCTGGGAAAAATTCGGATCGGCCAGCTGCGGCATCGCGATCAGCAGGTGATTCGAAAGACTGGTGACACCGCCGCTCATATGCGGCGCACTTTACCGTGAATCTGCGGGCGCGGTAACCGTGCCGTGATCCGACCGGCCGCTCTCGAACTCCCACTGGTAGGTAAACGCAACAGCCGGTATTTCTCGGCGAGTTCCTTCGGGAAAGGATCGAAAGGACTCGCCAGTTTCAATATGTTGAGCGCCGCCTGATCGAGCTTGGCGCGATCCGCTCGAGCGCACGATGGTCGCCGATTCGAGCGTGCCGTCGGCCAGGATGACGACTTCGACGTCCGGATTGCGCGTTCCCGGTGCACGCCAGGCCGCGTTGCGGGAAGTTGAGGGTGCCGAGCGTCTCGATCTTCGTCCTCCACGAGACGAGGTAGGGCGCGACCAGCGCTTCGCGCGTGTCAGGCGTTACCCACAATTCATCGCGGTGCGGACCACGGACCTTCTGTTCCTCGTCATCGTCGACGCCGAGCTTTGTCGCGTTCGCTGTTGCCGTCGGTCAGCACCGGGACCTCGGTCATCTGGGTCTCGCTGGCCGGCGGCGCGAAGTACAGGATCTCGGGCATGGGGGCCGTGGTAGTTAGCGCGCGGTCGTCGGCGGTGGCGAGCAGCGCGCCGGCGTCGTCGGCGAGCACCTTGCCGTCGGCTCGACCATTCCGTGCGGCGTGTTCCGCCGACGCGCGCGGCGCACGCGTCATTTCACTCAGGTGCGTATCGCCCGACCCGAGCTGGGTCCGCTGCGCGAGGTAGGTCGCGTCGGCGATTGAGCCGGGCTTCGGGCACGTCATTCGAAACGATGAGGACTTCGAGTCCGGGCGCACCGGGGGCGTCGTGCTTCACGCCGCCAAAGGTGACGCCGACGATGATGACGCCATGGACCAGCGCCGCCATGAAGACAGTCGTGGTGAGCCGGTCGCGCGTCGGCGCGATCCCCTCGCGCAGTTGCATCGCGCGGGCACTCATCTCAATTCTTTCGGGCGCCTATGCGGCGCTCGAGGGCGGCAATTACCATATCTCCAATATTGAGCCCGAATTGCTGGTCAAGTTCACGAATTCCTGTCGGACTCGTGACGTTGATCTCGGTAACGAAGCCACCGATCACGTCGATGCCGACGAGCACCATCCCCTGCTTGGCGAGCGTCGGGCCGATTTGCGCGGCTAACCAGCGGTCGCGCTCGTTGAGCTCACGGCCGACACCCTTGGCGCCGGCGGCCAGATTGCCGCGGTTGTCGGAAGGCAACGGGATTCGTGCGAGCGCGTAGGGGACTGGCTGACCGTCGATGAGCAGAACGCGCGAATCGCCGGTGGTGGCGATGTCCGGCACGTAACGCTGCGCGATGGCGAAGCGCTGACCGAAGTCGGTCAACGTTTCAATGATGACCGGCAGGTTCTTGTCGCCCTTCTCGGTCACGAAAATGGATCTGCCGCCCATGCCGTCGAGAGGCTTCACGACGATCTTGCCGTGTTCGGCGGCGAAGGCGGTGATGTCGGAGCTGCTGCGCGAGATGAGCGTAGGAGCGCAACACTGCGGGAACCACGCCGTGAACACCTTCTCGTTCATGTCGCGCAGGCCCTGCGGCCGGTTGGCGACCAACGCGCCCGCAAGTTCGGCGCGCTCGAGGATGTAGGTGGTGTAGATGTACTCCGCATCGAACGGCGGATCCTTGCGCATGAACACGCAGTCGAATTCGCCGAGCCTGCGCACAGACGGTTCGCCGAGTTCGAACCACTTCGTCGCGTCGGCAAACACCCGCAAATCCCGGCCACGCCCGAACGCCACGCCATCGCGCAGGAAGAGGTCTGACTGCTCGAAATAGGTGAGTTGCCAGCCACGAGCCGCGGCGGCAAGCAACATGGCAAGTGTGGAGTCCTTCGCAAATTTGATCTTCGCGATCGGATCCATCACGACTGCAAGAGTAGTGGTTTTCGGCATCGACAACTCCGACCTCAAAAACGTGACGTGGCCGGCATAGCCGGGGGTATGCCTATATGTTAAAACGCCCCTCAGCTTGGGCCACAGCGCCACATATTAATAGCGGCGTTCTTAGCCATTTTGTTTGTCCAGGAGAGGTACTCGGTGAACGACGCCAACCCACATCTCAAGGGTCTGAAAGTCCTCGTCATCGATGACAGCAAGACCATTCGGAAGACCGCAGAAACCTTGCTCGCGAAGGAAGGCTGCGAAGTCTTCACCGCGGTCGATGGTTTCGATGCGCTCGCGAAGGTCGCCGACTACACGCCCGACATCGTGTTCGTCGACATCATGATGCCGAGACTCGACGGATATCAGACTTGCTCGCTCATCAAGCACAACAAAGTTTTCAAATCGATTCCGGTGATCATGCTGTCGTCGAAAGACGGTTTGTTCGACCGGGCTCGCGGGCGCATCGTGGGGTCCGAGTACTACCTCACGAAGCCTTTCACGAAGGACGAACTGCTCTCTGCTATCGAGACGCACGTCGCTGCGAGGTGAGTATGGCTCTCATTTTGATCGTGGACGATTCCCCGACCGAAGTGCACGTCATGAAGAAGGCGTTGGAGAAGTCTGGCTACCAGACTGCCACCGCCCAGGACGGCGCCGAGGGCGTGCGCATGGCGCGCGAGATGACTCCCGATCTCATTTTCATGGACGTCGTCATGCCGGGTGTCAACGGCTACCAGGCGACGCGGACGCTGGCCAATGATCCGAAGACCCGCACCATCCCTATCATCATGGTGACTTCGAAAGGCCAGGAGACCGACAAGATCTGGGGACTGCGCCAGGGCGCCGTCGACTACATGGTCAAACCCGTTTCGCCCGACCAGCTCGTCGCAAAGGCACAGGCGACTCTCGCGGCCTGATGCCCCCTCTTTGAAATGACCGATAAATGAACGAGCCCGCTACCCTCAAATCGCTGCGCGATCGACCATTCGAACTCCTTGCCGAGCTCGAACGTCGCGGCCGTGCAGTCACCGCCGCCGCCGCATCCGAGAATCCCGGCGCGCGCGAGTGGGTGGGCGTGGCTTTCCGCATGGCGGGCGAGCTGTACCTCGCTGCGCGCGAGGAAACGCGCGAAGTGCTTGCCGTGCCGCCGGGGCTCACGCGCGTACCGGGCGCCAAGCCATGGGTGAAGGGCATCGCCAACGTGCGCGGTCAGCTCCTGCCCATCCTCGATCTGCGTCAGTACCTGGGGTCGGGCGTCACGCCGAACACGCGCAACGTACGCGTCATTGTCGTCAATCACCGGGAAGTGCCCGCGGGCCTCGTGGTCGACGAAGTGCTCGGCTTCCGCCGCTTCTCCGAATCCGAATTTTCTGGTGACGCACCACCCACGGTGGTCCGTTGCGAGCGTTATCTCGCGGGCGCGTTCCGGCGCGGCCCCGAACAATGGCCGGTACTGAGCCTGCGACAGCTGGTAGAGAGCCCGTCCTTCCAGGAGGCCGCGGCATGAACAGCGAAGGCGGCAACGGCATCACGTACGCTGAAATCCATCAACTCCCTCATCACCGCAACGCTGGTTTGCGTGGTGCTCGGGGCGCTCGCCGGGGTTGCGGCCTACATGCTCGGCCTCGAGATTCTTTATATCGCTGCCGGCGTGCTTGCGGTTGGCCGCCGCTGGTGCCGCTGTTCCTCATGTTTGGCCGCGTGCGCGCGGTCGAATCCGACATCGGCCACCGCGAAGCCTTGTCGCTCGCGCAGCGCAAGGAAACCGAGCGCAACCAGCAGGCCATCCTGCGTTTGCTCGATGAACTCGCGCCGCTCGCAGATGGCGACCTCACCGTGCAGGCCACCGTCACCGAAGACATCACCGGAACGATTGCCGATTCCATCAACTACGCCATCGGCGTGCTGCGCGATCTGGTGGCCACCATCAACCAGTCGGCCATCCAGCTCGACGGCGCGACCCGGCAAACGCAGGCGCTGTCCGCGCATCTCGCCAAGGCATCGAGCGCCCAGTCGAAACAGATCGTCGGCGCCACCGAATCCGCCAGCAACATGGCGAGCAGCACCGAAGCCATCTCGGGTAACTCCGAGCGCGCTTCCGACGTCGCGCGCCACTCGGTGGACGTGGCTCACAAGGGTGGCGATGCCGTGCGCCGCACGATCGACGGCATGAACAGCATTCGCGAGACCATCCAGGAGACCAGCAAACGCATCAAGCGTCTGGGTGAGAGCTCGCAGGAAATCGGCAACATCGTCGAACTGATCAACGACATCGCCGAGCAGACCAACATCCTCGCGTTGAACGCTTCCATCCAGGCCTCGATGGCCGGCGATGCCGGTCGCGGCTTCGCGGTGGTGGCCGACGAAGTGCAGCGCCTGGCCGAACGCGCCGCTGCTGCCACTCGCCAGATCGAAACGCTGGTGCGCGCCATTCAGGCCGATACGAACGAAGCCGTGGTTTCCATGGAGCGCAGCACCACCGACGTGGTGGGCGGAGCACTGCTCGCCGAAAACGCCGGTGCGGCGCTCGAAGAGATCGAGCAGGTCTCCAGCCAGATCGCGAGTCTCGTGAACAACATCTTCTCGAGCTCCCGCCAGCAGGTGACCGAAGCGCAGAAAATTGCGCGGAACATGCAGGTGCTCAAGGAGATTTCCACGCAGACCGCCGAATCGACCACGGCGACCTCGCAAAGCATTTCCAAGCTCGCCCAGTTGTCGGCCGCGATGCGCCAGTCCGCATCCGGCTTCCGACTGCCCGGAGCACCCGTGCCGCGCCAGGTGGCGGCGGCCGGCGCAGCGATCGCGGCGGCGGCGGCGGCTACGACGGGCATCAGCCCGGCACCGACTTCCACCGGCGCGACCTCGCGCACTCGAACGGTATCGTTAGCCTCGTAGAACGGATTCACGAACTCGAATGCCTGAAGTCGCCTTACAGACGCTGGATCTCGTCGGCCGTGAGCTGAATAACACGCTCGGCGAGGCGCGCACTGCGCTCGAAACCTTCGTCGAACAACCGGAAAACGTGGTGCTGCTGCAGCGCTGCGTGTCAGACCTGCACCAGGTGCAGGGCGTCCTGCGGCTGCTGGAGATCTTCGGCGCTGCCCTGCTCGCCGAGGAAATGGAGCAGGTCACTCAATACCTGCTGACGCCCGCTTCGCAAAAGAACCAGGCCGAAACTCTCGATGCGCTGATGCGCGCGATGGTGCAGCTGCCGAGCTACGTGGAACGCGTGCTCGCCGGCGGTCGCGATCTCGCGCTGGTGCTGTTGCCGCTGCTCAACGATCTGCGCGCCGTGCGCGGCAGCCCGCTGCTGTCCGAAGGCACGTTGCTGCTGCTCAATCTCAAGTCCGATCAGCAGGCGGCGCCCGTGGCGCCGGGCGCCGGCGAGCCCGCGCTCACGGTGGCGCAGTGGGCGCGCCGGCTGCGTACGCGCTTCCAGCTCGGCCTGGTCGGGTGGATTCGCAACGAGCGTCCCGAACAGAACCTCGAGATCCTCGAAACCGTCGCGCACCAGATCGAGCAGGTGGCGACCAAACAATCCGTGTTCCAGCTCTGGTGGGTGGTCGGCGCGATCATCGAAGCGCTGCGCGAGGGCGGACTCGAGACCGGCGTCTCGGTCAAACGCCTGCTCGGCCTGGCCGATCGCGAAATCCTGCAGCTCTACACCCAGGGTGAAGGCCGCTATTCGCAGAATCCGCCGGTCGAGCTGCTCAACAACCTTCTCTATTACATCGCGCGTGCCACCAGCAACGGCCCCAAGGTCACGGCGGTGCGCGCCTCGTTCCGTCTCAACGAATTGCTGAGCGTCGACGACTCGGTCGAACAGGAACGCGAGAATCTCTCCGCGCCGTCCGTGAAGCTGATGCGCACGGTGTCGGCGGCCATCCGCGAGGACCTGGGCAAGGTCAAAGACGTACTCGACATCTTCGTTCGGCGCGGCGGCCAGCCCGCCGAGCTCGAATCGCAGGTGGGCATGCTGCGCAAGATCGCCGATACGCTCGGCGTTCTGGGCCTCGGCGAATTGCGCCAGCTGGTCATCGAAGAGACCGGCCGTCTCGAGGCCATGGCCGCGGGCAAGACCGCCTCCGATCACGCCGCGCTGGTGCACATCGCCGCCACGTTGATCAACGTCGAAGACCGTCTCGACCGCGATCTCATCGGGCTCATCGTGCCGAAGGCGCAGCCAGTGCCCGGCGAAGACGCAGGTTCCGTCGACGCCGATTTCCAGCAGGTGCAGGCCGCGGTGCTGCGCGAGTGCAGCGTCAACCTGGTACGCGTCAAGGAAGCCATTGCCTCGAACGTCGCCGGCACGCTCGATGTGGGCGCGCTCGATTCCTGGCCGGGGCTCATCGCCGGAATCAAGGCGGGCCTGATGATGCTCGGCAAGAGCCGCGCCGCCGATATCGTCGAAGGCATCGCGCGCAATCTCAAGGAACTGCTGCAGCCCGGTGGCACGGCGGTTCCGCCTAACTACCTCGACCGCCTGGCGGACGCGGTGGTCAGTCTCGAGTACTACATGGAGACGCTGCAGGCAGGCCGCACGGATCCCTGGTACATGCTCGACAACGCGCAGACCTGCCTGCAGGCGCTGACGCAGATGCCGAAGCGCGTGGTGCCCACGGTGCCGCCGCTCGGGCCGGAGGCCTATGCCGCCACCGTGCTGCTGGCCGACGCCGGCGCCACGGCGCGTGCCCATGCGGTCGCCGCGGGCGCGCCGCCCACGATCCAGGGCGCCCCCACGTTGCACCACTCGGCACAGCCGCCGATGGGCGCCAAGCCGATTCACATCGATCCCGAGTTGCTCACTCTATATATAGAGGAGGCGCGCGAAGAGGTCGCCCGCATCGCCAAGCTGTTCCCCGCCTGGGAGCAGAACCCGCTGGAAACCGATGCGTTGGCGGGCGTGCGGCGAGCCTTCCATACGCTCAAGGGTTCGGGCCGCATGGTCGGCGCGACGGACATCGCCGAATTCGCCTGGGCCATCGAAAACCTTCTCAACAAGATCATCGAAAACACGCTGCAGCGTTCGCCGGCGATTCTCGCCACCATTCGTGATGCGAGTGCCATTGCGGGTGAACTGGTGAGCGCGCTCGAGGCCGGGTCAGGGTGCGCCGCGAAGGTGCAGGCCATCGTCGATCGCGCACATGCGCTGGCCGCCAACAAGGCGGCGCCGAGCCGCGCAGACCGCCACCATGGAAATTCTCGAGCGCACGCTCGATACGCGCCGCGACGACGTCGTCGATGCCACCGGCCGCGTTCCCACGTTGCAGGCTGCTCCCGAAACCCCTGCGAATGCTGCCAGACATCCGCCGACGCGCCCGCCGAGGGCTCGATCGAAGTCGTCGAAGACTGGGCGACGAACGAGCAGGACGGCGGCGGCGAAGAGATCGTGCTGTCCGTCTCCCGAAGAGGAGCCGAGTGAAGATCTGCAGCTGCGTGAAATCTACAGCCGCGAAACCCACGTGAATATCGCCGCGGTGCTGCGCTACGTCGACGGCGAAAAGCCGCGGGGTGCTCCGCACATCGTCAGCGAGGAAGCCTATCGCGCCTGCCACACGCTTTCCGGCAGCTCGCGCATGGCCGAGGCGCGCCACGGCATTCGTCTCACTGCGCCGCTCGAACACTGGGTGCGCAAGTCTTTCGACAGTGGCGTGGGTCTCGAGGCGGCCGATCTGGAACTGCTTGCAGATTGCATGAACGCCATGCAGTCGGTCGCCTCACATCTCGACGAGTCGACCGGCTTCTTCCAGTCGCACACGGCGCTGCTGGCGCGTATCGACCAGGCGACGGAACAACTCGAACAACGAATCATCGACGCCGCTCGCACGGCCGAAGCCACTGCCGCACAGCCCCAGGTAGCAGCACCGCAGGTTTCAGCCGCGCCGGCGGTCGCGGCTCCCCCCGCTTCCTTTCCGTTAGGCGCGAGTCCCGCACCGGCTCCACCTGTCCACGTCGCCGAAGACGTGCAGACGGACTTCGACCAGGAAATCGCCAGCATCTTTACCGATGAGGCCGTAGAGCTCATCGACCAGGCGCAGAGTGCGCTCGCCCAGTGGAACGAAAACCGCAGCAGCGTCGATGGATTGGTCGCGCTGAAGCGCCCGCTGCACACGCTCAAGGGCGGCGCGCGCATGGCAGGCCTCGTTCCGATGGGCGATCTGAGCCACGAGCTGGAAACGCTGTTCATGCAGATCGACAGCGGTGTCGTGGCGCCCGACGACCGCGCATTCAGCCTCGCGCAGACAGCGCTCGATGAGCTGGCTCGCATGCGCGAATCCGTCAGCACCGGCAAAGGCGTGCCCACGGCCCACGGGCTCATCGCCAGAATTCACGCGCTCGGAACTCCGGGCGCGGCTGCGCCCGCAGCGCCAGAGCCTGCCCCCGTGGCTGCTGCGCCGCCTCCGGCGCCGGTCGCACCGATGCCGGCTCCCGCGGTCGCGCCAGTGGTTGCGCCGCCCGCGCCGACGCCGGCACCGACGGCGGCGCTGATTTCCGCCGCGCCACCTCCGGCGCCGAAACCAGTTCCGCCGACAATCGCGGCTGTACCCACGCCGAAACCCGCCTACGTTCCGCCGCCGCCGCGTTCGGATCCGCTGCCCGATCCGCCGGTGCTCGCGGCCGTGTGGGCGCCGTCCTCTGAACCGCCCTCCATCGTCGTGCGTGCTGCGGCGAAGGAGCCGGTGTCCGCCGGGTTCGCCAGGGACGTGTCCAGAGAGGGTGAGGGGGCTGCCGACGGGCCGCTGTTGCCTCCGGGCGCGGTGCCGCCGGGCCGCGAGCCCGCTGCTCCGGCTGATCGACCCGAGCTCGCGCGCGTCGACGCCGAATTGCTCGACCAGTTGCTCAACAATTCCGGCGAGGCGAGCATCGCGCGCGCCCGTCTCGAACAGCAGATCGGATCCATCGATTTCAACGTGGGCGAGTTGTCGCGCACCGTGACGCGTCTGAAGGAACAGCTGCGCAAGCTCGAGCTCGAAACCGAAGCGCAGATCCTGCATCGCTTCGAGGAAGAGAAGGGGCAGAAGAGCGAGTTCGATCCGCTCGAGCTCGATCGTTACTCCTCGATCCAGCAGTTCTCGCGCGGCCTCGCCGAAACCGCCAACGACGTCGGCAGCATTCAGCAGCTGCTCGAGACTCTCACCAAGGACACGCAGAACCTGCTGACCCAGCAGGCGCGCACCATCACCGAATTGCAGAACGGGCTCATGCGCACGCGCATGGTTCCGTTCCAGCGCCACGTGCAGCGCCTGGCGCGCATCGTGCGCCAGGCCGCCACCGACACGCACAAGAAAGCCGAGCTGCAGATCGAAGGCGCCTCAGGCGAGCTCGATCGGCAGGTGCTCGAGCGCATGATGCCGCCGTTCGAGCACATGCTCCGCAACGCCGTGGCGCATGGCATCGAAGCGCCTGAAGTACGCAAGAAGCACGGCAAGAACGAGAGCGGCACCATCACCATCTCGCTGCATCGCGAAGGTTCGGAGGTCGTGGTCGAAGTTTCCGACGACGGCGCCGGCATGAACCTCAAGGCGATCCGTGACAAGGGCATTTCGCTCGGCATGGTGCGCGCCGATCAGCAGCTCTCCGACGAAGACATCATGCAGCTCGTGCTCGAGCCCGGCTTCTCCACGGCGGGCGCGGTCAGCACGCTGTCGGGCCGCGGTGTCGGCATGGACGTGGTCGCGAGCGAGATCAAGAAGCTCGGCGGCGCGTTGCACATGGAGACCAAGCCAGGCGAAGGCTCGCGGTTCACCATCCGTCTGCCGCTGACGCTGGCCATCAGCCATGCGCTGATCCTGCGCGCCAACGACGAGCTGTACGCGCTGCCGCTACCGACCGTCGAAGGCGTGGTTCGCCTGTCGCGCACCGAGGTCGAGGCGCATCTCGGTCCCGATGCGCCGGCGTTCGAATACGGCGGCCAGAAATACCGCTTCCAGCACCTGGCGTTCTACGTCGGGCGCGAGCCCGGTCCGCTGCCCGACGGCGACGTGACCGTGCCGGTGATTCTGGTTCGCGCCGGCGAACACTCCACCGGTCTCGTCACCGACGAACTCGTCGGCAGCCGCGAAATCGTCGTGAAGAGCGTGGGGCCGCAGATCTCGGCCATTCGCGGAATTTCCGGCGCGACGATTCTCGGCGACGGCCGCATCGTCATCATTCTCGACATCGGCGCTCTCGTGCGCACGGACTGGCGCGTGCGCGTCGAGCCGGTCATGCCGCGCGAGAAGACCGACACGCGCAGCGTTGCTCTCGTGGTCGACGACTCCATCACCGTGCGCCGCGTGACGCAGCGCCTGCTGGAACGCAACGGCATGCGCGTGCTCACCGCGCGCGATGGCGTGGACGCCATGGAAATGCTCCAGGAGCACACACCCGACATCATCCTGCTCGACATCGAAATGCCGCGCATGGACGGTTACGAAGTGGCGACGCAGGTTCGCGCCGATCCGCGTCTTTCCGGTATTCCGATCATCATGATTACCTCGCGCGTCGGCGAGAAACATCGCGCGCGCGCCATCGAGATCGGCGTCGACGACTATCTCGGCAAGCCGTACCAGGAAGCGCAGCTGCTCGAAGCCATCGAGCCGCTGATCGCGCGGCGCCGTGAACAACATCTGCGTGAGGCTAACTAACCGTGGTTGAACGCATATCCGAAATCTACAGCCTGCTGATCCCGCTGCTCGACGGGCGGTTGATCATTCCCCGCTCCTGCGTAGCGGAGGTCGTCGGCTTCCAGACGCCGTCGGAGATGCCGGGCGCGCCGCCGTGGTACCTCGGCATGTTCGCCTGGGGCAGCCGCCAGATCCCGCTGGTGTCGTTCGAGGGCACCTGCGGCCAGACCATCCCGCCGCTCACCGGCCGTACGCGCGTCGTCGTGCTGTTCGCGCTGGGTTCGCAGGTGGAGGGCGGCTACTACGGCATGGTGTCGCAGGGCTTCCCGCAGCTCGTGCGCGTCAGCGCCGACATCCTGCGTCCCGATCCGACCAAGACCTTCCCCGAGCGCACGCCGATCATTTCGCAGGTGCGCATGATCAACGAAGCGCCGTGGATTCCCGATCTCGAGCGCATCGAGGAAATGATCTCCGAGGAAACTTCCGTCCTCGTCGAGTAATGGGGACACTCCCCATTTCGGGGGAATGGGGACGCACCTTGTGGAGAGGAGGCGAGCGAGCGGCGCCCATGCAGGGACGAGCTCGCTTTTCGCCGGGCCCTTCGATCACTTGATTCGCGAGATTTTGCGGCCGCCGCCACACGCGATGACGTCCTCGTGCGGTGGGGTGAGAGGTCAGCGAAGAGTCCGGTTGAAATAGAGAGGCGGCTCCGTGCCTAACGAGGTCACGAGCCCGGCCCGCTCACTCGTCCCTGCATGGACACCGCTCGCTCGCCCCACCCCCACGAACCGCGGTCCTATTCGAAGAGAAATGCGGAGTGACTCCCCGGCTTGGGGAAGAGAAGACCTAGACCCTCGCGCCTCTTCTCTTTTCCAACTCAGCGGGGAAATGGGGCGCGGTGCGCTGACGTCTGCGCCCCAGCGAGCGTACACGTACAGGGTTGAGTGAGCGGGCCGGGCACCTGACCTCGTTAGGCACGGAGCCGCCTCTCTGCCACATACGGACTCTTCGCCATCATCCGACTCCACCGCGCCAAGACGTCATCGCGCGTGGCGGCGGCCAGCAAACTAGCGACGCCCAATTAACGAAGGGCCCGGCGAAAAGCGAACTCAACCCTGTACGTGTGCGATCGCTGGGGCACGCCCGCCCTCTCACAGCGCCCATTTACCTTGCCGGCCGCACCATCGTGTCGAGCAGCTGCTCCATCGTCGCGCCGGCATCCGTGCAACGGCCGCTGTGAACCGCGGACGTCTGGATGATCGTGCTGCGCGGCGCCACCAGCCAGTCGAAACGCTCGCGCTTCGACAGCTTGCCGATCGGACCCGCATCGCTGCCGCCAGCACAGATGATCTCGATGCTCGCCAGATGCCGCCGCACTGCATCGAGATCAACTGTCGCATCGAGCGTGTGCAGTCGCGCCACGTCCAGTTCGACGCGCGCTTCGAGGACGTCCTGCTCCTGGCACCACAGGATCACGCCCGCGTTGACGAACTCCTGCCGCTCGACGCGCGGGACGACGCGGATCACCGCATAGTCATACGAGCAGGGAGCGTGCACGTTTCGCCTCCTCGAGAAATGCGCGCGGCGCCGCAAGACGCCGTGACAGATGTTGAACGTACGCCTCGCGAGTCTGCGACGGTGACGCGAAAGCCTTGTCGCTCGCGAGCCATGCGTCGCGGAACGAGTGCGACCACCTCCTGGATGAGCGCCGGCGAGATGCGGGCGATCATCGCGGCATCCGTCTCATCGAGTGCGTCCGCGAATTTCAACAGGATGTGATCCTTGATGGCCGGAAAAGGGCTCGCCGATCGATCGGCGCCATCGCCCCAGCCATGGTGGAAATAGAGTGCGGCGCCATGATCTATCAACCACAGCTTTCGATGCCACATGAGCATGTTGGCGTTGCGCGCGGTGCGGTCCACGTTGCTGGTGTAGGCATCGAGCCAGACGATCGACGAAGCGAGCAGGGCATCGGGCTGATCCGCGATGGGATCGAAGGTGATCGAGCCGGGAAGATAGTCGAACGCGAGATTGAGCCCGGCACTGGCGCGGATCAGTTGCTGAATTTCCGGATCCGGCTCGGTGCGCGCCAGGTCCGCGTCGAGCTCGATGAGCACGATCTCCGGCATGGCGAGCCCCGCGGCACGCGCGATTTCGCCGACGATGATTTCCGCGACCAGCACCTTGGGGCCCTGGCCGGCACCGCGAAACTTGAGCACGTACATGCCGGCGTCATCGGCTTCGACGATGGCCGGCAACGAGCCGCCCTCACGCAAGGGCGTGACGTAGCGGGTGGCGTTGACGGTGCGGAGTTTCATCTCTTGCGCGGCCATGATGCCACGGCGCGGTCCGGTTTCATTTGTCGTCCCAGTGGAAGCGATGCATCAGCCGATGCAGCAGCGGCGTGAACAGCAGTGCCGCGGTGACGATGAACACCAGCCCGGCATAGAGCGCGAAGATTCCCGCAAACAGCTTGCCGCCGTCGGTCACTGGCGGATTCACCGGCCCCATGCCGCCTAACAACATGGACGCATTCAGGAATGCATCGAGCCACGGCAGGTGCTCGAAGCTGTGATAGCCGGCCATGCCCACGGCGATCGAAAAGGCTATGAGCCCCAGCGCGATCAGCGTATGAAGCACCAGCCGGCGCACAAAAACCGGGCGGGCCAGCGGGCGACGTGTCTTCGATTCGTACATGGCAACCCTCGTGCTGCGAACTAGCGAAAATCTCCGGCCAACGTTTGCAGTACGGCGAGCGCTGCGAGGCCCGCGGTCTCGGTACGCATGACGCGCGGGCCGAGGCTGTAGCCGGAGAAGTCATTGGCACGCGCGAAGGCACGTTCGTTTTCTGCGAGCCCGCCCTCGGGACCAATGAGCAGCACGAAGGCTCGACGCGCCGCGTTCATCGCGGCTGCCGCCAGCGAACTCTCGCCGTCGGCGGCCAGCAGGCAGCGCAGGCTGTCTGCGGCAACGGCGTCCACGCAGTCACCCAGCGCGGCCGGCTCGCTCACTTCGGGCACACGATTGCGACCGCATTGCTCGCAGGCCGAAATCGCGATGGCCTGCCAATGTTCGCGCTTGCGCACGCGTTGTTTGGCGTCGAGTTTGACCACGGAACGCTCGGCCAGGAACGGCACGATGCGCGTCACCCCGAGCTCGGTGGCCTTCTGCACGATGAGATCCATGCGCTCGCCGCGCGCGATGCCCTGCAGCAGCGTGATCTTCAGCGGCGACTCGCGTTCGATATTGTTGTGCGCGAGAACTTGCGCCGAGACGCTCTTGCCAGCGGGTGCCTTGAGTGCCGCCGAGAACTCACCTCCGGCGCCATTGAACAAGGTGAACGGCGCGCCCGGCGGAAGGCGCAGAACGCGCGTCAGATGCTCCGCCTGCCTGCGCGGGCAGCACGATCTCGGAACCCTCGGTGAGTGCCCCGGGCACATGGATTCGGGTCAGGCGCATGCGAGTTCGATGCCTTCGGTGGCGACGCGCGCAAGCAGCTCGATCTCGTCGGGCGCAATGACGTAGGGCGGCATGAAGTAGAGAGTGGTGCCCAGCGGCCGTATCAACGCGCCGCGTTCGAGCGCATGCGTGTAGATGCGCAGGCCACGCCGCTCCTGCCACGGCCAGGGTGTCCGCGTGGCGGGATCCTTCATGAGCTCGATGGCGAGGATCATGCCGCACTGGCGAATCTCGGCGACGTGCGCGGTGATCCCGCAGGTGCTCGACGCTCGCGAGCATGTGCGCCGCGGTGGCGCGATTGCGTGTCGAGCACCGGCTCGTCGCGAAATATCGCGAGCGTGGCGTTGGCGGCGGCACAGGCCAGCGGATTGCCGGTGTAGCTGTGGGAATGAAGAAACGCGTTCAGCTTGCCGTACTCATCGTAGAAAGCGTCGTAGATCGCATCGGTGGTGAGAACGACGGACAGCGGCAGGTAGCCGCCGGTGAGTCCTTTCGACAGGCACAGATAGTCAGGCCGGATGCCGGCCTGCTCGCAGGCGAACATCGTGCCCGTGCGCCCGAAACCGACCGCAATTTCGTCGGCGATGAGATGTACCTGGTACTTGTCGCAGGCCTCGCGCAGTAGTTTGAGATAGAGCGGGTCATACATGCGCATGCCGCCGGCGCACTGCACCAGCGGCTCGACGATCACGGCGGCCACTTCGCCGTGGTTCTCGCGCGATGGCGGATTCCATGTGCTCGAACATCAGGCGCGCGTGCTCGGCAGGGCTTGACTCCGGGCTCGCGCAGGAAGGCATCGGGCGACGGCACGGTGATCACGTCCATGAGCAGCGGACGATAGATGGACTTGTAGAGGTCCACGTTGCCTACGGCGAGCGCGCCCAGGGTCTCGCCGTGATAGCTGTTCGAAAGCGTGATGAAGCGGGTCTTGCGTTGCTGGCCCGCGTTGCGCCAGAAATGAAAGCTCATCTTCACGGCCACTTCGATGGCGGCGGAGCCGTTGTCGGCGAAAAAGCAGCGATTCAGGCCCGGCGGCGCGAGGCGCACCAGCTCTTCGGCGAGGTTCACCGCCTGCGGGTGCGTGAAGCCGGCGAAGATGGCGTGTTCGAGGTGTGCCAACTGCTCGCGCACCGCGGCGTTGATGCGCGGGTTGCAATGCCCGAAGAGATTGACCCACCAGGAGCTGATGCCGTCGACATAACGCTTGCCGGCGAAGTCCTCGAGCCACACGCCCGAGCCTGCGCGCAGCGGGATCATCGGCACGGACTCGTGGTCCTTCATCTGCGTGCACGGATGCCATACGTGCGCGAGATCGCGCGTCACCCAAGTCGGAATTGCCGGAACTCATGGGGCGTTGGTGCGTGACTTTTCGAGGGCGGCTATTGTGGCACGCTGCTGTGGCAAGATGGGCGCGAGGAATCGCCATGCGCGTCGATGTGAATACCGGCCTGATGGCCGGAGTCAAACAGGTGTTGTCCCCGTTCTTCGACGAACGTCCGTCGGGCGTCGTGCCGGACCTCATCGTGTTGCACGGAATCAGTCTGCCACCGGGCGAATTCGGCGGGCCCTGGATCGCGCGGTTGTTTACCGGAAATCTGCCGGCCGAGGCGCATCCCGAATTCCGCGAACGCGCGGCCCTGCGCGTGTCGGCGCACCTGCTGCTGCGGCGTAGCGGCGAGATCGTCCAGTTTGTCTCGTTCAACGAGCGCGCCTGGCATGCCGGCAGGTCCGCGTGGCAGGGGCGCGAGGCTTGCAATGACTATTCGATCGGCATCGAATGCGAAGGCACCGACGATCTGCCCTATGAGCCCGCGCAATACCAGACCCTGCGCGCAGTCCTGCCGATGTTGTTAGAGGCGTATCCGCAGATCACGCGCGAGCGGGTGGTGGGACATAGCGACGTCGCGCCGGGTCGCAAGACGGATCCCGGGCCGTCGTTCGACTGGTCGCAGGTGCGTTGATTCAGGAAAGTTCGGAGGTTTCCATGTTCAGGAAATTGCTGCTTAGTCACTGTGGGTTGCCTGCTGTCCGCGACCGCCTTGGGTGGCGCCTGCAAGGGACAAGCCTGTCGTTACGCGCTCTTCGGCCAAGACGCGGATGGGTGCCTGGAGATTCGCAACAGTGGCCGGGAAGACATCCAGGTCACGGTGTACACGGCGGGCAGCGGCGCGATCACGGTGCGGATCATGAGCGGCCACACCGAGAAGGTCTACAAGACCAGCAGGACGTGTGTGCCCGCGGTCGACTACGTCCGCGCAGACGCGGAATTCGAGGGCGGGATTTTCTCGCCGCCGCACTGACCGTGCGCGGCGCGTTATCTGCCGCGGTCGTGGCGCCAGAGAACCTCGGAGCCTTTCTCTTGCCGCGCGAGTACGCGCGCCAGCACGAACAGCAGGTCTGACAGACGGTTCAGGTATTTCGGCACTTCGACATTGACCTGCTCGCTTCGCGGCCAGCGTCCACACACAGCGCTCGGCGCGCCGCACGATGGTCCTCGCCAGGTGACAGTGCGCGGCCGCGGCGCCGCCACCCGGCAGGATGAAGTCCTTGAGCGCGGGCAGCGGGTCATTGAACTTGTCGAGAACCTGCTCGAGCTGCGAAATCTGTTCGGCCTTGATGACCTTCGTGCCAGGAATGCACAGCTCACCACCGAGATCGAACAGGTCGTGCTGGATCTCGGTGAGGCAACGCGCCACTTCGCCGGGCAGACCGGGCACGCTGAGGATGACGCCGATCGCGCTGTTGGCCTCGTCGACGGTGCCATAGGCCGCGACGCGCGCGTCATCCTTGCGTACCCGGCTGCCATCGCCGAGGCCGGTGGTGCCGTCGTCGCCGGTGCGCGTGTAGATCCTGCTCAATCGATTGCCCATACCAGCCTCGGAAGTCAGTCGAAGCTGTAGCGTACTCCAACGGTGTACGCGCGGCCTTCCGTGCGATAGCCCTGCGCGAGCGTGTAATCCTCGTCGAGCGCGTTTTCGATGCGCCCCTGCAACGTGAATGCACCCGTGACGCGATAACGCACCGTGGCGTTCACCAGCACGTAGGAGTCCAGGGTGACATTCTCCGGAAACCCGAAATCCTTGCGGTCGCCGAAGGCGGTGATATCCATCCCCAGGTCGAGCGCGCCCACGTCGCGGTTCACCGCGAGCATCAGCGATTCGCGTGAACGGCGCAGCAGGAGCTCGTCGGTGGTTTCGTCACGCGGGTCCTGCAGCGTGAGCTCGGCACGAGTGCTCCAGGCTTCTCCGTGGTACTGGTACCCGAGTTCGACTCCCTTGATGCGCGCACGCTCGACGTTCTGGTTCTGCCCTTCGAACGTGTTGAAGTCGATGATCACGTAGTCGATGAGGTCGTCGATGTGATTGTCGAACGCCGTGAGCGACAGCTGCTGGCGATCGCCTAACTTCTGGCGCACCGAGATCTCCACCTGCTCCGAGACTTCCGGGTCGAGATCCGGATTGCCGCCGAACCCGAACCGGTCGGTGCTGTCGGGCGCACGGAAGGCGCTGCCACCGCTCAGCGTGATTCGCGTGCCGCTGCCGAATCCGGCGCCGAATTCCGCGTTCCAGGTGACTTCGTTGCCGAAGGTTTCGTGATCCACGTAGCCGAGCGCGAGCCGCGAGCTCAAGCGGCCGATCTCGAACTGATCCTGCACGAACGCCTGCGTCACCAGCGTGTCTTCGTCGAACACCGTGCCGAAGGATTGCGCGCGCGTGTTTTCGTCGCTGCGCTGAATGCCGAAGCTGAGCGCGTGCGTGCCGATCGAGCGCCAGATCCATCTGCACGTCGACGTTGGTGCGTTTCGTGCGTGCATAGTCGAATTCCGCAGGGCCGAAGCCGGCCTGCAGCTGTTCGATGTCGTCGAGCGCCTGGCTCACCGTTGCCCGCACGCCGAGGCCGTCTTCGACGCGATATTCGCCTTCGACCGAATACACGCTGTTCTCGAAATCCTGCGACACGGGTGCGTACGGCGGATCGCTGAACGTCTGCGCCGAATACTCGGTGCGTCCGGTTGCCTGCCAGCCGCGCGCGCGAAACTTGAGCGCATCGGTGGCCGCGAATTCGGCGAAGGCGCGCCCGGTGACATTGCGATAGCCGCGATCGACATCGTCGTCGACGAACGTCGGCATGCCCTCGCTCTCGGCGTAGCTGCCGCCGAACCCGAACTTGAATTGCTCGCCGGCCGACAGCGCCGCGTCGCCAAAAATCTGCTGCGTGGAATTGCTGCCGAACGTCGCGCCCGCGCTTGCGCCGTCTTTCGCCGCGCCGCGAGTGAACAGCTGGACCACGCCGCCGATGGCATCGGTGCCGTACAGCGAGGAGCGCGGCCCCTTCACGATCTCGATGCGCTCGAGAGATTCTGGCGCGATGTTCTGCAGCGCGGCGCCGCCGATGGTGCCTGGATTGATGCGCACGCCGTCGATGAGCACGACGGTGTGGTTGCTTTCCGTACCGCGCGTGAACAGCGAGGTGGTTTGCCCCGGGCCGCCATTGCGCGCGATCTCGAGGCCGGCATGGGTCTGCAGTAGTTCGCTGACGTCGCTGGCGAGCGATCGTTCGATGTCGCTGCGCGTGATGACGATGACGGGTGCGCCGACCGCATCCAGCGGCACCGGTGTGCGGGTGGCGGTGACGACGGTCTCATCGAGATCGTCCTGCGCGAAGCCCGACGCTGAAACGAGGGATGCAGCAACGGCGAGCGCCAGTTGCGAATAGCGGGAACCAGAGTTCATTGAATGATCCTTTCCATGCACGCCCGCATGGCCGAATGTGTTGACACCCAGGACGAGAGCGGAGTGGAGGAGGCCACGAAAGCCTGTCCCGATGCCCGCCGCATCACTTGGGAACTGCCGATCGGCCGGTCTCCGGACTCTCGAACTGAAACACCTGGGGCGTTTCGGCGCATCGCCTTCCCGAGCTTTGCGGCTCAGTGGCAGTTGATGCGCTTGGGTTCGATTACCGTTGCGGGGGCAGTGCTGGAATTGCCGTCTTGGCGGCTCACCAGCTTCCCGTAACCTTTCGGCGGGGCGCACTCTAGCGAGATTCGGCGTGAATTGACAGTTCCGGCGCGGCTACCGCAGGCTTCGCCCGCCATGCCAACCTCAGAAATGTCGAATGAACTCAAGGCCGCCCTCGACGCGGCGCGCGCCGCCGCGGAAGTGATCCGCGGCTTCTACCAACGCAACGTGAAGATCGAGGTGAAGGCGGACAAGACGCCGGTCACCGAGGCCGACGTGCTCTCCGAGGAAGCCATCCGCGAACTGCTCACCAAACGCTTCCCGACCTACGGCTTCTACGGCGAGGAAACCGGCAAGTCGGACATGAACGCCGAAAGCGTCTGGCTGGTCGATCCCATCGACGGCACGAAATCCTTCGTGCGTGAGTGCCCGTTCTTTTCCACCCAGATCGCGCTGATGCGCGGCGGCAGATTCGTGTTAGGCGTCTCGAGCGCGCCGGCCTACAACGAGCTCGCCTGGGCGGAGAAGGGCAGTGGCGCGTATCTCAATGGCAAACAGATTCACGTGAGCAAGGTGGATGCCCTCGACGGCGCCATCGTTTCCACCGGCAATCTCAAGACGCTGGCGGCGTCTCCGGCCTGGTCGCGTTTCGGCGGGCTGATCGGCGGCATCAACCGAATCCGCGGCTACGGCGATTTCGTGCACTACCATCTGCTGGCGCGCGCCGCGCTCGACGTCGTCATCGAGTCGGATGTGAACATCCTCGACATCGCGGCGCTGACCGTGATCGTCGAAGAGGCCGGTGGCAAATTCACGGATCTGAAGGGAGCGGGCGTCAACCTCACCACGACGTCCGTGCTCGCCACCAACGGGGCGTTACATCAACCCATCCTCGACACCCTGCGCTTCGGAAGCTAGACGGTGTCGGTATTCCTGCGCTGGGGAATCTTCGGAATACTCGGCGTCGCCGGCCTGATGTACGCCTATAACGCGAGCAAACAAATGGCGGCAAAGCGCGCTGCCCGGCTCGCGCCAGCCGCGGTCGAGACCGCGCAACCCGCGGAGCCCGGGCCAGAAGTGCAGACAGCCCCGGCACCGGCACCCGCACCAGTGCCCACCAATGCGCCACCTCATTGCGAAGCCGAGTTGGTGGTGGCGCAGCGCGCTCTTGCCGCGCGGGCCGAGGGGCAGCCGCTCGATCGGCTGCTGCGGATCCAGGAGATTGCGTTTCAGGAACCTGTGCGGCGCCAGCGCCTGGAAAAGGTCGCGACCTTCTGGTTCCAGCACGAAGGTCCGGTGCCGATCCCCGAGGCGCTGCGCCAGGGAGTCATCAGCAACTGCGTCATGACTAGTCCGGCGCCATGAAGCGCTGCGCACCCATGCGCGCTTCGACATACCTGAGGCCATAGAGCCGGCCGAGATGACTGGTATCGAGAGCGTCGCAGTCGACCAGTGCCGCTTCCCCGCTGCCGGACAGCAGGCACGCGCGATCCGCGAAACGCAGCGCGAGATTCGGGTCGTGCAGACTCGCGATGACCGCCGCGCCCTGGCGGGTGAGCGCGCGCAGACGCTCGAGGATGCCGAGCTGCTGAGCCGGGTCGAGGTGATTGGTCGGCTCATCGAGCAGGTAGATAGAAGGCGCCTGCACCAGCAGCCGCGCGATGGCAGCGCGGCGTTGCTCGCCGCCCGACAGCGTGGCCAGCTCGCGCTGCGACAGCGTCTCGAGGCCTACCTCGGCGAGCGCCTGCGCGACGCGCTGCGAGTCGGACGCGTCGGTCATCTGGAACAACCCGAGATGCGCGAATCGTCCCAGCGCCACGTTTTCGGTCAGCGATCCCTGCGGGGGGGCGTCCGGATCCTGCGGCAGGAAGCCAAGGCGAGTGGCGATGTCGCGGCGTGCCAGCGAATGGATGTCACGGCCATCGAGCCGTACCGAACCGGCGGCAGGGCGCGCAGGCCCGCGAACGTGCGCAGCAGCAGTGATTTGCCGGTGCCATTGCCGCCGAGCAGCGCAATGAACTCACCGCTGCGGATAACACAATCAAATCCATCGATGAGCACCCGGTGCGGAACTGCGACGCGCAACTGCGTGGTTTCGAGCAGCACCGCGCTCACTGGTGCGTCCAGCCGATTTCGAGCGCGGTCGCCGCGCCGACGACGAACTTCGTCGAGGGTGGCCGGCATCTCGAAGGTCCGCGAATCGATGGCATAGCGGCCGGCCATCACTTCGGTCAGCGTTTGCGGATGAAGCGGGTCACGTTCGGGCTCCGCGTAGCCGATCGGGAACAGTGGCGCGAGCGTCTCCGGATCGTATTTGTCGGAGGCGCCGAGCGTGTGCAGGATTTCATGTGCGATCACGACGTTGTTGGTGCGCGTCATGCTCCGGTCGGCGAACGCATGGACGACGCCGACCAGCCCCTTCTGCATGCCCACCGAATGTGGCACGGATTTCGTGAACGACGGATCGTGATATAGCACGAAAATGCGGATCTGCGGCGGCGGCTTGCCCGATTCGCGCACCGCGCGTCGCGCGTACATGCGCATTTTGAGGCTCCACCAGATGTTCTGCAGCACGCCTGCGCCTGATGCGCGCTCCGGCGGCTTTTCCACGACCGGCGGGTAGAGGTCGACGCGGACCGGCCGGGAGATGGTGATTCCATAGCGCCGCGCCTCGCGATTCAGGAACTGCTCGATGTCCGCGATCCTGTCGGGAGTGAGGCGCGCGATGTAGTCACGCGCGACTTCGTTGCCGGAATCGTCGATCGGAAATACGCCGATGTACAGCGTCTCGTCCCAGTCGGTGGTGCTGAGCCGGTCGTACCAGTTGGAATACGCGGCTATTCCAAGGAACAGCAGCAGGATCGCGATGCGGATATTGCGCCACACGTCTTATGGCTGCAGGCGCGTCGCGGTCCACGGGCCGCCACGCAGATCCGCGCCTTCGGTAGTTAGCGAACGCGTCCAGCGCGCGCGCTCGTGGATGCGCGATGCGCCTTCGATCCACAATTCGACGGCGTCCGCCCAGACGTAGTAGCCACCCCAGAAGGGCGGGCGCGGAATGTTGGCGGCCTGGGTGTCGTTGATGTTGTCCAGCGTGGGTTCGGGCGTCCCGAAGCGTTGCGCGGCCGCGCGCACCGCCTGGTTCAGTTGCTCCCGGCCACGCAGCGGCTGGCTCTGCGCACTCGCCCAGGCGCCGATGCGGCGTTGCCAGTTGCGCGACTGGAAGTAGTCGTCACTCTCGGCTTCCGGAGCCTTCAGCACCACGCCCTCGACACGGATCTGGCGATGCGCGTGGTCCCAGTGAAACACCAGCGCGGCGCGTGCGTTTTCGGCGATCTCACGGCCCTTGCGCGAGTCATAGTTCGTCACGAAGGACACGCGGCCGAGCTCGGCATCAAACTCCTTGCACAACACCACTCGCGCCGATGGCTGGCCGGTCGCGGTCGCGGTGGCCAGCACCATGGCGTCGGGATTTGGCTGCTGCCGGGAAGCAAGGGCTGTGGCAAGCCAGGCACTGGCGAGCGCCATCGGCTCCGCCGGCAGGGGATCGGGCAGCAGGTCGTTGTAAAGTTCCATGCCCGGTATGTTATCCGTGACGCGGCAGCCTTGCAGTCGTGCTTCGCAGCCGATAAAAGCTAGGGCAGCATTAAGCATTTACAGGGTGATTCATGAGCTCGCTCGACGACCTGCGCCGCAGGATCAACGAACTCGACCGACAGATCCTCGAGCTGGTTGGCAAGCGCCAGGAAACCAGCCGCGAGGTGGCGCGCGCCAAGCGCGCCACCGGGCAGGCTACGCGCGACTACAACCGCGAGCGCGAAGTGCTGCTCGCGGCCCGCGAGGCAGGCAGGCAGTACGGCGTTTCGCCGCAGCTCGCCGAGAACATCCTGCGGCTGCTGATTCGCTCATCGCTAACTACCCAGGAGCAGGCCAGCGTCGCGGCGCAGGGTGCGGGCAGCGGCCGCACCGCGCTGGTGATCGGCGGCGCCGGCAAGATGGGACGCTGGTTCGCCGAGTTCATGGCGTCGCAGGGGTTTGCCGTCGAGATCGCGGATCCGGCCGGCGCACCGCCTGGATTCGCCCACCAGCCCGACTGGCGTACATCGCCGTTGAACCAGGACTTCATCGTGATCGCCACGCCGCTCGGCGTCACCGACAAGATCCTGCGGGAGCTGGCGATGCGCCGCCCCAAGGGCGTGATCTTCGACGTCGGTTCGCTCAAGTCACCGCTGCGCGCCGGACTCAACGCGCTCAAGTCGCACGGTTGCCGCGTGACCTCGCTGCACCCGATGTTCGGGCCCGGATACGGAGTTGCTCTCCGGCCGCCATGTCATCTTCGTGGAGGCGGGTTCGAGCGAGGCGACGCAGGCGGCGCGCGAGCTGTTTGCTTCCACCATGGTGGAGCAGGTGGTGATGTCGCTCGATGAACACGACCGGCTCATCGCCTATGTGCTGGGTCTCTCGCACGCGCTCAACATTGCCTTCTTCACGGCGCTGGCCGAGAGCGGCGAAGCCGCACCGAGGCTCGCGAAGCTGTCGTCGACGACATTCGACTCCCAGCTCGACGTGGCTACGCGGGTTGCGCAAGAGAGCCCGGAATTGTATTTCGAAATCCAGAGCCTCAACGACTACGGAGCTGAATCGCTCGAGGCGCTGGCGCAGGCGGTGGAGCGACTGCGGACGGCCGTGATATCGCAGGATTTCGAATCGTTCGCGACGCTCATGCGGCGCGGGCGCGAGTACCTGGAAGACCGGCGCTCGGTCGCCGAGCGGCGTGCGTGAAAGGCAGCTCGCGCGATCCGTACGCCGGCTCGGCAGCGGAACTGCGTGAGCGGCTGCGCGCGCTGACCGAGGAAGTGGCGCGCAACGAGCTGCTGCTGCGCAAGACCCAGGCTCGCGAGGTCGAGCTGTTGCGTGCGCATTCGCTCGGCGAGTTGTTCGATCGCATCGTCACCGGACTGCGCGATGCCTATGCGCTCGACTTCGTGACGCTATCGCTGTTCGATCCGCAGCACGAACTTCGCCATCTGTCCGGCAACGAGAATCTCTCGAGCACGGTGATCGAAGAGGTGCATTTCATCGATTCGGTGTCGCCGCTCGCGTCCAGACTCGCGCAATTCGATCGGCCCTGGCTCGGGCTCTACAACCCAGCTGATCATGAGCTGTTGATCTCGCCGTCGTTGGGACACGGCAGCATCGCGTTGATCCCACTGCCGCGCGACAACCGCGCCATCGGCGTCGTCACCTTCGGCAGCCGCGATCCCAAACGATTCACCAGCGATCTGGCTGCGGATTTTCTCGCCCACCTCGGTGTGATCGTCGTGATCAGCCTGGAAAACGCCGTGAATCGCGCGCGCCTGGTGCGCAGCGGCGTCACCGATTTCCTGACCGGTTGGCACAACCGGCGTTACTTCCACAACCGGTTACGCGAGGAGCTGGCGCGCGCCGAGCGCACCGGCAAGCCGCTGGCCTGCCTCATGATCGACGTCGACAACTTCAAGGAGATCAACGATCGCTTCGGCCACCTGGCGGGCGACGAGGCTCTCAAGGAAGTTGCGCGGCGCGCCGAGGCCGAGATCCGCGCGGGCGACACCGGCGCGCGCTTCGGTGGCGACGAATTCGCGATCCTGTTGTCCGGCGCAGAGGTCGTGCACGCCGTGAAGCTGGCCGAGCGCATAAATCAAAGCGTGGGTGCGACCCCGATACGCGTGCATGGTGGCGCGCACGTGACTGTGACCTTGTCCATTGGTCTTGCCACGGCACGTCCGCAATCGCGCGCACATGACTACAAGGCGCTCGCGGAAAGACTCATCGCCGAGGCGGACGGGGCGCTGTATCGGGCCAAGAGTGCAGGGCGCAATCGCGTCGAGACGTCGGCGCATGTCATTGGCTGACGGCGCCGCTACGGCGGCCCTTATTGCGCGCGCGGTCCCTCGAGTCGCCGCAAGAGCACCAGAAACATCGGCACGCCTAACAACGCCATGATGGCGCCGACCGGCAGCTGGCGCGGCGCTGCCGCCGTGCGCGCGACGAGGTCCGCCGCTGCCAACAAGGTGCCGCCGGCCAGCGCCGCGGCCGGTACCACCACGCGATGGGCCGCGGTCCCGAAGGCGAGCCGCACCAGGTGGGGAATGACCAGGCCGATGAAGCCGATGGTGCCGCCCTGGATCACGGCGCCGGCCGTCAGCAGACCGGCGAGCACCACGATGACGATGCGCCAGCGTGTGAGGTCGAGCCCGAGGCTCTGGGCGGTCGTCTCACCGGTGGCCAGCACATCGAGTGGCCGCGAAATGATCGTCACCACGATCGTGGCTAACAATGCTGCGGCCAGCATGATGCGAGGATGCGCCGCCCATCCGAGATCTCCGGCCAGCCAGAACATCATGCCTCGCAGTTGTCCGTTGTCGGCAAGCACCAGCACCAGCGTCACGAGCGCACCGCAGGCGCTCGCCACCACGACGCCGGTGAGCAGCACGCGGACCGTGGCGCCGCCGCGCGCCAGCGCCAGCACCAGGAAGGTGGCCGACATGGCGCCGATAGCTGCTGAACACTGCACGGCCCAGAGCGAGGCGCCCACCAGCAGCGCAAACAAGGCGCCTACCGACGAGCCGCCCGACACACCGAGCACGTATGAATCGGCGAGCGGATTGCGAAACAAGGCCTGCAACAACACCCCGGCGAGGGCTAACAGCGAGCCGATCGTGAACGCCGACAGCAGCCGCGGTGCGCGCAGTTCCATCACCACGGTGCGCGCCGGTTCGGCAGCGTCGCCGAACAAAGCCGCAATGGCAGGACGCACTCCGATGTCGGTGGATCCGGCCACCAGGCCAAGACACGCGACGAGGACCGCGAGCGACACGAGTATGGCGAATCGCAGGTTGGAGGACGGGCGCGAGGGCACGCTGCATTGTCTGACAAAACGGCGGAAACCTGTGCGGCGTTTCCCGGTTGCCTTGTTCGGCCGCGTGCCACCCGGTAAAACGTGCGTCATGAGCGACTGGATCGATTCGGAGGGTTATCGAGCCAATGTCGGCATCGTCCTGATGCGCGGCACCGGCGAGGTATTCCTCGGTCAACGCACTGGCGGCACGGGCTGGCAGTTTCCGCAAGGCGGTGTGCGCCAGGGCGAGCCGGTGGAGCAGGCGCTGTATCGCGAGCTACAGGAAGAGATCGGACTTCCGCGCGAACACGTGACCCTCGTGGCGTCGACCGCCGACTGGATTCCCTATCGCCTGCCGAAGCGCTACGTGCGCCGCGGTCGCGGGCCCACCTGCATCGGCCAGAAGCAGCGCTGGTTCCTGCTGCGGCTCGCGGTGCCGGAAGCCTCTGCCGAATTCAGTTTCACACATACGACCGAGCCGGAATTCGACGGCTGGCGTTGGGCAAACTACTGGGAACCGGTGCGCGAAGTGATCTATTTCAAGCGGCCAGTCTATGTGCGGATGCTGACAGAGCTGGCGCCGGCCGCCTTTCCCGGTGGAGCGCCTCCGTTGCCCGAGTGGTGGCAAACGGAAATTGCCGCGACTGCCGAAGACTAGAATTCACGATGCCCGGCCTGCCGCCAAAACTCGTCGTCACGACATACACGCCCGCGCGCCGCTGGATCGCCATCGTGCTGCTGCTGCTCATCGTCGGCGGCGGTGTCTACGGCATGTTCGAATACGGCAGGTATCGCGCCGGGTACGATGTCGTCACGAGCCTCGAGCATCGTGCCCGGGATCGCAAAACGATCGTGGATCTGGAATCCACGATTTCCGAGCTGCGAGCCAAAGTGGCGCAACTGGAATCCTCCACCGTAGGACAGACCCGGGAACGAGAGGAGGTGCAGCGCACGATCGGTGACCTGCAGGCCCAGGTGGCCCGCGCCAACCAGGAATTGGCCTTTTTCCGGGGGATCGTCACCCAAAATGCGAACTCTGCCGAGGTAAAAATACAGCAGGCGCGTATCGTGGCGACGGCCACTGCAAACAAGTTTCGCGTCCTCGTCACGCTGGTCCAGCCCATGAAGCCGGATTCCGTGGTGAGCGGCGTGGTCGTTCTTTCGGTGGACGGTGAAGTCGATGGCAAGCCCGGGCGTGCGGATTTCGCGACACTCTCGGGTGGCAAGCGGCGTGAGATAACCTTCACGTTTCGATATCTCGAGAACATCGAAGAGGAAATCACCATGCCTCCGGGCATGAAACCCGAACAACTTCTCGTCGAAGTCCGGTCCAACCGGCGTGGGTCCGCGCCGGTGCAGCAGTCGTACGTGTGGAGCGTCGATCCGCAATAGGCGGAACGCAGGAGAGGTCAATGTTCGGTCGCCGCAAACAGACATCCACGCGCATCGATACGCTCATCGGCAAGGCTGCCACCCTCAATGGAGACCTGGTGTTCTCGGGTGGCCTGCATCTCGATGGCCGCATCAACGGCAATGTGAGCAGTTCCGCCGACGATGGCGGTGCCCTGTCGGTCAGCGAAAGCGGCTTCATCGAAGGCAACGTCGAAGTCACCAACATCGTCATGAATGGCACCGTCAATGGCGACATGCACGCGCGAGAGCGCCTGCAGCTCGGTGGCAAAGCGCGCGTCAACGGCAATGTTCATTACGGGGTCATTGAAATGGCGCCCGGCGCCGTCATAACCGGAAAACTGGTGCCGCTAGGCAAGGCGTCCGGCGACGATTCCACGGAATCCCCGCCCGAGGCCGCCCCGGCGGTTGCGGCGGCAAAATCCGGCGCGTAGTGTGCAGGCCATGACTGAAATCGAAACCGAAACCCTCAAATTCACCGATGCCGCTGCCCGCAAGGTCGGGGACCTGATTCGCGGCGAAGGGAATCCGAACCTCAAGCTGCGCGTTTTCGTGCAGGGCGGCGGTTGCTCGGGCATGCAATACGGCTTCGAGTTCGACGAACAGGAACAGGACGGCGACACCTGCGTCGAGAACCTGGGCGTCAAGCTGCTCATCGATCCGATGAGCGTGCAATACCTCACGGGCGCGGAAATCGACTATCGAGAGGGTCTCGACGGCGCGCAGTTCGTGATCCGCAATCCGAACGCGCAAACCACTTGCGGTTGCGGCTCCTCGTTCTCCGCCTGACGCCAGCTCGTTGACGTGGCGCGACGCGCTCCGAAGTCCGTCCCCGACGTACTTGCCGCGGTCGATCTCGGTTCCAACAGTTTCCACATGGTGGTCGCGCGTTACACGCACGGCCAGCTCGTCATCCTCGATCGTCTGCGGGAAATGGTCCGGCTCGGCGCCGGACTCGAGGCCGATGGGCGGCTGAACAAGGACGTGGCGGCGCGGGCGCTGGCATGTCTCGAACGCTTCGGCCAGCGACTTCGCGATATGCGGCCCGACAGCGTGCGCGTGGTCGGCACCAACGTCTTCCGGCGCGCGAAAAAGAAGGAATCCTTCGTCGAGCGCGCGCGCGAAGCCATCGGGCATCCCATCGAAATCGTGTCGGGCATCGAAGAGGCGCGCCTCATCTATTCAGGTGTCGCGCACACGATGTCGGCCGGTTCCGGGCGGCGCCTGGTCTGCGACATCGGCGGCGGCAGCACCGAGATCGTCATCGGAGAAGGACTCCAGCCGCTGGAACTCGAGAGCCTGCAGATCGGTTGCGTGCGCCTGAGCGAGGAATTCTTTGCCGACGGCCGGCTTTCGCAGAAGCGCATGCAGCGCGCGCGCGTCGCGGCGCGCCAGGCCATCGAGCCCTACCAGGCTGCATTTCGCCGCCGTGGATTCGACGAGGCGGTGGGTAGCTCGGGGACGGTGCGCGCCATCGGCGACACCATCCGCGAACTCGATCCATCCGCGGTCGACATCGGCGCCGATGGTCTGGAACGCGTCATTCATGCGCTCAGTGAGCTCGAGCACATTCGCGATCTGAAGCTCAATGCGATCACCGACGATCGCAAGCTGTCGTTCGCCGGCGGCGTGGCGATACTCGCCGAGGTGTTCGAGCAGCTCGGCATCGAGACCATGCGTGTGGCGGACGGCGCGATGCGCGAGGGCCTGCTGTACGACCTGCTGGGTCGCTATACCGATGAAGACGCACGCGAACGAACCGTGCGCAGCATGCAGGAGCGCTACCACGTCGATCTCGGTCAGGCTGAGCGGGTCGAGTCGACTGCCGTCGACTTCCTGGCGCAAGTCGAAGGGGTATGGCCGCTGACGGATCCCGCGATCGAACAGATACTGCGCTGGGCCGCACGACTGCACGAGATTGGCCTGGACGTCGCCCATAGCGGCTATCACCGGCATGGCGCCTATCTACTGGCGAACGCGGACATGGCCGGGTTTCCGCGCGAAGAACAGAAGCTGCTGGCCATCATGGTGGGCAGCCACCGTCGCAAGCCCGCGATCGAGGAGGCGAATGATCTTGCGGCGCCCTGGGACAAACGCGCGCCCGCGATGACCTTGCTGTTACGGCTGGCGGTGGTGCTTCATCGAGGCCGCAGCAGCGTCGCGTTGCCTCCCATCAAACTGATACCGCGCGCAGACGCTCTGGAGATGCGGTTTCCGCCCGGATGGCTCGACGACCATCCGCTCACGGTCGCTGACTTTCAGCTGGAGATCGAAAACCTCAAGAGTGTCGGGTTCCGGCTGCGCGTTTTCACCGCGAAATAGGCCGGCTTCTAAGGAACGATGACCGGCGCGCTGCCTGCCGCGTAGCGCGCCAGCAGCGCTGCCTGCGCATCGCGTATCGGGTCGTTGTTTCTTTCACAGCGAACATATCGGCCGTCTCGCCCCAGCGACCAGGCCTGCATGTTGTCGGCGAGGTAGGAATCCAGGTCGCGCAGGATTCGCTCGCGATGGGTCTGTTCGCGAACCGGGAAGGCGATCTCCACGCGACGGAAGAAATTGCGCTCCATCCAGTCGGCACTTGCGAGGTACAGCTCGCTCGCACTGTCGTTGCCAAAGAAGAAAACCCGCGAATGTTCGAGAAAACGCCCGACGATCGAGCGCACGCGGATGTTTTCCGAGACGCCCGGTATGCCTGGCCGCAGCGCGCATAGCCCACGGACGATCAGGTCAATCTGCACGCCGGCACGAGAGGCGTGATAGAGCGCCTCGATGACCTGCGGATCGACCAGTGAATTCATCTTGCCGATGATTCGCCCTGGGCGCCCGGCGCGGGCGTGCTGCGCCTCGCGATCTATCTTCTCCACGATGGCGGCATGCAGTCCGAACGGAGACTGCAGCAACTTGGTGAGCCGTGGCGTCTGCGTCAGGCTGGTCAGCTGCAGGAACAGCTCGTGGACGTCCTGGCCGATGTCCGGATCGCAGGTGAACAGGCTGTAGTCCGTGTAACCGCGAGCGGTGCGCGGGTGGTAGTTGCCGGTGCCGAGATGGCAGTAGCGGCGCAGGCCATCCGATTCGCGGCGCACGACCATCGACATCTTGCAGTGGGTCTTGAATCCGACGACGCCGTACATGACGTGCGCGCCGGCTTCCTGCAGGCGGTTGGACAGCTCGATGTTTGCTTCTTCATCGAATCGCGCGCGAAGCTCGACGATCACCGTGACGTCCTTGCCCGATTGCGCGGCGGCAACCAGCGCGTCCACGATCGGCGATTCGTTGCCTGTGCGGTACAGCGTTTGCTTGATGGCGAGCACGCGAGGATCAGCCGCGGCACCGCGCAGGAAGTCGAGCACCGGGCCGAAACTGTGAAACGGGTGGTGCAGCAGGACGTCTTTCTGCCGGATCACGGCCAGCAGGTCCGTTGACCCGGCGACGCGTCGCGGCAGCCCCGGCGTAAAGATCGGATATTTGAGATCCGGCCGTTGAACCAGGTCGTAGATTGCCTCGAGACGGTTCAGGTTGACCGGGCCGGATACCTCGTAGAAATCCACTTCGGCCAGCGTGAACTGGCGCATGAGGAATGAATCGAGATCCGGAGGACAGTCGCGCGAAACCTCGAGGCGTACCGCGGCACCGTAGCGACGATGCGCCAGCTCACCTTCGAGCGCGCGGCGCAGGTCGTCGACTTCTTCGTCATCGACGAACAGATCGCTGTTGCGCGTCACGCGAAACTGGTAGCAGCCAAGCACTTCCATGCCCGAGAACAGCTTGGAAACGAATTGCTGCACGATGCCAGTCAACAATACGACACGCTTGCGCCCGTCTTCTTCGGGCAGTGCAACCACGCGCGGCAACGAACGGGGTGCCTGCACGATGGCGAGCCCGGTATCGCGGCCGAACGCATCCTGGCCTGCGAGGCGCACGATGAAATTCAGGCTCTTGTTCTGAATGCGGGGAAATGGCCGCGCTGGATCGAGGCCGAGGGGAGACAAGACCGGCTCGACTTCACGCTCGAAATATCGTTCGAGCCACTGTGCGGTGTCGGTGTTCCAGGTGGCGCGCGCGAGTAGTTCGATGCCCTGGTGCCGCAGGGCCGGCAGCAATACTTCGTTCAGACAGGCGTATTGCGCGTCCACGAGACTGCGCGTGCGATCGTGAATCGCCTGCAGCTGTTCGGTGATGCTCAGGCCGTCGGCGCCCGGCTGATTCGAACCGAGTTCGAGTCGCTGCTTCAGGCCGGCGACGCGGATCTCGAAGAATTCGTCCAGATTGTTAGACGAAATGCACAGGAACTTGAGGCGCTCGAGCAGCGGGATTCTCGTGTCGAGGGCCTGTGCGAGCACGCGCTCGTTGAATTCGAGCAGCGACAATTCGCGATTGATGTAGTGCTCGGCAGAGCGGAGGTCGGGCTGGTCCATGGCGCGGCGATCTGGTTTCGCGCTATCAAACCACAGCTCCGGCCGGATTAATGTGAAGTTTGGTGCCGCCTCAGCGCGCTACCAGGGCAGGCCCGGCCGGGAGGTCCAGGGTGTTGACCAGGCTGGCCGTGGCGAGGAAAAACGCCTCGCGTTCGGCATCCGGAATCGGTTCCGCATCCGGAAGGGGGACGGTCTGCGGATTCTTGTGAACTCCACGGATCCGATATTCGTAGTGCAGGTGCGGGCCGGTAGCCAGACCTGTCTGCCCGACGAAAGCCTATGACCTGCGCGAGATCGACATGCTGACCGCGATGCAGCTTTGGTGCGAAGCGCGACAAGTGACCATAGACCGTCACGACTCCGGAGCCGTGCTCGAGTTCGATGACGTTGCCGTATCCGCCCTGTTTGCCTGCAAAACGCACTCGCCCTTCGCCGGCGGCGCGCACCGGCGTGCCCACTGGCGCGGCATAGTCGACGCCTCGATGCGCGCGAATCCGGTTGAGGACCGGGTGACGGCGCGAGGGGTTGAACCGCGAGCTGACGCGCGAGAACTGCACCGGCGCACGGATGAATGCCTTGCGCAGACTCTTGCCGTCCGGAGAAAAGTATTGGCCGTGTCCCGACTCATCGACATAACCGGACGGCGCGATACTCGCGACCGTCGTTGACGAATTTTGCGGCGAGAATGTTGCCGACGCGAAGCGGTACTCCGTCCTGGAACACTTCTTCATAGATCACTGTGAAGCGATCGCCCGATTGGATATCGAGGACGAAGTCGATGTCGTACTGGAAAATTTCGGCGAGCTCGAACGCGACGCGATCGGGAAGCTGCGCGTCGGCGGCGGCCTGGAAGAGCGAATTCTGAATGGTCGCGTTGGCGGTGCGCGTGCGCACTTCCAGCGGGTTCTCGAGAACGTCGCTGATGAAGCCATTGGCGTCGCGAGTCACCTTCAGAGTTTCGCTGTCCGACAACTTGCGTTCGAGTCCAACCAGCTCGCCGTCGCGATGCGTGAAGCGCAGCAACTCGCCCGGCTTCAGCCGATCGACCTGACTGCGAAGCTCAGGCAGATTACGCAATGTCGCCAGATCACCGAGATTGAGTTCGAGGCGGCGAAACAGGCGATCCATGGTGTCGTTGCGGCT
>CAVTQT010000010.1:540000-598580 GCA_963736955.1 uncultured Pseudomonadota bacterium
CGGTGGGTGCTAACGTCCATCGTGAAGAGGGAAATAACCCAGACCATCAGCTAAGGTCCCCAAATTTCGGCTAAGTGGTAAACGATGTGAGAAGGCATAGACAGCCAGGAGGTTGGCTTAGAAGCAGCCATCCTTTAAAGAAAGCGTAATAGCTCACTGGTCTAGTCGGCTCGCGCGGAAGATTTAACGGGGCTCAAGCCGAGTACCGAAGCTATGGGTTTGCATCCTTCGGGGTGCAAGCGGTAGGGGAGCGTTCTCTAAGCCTGCGAAGGTGAACTGTGAGGTTTGCTGGAGGTATGAGAAGTGCGAATGCTGACATGAGTAACGTTAAAACGGGTGAAAAACCCGTTCGCCGAAAACCCAAGGTTTCCTGCGCCACGTTAATCGGCGCAGGGTGAGTCGGTTCCTAAGGCGAGGCCGAAAGGCGTAGTCGATGGAAAGCAGGTCAATATTCCTGCACCAGGTATCACTGCGATGGGATGACGGAGAAGGCTAGGTTAGGCGGTGCATGCACCGTTCAAGGTCGTAGGGATTGTCGGTTGGAAAATCCGCCGGCATTTATCCAGAGATCCGAGCACGAGGGAACTTCGGTTCCCGAGTTAGCTGATGCCACGCTTCCAGGAAAAGTCTCTAAGCTTCAGGTGATAACTGACCGTACCGTAAACCGACACTGGTGGGTGAGCAGACAATCTGCTTAGGCGCTTGAGAGAACTCGGGTTAAGGAACTCTGCAAATTGATACCGTAACTTCGGGAGAAGGTATTCCTTTGGTTGTTAGTGGACTTGCTCCACGAAGCAGTTAGAGGAGGCACGAAATCGGGGGCTGCGACTGTTTACCAAAAACACAGGACTCTGCGAACACGAAAGTGGATGTATAGGGTCTGACGCTTGCCCGGTGCCGGAAGGTTAATTGATGGGGTCAGCCGCAAGGCGAAGCTCCTGATCGAAGCCCCGGTAAACGGCGGCCGTAACTATAACGGTCCTAAGGTAGCGAAATTCCTTGTCGGGTAAGTTCCGACCTGCACGAAAAGCGTAACGCTGGCCCCACTGTCTCGACCCGAGACTCAGTGAAGTTGAAATCGCTGTGAAGATGCGGCGTAGCTGCGGAAAGACGGAAAGACCCCGTGAACCTTTACTACAGCTTTACACTGAACTTTGAACTTGTTTGTGTAGGATAGGTGGGACCCTATGAAGCGGAGGCGCTAGCTTTCGTGGAGGGAACGTTGAAATACCACCCTGACAATTTCGGAGTTCTAACCTCGGCCCGTTATCCGGGCTGGGAACAATGTATGGTGGGTAGTTTGACTGGGGCGGTCTCCTCCCAAAGAGTAACGGAGGAGTGCAAAGGTACGCTCAGCGCGGTCGGTCATCGCGCACAGAGTGCAATGGCACAAGCGTGCTTAACTGTGAGACGTACATGTCGAGCAGGTGCGAAAGCAGGTCATAGTGATCCGGTGGTTCTGTATGGAAGGGCCATCGCTCAACGGATAAAAGGTACTCCGGGGATAACAGGCTTATTCCTCCCAAGAGTCCACATCGACGGAGGAGTTTGGCACCTCGATGTCGGCTCATCACATCCTGGGGCTGTAGCAGGTCCCAAGGGTTCGGCTGTTCGCCGATTAAAGTGGTACGCGAGCTGGGTTCAAAACGTCGTGAGACAGTTTGGTCCCTATCTTCCGTAGCCGTTGGAGATTTGAGGGTGAGCTGTCCTTAGTACGAGAGGACCGGGATGGACGTACCTCTGGTGTTCCGGTTGTCACTACAGTGGCACTGCCGGGTAGCTATGTACGGACGGGATAACCGCTGAAAGCATCTAAGCGGGAAGCCCCCCCCAAGATTAGATCTCCCTGGGAACTTGATTCCCCTAAAGGGCCGTCGAAGACTACGACGTTGATAGGCTGGGTGTGTACAGGCAGTAATGCCTTTAGCTAACCAGTACTAATTGCCCGTGAGACTTGACCATATAACTTCAAGCAGTTTGGTTTGAAGTGATGTCATTGGAGCGTTCACATGGTGAACGCGACAGGTCCTTGATCAGCAACTCATTGTGCGACTTGGGCGTTAAAGCAAAGAAACTATCGGATTGGGCGTGACGCGAGGGTTGTTAGACCACGCGGGACGCTAAACAGAATTCCCTGGCGGCTATAGCGAGCGGGAACCACCCGATCCCATTTCGAACTCGGAAGTGAAAACGCTCCGCGCCGATGATAGTGTGGCAGCTGCCATGCGAGAGTAGGTCACTGCCAGGGTCCTAACAAAGAAGCCCCCGTCACGAAAGTGGCGGGGGCTTTTTCTTTGGCGCGAAGCCTGGTCAGGTACTCGCCGATGTCGGCGCAACGGCGCCGCGGCGCGCGAGGATCTGCAGGTGCCCGAGCGACGACAACATGGCGTACATCGCGTGCAGGTAGCCGGCGCCGTGCAGCTCCGCGAGTGTCGCCGTGTCGAGCGAACGCAACTTCTTCTCGTCGATCGAATACAGACCGCTGATCTTGCGCGGTGGGTGGTCTGGTGACTTGAGCTCGAGTTGAACGCCCTGCAGCAGATCGAGAGCGGCCAACCGATCGGCAAACGCACGCGACTTCTGCTCTCCGGCGATCAGTTCCGCCAGGAGCGCGAGTTTGTGCCGTAGATAAGGAGTCTCGCCGCCATTCGCGTCGAATAAGCGGTTCGCCGGCGGATGTCTGTACGCCGGGATTCTCGAGATCGATACAGGTCACCAGGCCCTTTGCACCTTCGCCGGCAGCCGGGTTGTCCGCCATGCCGACGAAAAAGGGTTGCCGGCCGACATTGAGCGGAACGGTGACGCTGTTCCAGCGCTCGGCCTGCCAGTACAGATTTCGATCCGGGTCTACGCCAAACAGCGCGACACATATGTATTGGCCGGTTTCACCGTGCTTGGTGAACGCCAACGGATACTCGATGACGAGACGCGGAATCTCGTTGAGCACCACGGCGCACATCGTGATTTCCTTGCAGGCGCCGAACGCCAGTTCTTCCTGCACGCGGAGATTCTTGTGGGCGACGCGGTCGAGATTCGCGAGATTTGGCATTCGGCAATCATTGCAGATTGCGCGCCATCCGTGGCACGGCCGTTTCCGACGGTAGTCCGATAACGGGATCGATGCGAAGATCGTATACATCGAATCCGTCGCCGGCTCGGCGTTGGCGCATCCGCAACCGGAAATATGCCGCAAATTTCCCGACGCATGCGTGAATTGACGGGCTGCCGCCCCGACCGGTTGCCACTCGAAGATCTGCTTGCCTCGGCCGAACCCTGTCTGTTGCGTGGCCTGGTTTCGGATTGGGCGCATCACGCGCGCCGGCCTGCGCTCTGACCAGGAGGCGATGGAATACATCCGTTCCTTCTACAACGGCAAGACCATCAGCGCCTCATTTGGCGGGCCGGAAATTGGTGGTCGTCTGTTCTACAACGAAGATTTCACCAAGCTCAATTTCGACAGCAAGCGCGCACAGTTGAACGAAGTGCTCGATCGGATCCAGGAATCCTTGCACGACGAGCGTCCGCCGACGATTTACATGGGCTCGACGCTGGTGGACGGATACCTGCCGGGTTTTCGCAAGGACAACGACCTCGGATTTGCCGCGCACGGCATAGACCCGCCGCCCGCCATATGGATAGGCAACCGCACCATAGCTTCCTGCCACTACGACTCGCCTAACAACATCGCCTGCTGCGCGGTCGGCAGGCGCCGTTTCACGCTGTTTCCTCCGGAGCAGATTTTCAATCTTTATCCCGGACCGCTGGAGCCGACGCCCGGGGGCCAGGCGATCAGCCTGGTCGACTTCGCAGATCCGGACTTCGAAAAATTCCCGCGCTTTCGCGAAGCACTCGAATCCGCTCAGGTCGCGGAGGTCGAGCCGGGTGACGCAGTGTTCATCCCGAGCATGTGGTGGCACCACGTGCAGGGGCTGAGCACGTTCAACGCGCTGGTGAACTATTGGTGGACCACGCTGCCGGCGTACATTCCCACGCCGATGAATACCCTTTATCACGCAATCTGGACGCTGCGAGATCGCCCGGAAAACGAGAAGCACGCGTGGAAGCAGGTTTTCGACTACTACGTGTTCGGTCCAGCCGCCCGTGCGGGCGAGACACTTCCCGAAAAGGCTCGCGGAGTCCTGGGACCGATCACCGATGACCAGTCGCGTTTCATCCGCGCGATGCTGATAAACAAATTAAATCGTTGATGCCCAGGTGCGAGCCGCAGTATCGCGCCGTATCTGGCAATTGGAGTAGATCTTGGAAACTCGTGAAGTGAAAAGAGTGGTCATCGCTGGCGGCGGCACCGCTGGCTGGTTGGCTGCTGCGGCCTTGTCACACCAGCTCGGCAAGGTTCTCGACATCACACTGATCGAGTCAGACGAGATCGGTACGATTGGTGTCGGTGAGGCGACGATCCCTCCGATCCGCGTGTTTCACAAATTGCTGCAGATCGACGAGCAGGAATTCATGCGCGCCACGGCGGCGACATTCAAGCTCGGTATCTCGTTCGAAAACTGGGGTCTGAAGGGAGATCACTACATCCATTCCTTCGGCAGAAACGGCAAGCCGACCTGGATGTGTGAATTCCACAATTTCTGGCTGCGCAGTCTCGAGCTCGGCGTGCAATCCGAGCTTGGCGACTACTGCTTCGAGTTGCAGGCGGCCAAGGCAGGCAAGTTCGGCATCTCGCAGCAGGTAGACGTCAACTTTGCCTACCACTTCGATGCCAGCCAGTACTCCAAATTCCTGCGCAGGTTTGCCGAAGGCTTTGGCATCAAGCGAGTGGAAGGCAAGATCAAGGAAGTCAGGCAAAACGCGACTACCGGATTCATCGAATCGCTGGTCCTGCACTCCGGCGCTACGATCGAAGGCGACCTGTTCATCGATTGCACCGGATTCCGCGGACTGATCATCGAACAGACGTTGAAGTCAGGCTACGAAGACTGGTCGCACTGGTTGCCGTGCGACAGCGCGGCCGCGGTACAAACCGAACTGACCGGAGCCGCGCCGCCGTACACGCGTTCGATTGCGCACGACTCGGGCTGGCGCTGGTGCATTCCGTTGCAGCATCGCGTCGGCAACGGCCTGGTGTTCAGCAGCAAGTTCCTGGCCGACGAAGCGGCGAAGGAAGAGCTCGTGAATTCGATCGACGGCAAGCCACTGACCATGCCGCGAGTGCTGAAATTCCAGACCGGCAGGCGTCGCCAGGTGTGGAACAAGAATTGTGTGTCTCTCGGATTGTCGAGCGGCTTCATCGAACCATTGGAATCGACCAGCATTCACCTGATGATGGTCGGCGTCACGCGCCTGCTGCATCTGTTCCCGTTCGGTGGTGTTCATCAGGCGGTGGTCGATCAGTACAACGAAGCGGCGCGCATCGAGATGGAAAAGACACGCGATTTCGTGGTGCTTCACTACCACGCGACGCAACGTGATGACACGCCGTTCTGGCGCCACTGTCGCGACATGCCGATTCCCGATTCGCTGGCGCAGCGCATCGAGCTCTTCCGGCAAACCGGTTATGCGTATCAGGGCGACAGCGAACTGTTCCGCGTCGATTCATGGACGCAGGTCATGTTGGGACAGCGAATCAAGCCGAAAACCTATCATCCCGCCGCGCGTCTGCTCGGCGCCGAGGAGCTCACGAAGTTTCTTGCCGAGTTTCGCGCTTCGATTCTTCAGACAGTCGCGCGCATGCCGGTTCACCAGGACTTCGTGAACCAGTATTGCAAGGCGAGCAACAAGCGTCTGGAATTGACGGCGCCTCGAATCGCATGACAATCGCACGGCATCGGGACTTTCGACTGCAGAGGCTCAGGATCGGGCGCGAACAGGCGCCCCTGGTCGTGATCGACAATCTGGTCGCGGATCCGGAAGATCTTGTGAATGTGGCGGCTTCGAAGCAGTTTGGCGACGTGGCGAGCTACTACCCCGGCGTGCGGGCCAAGGTCTCGCTCACCTATCAGCAATTCATCCTCGAGCAGCTGCGTAGCGTGTTCGCAGAAGAATTTGCTTTCGAGTCAGGGGCGGTGCGATTCACCGCCTGCCACTATTCGCTGGTCACGACGCCGCCGGAAAAACTCACCTACCTGCAGCGCATTCCGCATATCGATTCGGTGGCCAGCAAAGAACTCGCTTTCGTTCACTATCTATTCAAAGCCGATCTCGGCGGAACAGCGTTCTACCGCCACCGCAAGACGGGCTTCGAATACGTCGACCAGGACCGAAAACCTGAATACCTGCGCTGTCTGGAAGAAGAGAAACTCGGGCCCCACAGCCCTCCGGCCGAATACATCAACGGCGATACACCTCTCTACGAACAGCTGGCTAGTCAGCAGGGCGTTTTCAACCGTCTGGTGATGTATCGGCGCAATTCCCTGCATTCCGGCGCTTTGAGCTCGAGACTTCGTTGTCGACCCGAATCCACGTACCGGTCGCCTCTCAATCAACGGCTTTTTGGCATAACGCACTCGTTTACTAGGGGTTTCCCCCATCTGAATGCTGCATTCTGGTGCCGAAAGTTGTTGTTTTTTTTCTGATCATCCAGTTTCGGAAGTGGGACAGGAGTCTCGCCTCGTGTCCCAATATGTCCCGTAAGGACATGATTCTTGGGGAGTAAAGACATCATCAATAAAGGCCATCGGCACGGAATTTTCCGTCGCACATAGGCGTGGACTTTTGTACACAGTGTGAATATCCTCCGCTGCAGTACGAGGGGGACGCGCATTTTGCGCAATGCTGATCTAAAGCCATTCCGGCGCCATTCTGTTGCGCCTTTTGGATCTACCTATCAGGTGGGTCTCCCTCCGTTCGGTCGAAAGTTTCGACACATCATTTCCTCGTTCCAAGGTTAATTCACGGTTTCTCAGTTCCAGTTAATCCTGGTTTTCACAATGACTAGATGTACGAGTGCGGAGGACATCTGACTATGAAATTCAACCCAAAGGCATTGCCTATTACCTCAAAGGCGCTGTTCACCATCGTTGGTGGTGTAGTGCTTATCAATCCTGTGTACGCCCAAGAACAAGCGAGCGAAGAACTCGAAGAAGTGGTCGTCACAGGTTTACGCGGAAGCTTGAAAGCTTCGATGGAAACAAAGCGTGATGCGCTCGGCGTGGTCGACGCGATCAACGCTGAAGACATCGGCAAGTTCCCTGACACGAATCTCTCGGAAGCGCTGCAGCGCATTACCGGCGTCTCGATCGACCGTCGCAACGGCGAAGGCGCGCTGGTAACCGCACGCGGCTTCGGCCCGGCGTTCAACATGATCACGTTGAACGGCCGCCAGATGCCGGCTGCTGACACCTATGGTGCTGGTGATGCGGTCACCGGCGGCGTCGGTGGCAACTCACGTGCTTTCAACTTCGCCAACCTGGCCGCTGACGCGGTCAGCGCGGTCGAGGTGTACAAGACGGGTCGCGCTGATGTCGCCACTGGCGGTATCGGTGCCACGATCAACGTGCGTACGGCACGTCCGCTCGACAACGACGGCACGGTGCTCAACCTCGGCGTCAAGGCGATCAGCGACACGACCAATCGCGTCGGTGACGACTTCACTCCGGAATTCTCCGGCATCTTCGGCTTTGCCAACGACGCCAAGACGTTTGGCTTCGGCGTGTCGGCGAGCTATGCGAAGCGCGACAGCGGTTCGTCGAGCGCGACCGTCAACGACTGGCACATCCAGCAGTGGGACGCGTCGAATGGCGGCGTCAATGCCGGTCAACGCGCGCTCCGCGTGACCAACAACAGACGCATCGCCGGACGTTCCGACGTATCACCATCGTCAACAATCCGGCGAACGGTCAGTATGTACGGCATCCCGAACGACATCCGGTACGCGTTCTCTGACTCGGAGCGCACGCGCACCAACGTGCAGGCGACGGTGCAGTTCGCGCCGGTCGAAACCCTCACGCTGACCGTCGACTACACGTGGGCGCTTAACGAGCTCACAGAAGATCGCGGCGAGCAGACCATCTGGCTGCAGCGCAACGGCTTCGACCGTATCGAGTTCGACACGGGTAACGCAGTTGCCACGCCTGTGCTGCTCCATGAGTTCACCGGCGCCAGCAAGGACTTCGGTTACGAGCAGCAGCATCGCGAACACAAGAACGATCTGAATTCGATCGGCTTCAACGCGAGCTGGGACATCGCCGACAACTTCAACCTCGGCGTCGACTTCCACAATTCGCGTGCCGGCAGCCATCCGGATGACGGTGTCACTGGCGGCAGCCAGACGTCGTTCAGCCTCGCGGGCAAGGTGCCGACCGTCGGTATCGGCGCCAATCCGCGGTTGCGGTCGCGCCCAGACGGGTTGCACCAATTTCTGGACGCAGACGTTCCAGTTCAATGGTGGCCTGCCGGTGGCGGCGCGTACGTTGTTCCCGACCAGCACCGACTGCTTACGCGGGCACCGGCGGCAACAGCGACTACACGTTCGACACGTCGAGCCTGGGTTCGCAGATTCTGCGCATCAACTATCAGGAACAGAACGCCGACATCAAGCAATCCCGGATGGACGGCAAGTTCACGTTCGAAAACGGCAGCACGTTCGGCTTCGGCGTGGAAACACGCACGATGAGCGCGCATCAGCTGAATTCGAACTCGAACCTGACGATGGGTGACTGGGGCGTGGGCGATACCGGCCAGGTGCCGGACATGGTCGCGCTGCTTACCCCGTTCAGCCTCACGGGCGCGTTCGACGACTTCACCCCGGTCGGTGCTCCGACTGGCGGCTGGAAGGGCAATGCGAACGTCTCGGCCAGTGGGCGCTGGATCACGGCTACAGCAACTGGACGGAAGCCTCCGCTCCGGATGGTCAGTTCGCTGTACAACCCGGGCTTCAACACCGACAGCACGGTTGACGAAGACACGCAGGCTGTCTACGCGCAGTTCGCCATGAAGTTCGACATCGGCTCCATGCCGTCGAACCTGGTGGTTGGCGCACGCTACGAGCAGACCGACGTGCATTCGGTGAACAGCCAGCTGGTTCCGACGTCGTTGCTGTGGCAGGACGACAATGACTTCCAGGTCAATCGCCCCACCACTGCGACGCTGGTCACGGGTGATGGCAGCTACAACAACCTGCTGCCCAACCTGGACTTCGACGTGGGTCTGACCGATTCGCTGAAGGCCCGCTTCTCGTACAGCAAGACCATTGCTCGTGCGGGGTACGGCAGCCTGACAGCGGGTCAGAACGCGGGCACCCCCGGTGGTTCGACCATCAACGGGTTCCTGCCGAACGCCAACCAGAACAATCCGGCCCTCCTGCCGCTCGAGTCCGACAACTTCGATATTTCGCTGGAGTACTACTTCTCCGACACGGGCTACGTGTCGTTGGGTGCCTTCCAGAAGAATGTCGCGAACTTCATCGGCAACTCGGTGCAGCAGATCAACCTGTTCGGCATTCGCAACCAGACGGGTGGTCCTTCCGCTCAGGCGGCTCTGGCGTTCCTGCAGTCGCGCAGTGCACCGCGCAGAACGGCGGCAACGCTTGCGGACCGACGACTCGGCTCTGTTCACGGCGACCGCGATGTTGCTCAACCCGGGCACGTTCACGGACGCGAACGGCACCCATGGACCGGCGGTCTGGCGAACTACAACGGCTCGAACGCACAGCACGTGGCGTTCGCGACGAAGTACGACATCCTGCCGACGGCGAATGATCCGCTGTACACCTTCAACGTCAGCACGCCGGTCAACAACAAAGATGCCAAGATCCATGGCATCGAATTTGGTGGTCAGTACTTCTTCGGCGAGAGTGGATTTGGCGTTCTCGCCAACTACACGATGGTCGATGGAGACATCGGCTACGACGTGACCAGCGACCCGAACGTGAACCAGTTTGCCTTGACGGGTCTGTCCGACTCGGCGAACGCGGTGCTCATGTTCGAGAAGTTCGGCCTGTCGGCTCGTCTCGCCTACAACTGGCGCGATCAGTTCCTGCAGACGGTCAACCAGGGTGGTTGGAGAAATCCGATCTTCGTGGAAGCCTATGACCAGATCGACCTCAGCATCGGTTACGACATCAACGACAACTTTGCGGTGACGTTCGAAGCCATCAACCTGACGGGCGAGGACGTGCGTTGGCACGGCCGCTCGGAGAACCAGCTGTGGCGCCTGGAAGACCAGGGTGCTCGTTACGGCCTTGGAGCTCGCTACAAGTTCTAATCAGAACTCGTAAAGGGTGATAATTAGAAGGCCGCTGGAGATCCAGCGGCCTTCTTCTATTCAGGCTTAGGAATATTCGAGGTTGCGATGACCAGACACGTGATGCTCAACAACATCGCACACAAGGATCTGCGGGTAGTCACCAGGTACGCGGCGGAGTTCGGCGACAACGTTGGCACCATGATGGTCGTGCCCACGGAGTTCGCCGATGTGCAGCGCGAGTACCCGATCTTCTTCCGCAAGGATCCGGCGACCGGCGATTTCTCGTCTTTCGCGCTACTCGGATTCAGCAAGGACGAAAACCTGTTTCTCGAAGACGGCACCTGGAAGGCCGCATATGTGCCAGGCATCGTCGCGCGTGGACCCTTCCTGATCGGCTTCCAGGAACGCCGAGAGGGCGGTGATGTGCAGACGGAAGCGGTGATCCATGTGGATCTCGATGACCCGCGTATCAGCGCCACAGACGGCGAGCCAGTGTTCCTGCCGCAGGGCGGCAACAGCCGCTATCTCGACCGCGTCGTGGGCATCCTCAACGGCATCCGGACCGGACTCGAGGTGAGCAAAGCCATGTTTGCAGCGTTTACCGCTGCGGATCTCATCGAGCCCGTGAAGATCGAGGTCAAGTTCAATTCAGAAGAGCAGTACGACCTGCACGGGATGTACACGATCAACCAGAAGAAGCTGGCCGAGCTCGATGCTGAAACCCTTCACACGCTCAATCGGTCCGGATTTCTGCAAGGCGCCTTCCTGGTGACTTCCTCGCTGGGCAACGTGCAGCGGCTCATCGAGATGAAGGGCCGGCGCCGCCAGCGTCAGGCCGCGAGCGCGTCGTAGACCACCACGCGTTCCCAGAGATGGGAACAATCGGCGACGAATTTCTTGTGGATCGGGTGGTCCTGGTAGATTTTCTGGCCGGCAAGATCGTCAAAGAAAAGGATCTCTGAGGCGCTGTAGCTGTTGTCGACGACGTCGCGCTTCTCAGTGCTGGCCGGCACGCCGAAGTGCGCGCCGCGCACCGTTTCGATATTCGCAAGCGTGCGCAGGCCTTCGAGCAACCGCGCCAGATCTTCCTTCGCCTCCGGATTCTTCAGCCAGAAGAAAACGTGGTGGACCAGTTTCGGATAGACGTTCACGGCGGCGGATGCTCCGGCATTGGTGGCGGCAAGGGTCGCGGCTGCGACGATGAATGTTCTACGGGACGAACTCATGAGGATAACTCCGCGGTGAGCGCCGCGTGCGGCGCGCCAAGCCTGTCGTAAGCAGTTTCGAGGACGCGCCGGAATTGCTCTTCGGCCATGAGCGCCGGCGGCAGTACCGATTCGAATACCGCGAATTTCGCCACATCCTCGCGCGCAACGCCGGTGCACGCGTTGCCCACGCTCGCGAGACGCGCGGCGTCCGGATCGACAATGGCGACCCCGGCTTTTGCTTGCCGCACGATGAAACGCATCCAGGCGGCGATGGGCATCAGCAGCCGGTGAATGGGGCGATTGGCGCGCAGGGCTTCGGCGATCGTTACCACGATGCGCACGGGCAGCTTCTTGGAGCCATCCCAGGCGATCTGACTCAACAGGTGCCGGATGCCGGGATTGCGAAAACGCGCGAGCACCGCGGAGATGTAGTGCTCCACGTCGAGACCTGGGGCCGCGCCGAGGCTGGGCGTGAGGTCTTCGGTCATCAGCAACTCGACGAATTGCGCCAGCTGTTCATCGCGCATGGCATCCGCCACCGACTCGTGTCCGCGCAGCAGTCCGAGATAGGCCAGCGTTGAGTGCGGGCCGTTGAGCAGTCGCAATTTCGCGCGGTCGTAAACGCTCACATCCCTGGCAAGCGTCACGCCGACCGAAGCCCAGTCCGCATCGCGCATCGCCGGCAAGTCTTCGACCACCCATTGCGTGAACGGCTCGCGCTGAATGGGCCACTCGTCCACGACGCCGGTGAGCGCCTGGGCACGCGTGCGCAGCGCGTCATCGGTGGCCGGCGTGATGCTGTCGACCATGGTTCGCGGACAGACGACTTCGGATTCGATCCAGTGGGCGAGATCGGCGTCGGTGAGGCGCGCAAAGGCAACCAGCGCGCGATGCAGTACCGTGCCGTTGTCCGGCAGGTTGTCGCAGCTCAGTACTGCATACGGCGGCACGCCCTGCGCGCGGCGGCGACGCAGACCTTCCACGAGCCAGCCGATGGTGCTGCGCGGCTTTGCGGGTTCTGCCAGGTCATGCGCAATGTCGGCATTGGTGGCATCGAGCTGATTTTTCGCGTCGAGGCAGTAGCCCTTTTCGGTGACCGTGAGCGTGACGATGCGCGTATCGCGCGCGGTGAGGCGCGCGAATGCCGCGTCGGTGTCCGTCGCGCCAACCAGCAGCTCGCGTATCGCGCCGATGACGCGCGCGCGCGGCGCAGCGCCGAGCTCCACCAGTGTGTACAGGCCCTGCTGCGGCGCCAGCGCGTCGCGCAGACCCGTGCTCTTGAGTGACAACGCGGAGATCGCCCAGCGTTTGTCGGAGTGCAGCAGCGTGTCAACGTAGTACGCCTGGTGCGCGCGGTGAAACGCTCCCGGGCCGATGTGCACGATTCCGAAGCGAGTGCCGCCTCGATCGTAGGTGGGAAGGATCGTGCCGGAGCGAACGGAATGCAGGCTCGCCTCGGTGAGGCGCGGCGGACTCATCAGGACCTCGCTTATCTCTAGTGATTGTGGCGCGGCGTCTTCCGTGCGACGCCGCGGTATTTCACCGCCATTTCCATGACGGCGCCGCTATCGAGTTGCCCGACGGTGGAGCGATAGAGTTCCTGCCAGGGTGTCGCGCTTTCGGGCACGGGCGGCAGGCCTTCCTTCTTGCGTCGCGCAATTTCTTCGTCGCTGACCAGCATGTCACAGCGCCCCGCGGCGAGGTCGATGCGGATCCTGTCTCCGGTTCGCAACCACGCGAGTCCGCCACCCGCTGCGCTTTCCGGGGAACAGTTGAGAATCGAGGGGCTGTCCGAAGTGCCCGATTGCCGCCCGTCGCCGAGCGTTGGCAGGCTCATGATGCCGCGCTTCAGCAGCGCATCGGGCGGCTGCATGTTCACCACCTCGGCCGATCCCGGCCAGCCGAGCGGACCCGAACCGCGAATGACGAGGATGGTGTGTTCATCGATGCCGAGCGCTGGATCGTTGATGCGATCGTGGTAGTCGGTCGAACCGTCGAACACGACGGCTTTGCACTCGAAGCTGTCGCCTTCGCCGAGATAACGTTTGCGAAATTCCGGCGAAATGACGCTGGTCTTCATGATGGCGAAATCGAAGAGATTTCCCGAAAGGACCAGGAAGCCGGCCTTTTCCTGCACGGGCTTCTCGTACGTCGAGATGACTTCCCGATCCACCGCACCGCGACCTGCGATGTACTCGCCGACATTCTCGGCCAGGGTACGGCCGGTGACGGTGAGCGCCTTGCCGTCGAGCTTGCCCACGCGAAGCAGTTCGCTGAGCACCGCGGGTACGCCACCGGCGCGATGGAATCGCTCGCCAAGATACTTGCCCGCCGGCTGCATGTTCACCAGCAGCGGAATGTCGCGGCCGAAATCCATCCAGTCTTTCGGCGTGATCTCGATGCCCGCGTGGCGCGCCATGGCGACCAGGTGCGGCTGGGCATTGGTCGAACCGCCGATGGCCGCAATTGCGGTGATGGCATTGAGAAATGATTCGCGCGTGAGAACTTTCGAGGGACGCAGATCTTCGTACGCGAGCTCGACGATGCGGCGCCCCGTTTCATAGGAAATCTGGCCGCGTTCGCGATAAGGCGCGGGAATCGCAGCGCAGCCGGGCAACGACAGACCGAGCACTTCCGCCACCGCGTTCATCGTCGACGCCGTGCCCATCGTGTTGCAGTGGCCCAGCGATGGCGCCGAAGCCGCAGCCGCATCGAGGAATTGCTTTTCGTTGATCTGGCCCGCGGCGAGCTTGCGACGCGAACGCCAGATGACGGTGCCCGACCCGACGAGATCGCCATCGTGCCAGCCATCGAGCATCGGACCTCCCGAGAGCACGATGGCCGGAATATCCACGGTCGATGCCGCCATGATCTGTGCCGGCGTGGTCTTGTCGCATCCGGTCGTGAGCACCACGGCGTCGATGGGGTAGCCGTGCAGGATCTCCACGAGTCCGAGATAGGCGAGATTGCGATCGAGCGCCGCGGTCGGACGTCGGCAATTTTCGAAAATTGGATGCAGCGGGAATTCCATCGGCACGCCGCCGGCGTCGCGGATGCCTTCGCGCACGCGCTTCACCGTCTCGAGATGCACGCGGTTGCAAGGCGTGAGATCGCCGCCGGTCTGCGCGATTCCGATGATCGGTTTTCCCGACAGCAGTTCATTGGCGGTCAGGCCGTAGTTCATGAAGCGCTCGAGATACAGCGCCACCATGTCGAGATGTTTCGGGTCGTCGAACCAATCGCGCGAGCGGAAGCGGCGCTGCTGCGTGGATGATTTGTCAGATGCCATGCGACACGATTCCCTGTGGCAGTCCCGGCACGTCGACCCGCGCGCGGAACAAGCCGCCGGCGAGCGGTTGCTGCCGACGCTGTTCTGCATCGAGTGCAACGTGCGCGGTAGTGATGTAAAGCGTCTTGAGGTCGTCGCCTGCGAAGGCTGCCTTGGTGACCGCGGAACACGGCAGTCGAATGGTCTGCAGCAGTTCGCCTTGCGGCGAGTAGCGCTGCAGGCCCCAGCCGCCGAACACGCCGGTCCAGAGGCAACCTTCGGCGTCGACGATCGGGCCGTCGGGAAACCCACTGCCAGGCGCGAAGCGCGCAAACACACGCTTGTTGGACAAGCTGCCGGTGCGGGTGCGATCGAAGGCGTAGATCATTCCGGCGAGCGTATCGGTGTGATAAAGCACGCTGCCATCGGGGCTCTCGGCAGGACCGTTGGTCACCACATAGCCCGGATCGCGACGGATGCAGCCAGAGTCGTTGAGCTGGTACAGCGCGCCGCTCGGCTCTTCTTCGTTGTCATCCATCGAGCCAAACCAGAGAAACCCCTGCGAGTCGACGAACCCGTCGTTGAGCCGATTATTGGGCGCGTGCGGTTCGACAACATGCAACAGCGTGAAGTTGCCGGTTTCCGGATTGAACTTGTGAAGGCCGGTCTTGAGACCCGCGATCAGCGTGCCGCCTCGTGCCGGGAGCAGGAATCCGATTCGCTCCGGTGCGGGCCATGACTGCTGTGCGCCGGTCGCCGGGTCATAGCGATGAATGGCCGGAGCCTTGATATCGACGAACCATAACGCCTGCTCGGTCGCGGACCAGTGCGGCCCCTCACCGAGAATTGCACCTACCGGCCAGACACACTCCACGTCGGTCATGGTTCAACGATAGCCCGCATCCACCCAATAGTTGTGCGCAGTACACATGCGAGCGTCGTCGGAGGCCAGGAACAACACCATCGCGGTGACGTGCACTGGGTCGACGCGCGCCTTGAGGCACTGCTGCGCGAGGATCTTGGCTTCTTCCTCCGGCGTATGCCAGAGCTTCATCTGGCGCGGCGTGCGAATGGCCCCTGGCACGACGCAATTCACGCGGATGTTGGATTCGCCGAGGTCGCGTGCCATCGCGCGCGTCAGCCCTTCGATGCCCGCCTTGGCGGTCTCGTAGATCGAAAGATCCGAGATGGCCGAATGCCAGGAAACCGAACCGAGGTTGATGATCGAGCCGCCGCCGGCCTTCTTCATGCCGGCGGTGACGAACTGCGAGCCGAAGAATATGTGTCGCAGGTTCACCGCGACGCGCTGTTCCCAATACGCCGGCGTCACTTCCTCGAATTTGTGCCGATCGTCGTTCGCGGCGTTGTTCACCAGCACCGACACCGGTCCGGCCTTGGTTTCGATGTCCGCGAGAGAAGCGCGGAGCGCATCGAGGTTGGTCACATCCGTATTGAGGAACTGGACTCCATTGCCCAGCCGGGCAACCAGCGCCTTCGATTCGGCGTCCGCCACGTCGAGGAAGAACACTCGCGACTTCTGGCGCGCGAAGCCTTCGACTATCACCTCGCCGATGCCGGAACCGCCACCGGTGACGACGACGGTCTTTCCGGCGAGTGAAGGATAAACAGCGTGCGTCATTGTTGTTTGAACTCTAGGCCCAGGTGTAGCTAGTCTTGATCTGCGTGTAGAACTCGACCGCGGCAAAGCCTTGCTCGCGCGGCCCGAAGCTCGACTTGCGCGTGCCGCCGAACGGTACGTGATAGTCGACGCCCGCGGTGGGGAGGTTCGTCATGACCATTCCGGCGCGGACGTTGCGCACGAAGTGGCGCGCATACTTGAGCGAGTTCGTCATGATGCCGGCCGAGAGTCCAAATTCGCCGGCGTTGGCCACGGCGAGCGCTTCGTCGTAATCCTTCACGCGCACGGTGGAGGCGACGGGGCCGAAGACCTCTTCCATGTTGATGCGCATGTCCTGGCGGGTGTCTGCGATGAGTGCGGGTGCCACGTAGTAGCCGGGAGCCGCGAGTGCGAGCGTTTCACCCCCCACCACGCGGCGGCCACCTTGCTGGGTGGCCACGTCTACATAAGAAAGAGTGGTGTCGAGCTGCGCCTGGCTCGCAAGCGGACCCATCTGCGTGTCGGCAGCGAGAGCGTCGCCCACCTTCAGCGCCTTGACGCGGGCGGCGAGGGCTTCCACGAACTTGTCGTGGATATTCTGCGTGACGATGATGCGGCTCGAAGCCGTGCATCGCTGGCCGGTGCCGAAGAATGCGCCATCGAGCGCGCACTGAACGGCGCGATCCAGATCGCAGTCGTCGAGCACGACCAGCGGATTCTTGCCGCCCATCTCGAGTTGCACGCGCGCGTTGTGCGACATCGCCGCCTTGGCGACGCCCGCACCCGTGCTCTGGCCGCCCGTGAATGAAACGCCGGCGATGTCGGGGTGCTCGACGAGCGCACCGCCCATCGAACCACCACCCAGGATCAGATTGAACACGCCTTTCGGGAAACCGGCTTCGTGGATGATTTCCGTGAGCGCGTGCGCAGTTGCTGGCGTCAGGGAAGCGGGCTTGATGACGACGGTGTTACCGAATGCGAGAGCCGGCGCGCTCTTCCATGCCGGAATTGCAATGGGGAAATTCCAGGGCGTTATCAGCCCGAAGACGCCGAGCGGTTCGCGATAGGTTTCCACCGCGACACCAGGACGCGTGGAATCGACGGTTACGCCATGACGGCGCAGCGCTTCTCCGGCGAAGAACTTGAAGATGCGCGCCGCGCGCATGACTTCGCCTTTGCCCTCGGGCAGCGTCTTGCCTTCCTCGCGCGACAGCAAACGGCCGAGTTCGTCGGCACGCGCCATGATGAGCGAGCCCACCTTGTCGAGCAGGTCCGAGCGCACTTCGGGGCTTGCGTTCGCCCACGCTGGAAATGCGGCTTTCGCCGCGGAAACCGCGGCATTCACCGTGGATTTGTCACCGCCCGGGACTTTCGCGACGATGTCTCGCGTGTCGGACGGATTGAGACTCTCTGACGCAGCCGCGCCAGGTACCCATTGCCCATCGATGTAATGGGAAAGCTGTTTTGTGTCGTTCACGTTCGTAATTCCATTTAAGAGTTGAGCAGGCCGCGACGCACCAAATTGCGCATCAGATCCGCGATTCCGAAGGACCACGGTGGGGCCTGGTCACAGGTGGTCACTTTGTTTTCTAACACACCGAGCTTCTCGGTGGACACCCGAACGACATCGCCGCTCTTGTGCGTGAAGCCCTGGCCTGCGACGCCGCGATCGACGATCGGCGCGAACATCGTTCCCAGGAACAACGCGAATCCGTCCGGGTAGCAGTGGTGCTTGCCGATGGTCTGGCCGACCAGTTCGGTGGGATCGCGGCTGATCTGCGACATGGAGCTGCCGCCTTCGAGCCGGAAGCCTTCATCGCCGGTGATCTCCAGCTTCACGACGGCGGTGCGCACATCATCGAGCGTGTACCTGCCATCGAACATGCGGATGAACGGGCCGATGGCGCAGGACGCGTTGTTGTCCTTGGCCTTGCCTAACAACAGCGCGCTGCGACCTTCGATATCGCGCAGGTTGACATCGTTGCCGAGCGAGGCGCCGAGGATGCGGCCGGCACTATCTACTGCCAGGACGATCTCGGGCTCTGGATTGTTCCAGGCGGAATCGGAGCGCACGCCGATCCAGTCCCCCCAGCCGACCGTCGACAGTGTCGGCGCCTTGGTGAAGATTTCCGCGTCCGGCCCGATCGCCACCTCGAGATACTGCGACCACAAACCGTCCGAAATGAGGGCGGCCTTGAGCTTTGCCGCCGCTTCCGAGCCCGGCTTCACCGAGCGGATGTCGGCGCCGATCCGGTCGCGCAAGCTTGCGCGCAGGCTGTCCGCCTTGCTGGCATCGCCCCGGCAGCGTTCTTCGATGACACGCTCCATGGCGGAGATCGCGAAGGTCACGCCGCTCGCCTTGACGCATTGCAAGTCGAACGGTGACAGCAGACGAACGTCTTTCGCGCCGGCGAACTGGCGCGTGAATCCGAAAGATTCGAGCGTGCCGAGATCCTTGCCCGTGGGGAGGTCGCCGTTCCAGCCGTTCAGGAGTTGCGACACCGTGGCGGCATGACCCGACACGTCGCGCACGCGGCCTCCGGCCACAACCACCGGAGTGGGCCCGTCGCGCGTCAGGATTCGGCCGACGAGCACGGCCTCTCGCCAGTCGGAAGGAAGATGTTCGATCATAAATTCTAAAGTGGAACCCCGCGGCGCAAGCACACCGCGGGGTTCGTCATTTCCGACACCGACTCAGGCCGGCGACTTTTTCCAGAGCTTCTGCATGTTCTCGAGCGACATGCCTTTGCTCTCAGGGACAAACTTCCAGACAAACAGGGCCGCCAGCACGCTGAAGCCGCCGTACAGCCAATAGGCGAAACCGTGGTTGAACGAAGCAGTGAGCGCCGTGTTGCCGTCCATGATGTTGAACGTCACGGTCACCACCCAGTTCATGAACCACTGCGCGGCCACCGCGATGGCCATGGCCTTGTCGCGGATGGAGTTCGGGAAGATTTCCGCGAGCATCACCCACACCACAGGACCCCAGGAAAGCGAGAAACCGGCGATGTAGATGCAGACCACGATCAGCGCGCCCAAGGCCACGGAGCCCGCGTTGAACATGAAGCCCAGCGCGATCATTGCCACGGCCATGATGATGGCGCCGAGGATCAGCAGCGGCTTGCGACCCCACTTGTCCACTGTGACAGTGGCGATGAGGGTGAACACCACCATCACGATGCCCATGATGACCGTGCTGGCGAACGAGGCGTCGCCCTTGAAGCCCATGTTGTTGAACATCTGCGGGCCGTAGTACAGAACCGCGTTGATGCCGACGAGCTGTTGGAACGCCGACAGCAGGATGCCGACGACGAGCAACATGCCGCCGTAGGAGAAGAGCTTTCCGGCAGTTTCCTTCAACGAGGCGTCGATTTCCGCGAGGACAATCTTGGCTTCGTCCGCGTTGGCGAGCTTGGTGAGCACTTCGCGTGCCTTCTCGTTCTTGCCCTTCAGCATGAGTCCGCGAGGAGTCTCCGGAACGAAGAACAACAGCAGCACGAAAATGCCGGCCGGAATTGCGCAGCAGGCAAGCATCCAGCGCCAGCCTTCGACCAGCGCCCAGTTCGCGTCACCGTCGCCGCCGAACTTCTTGATGAAGTAGTTCACGAAGTACGAAATCGTGATGCCGCTGACGATCGCGATCTGCTGATAGGTCACCAGCGCGCCGCGCTTGGACGGCGGCGCAATCTCGGCGATGTACATCGGCGCAAGCATCGAGGCCAGGCCGATTCCCATGCCGCCAAACAGGCGATGGCCGATGAAGTTGGTGATCAGATCTCCGAAGTGGACGTACGGAGCGTCGTCGAAAAACAGATTCAGGAACCAGATCAGCGCATTGATGAGTGGAGTCAGCACCGAACCCAGGTGACCGAGCCAGGATTCCGGCCAGGCGGAACCCAGTGACGATATGAAGAACAGCGCACCCGCGACGAGGAGGCCGCCGCGACGTCCGAGGTAGTGCGCCATGACGCCGCCAACGGCACCGCCGATGAGGCAGCCCCAGAGCGCGCCGGCGATGGTGAATCCTTCCAGGCTCATTCGGGCGCCTTCAGGGAGACCGAGCGGCGCGACGAAGTTCTGCTTAATCGCGTCGGTCGCGCCGGAGATGACGGCGGTGTCGTAGCCGAATAGCAGTCCGCCGAGCGCGGCGATGATCGTGAGTGATGAGAAGGCCAGTGTGAGTAGAGCTTCCGGGGCTCTGGCTCGGAGATTGAGCACGCGCTATCTCCTTGATGAAATTATGTTTTTCGACCCCGCTGGCGTGCGCATAAAACGCCCCCCGCCCGACGGGTCGCGGAAGCGTAGTGATAGCGTTATCGGATGAGCAAGCGGAGGCCCGAAAAATGGATGTTTCCGCGCTGCGAGCGGATTGCGTTTTGACTGTAAGCTCAGGGCTTGCGGGGTGACGCGACCGAATCCCGTTTCACGAGCACGTAGGGCACGAGGTGATCGACGGCCTGATGCGCGTGCCGATCTTTCGGTCGGCGGATCTTGTGCAACAGCAGATTGATGGCGGCCTCCGCCATCGCGGCGATCGGCTGGCGAATCGTGGTGAGCTCGGGCCACACGGTGGTGGCGATCGGCGTGTCGTCGAATCCGACCACCGACAGGATCGTTCGGGCACATCGAGCGCGCGCCGGTGCGCCACCGAAATTGCAGCCGCGGCCATGTCGTCGTTGCTGGCGAAGATTGCGGTCGGAAGGCGCTTGCGGGCCAGCAGCTTTTCGGCGGCTTCGAGCCCCGGACTTATAGAGAAGAATCCCTGGACGACCAGCGACGGATTGATTTCGAGACTGCTTTCCTCCATCGCCGCCTCGAAGCCGGCGAGACGTTGCGCACTCGCGGTCTGCGTGGGTTGTCCCTTGATGAACCCGATGCGCGAATGCCCCTGCGCGATCAGGTGCAGGGTCGTCTCGCGCGCGGCATGGAAGTCGTCGATGCGTACGCACGCGACGTCATCGCGTGCGCGACCAGTGCTAGGGCCACCACCGGTACGCCTTCGGCGGCGAAAGCCGCGGCGATCGCTCGCGACTCGCACAGCGGGGGCGGCAGGATCACGCCGGCGATGCCTTCGGAAAGGCGCTGCGCCGCAGCCTTTTCCGCCGCGGGCTTGAGATTGTCCCAGCGATCGAGCACCAGTTGCGACGCTGTGCGATGCGAGCCATCGAGTGCGCCCACCAGCATTTCGCTGAGGTAGGACGCGCTGGGGTTCGAATAGATGATGGCGATGCGCGTGTCGCGCGCGCCGGCCAGGACTCGCGCGGCGGGATTCGGCCGGTAGTTGAGAGCGCGCACCGCTTCCATCACCGTCTCGCGCGTCGAGTCGCGCACATTGCTTTCGCCGTTGATGACGCGCGATACCGTCATGGGCGAAACGCTCGCATGACGTGCCACTTCGTGAATGGTGACGGCGCTGCCTTTGCGGCGACTGGTCTTTTCGCCCAGGCGCGGCACACCGTCGTTACTGCGATCCCCTGTGTCGCTCAATCGTCCACCCGGCTACTGGCGTAAGGCTTGCGTTAACGTTGACAATAGATTCAACGCACCATCAAAGTCCAATGCCGCGATGAAGTTTCGGCCCCTGATCGCCAGTCTCCTTCTTGTTGTCTGCGCGCTGCCGGCAGGCGCTGAAGACGGATATGACTTATGGCTGCGATATCGCGCCATCGACGCGGGCAGTTATCCCGATCTGGACGCCCGCGTGCGCGAGCTGGTCGTCGACTCGGGTTCAGCAACTCTGGAAACGGCAGGCCGCGAGCTGGCGTCGGGTCTGGCAAAGCTTCAGGGAAGGCGCATATCGCAGGTTTCGCTGGTGACTCAGTCCGGTGCAGTGCTTCTCGGCACCCCGCGCAGCTCCAAGGTGATCGCCGGTCTGCCGCTCGCGCTCGAGCGCACCGGCGCCGAGGGCTATGTGATCCGCAGTGTCAGCATCGACCAGAAGCAGGTCACCGTCATCGCGGCGAACTCGGATGTGGGTGTGCTGTATGGCGCGTTTCACTTCCTGCGGCTTGTCCAGACTCGCCAGAAACTGGAAGCCCTCGACATCGTCTCCAAGCCGCGCACTCATATTAGAGTCCTCAATCACTGGGACAATCTCGACGGCCACGTCGAGCGCGGCTATGCCGGACAGTCCATCTGGGACTGGCACAAACTGCCGGACTACCTCGATCCGCGTTACACCGACTACGCGCGGGCCTGCGCTTCGGTCGGCATCAACGGCGCGGTGCTGACCAATGTGAACGCGAACGCCACCAGTCTCACACCGGCTTATATCGAGAAGACCGCGGCGCTGGCCGGCGTGCTGCGGCCCTATGGCATGCGCGTCTATCTCACGGCGCGGTTCAGCGCGCCCATCGAGCTCGGCGGATTGAAGACCGCCGACCCGCTCGACCCAGCGGTGCGGGCATGGTGGAGAGCGAAGATAGAGGAGATTTACCGCTACATTCCGGATTTCGGCGGCTTTCTCGTCAAGGCCAATTCCGAAGGCCAGCCCGGTCCGCAGGACTATGACCGCACCCACGCCGACGGCGCCAACATGCTCGCCGACGCGCTTGCGCCGCATGGCGGCATCGTCATCTGGCGCGCTTTCGTCTATTCGAGTGAAGCACCCGACGATCGCGCCAAGCAGGCCTATAACGAGTTCGTGCCGCTCGACGGCAAGTTCCGCGACAACGTGCTCGTGCAGGTCAAGAACGGCGCCATCGATTTCCAGCCGCGCGAGCCGTTCCATCCGTTGTTCGGCGCAATGCCGAAAACCCCTCTGATGATGGAAGTGCAGATCACCAAGGAATATCTGGGCTTCGCGACGCACCTCGTCTATCTGGCGCCGCTGTACGAGGAAGTGCTGCGACTCGGACACGTGGCGTCGTGGGCAAGGGCTCGACGGTGGCCAAGGTGATCGACGGTTCACTGCACGGCTACGCGCAGACCGGCATGGCGGGCGTCTCCAATATCGGCGCCGATCGCAACTGGACCGGCTCGCATTTCGATCAGGCCAACTGGTATGCCTTCGGCCGCCTCGCCTGGGATCCCGAACTGTCACTCCGAGTCGATCGCCGACGAATGGGTGCGCATGACCTTCAACAACGATCCGGCATTCGTCGCGCCCGTGGTGCCGATGATGATGGCATCGCGCGAGGCGGTGGTGGACTACATGACGCCGCTCGGCCTGCATCATCTGTTGGCGACCGGCCATCACTACGGGCCCGGGCCCTGGGTCAACGATCTCGACGCGCCGACTGGAATCCGATCTATTACAACCGCGCGGATGCGACGGGCATAGGGTTCGACCGCAGGCCCAAGGGCAGCAACGCCACTGCGCAATACGCACCGAAAGTCGCCGCGCAGTTCTGCCGATCCCGACAAAGTGCCGGAGCAATTCCTGCTGTGGTTCCACCATGTGCCGTGGGATCACAAGACTGCGTCAGGCCGCATCCTGTGGGACGAGCTGGTGTATCACTATACCCGCGGCGTCGACGGTCGTTAGCCAGATGCGCCGCACCTGGGCGGGTCATGCGCCATACGTGGATGCGGAGCGCTTCGCGCAGGTGACCGCGTTCCTCGCCATCCAGGAGAAGGAGGCGCAGTGGTGGCGCGACGCCTGCATCGCGTATTTCCAGACTTTCTCGAAACGGCCGCTGCCGGCCGGCTTCGCGCCGCCGGCGCACCCGCTCGAGTACTACCAGTCACTCAAGTTTCCATACGCGCCCGGCCGTTGACGGGTAGACGGGGGGGTTGTGATGCGTGCTGTTCTTCTGGTTTCCGGAATTCTCGGCGTGGCCGCCGCCGCGATCGCCGCCGATGCGCCGCCCCTCGAGCTCACCGCCGAGCAGGACCACAAGCTGATGATGGACCAGCTCGGCATCACCTCGATTCGCGAGGGCGCGAACGGTCGCGATCCGAGTGCTCCGAATGCGGCTAACTACGACGAAGCGAAGGGCAATCCGTATCCGGTACTGCCCGACGTCCTGAAGCTCGACAACGGCAAGCCCGTCAAGAACGCGAAGCAGTGGTGGGAGCAGCGGCGGCCGCAGATCGTCGAGCACTTCGATCGCGAGGTCTATGGGCGCTTGCCGAAAAGCGTGCCCGGCGTGACCTGGTCGGTCGCCGAAACGAAAAATGACACCAGCGGCGGCGCCGGTCGTCACGCGCAAACTCGTGGGTCACGTCGACAACTCGAGTTACCCGGCGATCAACGTCGACATCGAGCTCTTTCTAACTACACAAGGCGGGCGCGAAAGGCGTGCCGGTGATCATCGAGTTCTTCCCGCCCGAATGGGCGGCGCGCATTCCGCCGCAGCCCTCGCCGTCATGGCAGGAGCAGGTCATCGCGCGCGGCTGGGCGTATGCAATTCTCTCGCCGACCAGCATTCAGGCCGACAACGGTGCGGGACTCACGCGCGGCATCATCGGCCTCGTCAACAAGGGCCAGCCACGCAAACCCGATGACTGGGGCGCGCTTCGCGCCTGGGCCTGGGGCGCGTCGCGCGCACTCGACTACCTCGCCACCGATCCGGCCGTGGACGCGAAGCGTGCCGTCATCGAAGGCGTTTCACGCTACGGCAAGGCGTCGCTGGTCACCATGGCCTACGAGCCGCGCTTCGCCATTGGTTTCATCGGCTCTTCGGGCATGGGCGGCGCCAGCGCTGCATCGTCGCCGACTATCGGTGAGCTGCTCGAGAACGTGGCGGGTAGTGGCGAGTACCACTGGATGGCAGGCAATTACATCAAGTACGCCGGTCCGCTCACCGCCAAGGATCTTCCGGTGGATTCGCACGAGCTGATCGCGCTCGCGGCGCCCCGGCCGTTGTTCATCGGCGCCGGTAACCCGGACAAGGGCGACGCGTGGGTGGATCCCACGCGGCATGTTCATGGCGACGGTGGCGGCGAGCCCGGTGTATCGGTTGTTAGGAAAGCGCGCTCTCGACACCAGCGAGTTCCCGCCCATCGAAACTCCATTGACCGCGGGCGAGCTGGCCTTTCGCCAGCACGCGGGTGGTCACACGTCGTATCCGAATTGGCCGACGTTCCTCGATTTCGCGAGCCCGCTATTTCGAGGTAGCTGAGTGACCAATCCCACATCGTGCCGTCTTCGAGGCGCGCGATGGGCAGCTGCTTGGGGTTGTAGGGATATTTCGCCGCGAGCTTCTCGTCGATCGTGACGCCATGGCCCGGCGTCTCGCCGCAGAACAGCCGGCCTTCCTTGAACGTGTAGTCGTGCGGAAACACCGCGTCGGTCTCCGGCGCGTGTTTCATGTATTCCTGGATGCCGAAGTTCGGCACCCAGGTGTCGAAGTGCAGCGCGGCGCCCATGCACACCGGTGACAGGTCGGTGGCGCCGTGGAATCCGGTGCGCACACCGTGCAGCGCCGCGAAATCCGCAATGCGGCGCACATGCGTGATGCCGCCACCATGCACGATGGTGGTGCGGATGTAGTCGATGAGCTGATTTTCGATCAGGTGTTTGCAGTCCCAGATCGAGTTGAACACTTCGCCCACCGCGAGCGGCGTCACCGAATGCTTGCGGATGAGTTCGAAGCTCTTCTGGTTTTCCGCCGGCGTGGCATCTTCCAGCCAGAACAGGCGATACGGCTCGAGGTCACGCGCAAGCCGTGCGGCCTCGATCGGCGTGAGGCGATGATGCACGTCGTGCAGCAGCTCGATGTCGGGCCCGTGATCCTTGCGCAGCCGTTCGAACAGTTTCGGCACGATCGCGAGATACTTCGGCGTCGCCCACAACGTCTCCGCGGGTAGTTCGCTCTCGGCCGGCTCGTACGCATTCTTGAGATTCGAAATGCCGTAGGCCTTCTTGACGCCAGGCACGCCGCATTGCGCGCGCACCGCCTTGTAGCCTTGCGCGATGTACTTGCCGACTTCCAGCGCTTGCCTCGTCGATGTCCTTGCCGTTCGCGTGTCCGTAGACGAGCGCGCCTTCGCGCGAACGTCCGCCGAGCAACTGATAAAGCGGCTGGCTGGCTCATCTTGCCGAGGATGTCCCACAGCGCGACGTCGACCGCGGCGATCGCCGTCATCGTCACCGGGCCGCGGCGCCAATACGCACCACGATAGAAAAACTGCCAGATGTCCTCGATGCGCCCCGCGTCTCGGCCGATGAGATTCGGCACCAGGTGATCTTTCAGATAAGACGCCACGGCGAGCTCGCGGCCATTTAATGTTGCATCGCCGATACCGGTAACACCAGAACGCGTAACGATTTTCAGAGTGACGAAGTTGCGGGCAGGGCAGGTGACGATCACTTCCGCGGCAACGATCTCGCGATCTTTCGCCGAACCCGCGTTCGTCACTTCAGCATTTGAAATAATCGCGCCCATAGTGCCCACGCCCATTGCTCCATCAAAAGATAAGAATTAGTGTCGCCCGCCGGACGATATTTGGTCGACCGTCAAACCGGGCCCGCATACTACCAATATGGACAAACTCAATCCTGATCGGCTGTTCCCCGCCGATCCCTCGACCAGAGCGATTGCACGGAATCTTTATCAGCTCGTTAAAGATCTGCCTATCATCAGCCCGCACGGGCATACCGATCCGAAATGGTTTGCGGACAACAGCCCCTTCGCGGATCCGGCGAGCCTGCTGCTGACGCCCGATCACTATGTATTCCGCATGCTCTACAGCCAGGGCATCAAGCTCGAGGAATTCGGCGTCGCCCGTGTCGATGGCGGCGCCACCGAGCGCGACTCGCGCAAGATCTGGCGCCTGTTCGCCAATCACTACTACCTGTTCCGCGGCACGCCGACGCGCATGTGGTTCGACTGGGTGCTGTCGAGCATTTTCGACGCGCCGATTCCGCTGACGCCGGAAAATGCCGACGCTACTTACGACCGCATCGCCGAGCGCCTGCAGAAGCCCGACTTCCGGCCGCGCGCGCTGTTCGAAAGATTCAATATCGAAGCGCTGGCCACCACCGAATCGCCGCTCGACGATCTCGCGCATCACACCAGCATCCGCAAGAGCGGCTGGAGTGGTCGCGTGATCACCGCTTACCGGCCCGATCCCGTGGTCGACCCCGACACCATCGGCTTCCTCGACAACCTCAAGAAATTCAGCGCCATCACCGGTGAAGACACGCAGTCCTGGCGCGGCTACCTCGCGGCGCATCGCAAGCGCCGCGCGTTCTTCGCGGTCATGGGCGCCACCTCCACCGACCACGGGCATCCGACGGCGCGCACCGCCGATCTGAGTCCCGCCGATGCAGAAGCTCTGTTCGTGCGCGTCGCGAAAGGAGCCGGCAATCCCGGCGATGCAGACCTCTTCCGCGGCCAGATGCTCACCGAGATGGCGCGCATGAGCCTCGACGACGGCCTGGTGCTGCAGATTCACCCGGGTGCCTGGCGCAATCACAACGCGCCGCTGTTCGATCGCTTCGGCGCGAACGTGGGCGCCGACATTCCCACCGCCACCGACTACGTCGGCGCGCTGCGCCCGCTGCTCAATCGATTCGGCAACGATCCCGCGCTGTCGATCATCGTGTTCACGCTCGACGAAAGCACTTACGCGCGCGAGCTCGCGCCGCTCGCCGGGCACTACCCGGCGCTCAAGCTCGGGCCGTCGTGGTGGTTCCACGACAGTCCGGAAGGCATGATGCGTTTCCGCGAGCAAACTACCGAGACCGCGGGTTTCTACAACACCGTCGGCTTCAACGACGACACGCGCGCCTTCATGTCGATTCCTTCGCGCCACGACGTGGCGCGCCGCGTCGACTGTTCGTTTCTCGCGCGCCTGGTGGTCGAGCACCGGCTGCCGGAAGACGAGGCGGCGCTGCTCGCGCCGCAACTCGCGTACGAATTTCCGAAAAAAGCGTACAAACTTTGAGCGACGATTCCCTGGGGGGTTTGCCGAATGAGTTCTGACAAGGTTTCGAATGACACCGGTGGCAATGCACGCGCAACCATCGCGGGTCACATCGGCAACTATCGCTGGGTCATCTGCGCGTTGCTGTTCTTCTCGACGACGATCAACTACATCGACCGCAACTCGCTGTCGGTGCTCAAGACGACGCTGCAGAGTGCGCTCGGATGGACTGATGTCGACTACGGCTGGATCACCACCGCATTCACCTTCGCGTACGCGATGTTCCCCTCGCTCATCGGATTCTTCGTCGACAAGTTCGGCGTGAAGAAGGCGCTCGCCGGCGCGCTCATCCTCTGGTCGCTCGCCGCCGCTGCGCACGGCCTCGTTGCCACCGTGGTCGGATTCATGATCGTGCGTTTCGTGCTCGGGTCTGGCCGAAGCCGCCAACTTCCCGGCGTCGATCAAGGCCGTGGCGATGTGGTTTCCGCAGAAGGAGCGCGCGCTCGCCACCGGCATCTTCAACTCCGGCACCAGCGTCGGCGTGATCGTCTCCGGTGGCATCGTCGCGGTCGCAACCGCCTGGGGCTGGCAGTCGGCTTTCGTCTCCATCGGCGTGCTCGGCCTCATATGGCTGATCTTCTGGCAGAAGATTTTCGACACGCCGGAGAAACATCCGCGCGTCTCGCGCCGCAGAGCTCGAATACATCAAGGCGGGTCTGCCGCCGGCGACGCAATCCGTGAAGGTGCCGTGGCACATGCTGCTGCGCTATCGCGAGATCTGGCCGTTCCTCATCGGCAAGTTCATCACCGATCCGGTGTGGTGGTTCTACCTGTTCTGGTTGCCGTCCTACCTCGAGCGCGAGCGCGGCCAGAATCCGCTCAACGCCGGTCTCTGGGTTGCGGTGATCTACACGGGTTCGTCGATCGGGTCGATTCTCGGCGGATGGCTCTCCGGCCATCTCATGAAGCGCGGCTGGCCGGTGGGCAAGGCGCGCATGACGACGATGATGTTGGCCGCCATCTTCATGCCGGGCTCGATCCTCGCGTACTACGCGGAGAGCTTCACCGCCTGCGTGATCTTCATCACGCTCGCGACTGCCTGTCACCAGGCCTGGTCCGCGAATCTGTTCACCAACGCCACCGATATGTTCCCGCAAAAAGTGTCGGGATCGGTCGTCGGCCTCGGTGCGACCGCAGGCGGCATCGGCGGCATGTTCATGACGCTGCTCGTGGGTCTCGCAGTGCAGTGGACCGGCACCCAGCAGATCGCGTTCATCCTGGCGGGCGTCATGCACGTTCTCGCGCTCACGCTGTTCTGGTTCTGGTTCAAGGGGAAATTCGTGCAGGTCAACGTCGACGCGGGTCTCGACACTCGCGCCATGCACAAGGGACTCATCGCGGCAGCGGTCGCGGTTCTCGCTGTCGGCATCTGGCTGCTGTCGTTCGTCAGCCAGCAGTGGGACTACATCGTCAGCATCGTGAAATTTTCGGGCGCGCTGCAGGCGGCGATTGCCGCGGGCGGATTCGGGCTGATCGGCATCGCGCTCGGTTACGCCGGCTTGCCGAAGAAGAGTCAGCTGGCGGTCTGATTCCGCATCACGGGCGGTCGTTGACCTTCGAAGGCCGGGCTAACCGGGCCGCGGCCTTGCGCGTCACCGGCGGAGTAGCGGCGCCGCTTTTCGGCGGCCACCGCGCGAGCGCGCTCGAGTTCCTTGACCTCGGTGACCTCGAGCATGTCGTCGATGACCCGCGAGATGTGCTCGTGCATGGCGGCGCGCGCCGCCTCGGGATCATGCCGCTTCAGCGCCCGCAGGATCGCCGCATGCTCGTTGATGGGCGGTTTCAGCCCGCGCTCACGTCCCTTGTCGTCCATCGAGTGGCTCTGCGGCGAACGGGCGCGCGCGTCCCACAACATCTGCACGGCCGCAATGATGCCGCTGTTCTGCGTCGAGCTCGCGATCAGCTCGTGGAAGCGGCGGTCAGCTTCCTCGCTCATGAGAATCTCGTTGTGCCGGTTGTCGTCGCGCATTTCCGCGATGAGCTCGGACAGCTGCTTCAGTTGCGCATCGTCGATTCGCACGCCGCGAGCGCACAGGCTTCGCCCTCGATGATGCGCCGCGCTTCGAGAAGCTCGAAGGGTCCGATGTCCTTGGCGCTCTCGGTGCCGCCGGGCGGTTGGCGGTTCTTGACATAAACGCCGGAGCCGAGCCGGACTTCGACCAGCCCGTCCAGCTCGAGCGCGATGATTGCTTCGCGAACCGTGGGACGCGAAACACTGAAGGTCTGCGCGAGCTCGCGCTCGGATGGCAGACGTTGCCCGAGCTCGTACTTTCCTTCGCCAATGGCTTTCGCCAGCGTTTGCGAGATCTGTTCGTACAGGCGTCGGGGTTCGGGCATGGATGGAGTATCGGCGCGCGCCAGTCCCTCAACAAGGGACTAATGGATTAGGCGTGACTGGCCAGGGGGGCGTGAAATGGATTGGTCAGGCGTGCTTGTTGCATTTGGCCTGACCAGTTTGCTACGGTATCGCCAACATGACCACGCCATGGGGCGGCAGGCGGGCAGGTGCGCGCCGGTGGTCTAACTAGTCGGGGTCTTCGCACGTCGTGCGAAATCAGCAATGGCCTGGAGGGGCGACGTCAATGCACAAGAAATCACTGCTATTCCATTTTTCACTACTGGGTGCCTTCGGCATGGCCGGTATGTTTCCGGCCATCGCATCCGCGCAAAGCGCCGACGCGACGACTGACCCCGGAGAAGAAGTCGAAACGGTCGTGGTCACCGGCTTTCGCGCCGCGCTGCAAAGCGCCGCGGACGCCAAGCGCGATGCGATCACGATCACTGACTCGGTGTTTGCCGAGGACATCGGCAAGTTTCCCGACCTGAACATCGCCGAATCGCTCAATCGCGTCCCGGGTGTCCTGCTGACCCGCGAGGTGAACGGCGAAGGCCTGAATATTTCCATCCGTGGTCTCGGCACCAGCTTCACGAAGACGGTGATCAACGGCGCACAGATTTCGGTCGCTTCGAGCGGTCGTGCGGACTCGCAGAACACGAACCGCGAGGTCGATCTCGACCTGTTCCCGACCGAGTTGTTCTCGCGTCTCGACGTGCACAAGAGCCCGACGGCCAGCATGCTCGAAGGCGGCGTCGTCCGGCGTCGTCGACATGCGCACGCAGCGCCCGTTCGACAATCCGGGCTCGCACGTCACCTACCAGCTGCAGGGCGACTACGGCGAGATCAGTGGCGAGGCGAGCCCGCGCGGCGCGGTCACCGCCAGCTGGACCAACGACACGTTTGGCGTGTTGCTCGGCCTGTCCGGAGTCGACAACCATTACCGCACCAAGGGTTTCGAAACCATCGGCTGGACGAATGCCACGCTGACCGACGCGCAGTGCGGCGCGGCCACGCCACCCATGGGTCAGAATCCCTGCAACGACGCGCCGATACTCGGCAACGGCTACAGCATTCCCAACACGGTGCCTGTCGGCTGCCGGTGGCGGCCTCGTCGCCGGAACGCCCATCGATGCGGCATTCCTGCTGGCGCACAATCCGGGCGTCACGATGGAGCAGCTCGGCGACGCGATCATTCCGCGTCTCGCGCGGCCCGCAGATTTCGACGGCAAGCGCCAGCGGTATTCCGGATTGCTGTCGCTCGAGTACCGTCCGTCCGACACGATGCGCTTTTACATGGACACCATGTATTCGAAGGCGCATCGCGAATTCGAGCGTCTCGACATGAACTGGGTCGTGCGCAATTCAACCGGCATGATTCCGGTCGGGCTCACGATTCGAGGACAACGTCGTGCAGAGCGGCACGTTCCTGAATTCTTCCTTCTTCCTGGAGGCCCGCACTTACGACGAACAGGTGGACTTCTGGAACTTCAATCCCGGAGCGCACTTCGATTTCAGCGACAACATGAAGCTCGACGTGCAGCTCAACAGCAGTCGCAGCTGGTTCTTCCGCGAGGCTCCGACGGTGCTCGTGTCCTCGCCGCTTGGAGTCACTGTCGACTACGACAACTCGGGCGATTTCCCGACCATCACGCCGACCAATTTCGATCTGAACAATCCGAATGCGGGCTGGACCTGGGTCGGCGGGCGCCTGAACGTGCAGAACGAAAAGCGCCTGACCAAAACCGAAGGTGCTCACGCCGACATGCTGTTTGGCGAACCGGAAAAGAACATCAAGGTCGGACTGGCGTACGACAAGATCTCGCGCGGAATCTCGGGTCGCGACAACAGCGGCGCCTGGGAAGACCTGGCCTGTCGTGGCCTGAACGCCGATGGCAGCGTGCCGAACCCGCGTCCCGCCTGTAACGGCAATCCGGCCAATGCCGCGCGGGGGCCGCTGATCCCCCAGTCGTCGCTCGCGTCCTATCTGACAACCGGTCCGGGATTCATCGGCGTCGACTTCGAGAGCTTCATGCGCGATTCGCTTTACGGAACCGTGAACAATCCGCCATCGGGCTTTTCGGCAGCAACCGGCGCCGGCAACCAGAACGTCGACGAAAAGACCATGGGCGCCTACGCCGAGTGGAACCAGAAGTTCGACCTGGGCGGTCATGCGTTCCGCGTGAACCTGGGCGGTCGCTACGTCCAGACGGACCAGACCATCGGTGCGCCTAACAACATCGGCGGTGCGCGCGTCGTCACGACCTTCGATTCGGATTACGACGAGTTCCTGCCGTCGATGAACCTGGCATTCAATGTCACCGACACCATCGTCACGCGGCTGTCGGCATCGAAGACCCTGACGCGCGCAAACCCGAACGCGATGCGCCCTGCAACCACGTTCAACGATCCGTCGGCGCAGAACGCCACACAGGGCAATCCGTTCCTCGAGCCCTTCATCGGCACGAACATCGACCTCGCCGGCGAGTGGTACACGGGCGAAGAAGGTTATGTGAGCGCCACCTTGTTCCAGAAGCAGCTCAACGCGTTCCTGGTCAATGAACTCGTCACGGTGCCGTTCAACGATCTGGGAATCCCGTTTGCGAACCTGAGCGCCACGCAACAGGCGGCGATCACCAACGGTGGCGGACCGGACGCCTGGAACGTCAACATCACGCGCCAGACCAATCTCGACTCCGATCTCAAGCTGCAGGGATATGAGCTGATCTGGTCGCAACCGCTGACCGCGCTGCTGCAAGGCTTCGGCTTCAATCTGAACTACACGCACATCAAGATCTCTGCGGAAGACAGCGTGGATCCGACCGCGCTGTACAACGCCAAGGTTGGCGTCTCGCCGAACACCTACAACGGTACGGTGTACTACGAGAACTTTGGCGCCACGCTGCGCTTGTCCTATACGTGCAACGAGCAGCAGATCACCGGTGGCCTCAATCAGAACAACATCCCGGTGGCGGGATTGTTCGCCGACGATCGCGGCCAGCTGGATTTCTCGGCGAGCTACCAGTTTGCGGATGCGCCGACCAAGCCGACGATCACGCTCAACCTGACGAACGTCACGAGCGAGGCGCAGCGCGCTTCGTTCTGGCAGGACTCGGCGGCGTTCACGTATTACGAGCCGGGCTACAGCATCCTTCTCGGAGTTCGCGGCACGTTCTGATCCCGAACTACTGCACTTGATACCTGGGGGCGACGACAGTCGCCCCCTTTTTTTTGGTGGGGTGGTTATCGCTCAGCGAATGACGCGCGCGCCCTTGCCCTTCATCACCGCCTCGACTTCCTTGACGTTCACCATCGAGGTGTCGCCCGGCGTGGTCATCGCGAGCGCGCCGTGCGCGGCGCCGTATTCCACCGCGGCCTGCGGGCCTTTGCCCTCCATGAAGCCGTAGGCGAGGCCGGAGGCGAATCCGTCGCCGCCGCCGACGCGGTCATAGATCTCGAGGTTCTCGCGCATCATCGACTGATAGAAATTGCCGCCGGCGTAGAGGATGGCCGACCAGTCGTTGAAGGTCGCGGTCTTCGCGTTGCGCAGCGTCGTCGCGGCGACCTTGAAGTTCGGGAATTGTTTGACCGCGGTCTGGATCATCTTCTTGAAGTTGGCCGGGTCGATGGCCGAGATGTGTTCGTCGAGGCCTTCGACTTCGAACCCGAGGCAGGCGGTGAAGTCTTCCTCGTTGCCGATCATCACGTCGACGTACTTCGCGATGTTGCGATTGATCTTCTGCGCGCCTTCCTTGCCGCCCTGGCTCTTCCAGAGCGACGCGCGGTAGTTGAGATCGTAGGAAACGATCGTGCCGTACTTGCGCGCGATCTCCACCGCTTCGATCACGGCTTCGGACGTGTTCGGCGCGAGCGCGGCAAAGATGCCGCCGGTGTGGAACCAGCGCACGCCTTCCTCACCAAACAACTTTTCCCAGTTCACTTCGCCGGGCTTGATCTGCGAGGCGGCCGAGTGGCCGCGGTCCGAGCAGCCGAGCGCCGCGCGAATGCCGAAGCCTTTCTCGGTGAAATTCAGGCCGACGCGCGTGTTGCGGCCGAGGCCGTCGAAGTCGCGCCAGATGATCTTCGAGGTGTCGACGCCACCCTGCATCATCAGGTCTTCGACCAGCCAGCCGAGATCGTTGACGGGCAGGGCGGTGACGGCGGTCGAGCGTTTGCCCCAGCATTTGCGCATGGCGCGCGCGACGTTGTATTCGCCGCCGCCTTCCCACACCTGGAAACTGCGCGCATTGCGAACGCGGCCGAAGCCGGGATCGAAACGCAGCATGATTTCGCCGAACGATGCGCAGTCCCAGCGCGTCTCTGCGGCGGGCCTGATTTTCAGAACATTGTCCATGACTTCTTACTTTGCCTCGAATGGTCTTGATGAGTTTCACGGTGTCGCGCACGCGCGCTTCGACGCCGGCGTAATCCTGCTTGGCGAGCAATTCCTTGGTGATGAGATTGCTGCCGATGCCGCAGGCGACGATGCCGGCGCCAAACCACTTGCGCAGCGATTCTTCGGTGGGCTCGACGCCGCCGGTGGGCATGATGCGCGTCCACGGCATCGGTCCCATCACGTTCTTCACGAACTCGGGACCACCGACCGATGATCCCGGAAACACCTTGACGATTTCGCTGCCGAGCTCTTGCGCGTATGAAATCTCGCTCGCCGAGCCGCAGCCCGGGCTGTAGGGAATCGCGCGGCGATTGCAGACCTTCGCGACGTCGGCGTTGAGGATCGGGCCCACCACGAATTTCGCGCCGTTGGCGATGAAGATGCCGGCGGTGGGCGCATCGACGATGGAGCCGACGCCCATGATCACGCGTGGGATCCGCCTTGTCGAAATGTTTGGTGACTTCGTAGAAGACGTGCGTGGCGAAATCACCGCGGTTGGTGAACTCGATGCACTTCGCGCCGCCATTCGCGCAGGCCTGGATGACCTTCTTACAGACTTCGACATCCGGGTGATAGAAAACGGGAATCACTCCCTGATCCATCATCGCGGTCAGCACGCTCATACGATCTTTGTTCATCGTCACTCTCCGATTCCATTAGTGAATTGCGGGCATTTTCGTTGAGCGGCATCGGTCGCCGCAATCGATTGCGAAGATTGCCGCGGTCGATGCTTGGGACACGAGCCCTACCGTTTGCCATATCGCCGTCAGACCTTGCACTCAAGTTTGGAGTCGTCTATAACGACGCTCGATGGTAACCGGTGTCATTTTCAGGCCCGGTTGACCTACAAACAACAAGTATCGAATCGGCAAAGGGGGGACTATGGCGAACTCAAATCGCACCAAGGGCATTCTGCCTGTGGTGCTCGGATCCATCGGTATTGCTACGGGTGCGGCGGCAGCGGACCAGGACAAGACTGCGCCGGCTACCGAGGCAACGGACGCCCAGGCGACGAGCGCCGCGGATCCGGCTGAGGACATTGGCACCATAGAGGTAACCGGTTACCGTTTGTCGCTGCGAAACGCGATCGACCAGAAGAAAAATGCGTCCGTGATGATGGACGCCATCAACGCCGAGGACATCGCTGATTTCCCCGACGCCAACCTCGCAGAGGCGTTGCAGCGCCTGCCAGGCGTCGCGCTCGACCGCGATAACGGCGAAGGTCGCGGCATCACGGTGCGCGGACTTGGCAGCGATTTCACTCGTGTGCGCCTCAACGGCCTCGAGACGCTCTCCACGGCGGCTGCCAGCGATTCGGGCACTTCGCCCAACCGCGGTCGCGGCTTCGATTTCAACGTATTTGCGTCGGACCTCTTCACTTCGCTGAAGGTCACCAAGACGGCCGCGGCATCGCAGGATGAAGGTTCACTCGGCGCCACCGTCGACCTCGTGACCGGAAAGCCGCTCGACTACAAGGGCACCAAGCTCGCGCTGTCCATGGAGGACGCGTATTACGAAAACGGTGGAACGCACAACCCGCGCGTTGCCGCGCTGGTCGCAGACCAATGGTTCGACAACACCGTCGGCGTCTCGTTTTCGGGCGCTTACAGCGAACGTACTTCCGAGGTCGACCGCTACAAGCGGCAGGCCGGCCAGTCCGACTACGAATACCGCGGTTCGACGTTTGCGGGCACTCTCGTGACGCCGCGCGCGGGCTTCTCCGTTCCCAACGGCACCTCGTTGGCGGGCACGACCGCGACCAACGGCGTGCAGAATCCGGCGGCGATCGCCGCGCAGTCGGGCTCGGATCCCCTCGCGTACGCCGCGCTGTATCCGGCTGCATACGCCACACCGGGCCGCTTCAACAATTCGCTGGTGCGCATTCCCGCACTGATGAACCTCGAACAGCAGGATCTCGCAGCAGGAGCGTCTGGGGCTCACCGGCGCCATCCAGTGGCAGCCGAACGAGAACACCAGCATCGGCCTCGACATGGTGTATTCGAAGTTCGACCAGAAGAGCGACGTGAACCAGATTCAGTCCGTCGGTCTGAACCGAAACAACACAAACGCCAACTTCAATGCCCTGAATCCCACAGTGCCGAATCGCCGCGCCGCGTACGCAACCTGCGCCAGCCAGACTGCGCTGCCGTTTCGCGAAGCGATCGATTGCGGCGGCTCGGAGGCCATGGCGGGCGGTGTGTTCGCTGGCTTGGGTACCACGAGCTTCAGCACGAATCCGAACAATCTCGATACCTACGACTACTACAACAACCCGCTGTCGCCGGGTTACGGCGCGTCGCCCAATGGCATGTTCTTCCGCGACAGAATCGTCGGCCGGCCCGGCGTGGATGTGCTCGCGGCCCACGTGTCGGAGGCGGGAAACGCCGACTATCTCGAGCTGCGCAATGTGGACTGGCGTTCGGCGACCGATTCGTCGTACTTCACGACGCAGTTCCAGCAGGCTTCGTTGAGCTGGCAGCAGAACATCGGCGATCAACTGAAAGTGGACGTGCTATATGGCCGTTCACGTTCGACCAATGACAACACCGGCCTGCTGGTCGAATTCAATCGCATGGATTCGCCCGAGACCTTCATCTACGACGAGCGCGCCCACGGCTCCATGCCGGCGGTCAGCTACGGGTTCGATCTTGCCGACGCCAACAACTGGTCGTTGGTGAAAGGCTTCTCGTCGCTGCGCCATTTCGAACGTGAGACCGACAACGATTACCAGGGCGGCCACGTCAACTTCGACCTGAAGTTGACCGACAACCTGGGTATCGAATTCGGCATCTCGAAGCGCGAATACAAGTTCAAGACGAACCAGGGACAGCGGCTTTCGCAGGAAGCCCAGAACCCGACGCTGGCTGAGCTCGGAGTCACTTCCGCGGACTTGGGTCGCGTCTACGATTTCGGCGACGGACTCGAGGTGCCGGAAGGTACGCCGAGGGCGTTCTTCGCGCCGAATATCGACGCGTTCCGCGAAACCATCGGCTTCGACTGCGGCTGCGTGAACCAATACGGCGACTGGACCTTGGGTTATTTGTCCAACCCCGGCAACCAGTTCGCGGTCAATGAATACGACACCAGCTACTTCGCCCAGATCAATTTCGACTACGACATCCTCGGTCACCGGACTTTCGGTAACCTCGGATTCCGCGACGCCGACACGCGCGTCAGGTCGGTCGGCTACACGCCGAGCACAGCGGCGACGGGACCGCGGCCGCTCGAAGCACGCCATAGCTACAGCGACCCACTGCCGGCGTTCAACGTCGCCTATCAGCTCACCGATACCATGCTGCTGCGCGCGGGCTGGTCGAAGGTGATGGCGCGTCCACAGCTCAACTTCCTGGCGCCGACCATCAGCGGTCTCACCACGCCAACCATCGGCTCGACGACTGTGCCTTCGGTGACACTGGGCAATCCGGAGCTGGCGCCGTACCGTGCGAAGAACCTCGACCTGTCCTGGGAGTGGTATTTCACGGAAGGCGGCCTGTTGTCGGTCGCGGTGTTCAACAAAGACGTAACGAACTTCCCGCAGACCGTTTCGTCGGACGCTACGCTGGCCGAACTTCTTCCGCCGGATCAGTACGCAGCCACGCTCCAGACCCTGACGCCGCAACAGGTGGCATGGGTTGTAGGTGGCGGCAGCGGCGGTGGCCCCGGCCTGTATGGCGTCCGGCAATTCCGCGACTCACCGGGCGGCGAGATCGAAGGCTACGAGCTCAGCTATCAGCAGGACTTCACCTTCCTTCCGAGCTTCTGGAAGAACTTCGGCGTGCAGGCGAACTACACACACCTGACCTCGGAACTCGAGTACATCGTCGACCCAGGCAATACGCTGGTGACGGCGACCACGCCGGCGCGACCGCAGGTCACGTCCCCCGGACCGTTTACGGGTGCGTCGCCGGACTCGGCAAACTTCACGCTGTACTACGAGACGCCGAAGTGGAGCGCTCGCGCTTCCTACGCCTACCGTTCGGCGTACGTGAGCCAGTATCCGATTGCCGCTGGCACTTGCGATCCTGGCGTCTGCGATGCTCCGCTCGTGAACGACTTCCTCGGCAGTCTCGCCACGCGCAACATCGATGCGAAGGTGACCTGGCAGGCGACGGACTACCTGTCGATCTCGATCGAAGGCCTGAATCTCACCAACCAGACCGAAGATCGCTGGGCGTACCAGGATGAGCCGCTGGTCACCCAGTACTCGAGCACGGGCCGTCAGATCTTCGCGGGCTTCCGTCTGAGCCTCTGATAGCTGGAATCCACTCCGTGGCGCGGGCAGACAGCCGCCGCGCGCACCCCGCCGCACCGGGTTGCGCGATCGACTGTTCTGCCTCGCGCCGGGATACCGCAAACACCTGAAATTTACGGGAAACTGTGCGCGGTTCGATGCCGGGCACAGGGGTCGCCGGGGCACACTTCTGAGTGGCCCAAAAATGCACGTGACGCAGTTCACGTTATGACCCGCACTACGAACCCGGAAACCAGAACCAGAATCCGGCAATCGCCGCTGCCCGTGATAGGCGCGGTGGTCGCGATCATTCTCGTGGTGTTCTACGGCTGGTCGCAGCGCGGCTGGCTGGCCAACGTCACCGACATCGAGTCGCGCGACGTCGACATGCAGAGCCAGCAGTTGCAGCGCGGCTTCGCGACCGAGCTGCAGGATTTGTATACCGCGATGGGTGACTACGCGATCTCGACCGAGACCGCGGAGTTCGCGCGTGGCAATCGCCCGGATTTCTTCTCGAAGTCACTCAACGCCGCCGCGCTGGTGCGGCTCGACATCGACACGTTCCTGGTGCTCGACCGCAATCTCGACACCCGTGCGTCGCTCGCGCTCGATTCCTCGGCCGTGCAGGAGTACGAGATTCCGCCCGACCCGGAACTGCTGGCGGCGGTGAAGCAGGCCGTGACTTCCGGACAGCTCAATACCAACACCGACAGCCTGAGTGGCATCGTGCAGCGCGCGCGTGGACCTGCGCTGTTCGCGGTGCGGCCGATATTCGACAGCACGGGTACCGGCCAGCCGCATGGCTGGCTCGCATTCGCGCGCGCTTTCACGCCAGCAGTCGTGGAACGCATGGGCCGTTTCTCGCCGTGGCCGGTCACTGGCTACCCGGTGTCGAACCTGGATCGCGCCGGCGTACCCGAAGAGGTGCGCGAGTGGGTGCGCCAGTCGCCGCTGACTTCCAACCTGAAGACTCGCACGGCGGGCCAGCAATCACCTGAACGGCTATCTGATCCTTCGCGACCAGGTCGGCTCACCCATCTGGCTGGTGCAGATCGAGATCCCGCGCAGCGCGTACGCGCAGGCCACGCGCACGACGCTCTACCAGACCATCCTGCTAGGGCTGCTGGTCGGCGGATTCACTATCGTCGCCATGCTGCTGGTGGCGCGTTCGCGCCGACTCAACGCCGACCGTTTGTCGCTCGAGTCGCGCTATCGCGCCATCATCGAGCAGGCGCAGGACGGATTGCTGGTGGCCGATGCGCGCACCGGTGAGATCGTGGACGCCAATCCCGCCGTACAACAGCAGCTCGGCTTCACGCTGGACGAGCTGCGAGGCCGATCGGTGTTGTCAGTGCTGCGCGGCCCCAACGATTCACAGGATCCCGTCATCGCGACGCTGGCGCGTGTCGAGCCAAGCCGCGGCATCGAGCTCGTGCAATGGCTGAAGGACGGCCGCCAGATGGACGTCGAAGTGAGCTGCGTGCCCATCGAATCGCGCGACCGCCGCCTCGTGTCCTATTTGATGCGCGATCTGTCGGAACGCAAGAAAGCGCAGTCGCAACTGCTCGCCAACCAGCAGCGGCTCGACAAGCTGGCCAATCACGATCATCTGACGGGCATGCCAAACCGCCTGTTCCTGCAGGCCCACCTGCCCGAAGCCATCGCGCGCTGCCAGGAGACGGGGCAGATGCTCGCGGTGCTGTTCCTGGACCTCGACCGCTTCAAACACATCAACGACTCGCGCGGTCACGAAGTGGGTGACAAGCTGCTGCAGGAAATCGCCAAGCGCATCAGAGCGGCAGTGCGTCCGGCCGACATTGTCGTACGCATGGGCGGCGACGAGTTCGTCGTCGTACTGCACAAGGTCCATTCCCCCGATGAAGTGGCCGTTGCGGCCACACGCATCAACGAAGTGCTCTCCGCGCCGGTGATGATCGACGGGCGCGCCCTGGTCGCCACGGTGAGTATTGGCGTAAGCCTGTATCCGCGCGACGGCGCGTCGATGGGCGAGCTGCTCAAGCATTCGGACACGGCGATGTACCAGGCGAAGGATCTCGGGAGAAACAACTTCCAGGTGTTCTCGCCGCAGATGGACCGCGAGCTCAAGGAACGCGTGACTGTCGAATCGTCACTGCGCGTGGGGCTCAAGCTCAATCAGTTCGACGTGCACTACCAGCCCATCATCGACATCCATTCGCGGCGCGTCGCCGGCCTCGAGGCCCTGCTGCGCTGGAAGCATCCGACGCAGGGATTTGTATCGCCGGATCGCTTCATCGAAGTGGCCGAGGAAACCGGCCTGATCATTCCCATCGGCCAGTTCGTGCTCGACCGCATCGGCACCGACATCAACCGGTGGCGCGAGCAGGGCGCGCACCTCGTGCCGGTGAGCATGAACGTGTCGGCCGTGCAGCTCGAGCGCACCAAGCTGCGCGAGCTCATCCAGCAGGCCATGTCCAGGAATCGCATCGGGCCGCAACTCATCCAGCTCGAGCTCACCGAAGGGTCGCTGTTCGAGAATCGCAGCGGCGAATTCCGCGAGGATGCGCTCGCGGCGTTGCGTGACCTCGGCGTGAAAATCGCCATCGACGATTTCGGTACTGGCTACTCGAGCTTGTCGTACCTGAAGCGCTGGCGCGTCGACTCGCTGAAGATCGACCGGAGTTTCGTGCGCGACATCGCCACCGATCCTTCCGACCACGCCATCGTCAGCGCGATCGTTGCCATGGCGCGCAGCCTCAACATCACGGTCGTCGCCGAGGGCATCGAGACCTGGCAGCAGCTCGAGATCCTTCGCAACATGGGTTGCAGCCTGGCGCAGGGATTCCTGTTCGCCAAGCCATGCCCGGCCGTCGACGCGCTGCGTTATCTGCGCGTTGAGCCGCTGGATCTTCTCGAGTCGAACTGGGAAACCTCCGACCCACTCGCTCAAACCGGTTAGCTCTGAAATTGGGGACATTCCTCATTTGCTAGGAAATGAGGAATGTCCCCATTTCTGAAATACTCCGACCTGTCCGTTTTCGTTGGTTCATGGTCAGGAGGATTCATGGGGCGAGGCTCATTGGTCGCGGTCGCGAGTTTCATTGCATCCGCCGTTGCTGGCGCGGCCACCGCGCCCGACACCGGGCGCGAGAGCCTGCACGCCACGCTGTGGATGCAGGTGGCGCCGGAATATCGAGCCATCACCGAACAGGTGTACCAGCTGGCTGAAGAGCGCATCGCGGCGCCTTCGCGAGGCAGCGCGGCGCTCGAGCAGTGGAGCGTTGCCGAGGAGGTGCTTGCCCGCCTTCCCACCGCCGTGGTGCTCGATCTCGACGAGACCGTGCTCGACAACACCGTGTACCAGGCGCGCCTGCTGCGCGACGGCACTTCGTACAACGCGAAAACCTGGGGCGAATGGGTCGGTGCAGCCGAAGCCGAGGCCGTGCCCGGTGCGCGCCGGTTCATCGCCAGGGCGCGCGCGCTCGGGCACACGGTTTTCTACATCACCAATCGCGACTGCACGACACCGGCTCCCACGGCGACCGATCCCTGCCCGGCGAAGAGCGCCACGCTTCGCAACCTGGTGGCGCTGGGCATCGATCCCGCGCCCGATCCGCAACGCCTGCTGCTGCGCGGCGAGCGCCCCGAATGGAACACCAGCAACAAGTCGCTGCGGCGCGCATCCATCGCCACTAACTACCGCATCGTGGCGCTCGTTGGTGACGACCTCGGCGATTTCGTCGATCCGCAGGTCTATGCGGGTGACCGCGAGCGGCTCGAGCCGCGCTTCGGCGATTCCTGGTTCCTGCTCCCCAACCCCATCTACGGCTCCTGGACCAAGGGCTTCGATACGCTCGAGGAGAAATACGCGGCGCTGCACACCGGCGACGTGGTGCTCGAGCTGCCGGGAGGCGGACCCTGGCAGGGCAAGGAAACCCGCGTGCGCATCGCGAGCTGGAACGTCGAATACCTGATGACGCCCGCCACGCACCTCGCGCTGCGCACCAACTGCGCGCAGAACGGCGGCATGGTCGGCGGCGATGACCGCACGCTGCCCTGTGCCATCACCAGGCGCGAACCGCGCAGCGCGGGCGACTACTCCTCACTGCGCAACTACGCGACGCAGCTGCGCGCCGACATCGTGGCGCTGCAGGAAGTCGATGGGCCTGAGGCCGCGGCGCAGGTGTTCCCGGGCTACGATTTCTGTTTCAGCACACGCGCGCACACCCAGAAAAATGGATTCGCGATTCGCCGCGGCTTGCCGCATCGATGCGAGCCCGAATACGAGCCACTATCGCTCGACAATGCCGTGCGCCGCGGCGTGGTAGTCACCTTCTTCCCCGGTACGGTGAATGAATTCCGGCTGATGTCGGTGCACTTGAAGTCCGGGTGTCCCGCGGGCCCGCTCACCGCACCCGGGCGCAACTGCGACCTGCTCTCGAAGCAGGTGGCGCCGCTTGAAGCGTGGATCGAAGGTGAAGCGAATGCCGGTCATCGATTCGGCTTGCTGGGCGATTTCAATCGCAGGTTCAGCATCGAGAAGGGCCCGGCGCGCGATCCGCAAGGGCGCCAGCTCAACGTCTATGCCGAGCTCGACGACGGTAGTCCCCGCCGCTTCGAAACTCACCAATATCACGAGCGCCGCGAAATTCACGCCCTGCACGAAGGACAGCGAGTACCGCGAGTTCATCGACAACATCCTGCTGGGCCGCGATCTTGCGAAGAGCGTGCTTGAAGAAGTCTTTCGTGCGCGTGGTCTTCAATGATGATGATGCGAAGACTCACTGGCTTTCGGATCACTGTCCCGTGGGCATCGAGCTCCGTCTGAACTGACGTCGATCCACACCAGGCGGTGATCCGAGCTCGGGGGCGGTCGGTCACCCCACACCAGCGCGGCGGTCGGATCGGCTTGCGCCGGCCAGAATACGCCGCCCGCGCAGACCGGCAGGCCCTTCGACGGCAGTAGATAGTCCACGCGCAGGTTGCCGGCGACACGATCGTTGAAGTCTGCGGTGTCGTAGCGCGGGTCGCCGCGTTGCGCGGCGTTGGCGCCGCCCTGCGCCAGGCTCGCCTCGATGGCGCCGCCGCTCTGCGGCACGAACTGCGAATTCAGGCGCGGATTGCGCGAGCAGCGCATCGATCGCGTCATTCAGGCTGGCGCCGTCGACCGGATCGGAATTCTGGTCGCCCATGATGATGAAAGCCTTGCCCTTGAAACCGCCGCGTCCGCCCTGGTCGTCGCGGATGTATCCGGACTTCCCCGTCGTCAGGTAGTCATTCCAGAAGCGGATTTCGTCGTGATTGCGCCTGCCGTTGCGGTCTTCTGCGCCATCGAAGGCGGGCGGCGTCGGATGACTTGCGAGCAGGTGCAGCGTGACGCGGCCGATGCGCACCGGCAAATCCCAATGGCTCTTCGACGACAAGGGCAGCACGGCGAGCATTGCTTGCGAATACCAGTCCGCGGCCGCGGGCGTCGCCGCGTCATCGGGCAACAGCGCGCCCGGCATGTCGCGCCACAGGAATTTGCGGAAGGTGCGTGCGCCTTTTGCTTCGATCGGAAATCGCGACAGCACCACCATGGCGTACTGCCCCGGAAACTCGCCGAAGCCCAGCGCATCGCCGCCTCCGCCAACGCTGCCATTGCGGTCGAAATCGAATCCGGACGGAACTCCGGTGTTGGATTCGGCCAGGAAGCTGTAGGCGAATTCGAGCGGTGCGGCGCCGTTCTGCGAGCGCGCGAGATAGTTAGCCTGAAAGGCGCGCAGGCTCTCGCCGGCCGCGTCGAAGTCGAACTCCTGCAGCAGCAGGATGTCTGGCCGCACGCGCTGGATGATCTCGGCGACCGCACGCGCCTGCACGTCGTCAGGCGTGGCGAGGTCACGGCGCAGATCGCCCTCGCCGGCGCGGTTGAGACTGCAATTGAAGGTGGCGATGCGGATGAGGCCGGGTGGCCGTTCCGCGGCGGCGGCGGGCAGAGTGCCCGCCGCCGCGACGATCAGCAATGCGAGGACGCTGCGCACGTCCAGCGGCAAGTTCAGAAGTCGAAGCGGAGCGACGCGACCACGGTGCGCGGAGCACCGATGGAGAAGAAGCCCACCGAGGTGCCGCCCGCGCCCGAGCTGATGTTGCCGAAGTACTCTTCGTCGAGCAGGTTGATCACGTTGAACTGGAACTCGCCCCTCTCGAAGCCGGGCAGTTCGAAGCCCCACTTCAGATCGAGATCGACCACGGTGTAGCCCGGCGCGATTTCATCATTGAGGTCGGTGGAGTAGCGATCACCGACCTTCTTGGCCTGCAGGCCGATGTCCAGGTCATCGGTCACCGCGAGATCCATGCGCGCGGCATAGGTCCACTCGGGCGTCTCCACCAGCTGCTTGCCGTCGAGGGCGGGATTGAAACTGCCCTGGAGCTCGCTGTCGTTGAACGAGGCCGAGGCCGTGAGCGTCACCAGCTCGCCGAAGCGATGTCCGATCTGAGCATCGAAGCCCTGGACCTTCACGTCGCCCACATTGCGGTCCACGCTGAAGCCTTCGATCGGCGTCGAACGTCGACACGATGCGGTTGGTGTAGTCGATGTAGTAGAGCGCGAGCGAGGCGATGTTGGTCGGATGATTGAGGCGCCAGCCGAGATCGTAGGACTTGGTCGTCTCGGATTCCGGCGTCGGGCGCGTGATTTCCGTTTCGCCCGGGTCACGATCCGTTGCATACAGATTGTCGGTGCGCGGTGCCGACAGGCCTTCCGCGTACGACAGATAGAACATGTGATGGTCCCACGGCCGGAAGGACAAACCGGCGTTCGGCAGGACGTCGTCGAACTTCACGTCTTCGCTGTACGGCGGGATGAATTCCACGGCCGGCGTCATCGCATTGGCCGGCGGAACAAACGTCACGTTGCCGTTCGGAAGTCGTGGTGAGTGGCGCGCGCGAGGTGCACAAAACGCCGCCCGCCGCTCCGATGGTGCCCGAATTGCCGCTGCCGCCGTTCGGCGTGTAGCAGTACTGGTTGAGCGTCGCGCTTGAAGAACGGCGCGCGCACGCCAAGGGTGGCGACGAATTTGTCTTCGATGAACTGCCCGCGATACTCGAGCGCGTACTGGTTCAGCTCGGCCTCCGAGTAACGATCGCGGCCACGGATGATGTCCCCGTCGGCTGCATAGGTGCGATCGCCTTCGCGGCCCGCGAAGACGTCTTCAGGCTGGCCGTCGGCGAAATCCATCGGGCCCCACTGCGCAGTCTGGCGATGCTGCGCAAGATCGTAGGTGTACGCGAAGCGCATGCGCTGCGTGTCCGTGAGATCCCAGATCAGCGACGCAGTGGCGCCGTACCGATTGGTGTTGGTGGTGTTCGGCGTATAGAAGCGCACGGTATCGAGCAGATCGCCGTCGCCGTTCAGGTCCACGCCCGCCGCGCTGGAGTTGCCGCGCACGCGAACGTCGGACGAGGTGGGATTGGCGGTCTCCGCGATCGCGGTGGTGCCACCGCCGTTCGCCAGCGTGTACTGATACGACGGATCGAACGTCAGGATGAATCTCTCGCCCAGGTGCCACAGCGACTGGATGCGAACGTTCCCGGTGTTGGACGGGTTGATGCGCACGCCATAGAAGTTGGTGCAGCTCGAGGTATTGGCAGGGTTGTCGGTGGCCGGCAGCGTCGGCGTGCCCGGCACCGTCGTCGCGTTCTCGTTGTCGATGACAGCGGCGGTCGGCGTGTCGCGCGTACACACGTCGAGGTTGTCGTAGTCGCGGCCGAACAGCTCGAAGTTGGCTTTGCTGGTGGTGCGGTAGAAGGCGTTGCGATTTTCGTTGTAGTGGAAACCGACCGAGATGAAGTTCTCGTTCTCGAAGTCCTGGCGAATGACCGCGTTGACCTGTTTCTTCTCGAGCTCGCCCGGGCCCTTGAACTTGTCGTAGTTCTGATAGGAGCCCGCGATGAACGCCTTGGTGGCCCAGGGGCCGAACTCGCCCGAGTCCAGGCGCACGAACGCGCGCTTGTAGTCGAAATCGCCGCCCGACACCACGACCTCGCCGCCGAATTCGTCGGTGGGCTTCTTCGTCTTGTAGGCCACCGTGCCGCCAGTCGCCGACGCCGTGGGGCTGTCGACGTCGGTCGTGCCCGAGGTTCACGTCGACGCGGTCGACGAGCTCGGCGTCGAGCATCTGGTTGGTGAACAGCGCGTAGTTGCCGGAGTCGTTGAGCGGCACGCCGTCGAACGTCACCGAGACGCGTGAGCCGTCGAAGCCGCGGATGCGCAGGTTGCCGCCGGAGGTGCCGTACGGATCGCTGTTGGTGAAGTTGACGCCCGGAATCTGGTTCAGCCCCTGGAACAGGCTCTGGCCCGAAAGCTGGGTCTCGAGATATTCGCCCGACAGCGTGACGCGCGACTTGGGCGCGGTCTGGTCGTTCATGATGCCGATGGTGCGCACCTTGGTCGCCGACACGACCACTTCGGACATGTCTTCTTCGATCGCTTCGGTGCCAGATCGATTGTGCGAGCGCGTTCTGCGCGCCGCCGGCACCTAACACGACGAGGGCGGCAAGCGACCACTTGTGGAATCGGAGCAACATCGCTCCGTTGACTTTACGCATGGGGTGTCTCCGGTTAATTGCGCGGCCATCTCGGTGACCATGCGCGTTTTGTGGAGTACACGTTAATGACATGACGTGAGAGTTACAACCAAAAATCGATGTCGTTGCGGCGCGTGCGCAACATGAGAACCGTCGTGGGGCAGGATTCGCCCGAGTGCTCTCCCGCAGCGCATGTACAAATCTTGAGCAGTTGCGACGCGCGGGGCGCGAATCCCTCAGGCAGGAATCTTTGCGCCGGCAAGAGCTTGCGAAAAATGCCTGCGGCACAGTGGTACGTAGCGCTCGTTGCCGCCGATTTCTATCTGCGCACCTTCGCGTTCGGCGGTGCCGTCGGCCTTGACACGCACCACCATGATGGCCTTGCGACCGCAATGGCAGATGGTCTTGATCTCGACGAGATTGTCGGCCCACGCCAGCAGCTGCGCGCTGCCCGGGAACAGTTCGCCGCGAAAGTCGGTGCGCAGTCCGTAACACAGCACGGGAATGTTGAGCTCGTCGACCACGGCGCCGAGTTGCTTCACCTGCGCGGGCGTCAGGAATTGCGATTCATCGACCAGCACGCAGGCGAGTTGGGCACGTTGATGCTCGGCAGAAATCTGGGCGCGCAGATCGAGCTCAGGATAGAAGTGCAGGGCTTCCCGCTCGATGCCGATGCGCGAGTGAATGCGACCGCCGTCGCGGTGAGTCGATCCTCGCCGTGTAGAGCAGCGTGCGCATGCCACGCTCTTCGTAGTTGTGGCTGGCCTGCAGCAACGCGGTGGATTTTCCCGCGTTCATGGTCGAGTAATAGAAGTAGAGCTTGGCCATGCGCGTTCCGCCTTACGAAACTAGATGAGCTTGATTTCCCGCAGTCGCTCCTGCAGGAAATCATGCGCATTGATCGGCACGGGGAACTGGTCGGGATGCTGCGCGTCGATGTACTGCGGCAGCGTCTTGATGAGGAAGTCGGGGTTGAAGTGCAGGAAGAACGGCAGCGAGTAGCGCGCGTTGGTGGCGCGCTCGCGCGGCGGATTCACCACGCGATGCGTGGTGGAGCGCAGATGACGATTGGTCAACCGCTGCAGCATGTCGCCCACGTTGCACACCAGCGTGCCCGGCGCCGGGTTGATGGGCAGCCACTCGCCCTTGCGCGACAGCACTTCGAGCCCGGGTTCCTCGGCGCCTAACAACAGCGTGATGACATTGATGTCCTCGTGCGCGCCGGCGCGCACCGAAGGCGTGGGCTCGGGCGGCATCGGCGGGTAGTGGATGACCCGCAGAATGCTGTTGCCGAGATTCACCTTGTCGTCGAAGAAATCCGCCGGCAGCGCGACCGAGCGCGCGATGGCCGAGAGCAGCCGCAGGCCGAGCGCATCGAAGGCCTGGTACAAGCCGAGCGTAGACTCGCGAAAACCCGGGATGCCATCCACCCAGATGTTAGGCGCCATCAGCTGCGTGAAAGGATGGCCCGGCGGCAGCTCGCGGCCGACGTGCCAGAACTCCTTGAGATCGTGATACTTGGCGCCCTTGGCGGTTTCGATGCCGAACGCGCGTGTAACCTCGCGCGCCGCCGCCGCCCGGCACCCTGTAGCGGAGTTTCTCGGCTTCTGGAAGCGCGAAAAACCGTCGAAAACACTCGAGGCAACGATCGATGAGCTGCTTGTCGATCCCATGATTCTCGATGATGACGAAGCCGAATTCCTCGTAGGCTGCAGAGATGTCGTGCGCGAACTGCGGCACTCTCGGCCTGGCGCGCATCGAGTGTTGGAACGGTGTCAGGCATGGGCGGGCTATTGTGCCTACCGCCTACGGGATGTAGAAGTCGGTTATGCAGGGTGGGAAATTCCGGGGCCGCAGCGGTCCTTCGCAGTGTGCCAGCGCCATTTTGATGGTTCGCCCTAAACACTTCGGCTTCAACGCGCAGACCGCCGGGACCAATCGGTTCCAGCAGGCCGGTACAGAAGACCGCGTTGTCTCCCATGAAGTCGCGCAGCGGGCGCTGCGCGAATTCGACGCTTTCGCCGCGGCGCTGGCCGCGGAGGGAGTCGGTGTCTGCGTGGTGGCGGACTCCGACGCCCCGCCCAAACCCGACGCCGTTTTCCCGAACAACTGGGTGAGTTTCCACGCCGACGGCACCGTGGTGCTGTATCCGATGTACGCCGAGAACCGTCGCACGGAGCGCCGCACCGAAGTCGTCGACGCGGTGGTGCGCGAAACCGGTTTCAAGGTGCGCCGCATCCTCGATCTCACCGGCCATGAGAAATCGGGGCGATTCCTCGAAGGCACTGGCAGCCTGGTGCTGGACCATACGACACGCGTGGCCTACGCCTGCCGTTCGCCGCGCACCGACCAGGCGGTGGCGCAGGAATGGGCGCGCGAGATGGGGTATGAGCTCGAATTGTTCACGGCCACCGATGAGTCCGGCACGCCCATCTACCACACGAATGTGGCTCTGCACGTGGGAACACGCATCGCGGTGGTGGCGCTCGACGCGATCGCACCGGCGGACCGCGCCCGCATCAGCGAACGCCTGGCTGCTTCGGGGCGCGAAGTCCTCGCCATCGATCACGCCGAGATGCGCGCTTTCGCGGGCAACATGCTGGAGGTCGGCAGCTGGGACGAGTACCTGGGCGACTTCAACATCCTGGTGATGTCCGAGACGGCACGGCACGCACTCGCCACGTCCAAGTACAAGCGCCTCTATGCGTCGGTGGACGCGGTGCTGGCGGTGCCCATCGAAATAATTGAACGCCACGGGGGCGGCAGCGTCCGATGTATGCTCGCGGAAATTTTCCTGGCCTGAGATCCGCCGCGCGCGATGGAATTGCCACTCAAGATTCTGCTTGCCTATCTTCTGGGCTCCATTGTCGGCAGCCTCGTCGTGGGCAAGGTGGCTGGCGGCGTCGACATCCGCAAGCTGGGCAGCGGCAATGCCGGCGGCACCAACGCACTGCGTACCCAGGGACCGGTATTCGCGATCTGGGTCATCGTCATCGACATCGCCAAGGGCTGGGTCGCAGCCGCCGTGTTGCCGGGCCTCGCGCTGCCCGCGGTTGCGCCGGCGCCCGCGATCCAGGCGGCGTGGCTGCCGCCGGTGTGCGCCTTCGCCGCCATCCTCGGCCATGTATTTCCCGTATGGCACGGCTTTCGCGGCGGCAAGGGCGTGGCCACGCTCGTCGGCGCGTTCGCCGGCATCGAACTCGTGCTGCTGCGTGCCGCTGTTCGCCACCTGGTTCGGCGTGGTGACGATCTCGGGGTTCGTCGGTCTCGCCTCGATCATCGCGGCGTGCGCCATTCCGGTCTATCTACTGATGCGTGACGGCGCCGTGCTGTCGCCGGTCATGGGGTTCGCGCTGGCCTGTGCGTTGCTCGTCATCTATACCCATCGCGGCAACGTTCGGCGCATGCGCGCCGGCACAGAGCCGCGCGCACGCCGGCTGTGGCTGTTCGGGCGCGGTCGCACGTGAACTCCACGCCACCGCCAGGCCCGTTGCCGCAGCGCGTGTTCCAGCGTCTCGACGACCAGGCGTTCCAGTCGGGCGAAGCGCTCGCCGCGGATCTGTCGGTCACCCGCGCGGCGGTGTGGAAAGCGGTGGAGCAGCTGCGCGAGATGGGCGTCGACACTCGACGCGCAGCCCCACAAGGGATATCGGCTCGCACCGGGCGTGAGCGCGCTGTCGGTGGAACGCATCCAGGCGCTGTTGCCCGCGGAGGTGCGCGGGCGTATCGAAGCCTTGCTGGTGGAATGGACGCTCGCGTCCACCAACTCGAAGTTGTTAGAAGCACTGCCGCCGGGCGCGGGCCGCGCGGCAGTGGTGGTCGCCGAGAACCAGACCGATGGCCGCGGGCGGCGCGGCCGCGGCTGGGTCGCGCCTCCCGGAGGCGCCATCTGTCTGTCGCTGGCCTGGCAATTCCCCGAAATGCCCACCGACCTTTCGGCGCTGTCGCTGGTGGTGGGTTTGAGCGCCGTGAACGCGCTGGCGGCGCTGAAAGTGCCCCACGTGCAGCTCAAGTGGCCCAACGACCTCATGACCTCGGGCGGCAAGCTCGGCGGCATTCTCATCGAGATGCAGGCCGAGTCGGGCGGACCTGTGCACGTGGTAGTCGGAATCGGTCTCAACGTGGTCCTCGATGATGCCACGCGCGAGGCCGTGAAGGCCCTCGGCGCCATTGCCGATGACCTTCGAGCGCATCACACGCCAGTGCCGAATCGCAACGCGATCGTCGCCGAGCTGCTTGCCCATCTGGTTCCGGCGCTCGAAGAATTTCCGCTTCACGGCCTGACACCTCACCTCGACAACTGGCATGCCTGCGACGCGTTGCGCGAGCACGAGGTGCGCGTGGAAAGCGCCGGCGAAATCATTGGTGGCGTAGCGCGCGGCATCGACGCACATGGCGCCTTGCTGGTCGAGACACCCACGGGCGTGCGACGCTTCGTCTCAGGTGAAGTCACGGTACGCGATCGAACGATGAGCACGTTGTTGGTCGACATCGGCAATACGCGCGTCAAGTGGGCCACCCTGCGCGATGGTCGGCAGGGCAGCATGCGCGCCGCGGCGCATGAAAACTCAGGGTTGGCGCTACGCGCGCTGGTGCGCAGTGCGCCGCGCGACGTGAACCGCGTCATTGTCGTCAGCGTCGTGGACGAAGCGTTATCCCACGTACTCGACACCGCGGCGCGCCGTCGTTTCGGCGTCATGCCCGAATACATCCGGTCGACCAGGCGCGCGCACGGCGTCACCAACAGCTATCGCGATACCTGGCGCCTGGGGGCAGACCGATGGGTATCGGCGGTCGGTGCACATGCGCTCGCAACGGGCGCGGTCGTGGTCGCCAACGTCGGCACCGCACTCACCGTCGACGCCGTCTCGGCGAGCGGTCGGCATCGTGGCGGCGCCATCGTTCCCGGCCCCGCCACCATGGTGGCGAGCCTGCTCAACGGTACACACGGCATCCGGCGCCGTGCGAGCGGCGACCGTGCGAAATCACGTTCACTGTTCTCCACCGACACCGCGAGCGCCCTGGCCGCGGGCTCGATGTTCGCCGCGGCAGCATTCATCGACCGCGCATTCGTCGAGGCGCAGCGTGAACTGAAGAGCCGGCCGCGGCTCGTGCTCACCGGCGGCGCGGCGCCTGCCTTGCAGCGCTATTTGAAGAGTCCCGCCCGCTTCGTCCCCGACCTCGTGTTGCGCGGGCTGGCGGAGTTCGCGAAGGTCTGAAGACCGAAGCGCGAGGCGCATTTGCTACACTCGCGCCTCGCGTGCGTGCCGCCTTACTCCTCCTCTTGCTAATCAACCTCGCGTTCTTCGCGTGGGCGCAGTGGCTTGCGCCCGAAGAAGCCCGCGTTGCCCGTGTCCCCCAAGGTGGATGCGCCGCGGCTGCAACTGGCGCACGAGGCCCAGCCGGTGGCGTCAGGCAATGGCCGCTGCGTCACCGTGGGTCCCTTTGCCACCAACGAGCTTGCCGCTCGCGCACGTCAGACCTTGAGTGACAGCGGCTATGAGTCGCTGCCGCGCGAGGTCGAAACCCCCGTGTTCGAGGGCTACTGGGTGTATCTCGAGAGCCCGCCCACCGAATCGGGCGAACGCCGTTTGCTCGACCGGCTCAGGAAAGGCGGCATCGCCGATGCCGCGGCTGTGGAGAGCCGGGAGTGCGCGACGCATCTCTCTCGGGTTGTTCTCCGACGAAGCCCGCGCTGCCACACAGTCCGAAAAGGTTGCGAAGCTCGGCCTGCTGCCGCAGATCGAGGCCCGCGAGATACCCGCCACCGCCATCTGGCTCGACCTCACGCTCAAGTCCGATTCGCCCCCGCTCGAGGGGCAGAAATTCCCCGCCGGGGACACGGAGCTCGAATTTCGCTCCTGTGAGGCCGCGCCTGCAGGGGCACCCGCTGCGCAATAGCGCCGCGGCGCGCGCGGCCCTAAAATCACCGCCCTCCAAGAGGCCGGCTTAGCTCAGTTGGTAGAGCACCTGATTTGTAATCAGGGGGTCGCGGGTTCGATCCCTGCAGCCGGCACCAGTTTTTCTCCACGCACCCCGCTCGTCACCATCTTCCTGCGGATGAACGCGATCTGCGTTCCCAGCGGCAAATCCTTCGGGCACACGTCGTGGCAGGCCAGCAGCGACATGCAGCCAAACACGCCGTTGTCGTCGCCCACGAGTTCGTAAAACTCCGCATCGCCACGCGTATCCCGCGGATCCAGCCGGAAGCGAGCGATTTTGTTCAGGCCCACGGCGCCGACGAAGTCCTTGCGCATGCGCGCGGTTCCGCAGGCGGCGACGCAACAGCCGCATTCGATGCAACGATCGAGTTCGTAAATCTCCTGCGCCAGCTTGGGCTCCATGCGCTCTTCAAGCTTGGTCAGGTCGGGATTCTCCTCGCGCATATGCAGCCACGACTCGAGCCGCTCGCTCATCCCGCGCATCCACTTACCCGTGTCCACCGACAGATCAGCGATCAACTCGAATCCCGGCATCGGCGTGAGTGTGATGGTCTCTCCCAGATTCCGCGTCAGCGTGCGACAGGCGAGCGTCGGTCGCCCATTGATGGTCATGGCACAACTGCCGCAAATACCGGCGCGGCACACGAAGTCGTACTGCAGCGAAGGGTCCTGACGCTCGCGGATTTCTTCGAGCGCGATGAACAGCGTCATGCCGTCGGCTTCCTCGACGACATACTCCTGCATGCGCGGCGCGCTGCCCGGTTCCTGCGGGTTGTAGCGCAGTATGCGAATCGTGAGTTGACGCGCGCTCATGTCGCGGTCTTTTGCGTTTGCACGTGGTCGTCGATCCTTTCGTTCGTTCCCTGATAACGCTCGGGCAGCAGCGACTCGTAGGGCATCAGCGCGCGCTGGATCTCGATACGGCTCGCGTCCGCCATGGTCTTGCGAATATTTTCCACGCGCGCCGCTCGCTGCGCGGTCTGCGGATGTTCGATGTGATCGCGCAGGCCATAACCGCGCCAGCCGGGCGGCAATTCCATGGCATCGATGTCGATTGATTCCCACGCAAGCTTTGGTTTGAGCGAATTGGCATCCGGCCAGCTCGCCAGCGTGCGTGAGAGCCACGCCACATCGTCGCGGCGTGGATAGTCTTCGCGGAAATGTGCTCCGCGACTCTCGGTGCGCGACAGCGCGCCTTGGGCGACGCACAGCGCCACCTTCAACATCTTCTGCACGCGATAGGCGGTCACGAGTTCGGGGTTTGCGCCCATCGCGGAGTAACGCAGCCCGATGTGGTGACTGCGCGTAAGGAGCTGGGTCAACTCATCGACGGCTTCCTTGAGCGCTTCACCGGTGCGGAATACTCCGACCTTGTCGGTCATGATCTGCTGCATGCGCGTGCGCAGCGCCATGGCATCCTCTTGGCCGTTCTCGCCCGATGCGAGCGATTCGAGATGCTGCTGTTCGCGCCGTAGCGCGTCGCGCACGAGAGCGGTGGGTAATGTCACTTCGTTCTGCGCCGCGTCGCAGTAGTCGGCGATGTACTCGCCGACGATCATGCCCGCCACGATGGTTTCGGCGACGGAATTGCCGCCGAGCCGATTGAACCCGTGCATGTCCCAGCAGGCCGCTTCGCCCGCGGAAAAGAGACCCTTGAGCGTCGGGCTCTGGCCGGTGTGATCGGTGCGCACGCCGCCCATGGTGTAGTGCTGCGCGGGCCGCACCGGGATCATCTGGTGGATCGGATCGATGCCGAGGAAGTATTCGCAGATCTCCTTGACCTCGCGCAGGTTGGTTTCGATGTGCTTGGCGCCTAACAACCGGATGTCGAGCCACAGGTGCTCGCCGAATCGTGACTTGACCGACTTGCCGGAACGAATGTGCTGCTCCATGCGCCGCGCGACCACGTCGCGCGAGGCCAGCTCCTTCTTCTCCGGCTCGTAGTCGGGCATGAAGCGATGGCCATCCACGTCCACCAGCAATCCGCCATCACCGCGGCACCCTTCGGTGACCAGGATGCCGGCCGGGAAAATCGCGGTCGGATGGAACTGCACCGCTTCCATGTTGCCGAGCGTCGCCACGCCGGTCTCGAGCGCGAGCGCAGCGCCGATACCTTCGCAGATGACGGCGTTTGTGGTCACCCGATACAAACGTCCGGCGCCGCCGGTGGCGATTGCGGTGGCCTTGGCCACGTAGGCGCACAACTCTCCCGTGACGAGATTGCGCGCCACCGCGCCGTAGCACCGTCCGCCGTCATGAATCAGGGAGAGCGCCTCGATGCGCTCGTGCACGGGAATCTGCTGCGCAATCGCGCGATCGCTCACCGCGAACAACATCGCATGGCCGGTGCCGTCCGAGACGTAACACGTGCGCCATTTGCGCGTGCCGCCGAAGTCGCGCTGAGCCACGAGACCATGCGCTTCGTCTCGCTCGGTGATCGTCACCTTCTCGCCATTGATGATGACGTGCCGGTCGCCGCGCTGGACACGGCTCCAGGGCACACCCCAGGCGGCGAGCTCGCGCACGGCCTTCGGAGCGGTGTTGACGAACATGCGCACCACTCGTTGATCGGCGCCCCAGTCGCTGCCGCGAATGGTGTCCTCGAAGTGCACGTCCTCGTTGTCGCCCTGGCCCTTGATCACATTTCCGAGGCTGGCCTGCATGCCGCCTTGCGCCGCCGAGGAGTGCGAGCGCTTCGGAGGTACCAGCGAGAGCACCAGCGCGTCGTGACCGCGGCGCTTCGCGGCGATGGCGAGGCGGAGTCCCGCGAGGCCACCGCCGATGACCAGGCAATCGGTGTGAATGATTTTCATGGCGTTTCAGGCGCGGCAATCGACGCCGGAACGTAGCGCTCGCCATAATGCGGCTGGTGTTCGATGCCGATCTTGATGTACGCCGCGAGCGTCGCGAGGCCGAGCGCCAGGAAGAAAACCGTGATGGTCCACTTGACCACTTTCAGATTGCGCCGCGTCGCGGCCGCGTCCTTGCCCGCAGGCCAACCCCATTTGACGCACAGCCGGTACAGCCCGACGGTGCCGTGCACCTCCACCGTGAACAACAGCAGCAGGTACAGCGGCCACAGTTGATCGCTCCAGACGCGATCGGCCGATTCATAAGGACCAATACGATCGGGATTTACCAGCAATAGATAGAGATGTACGAACGCGAGGAAGAACAGCGCGAAGCCGGTGACGACCTGCCACATCCACAGCGTCGTATCGCCATGTTTGAGCACCCGCATGTGACTGCGGAAGGTCGCGTACTGCGCGTAGCTCGCCGGAAACTTGCGCAGCGCGAGCGCCGCATGCACCACGATCAGGAGCATCACGACGATCACCACGCCGGACACGATGATCGGATAGGGCTTGCCGAAGAAGAAATAGCCTTCGAAGGCGCGGCTCACGGTCCACATGACGTCCTTGCCGAGCAGGATCGAGGACACGAAAAACATGTGGCCCCACATGAAGAGGGCGAGCGCCAGTCCCGAGAGGCTCTGGACCAGATCGAGGCGTGCGGGCCAGCGACTCGCTTGCGTGCGGACGGCAAGTCCGGCGCCGGCGATCACCGTGGAGTCCCGCGTGTTCATGCAACCTTCTCTTCAGAGCGTTGCGTTGCGAACAGGCGATAAAAGATCGCGAGATAGAAAATTGCGCCGATGAAGCTGCCGACGAACGCGACGATGGCGGGCACGAGATAACCCGACGCGATCGCCGAGCGGAACACGAACAACTTGGCGAAGAATCCTGGCAGCGGCGGCAGGCCCGCGAGCGACAGCATCGCGAGCCCGAAGATGAGCGCCGCCACAGGACGGGTCTGGAAGGCGCCATCGAGTGCGTGCAGATCGTCCTCCTCGCCGCGGCACAACGAATTGAAGCTCGCGCAGGCGACGATCACCGTGAGCGCATAGATCACCACGTACCAGAGCAGGTCTGAAACGCGCCCGCCGGTGGTGTCGACGAAGGCAAACATCATGTAGCCGGCGTGGGCGATCGACGAGTAGGCCAGCAACCGTTTGAAGTTCGTTTGCCGGATGGCGGTGGTGTTGCCGTACAGGATCGAGACCACGCCCAGCGTCGCTACGATGGCGACCATGATCGAGCTCAGCGGAGCGGTAGATAGAATCCTCACGAGCCCGAGGATCACGGCGCCTTTCACCAGCGTGGCGAGGAATGCGGTCACATGGACCCGGACCGAGCTGTAGGCATCCGGAGCCCAGGCGTGAAACGGAAACACGGCAGCCTTGAACAGGAATCCACTGACGATGAGCACCGTGGCCGCGACACCCTGGGCGGAGCCGCCCATGGCGAGCTGCACGAACGCATCGATCGACAGCGTTCCCGTCGCTCCGTACGAGAACGCGATGCCGAACATGATCAGCGCGCTCGCGATCGACGACAGCAGCAGATACTTGAAGGCACCTTCGCTGGCGACACTGGCGCCGGCCCCGTGCACCATGAGCGCGAACGCGGGCAGGGAGAGCATCTCAATGCCGAGCACCAGCGGTATGAATCCGGGCTGTCCATCATGACGCAGGCGCCCAACAGGCAGGAGCACAGCAGCATTCCCGATTTGTAGGTTGCCTGAGCGGAGAAGACGAAAGCCCATGCAAGACCACTGCCGATAATCACGAGCTTCGCGATCACCGCAAAACGGTCGATGCGGATTTCCTCTGGCAACAGATCGATGGCGTAACCCTGCGAATACTGGCGCACCAGCACGACCCCGGCCGCCATCAGCGCGAGCATGACCAGCGCATTACCCAGGAATGCGGGCGCTTTGCTCATCTCGAGCACCATCAGCACGAGCAAGGTCCCGAGCAGCAGGTGCTCGGGCAGCAGGCCGAATAAGAGGTCAGTCGCCATGCGTTATTCCTGGCGCTCAGGGCTGTGACGACGTCGCTGGTCTTGGCGATGATCGACGCGGGTGCGATTCCAATCCAGAATGTGAGCAGCAGCGGCACGACCAGGCTCGCAGCTTCGCCGAAGCGCACATCGCACACCGCCGCGGGTTGA
>CAVTQT010000011.1:0-122911 GCA_963736955.1 uncultured Pseudomonadota bacterium
CCAGCGATGCAAGCACCACCAGTAAAGGGAAAGGCTGCAGTTTCATCCGCATGAGGCGCTTCAACAGCAGCCGGATCGGCCGCATCCCTTACCCGGCCTGCGGAAGCTTGCGCAACCAGATGTTCCGGTAGCGCACTTCATGAAAGTGATCCTGCAGCCGCAGCGGCATATCGCCGTGAGGCTGATAGGTCGGCGGCGAGAGCATCGTGCGGCCCCTGATCGTCACATTGTTCTGTATCAGCACGCCGTTGTGCAGGACCGTGATGCGGGCAGGCGATTGCAGCGAGCCGTCGGCGGCAAAGCGCGGCGCCGTGTAGACGATGTCGTAGGCTTGCCATCGGCCGGCAGGCAGGCTCGCATTCACCAGAGGCGGATATTGCTTGTAGATAGCGCCGGCCTGGCCATCCGAATACGTTTTGTTCTTGAACGTATCGAGCACCTGCACTTCGTACTGGTCCTGGAGAAAAACACCGCTGTTGGCGCGATCCTGATCCGCCTTGTCCGCTGGAAGCTGTGGCGGGCACCATTCCACGTGCAGTTGCACGTCACCGAAAGCCTCGCGTGTCTGAATGTCGCCGCTGCCGGGTGCCACCACCAGTTCCCCATTCTCCACGCGCCACCGCACCGGCTCATTGCCACTCACGCTTTTCCATGCATCCGCGTTCTCGCCGCCGAACAGGACGATGGCATCCGAAGGCGACGCTCCGGAGGTGACTCCGGGCGTCACCTTCCGCGGCTCCGGGAGCTTTTCACCATCCGCCGCTTGCGCGCCCCCGACGAGCCAGCACGCGATTAAACAGATGAGACTCGATCCGGTGTTCATTGCCTGTCTCCCGGAGAATTTCACAGGCGTTCGAGTCGCACTCATTGGTCCGGCTCCTTGTACCTCTCGAGCGCAATCTGGATCAGGCTTGCCGCTGTCCAGCTGTACTCTGGCGAAGAACTGAGATGCGAGTACAGGCCGCGCGATTCGTGGCCCACGTCGCCCGAGCGGGACATCTCCCCCATTTGCGCGATCAGCTTCGGATCGCCGGGATAATTCTCCTGCAACCAGGGCGTACTCTGAAACACGCTCAGCATGCGGTCGGCCAGCTTCTCCGCTTCCGCGTGATAGCCATGACGCCACAGCGTCTCCATCATCCAGTAGTTGATGTGCGGCCAGACGCGTCCCCGCCAATAGCCGGAGGGATCAAAGCCGGGGTTGTCGAGAGACAGGCTCGGTATCGGCATGTCGTCCCTGAAGAACTCCTTGGGATTGATCAGATGGCGCTCGATGATGCGCTTCACCTCCTGCGGTGGCAGTGGCACGCCTGCCCAGAGCGGCAGGAACATGTTTGGATTCCTGACGCCGCTGAATTTTTCCCGCGTACCCTCCCGGACATCGTAGAACATGGAGTCGTCCCGGAAGTACATCGTCTCGACGATGAGCTTCCCAAGCGCGTCGCGCCGCCGATTCCATTCGCGACTCTCATCGTCCAGGCCGAGCGCTGCCGCGATCAGGCCGAGATATTTCATTTCATTGAAGACGAAGGCGTTGGCGTCAGGAGATTCCACACCTTTCAGTGGAGGACACGACATGCCATAGGTGATCGCCCGCCCGCCGTACGCCGGGTCCCAACGTGCGTCGTTGTCGGCGATCTCCCCGGTGTTCGACCACTTGATTAGACCGCGCGCACTGCTGCGATACTTGCGCCAGAAGTCAACGTAGCTGCGGATGGCGGGATACGCGCGCGTAAGCCAGGCGCGGTCGTGACTGCGTTGGTAGGTTCGCCAGGCCGCCCAGGCCAGTATCGGCGCCTGACCCTCGCCGGCGCGATGAGTGTCCGTAAGGCTGAAGGGCAGACTTCCACGCGGAGTGGCGTTTCGCAGGAACGCATCAATGGTTTCCTGCGCGAGCGCGGGCTCGAACTCCCTCGCACCGACAGTGCTCACCATCGAGTCCCAGAAATACGGCATCGACACTCCGTACTTGGTCGTATAAGGAACACGGTTGCCTTCGAAGTAGCCGCCCTGTCCGGTGATGAACAAGCTGTTCAGAGTGGTGATGGCGTGCGCGTAGAGACGCCGATGCGTTTCGTCCGCATATCGGGCCGGCAAGGGCGGTGCCGAGGCGATCAGGCTTTCGATGCGCGTCGTCTCGACGGAAGGCGTCCACCCCGACTTGATGAGACTCATCGCCGCGTTGAATCCATCCTGGGCCGTGCCGCGATTGCGGCCGAACCCCATTGCGATGGTGAACTTCGAATACGAGTGCGGCTCGATGCGTATGCGACGCGGCGTCAGATCGGCAATGCACGTGAGCTCGAGCGGCGTGCCTTCGATCATCCCGGCCACGAACTGGGAGACGCCGTAGACATTGCGTCCATGCTCGCGATGCTGGAAGAGCGTAGTCCAGGATCCTTCCGGCGCGCCTTCGATCGACGTGATCAGGCCGAGCGGAAACGCGCCTTCCCAATCTGGAGCGACGCCTTTTCCAGGGTAAACGAAGGAGATGTCCAGCGTGCGCGCACGCGCGCTCGGGTTCTGGAGAACGAACTCGACAGCCACGACGTCGCGAGCGGGGAATGCGGCCGACGCGGTGAGCTGGACGTCTCCCAGAGCGGATGTTTCGATGACCTTGTCCGGCCTGAAGTTTCTCGAGACGAGCTTGCCTGCGATCGGGCGCCCTTCTTCCTTCGCCGACCAGGTCAGGAGCGAGTCCGTGATGGACGACCCCCACCAGCCGACGATGGTATTCAACTGCTGGAGGCCGCTGCGATCCGGAGTCGGCCAGGAGATCGTAATGTCCGAATGGCGATCGCTCCACGCGGCCTGGGCGCTCGTGTAAGGAACGAGATTGTCGAGGCTAACGCCGATGCGGTTTGCGCCCGCGCCGGCCGGCGGCGCAACCTCTTCCGCGCTAGCTACCGTCGACGCCACCCAAGCCAGTGCCGCCAGGACCAACATCCGAACTTCGACGTTCAACTTAGTCTCTCTCATTTTCCGTGCTCCTTGTAACGCTGCAGCAAGAGCTGGATGGCGGTGGCCAGTGACCAGTTGTAATCGGCGGTGCATCCGTAGAAGTCGCCTTTTGCGATAAGCCACGCATAGTCGGCGCGTGCTGGGTAGTTCTCGAAGATGTAGGGCGTAGCCATGAACATCGCGAGCAGCCGGTCCGCGACGACGTCGGCCTCCTTCGCATAGCCGTGCTTCGAGAGCGTCTGGATCATCCAGTAGGTGAAGTGCGGCCAGACGCGCCCGCGCCAGTAGCCGATGGGGTCGAACTTGGGATCGTCAAAAGATAGGCTGGGAAAGGGAAGCTCTCCGTAGAACTCCCGCGGATTGAGCATGTGGTTCTGGATGACACGGTCGATCTCCGCCTTCGGAAGCGGCACGCCGGCCCACAGCGGTATGAAGAGATTCGGCACCTTCACGCCGCTGAACTTCTCGTGCGTGCCTTCCCTGACGTCGTAGAACATCGCTTCGTCAGGGAAATACATGTGCTCGACGATCTTGCCCGCGAGCTCCTCGGCGCGCTTGCGCCACGAGACTGCTTCCGCGGCTAGCCCCAACTGGTCCGCGATGCGCGCAAGGCAACGCATCTCGTTGACGATGAACCCGTTGAGGTCGGGCGATTCCATCCCTTCGATGGCAGCATTGCCCTTCTCCACGCCCCCATAGAGCACATCGAAGCGCGCGCTGTTGTCGGCGATCTGGCCGGCGTTGAAGAACTTAGCGAGCCCCCGCGAAGAAACATGGTTGTCCATGTAGAAATTGATGTGGCCCACGAGTGCTGGATAGGTCTCCTTCAGCCAGGCCTTGTTGTGCCCGCGCTCATAGGTGTTCCAGGCTGCCCAGGTCATGATCGGCACCTGGCCTTCCCCAGCTCGATGCGTGTCCGACATCGTCCCGGGCATGGCGCCGCGCGGCGAGGCGTTTTCCGCAAATGCCGTGATTGCCTCTTCCGACAGGCGGGGATTGAATTCCCGGGCACCCGTCGTGCTGAACGCGGTGTCCCAGAAGAAGCAGAAGGCCAGGCCGTACTTGCTGGTCCATGGCGTGCGCAGATCGCGCACATAGCCGCCGTCTCCGCGAATGAACAAGCTGTTGAGGCTGAGCGCGGCGTGGGCGTAGAGACGCTCATACTCAGGTTTTCCGGCGTACTTCGCCGCGAGCGGCGGCAGTGCGCGCAGGACCGCAGAAGTTCTTTTCGCCGCCTCGGGAATCCACCGCGCCGCGGGCACTGCCTCGGCTTCTTCGCGGGCGATATGCGCGCGCCCGCGGTTCAAGCCGAACGCGAGCAGCACACGCGTCGTTGCTGTGCCTTTGGCGGGCACCTCGATGCGCCGGTCGCTGAGATCGCTGACGCACACGATCTCCAAGGGCGATCCCTGCTCCATCCCCGACACGAAACCCTGCACCCACGGGACCGCTAGGCCATGTGCCCAGTGCTCGTACGATTGCGACCACGACCCTGGCGGCTCATCCGCAATCGACGTGCTCGAGTTGTAAGGCCGCTTGCCTTCCCATTTGGGTTTGAGGCCGCGGGCCGGATAGCGAAACGACAAATCGAGAGATCTTGCGGCGCTCGAACGATTGCGGATCTGGAATTCGACGGCGATGGCGTTGCGTACTACGTAAACAGTGACGGCCGTGAGTTCGACCTCACCGCCCTCGCTCACTTCAGTGATCCGATCCGGCCGGAACGTGCGGGCCCGGAATGTCAATGGCAACGCATTCCCGCCCTCCGAGAGAATCCACTCCAGCAGAGATTCCGTCGGCACCTGTCCCCAGAATCCCGTCAACACGGTCAACTGCTGCAGGCCGGACTTCGCTGGGTTCTTCCACGTCAGAACAACGTTGGAGTTCAAATCGCTCCAGCCGGCCTGCGCAACCGTGTATGGAACGAGATTGTCGAGATTGAGACGCTCGAGAGTGGTGCCAGCGTCGGACCCGCTCCCGGCGGGCTTGCATCCCCATACGGCAATCGCCGCCGCCGTGAGGCCGATCGCCTCGCGGCGGCTGCAGTTTCCCCCGATCCGGCACTCCCCTGACGATGGGACCTGTCCATATGGCTTGTGCATGGAATCGTTTGTCTCCCTCGATCGCTTTGCTAGGTGCGTGGATACCGGCAGCGCCTGTTCCGCGCGCTAAGGCAGTCGGTTCACGACATACGCCTGCCTCGCTTCCAGCGAGAGAAAAATCGTGCCGTCCGTCGCGCGCATCGTCCGGGCTTCCGTCGGCTTCTTGCCGACGGCGTTCACCTTCACGTTGGCACCCCTCCAGCTCGTTGGCAGCTGCCACTGCGACGTACCTGGCTCGACGGTGTAGAGGATGACCTCGCTTTCGCTCAGTGGAATCATGCGGCGTGTGCCTTCGACGATCGGCACGCCGCCGGTTATCACGGTCCAGTAGCCATCGTGCGTCACCCGCGACACGGTGCCGTCGGCGAATCGGCCCACGAAGTTCTCGAGCGGCACGGTCTTTCCATCGACGGTTTTCACACCTGCCTTCTCGCTTCCCAGCCACAGAAGCTCGCGCCGGGTCAGATACGCCTGCGTCAGGTTCCCCAGGTAGTACCAATCCCCGATCTGGGCTGCGGTGTATTTTTTCTTTTCCGCCCAACCCAGCAGTTGAACATCGGTGGCGAGATAGTCGTCGTTGTTCGACCAGCCGAGCACCTGGCCCGGCCCCGACTCATATCGCCCACTCCCGTACACCTTTCCGTGCAGCATGAGCATGTGGAAAGGATCGCTGAGCGCGTGCCGGTGCAGGATGTGATCCGCCTTGCCGAAAAATCCGTCCTCGGGCCCTTCGAGGGACACGGCGATTCCTCGCTGGTGGAACCAGTCGATGATGGCGCGTCCATACTGCGCCTCCGCTCCGTAGCCGATGTCCTCTCCCGGCCCGATGCTGATGACGTCGCTGCGAAAGGTGTCCAGGAAAATCATGTCTTTCACCGGTACGACGCGGGTCATCTCTTCGAAGCGCCGTTGGAAATCGCCGGAGCGGAACTGCTTCGTCAGGGAGACGCGATAGTCCGGTGGCGCGCCGACGAACTGATATGACCACACGAAGGGCTTGCCGCTGCGGTCGAACTGCAGCACCTCGGGATTGAAGCCAGGCCGACCGGGGTAGGAATCATTGATGTTGATGTGATACGAAATCTTTGCGTTGTACGGCTCGGCACTCTTGATGAGACTGCGTAGAGCCGGCGCGCCGCCGACGCGCTCGTTCACCCGGTTAAGCGCGGGATATCCCGTGTCGTGGCCGGTGAACTGCCATCCCGTCAGCGCCACGTTCTGCCCCGCGTTGCGCGTGACCCTGGCCACTTCGCGGATCAGGTCGCGCGACTGCGCGAACGAAGTCACCGGCGGCGCAAATCCTCCGTCGGGCTCATCGACCGGTTTGACCCAGTCGAGCAGGATCTTGTACGTGAAGCGGCTCGGCTCGAAGACCGCGTTCGGCGCGGGAAGCCGGCCGCGATGCCAGATCGCAGCCTCCATCCAGTTCACCACTCCGTCGGCATTCACATCCTCGGTAAGGATCGCGACCGTCGCTTTCAGCAAAGGCTGAGGATCCCCCAGAATCCTGTATTGATAGGTACCGACACCCATCGTGAAATCCGTCGCCGTGCCTTCCCCACCCAGCAGACGTGTCCTCACTCTCCAGAAGGGAATGTTGGTGTCGACCGTGACTGCGACGTCGCGCAGGTTTGCGGATGCCCAATTGGTCTCCTTCGGCGACCCGCCATTCTCCCGGTCGATGGTCATGAACTTCGCGGTGGACTGGCCGATGATGTTCGGAAACGGCTCCTTCCACGCCCTGCCTTCGTACTCCCCGCGATACGCTTCCCCTTCACCGTTCGCCGCAGGGATGCGCACCAGGCTTTGATCCGGAAAAACCAGCGTCTGCAGGCGGAAGCTGCCGCGCTCTCCGACGCGCGCCAGCTCGAAAGCGAGCTCGCTGCCGTTGACGGCCAGTTTGATGTCGAGGTCGAGATCCAGCGGGCGCACGCGAATGGTGTAGTCGGCGCTCGAAGCTTGCGGCTGGACGCTCACCTCGAAATCCCCGGGACTATAGATCTGGCCGTTCAATTCGAGCGTTGGGCGCTGCCCAAGATCGGCGCCGGGTACGCTGCGGCCCGCCGCAGTGCGGTAACTCAACACGCGAGGAAAATCGCGATCGAGCGTGACCGCCATCGATTGCGAGTGGATCTCGACCGGCGAGCTGCTCTGCGCAAATGCCGCGTGCGGCCACGCGAGAACACCCAACGCAAGCCATGCGGCCAACACGCGAAATGTGGAGAACACTCCGGCGGGGAGGCCCGCGGCGTGCGCGAGCTGCCTGCTGGTAACGATATCATTCGAGCACGCCAAATAAACTTTGCTCTGCATGTTTCCCCCTGATGCGGGCAGTCACCAGCCCCCGTCGACTTCGATGTTCTGCCCAGTGATGTAATCGGATTGCGCGGACGCGAGATAGACGATCGCATTGGCGATGTCCTCGGGCCGCCCGCGAGATTTCAGGCACTGGCGCTCCAGCACCCAGGCGTCGTAGCGCGGCCAGTCGTCGCCGAACACTCGCGCTTCTGCGTCCGAAAGGATCGCCCCCGGGCTCAACGCGTTCACTCTCACGCCGAAAGGACCCAGCTCGCGCGCGAGCGCGCGCGTCAACGCGAGCAGTGCACCTTTTGTGGCGCTGTACGCCGCGAAATCCGGCCAACTGCCGTGCAGAGTAACGCTGCAGAGATTGACTATCTTGCCGTAGCCCCGCACCTTCATCGCAGGTGCGAGGCCCTGGGCGAGCAGCAGCGGCGCGATGCTGTTGACCTGAAACATCTCTTCGAGACCGCGACATTCGATGGCCTCTAGAGGCTGCGAGAGAATGACCGCAGCGTTGTTGATGAGCACGGTGATTCCTGCCGTCTCTCCAAGCCGGTGAGCAAGTGCTTTCGTTACCTCGAGGTCGCGTAGATCATGTTCGATGAGTGTGCTGCCTTCAACGCCCGCACTCGCGAGCGCGGTGGATAGCTCGTTCCATGCGGCTTGCTTTCGGTCGAGCAGCAGCAGCTTCGCGCCCGCCGCTCCCAGTGCGATGGCCTGCGCACGTCCAAGCCCCCCCGCTGCGCCAGTGAGCAACACCGTACGGCCCGTGAGCTGAGCCTCCGTCACGCCCTCGGCCTGAATACTGGGAATGGCGCTCATGTGGAGCTCTGAGCGCGGTGCACTGTGAACTTTCTGTCCAGATCGGCGTGCAATTCGACTCCGTGGCCGCTCGCGTCCGGCGGCGTGAGGAATCCGCTATCCAGCACGGGCAGCCGGCTTGCGACTTCCGCGTACCAGCCGTGATAGAAGGCGCGCACCGATTCCTGCACGAGGGCATTCGATGCGTGCAGGCAAAAATGCGTAGAGGCCGCGAGGACGACAGGCCCCGTGCAGTCGTGCGGAGTTACGGGGAGATGCCACGTCTCCGCCATGGCAGCGATCTTCGAGGCTTCGCTAAGACCGCCGCACCACGCGAGGTCCAGCATCACGAAGGCCGGCACGCCAGTCTCGAGTAAATCGCGGAAAGCCCACCTCGTGCCGAGCGTCTCCGATGCGCACAGCGGAGCGCGGCTCCGCTCGGCGTACTGGCGCAGCGTTGCCAGACTGTCCAGGCGAATTGGGTCTTCGTGCCAGAAAGTGCCGTAGGGCTCGAGGGCTTCGGCGATCTGGATTGCCGGCAGCAGCTGCCAGAGCGAATGGAACTCCACCATGATGTCCATGCGATCGCCGACGGCACGACGGATCTTCTCGATGGGCTCGATGGCTCTGCGCATGTCCTGCGCGGAAATGTACTGACCCGTAGTGCGCTCAGCAGCCTGATCGAAAGGCCAGATCTTCATCGCCGTGACGCCGGATTCGAGCAGGTCCAGCGCGAGCTCGTCGGCGCGTTCTAGGAAAGCATTGAGGTCGTCGTACCGGCCGCCGCGTCCGTGTTCCGTCCCCCAGTTTGACACGGCCTGCTGCTGCGATGAACGGACGTATTGCGGGCCCGCGCAAGTGTTGTACGTACGGATGCGTTCGCGGCACTTGCCGCCCAGCAGCTGCCACAGAGGTAAGTTCGTCACCTTCCCGAAAAGATCCCAGAGCGCGAGATCGATAGCCGAGTTGCCGCGCAGCTCGGCGCCCGTGCCGCGAGCGCCGAGATATCCTGACAGCGTGCTCATACGCGCGCCGATCTGCAGCGGATCGGTTTTGAGCAAGCGCGGGGCCGCGTACTCGTGGATGTAGGCCTCAACTGTTTTCGCGCCGAAGAAAGTTTCCCCCAGGCCGACCAGCCCCTCGTTCGTCAGCAGACGGACCCAGAGCACGTTCGGATGCTCCTCGATCCGTACTGTCTCGATCGCGACGAGCCGCAACATACGCCGCCTAGTAAAGGCCGGCGCGCAGCAGCGCCTGATTCGTGCTGTCGAAATGCTCGCCCATGATCCGTTCCGCCGCGACTGGATCGCGCGCGTCGATGGCGGTAGCTAGCGTCTCGTGGAGGCCGAACACTTTTTCCCAGTCCTCGCGCGGACGACTCTGCCAGCCGACTGGACAGGTCTTCTGCATGACCGAGCGGAACGAAGTGACGATCAACTCGAAGAGCGGATTGCGACTCGCCCTCGCGATGGCCGCATGGAAATCGATGTCCTGCTGGGTCATGCGTTCGATGGAGCCCGCGGCTGCGCGCAACGCGTGCGCGCATTCGACGATTGCACGCGCTTCCCCATCCGTGCGCCGCAATGCTGCAAGCGCCGCGGTGCGCGTCTCCAGGCAACGCCGCACATCCAGCACCTGAGTCACGCTCATTTGACCTGTTTCCACCGCGTGATCGATCAGGAAAGTCGTCACGGAGTCGTTGATCGAAGCCACCTGCGGCCTGCGGCCGTTGGCCGTCTCGATGACGCGCAGCGCCCGCAACGTGCGCAGCGCTTCACGTACCGCGCCGCGGCTTACGCCAAGCTCCGACGCCATTGCCGCCTCACTCGGAAGCGGCGTGCCGGCCGTCAGGCGCCTCTGGTGGATGAACTGCTTCACCGAGTCGACGACCTTGTCCGCCTGGGACTGATGCTTCTCGTCTTCTTTCCAAGCTTCAGTGATGCCGACTTCGGGTTGCATGTACCTATCATACCGTTGTGGCCGTTGTTGTCCAATAGGTAGCTCAATGATGGGTGAGCCCAGGGCGTGCGCATGTTTCGCGGACTGAGCGTGCTTTTCGGGTTGCTGCCGACGGCGCATGCGAAGCAGGCGTGAATTCGACATCCGCCCCCCGCTCCAACTTCGACGGATGCCGCAGCGGCTGCCGTGAACGCGGAGGAATCACATGTGGATGACCGTAGCAGACCGTCGTTTCGTCATCACATTGAATGACAACGCTGCTGCGCGTGCATTCGCTGCGCAATTTCCACTGACGCTCGAGATGAGCGACCTCAATGGCAACGAGAAACACGCCGAGCTACCGCGAGCGTTACCCGCGGAGGCAAGCCAGCCGGGAACGATTCGCAATGGCGATCTCATGCTGTACGGCGCGGACACTTTCGTTGTCTTCTATTTGACCTTCAATTCCTCTTACTCGTACACCCGCCTCGGCCGCGTGGATGACCCCGACGACTTGGCCAATGTGCTCGGTCGAGGTACTGTGCGGATCGAGTTTTCGAAGGACTAGTTGGGGGAACAAGCGTGCGTGTCGAAGCCTAAGTCGCCTGCGTACCCCCACGACCCCCTGCGAAGGCGTACTTGCCTTCGGAACGCTTTCGATCCGAAGGACCTATGCCATCGGCGAGCAGCGAACGGGCGATCTGATGGCGCTCCCTGGCAGTCTCGAGTGGAATGTCGGGATGAACGCCCAAGGCAAGCGTCTTGTGTTTGCCGTTGAATCGGTAGTTGTAGCGCCAATACCGACCGCCGCTTGGCATCACTAACAAGTACAAGCCTCGCGCGTCGGGAATCTTTCGGGCATACCTCAGCGGCTTCATGTCGCACACTTTGCTAGGCGCGCGGACCCGTGAGTTCTGGTGCATTGGCGGAAAAGGTGGCGGGATTTGATGACGCGCCGAATGCGGCCCAGCGGATGCCAATGCGGAATCCCAAAGCTGTTTCAAAGGATAGCGGCAACCCGGCCCGCCGACCGCAGCTTCATTTCCTTCAAGAATCTCATGTCCCATCGTAGCAGGCATGACCCGCGATAACTGCAATTACCAAGGTACGAAACGGGGCTGCCAATCTACCGAGCCACCCTCACTCCGTAATGAATTTCGACCCGCATTCTTGCCGACATTCCACGTCACCGACTCGTATTCAACTTTATCCTCGGCTGGTGTACTCGCGGCAATAGAGCAAGGGCAATCTGCTCCTTCTCTGTTAGCGGACGCGGCATCCCCTCGACGAACTGCCTGACATCGGTCGCAAGCCTTCGTTCGCCCTCCCTGGTCAAGATTTCGGATAGAACGTGCCAGCTGCGTTCCACTTCCTTCCTTGTTTGCAGCAATACCTCGATGTACCTTCGCGCGAGTGAGACTGCGTGAGAGCGTACGAGACGGCTTGAGAAAGCAAAACGCTGAGAATCGCGGGATTTTCAGCGCTACCGAGACGGCATGAGATGCCGTAAGAAAGATAATTGGCGGAGAGAGAGGAAGCAAGCGTCGAACGTAACCTTCTGATTTCTCGATATCGTATTAGCCAAAGAAATTTTCATACCATCACCGGGCGGGGTCGAAAGGCTTGCTCGTCCGGGCACGCGACACTCTGATTTCACATCCGTCTCGAGCGTGCCCAGCTTCGTGAAGCGCTTTTTCCAAATTTAGAACTTCGCTTCGTTGATGCGCATCTACCGATACACACCTCGCCGGAGGGTCGGCCTCCGCTTGCTTGTGGGCAAACACGACCCTCCCATTCCAACCACTACTATTCCGGCGCCACCCTCGCGCGCGGCCTGGGGGTAGTGAAATCACATAAGCCTGCGAAGAAGCCGCCTAACAAGATGCCGGAGGCCGGAGACACAGTCTTCATGAAACTCTTCCGATCACTGGAGCGCAGCCGTCAACGATGCGACCAGCCCTCGCGAAAAAGTAGGTCCATTTAGGCGTATCGACGCGGACCATTCGCGGTCACCACTGGATACGCCCGCATTGATTTTCGCTGGAAAAGACAGTGCTATAGCCGCTCCATGGCAAAGACAAGACGCTCTCTCGATCTTTCGTTCGCGCCCGCGCCCGCAGGTCAGCCGCGATCGGTCTGGCTGTACGGAGAACTGCGCGCCGCTATCGTCGAGGGCCGCCTTTCCTCGTCGACTCGTCTCCCATCGACGCGCGATCTGGCCAGGCAATATCGCGTATCACGCGGAACGGTCGTCGCCACATTCGAGCGACTGAAGTCGGAGGGGTACCTGACATCACGCGTCGGCGCCGGAACTTTCGTCGCGGAGAACGTGCGTCCACGCAAGGCTCCGATTCCGGTCTCCGCCACTCCCCCCGCGTACATCGGTCGCGCGGAGGCCGAGTATCGGGTCCCAAAGAAGCTCGTGGGGATGAAGCGGTTCGAGCCATTGCGCCCCTTCCGCATGGGCGACATCGACCTCAGGGCGTTTCCCTCGAGATTGTGGGGAAGCATGGTTTCCAGGCGCGCGCGAGTGAGCACGTCATGGTCGCTCACGGATGTCGATCTCGGGGGATACCGGCCATTGCGGGAAGCCATCGCCGACTACCTTGGATCCTCCCGTGGAGTCACGTGCACCGCTGATCAGGTCATCATCGTGACGAGCACTCAGCAGGCATTGGACTTGCTGGCGAGACTGCTGGTCAGGCCCGGAAAAAAAGTGTGGATGGAAGATCCGGGATATTTTGGAGCGCGTATCGCATTCGAAACGGTGGGCGCGAAAATCGTGCCGGTGCCCGTCGATGGCGAAGGTATGTGCGTGGAGCATGGCGAGCAGACTGGCGAAGACGCCGTGGGTGCCTACGTGACTCCCGCACATCAGTTCCCCATGGGCCCGGCGATGTCGACAGGAAGGCGCGCAAAGCTGCTCGAGTGGGCCTCGCGTGCAGGCGCATTCGTCATCGAAGACGACTATGACAGCGAATTCAGATTCGAAGCTCGACCGATTCCCGCGCTCATGGGAATGGATCGAAACTCCAACGTGATCCTCGTGGATCGTTTTCCAAGCTGATGTTTCCAACGCTCCGTATCGGATACATCGTTGCGCCGGTGGCGCTGGCAAAACTCGTCGGCGCATTCCGGATACGGACGGACTTTCGTCCAATGTATTTCGAGCAGGCCGTGCTCGCGGACTTCATCGAGCGAGGTCACCTCAGCCGACATCTTCACAAGATGCGCGAATTGTACGCGGGCAGGCTCTCAATTTTGAGCAAGGCAGTGCAGGAGTACCTGTCGGGAATCGTCGAAGTCCGCAATCATCATTGTGGCCTCTACACAGCCGCGATGTTGAAAAACGGGATGAGGTCCGCGGACGCGGAAACTCTGGCTACCGAGGCGGGCGTCGAAACGCTGTCCCTCGATCGTTTTACCTTCTCGGCGCCAGACCCGCGCGGGCTGCTTCTTGGGTTTGCGGCATTCAACGGAGTCGAGATGCGCGATGGCGTACGCAGGCTCGCCCGGGCACTGGAGAGCGCGCGATAAACCAGAGATTGTGAACGTGTAGTCAGTGGTCGGCCTGATCGCGGCAAAATGGATCTTCTCGTGAAAGCCGCGCGTTGCTACGTTGCCGGACACCATGACACGAACGCACACCACGCTGGACTGGCTGGCCGAGCTCGATCTCGGCGCCTGGATACTCGGTATCGGCAGCTTTGTATTCGGCTTCGCCTGCCTGCTGCAACGGGACTTCGCTATCTACTGGCAGCCGGTTCCCGCCGGCGTTCCATTTCGGCAGGAACTCGCGTACGCCTCGGCAGTGCTGCACATGGTGTCCGGGCTGGCATTGCTCCATCGCAGGACGGCGCGACTGGCCGCGCAAGTCATCATCGTTCTCTACCTGATTTTCGGGGCCGTTTGCTTCACGACACGACAAAATTTCGGGCGGCTCGGAGCATCCGAGCAGCTGGCGGTGGCCGTCGGTGCCGCGATGATTTGGGCACGAATTTCCCGCGCGCGCAGCGGTCATCCGCGTTGGTGGTTGACAGTCGCACGGGTGAGCTATGGCATTTGCTCACTCATCTTCGGGGCCTCGCACTTCTTCGCACTCAAATTCACAGCGCAGATGATCCCCACGTGGATGCCGGGCGATCCGACGTTCTGGGCGATGTTCACGGGGGTCGCGCACGCTGCGGTCGGCATCGCTTTGATCGCCAATCGCGGGGCCATCCTGGCCACTCGCCTCGGCGGTTTGATGTACCTGTGCTTCGCGGCCATTGTCTGGACACCCGGTGCCATCGTGCACCCCGCGGAATGGCTGCGCTGGGCGGGCGTTGGCATCAGCTTGGCAATGATGGGTGGCGTGTGGTCGCTTGGAGACTATCTATCCTGGATTTCCGCCGGAGAGATTCGCAATCCCGAGGAAAATGATTGGCGCGCGCGGACAGCAAGAGTGGGCTAGCGGCGCAACAGCTTCACGATCGCCGCGATGTCCATCCGGCCGATCCGCGTCCCGCTCGTCGCGCGCTCAGCAGAGGAATATCGCAACCCATTTAGCGACGAAGAACGGCCGACTCAAATATCCGCCGAATTTTCCGCGAAACTTCCAGCTGTGATATCTGCCGAAAGTTGCGATCATCGCCACAGCGGCGAGGCATGAATTGGCGGAGAGAGAGGGATTCGAACCCTCGAAGGGCTTTTGACCCTTACACCCTTAGCAGGGGTGCGCCTTCGACCACTCGGCCATCTCTCCGGGGGGCGCAATCATAATGACCCGGAGTCTGGCTGGCAAAGAACACGCTCAGGGGCGTGTCAGGCGGGCAAAGTCTCCCGCGGAACGAGCCTTGGGCTCGTCAGAATTCGAACGATCGGTCGTGCCCTGGCCGCTCTTGATGCGCTCGAAAATTTCTTCGCGATGAACAGCCACAGTCTTCGGCGCATTGATGCCGATGCGGACTTGATTGCCTTTCACACCGAGAACCGTGACGGTCACGTCCTCGCCTATGACGACAGATTCACCAACTCGTCTCGTCAGAATGAGCATATTGAGGGCCCTCCGCCGAGCCTCTTCATTAGTCAATTAGTCGCGTTTATCGCAGTCCGGACCCCCGCGAATGCGGACGAACAGCGGTGCGGAACCTTACCACTTGCGGACCAATATCGTAACGGGGGCAAGTCTCATAACGCCGATGACAGCAGCCCTTACGAAAGTCGAAATGCGCCCTTACGACAGTCGCAAATCTTTGTGCAGACATTTGACACAACTTTCGAGCGCGTCTTCGGGAACCAGCACCGCGATCTTGATCTCCGAAGTTGAAATGAGCAGCGCTTTCACGCCTTGGCGGGCAAGCGATTCAAAGAGTTGCGTAGCCACTCCGGCGGCTGAACGCATTCCAACTCCGACCACTGCGAGCTTCGCGACCTTGTCGTCGGCGGTCATGCGCGCCCCTGAAAACTCGGCGGTTATGTTCCGCATAAGTCGCTGCGCTTCGATGAAGTCGTCCCGATGCACCGTAAATGACAAATCCTTAAGGCCGTCGCGACCGGTGGCGAGCACGATCATGTCCACCTCGATGTTGGCGACGGAGACCGGCTTGAGTACGCGCGCCACGCAGTCAGCGGTGTCTGGCAATCCTGAAATCGTGATCTGCGCTTCATCACGATTGAACGCGATGCCGGAGATGAGCGGGGCTTCCACGTGGTTTTCCTCTTTGCAGATGAGCGTGCCGGATCCGGGACGGAATGACGACAACACCCGCAGCGGCACGTTGTATTTCGCGGCGAACTCCACCGAGCGCAGATGCAGGACGCGCGATCCCTGGCCGGCGAGCTCGAGCATTTCCTCGAAAGAGATCCGCGACAACAGCTTCGCTTCTGGAACCAGTCGAGGGTCGGTCGTGTAGACCCCGTCTACATCGGTGAGGATCTGGCACTCGGTCGGCTTCGAGTGCAACGGCCAGCGCGACGGCACTGGTGTCGGAACCGCCCCGGCCGATGGTGGTGATGTCGCCGTCGTCATCGATGCCCTGGAATCCCGCGACCACCGGCACGATCCCGGCATCCATGGTTTCCCTGAGGCGCTTCGTTTCGACCGCGGTGATTCGCGCGCGCCGGTGAACGTTGGTGGTGCGAACGCGGATCTGGCTGCCGGTGAACGAGCGCGCGGGAATTCCCCGCTCGCACAGCGCCATGGCCAGCAGCGCGATCGACACCTGCTCTCCGGTGGAGAGCAGCACGTCCATCTCGCGCGCATTCGGTTCGCGCGCGATGCCGGCCGCGAGATCCACCAGCCGATCGGTGGAGTCTCCCATGGCCGAAACCACCACGGCGATGCGGTCCCCGCGTTCACGCACCGCCGCCACTTTCTCGGCCACGCGCTGGATGAGCTCGACCGAGCCCACCGAAGTGCCGCCGTATTTCTGGACGATTGTCTTCGTACGAGGCCTGGCGTTTATGCGCCGAGCTTGGTGCGTACGAACGCTTCAACGCTCGCGAGCGCCGCGCCCAGTGCAGCCGGGTTGTTGCCACCGGCCTGCGCAAAGTCCGGTCGACCGCCGCCCTTGCCACCGACTTGGCCCGCGACGTTGCCGACGAGTTCGCCCGCTTTCACCTTGCCGGTCTGGTCGGCAGTGACGCCGGCCACCAGCGTGATCTTGTTGGTCGCGTCGACCGACGCCAGCACGATCACCGCGGACTTCAGTTTGTCCTTGAGCTGGTCCACGGCGTTGCGCAGCGCGCCGGCATCGGCGCCCTCGACCTGCGCGGCGACGAGTTTGACGCCCGCGATATCGCGCGCACCGGCCGAAAGATCCGTGCCCTGCCCGCTCGCAAGCTTGTTCTTGAGCTCGCGGTTTTCCTTCTCGAGCTGGCGAATGCGCTCGATCGCATCGGCGACCTTGGCCTTCACGTCGTCGCGCGACCCACGCACCAGGCCCGCGACTTCCTTGACGAGCTGATCCGTGTGCTCCACGTAGTCGAGCGCGCCTTCAGCCGTGATGGCCTCGATGCGCCGTACGCCGGCGGCCACGCCGCCCTCGCTCAGGATCTTGAAAATGCCGATGTCGCCCGCGCGCGCGACATGCGTGCCGCCGCACAGCTCCATGGAGAACGCACCCATGCGCAGCACGCGCACGTCTTTCTCGTACTTTTCGCCAAATAGTGCGATTGCGCCTTCGGCCACGGCCGTGTCATAGGGCATCTCGCGGGTCTCGGCGGCCGCGTTGCTGCGGATCTCGGCATTCACGAGCCGCTCGATCTGCGTGAGCTCGTCGGGCGTGATCGCCTGGAAGTGCGAGAAGTCGAAGCGCAGCCGGTCCGGCGCCACCAGCGAGCCCTTCTGCTGAACGTGCGTGCCCAGCACCTTGCGCAGGGCGGCGTGCAATAGATGAGTGGCCGAATGATTGGCCATGATGGCCTTGCGGCGTGGCGCATCGACATTCGCCGCGAGGCTGTCGCCGATCTTGATCGTGCCTGCGGTCAGCTTGCCGATATGCGAGAACGCGGCGCCGCGCTTCTGCGTGTCGGCCACCGTGAACTTCGCGCTCACATTGCCGAGCTCGCCCGCGTCGCCCACCTGGCCGCCGGACTCCGCATAGAAAGGTGTGCGATCGAGCACCACTTCGCCTTCGTCGCCGGCATTCAGCGTCTGCACCGTCGCGCCGTTCTTGAGCAGCGCGACGACCTTGCCGACGTCGGTGGTCGCTTCGTAGCCGAGGAAGTCGGTCTTGTCTTCGAGGCGAACGCCGCCCGACATGTCCATGCCGAACTTGCTCGCCGCCTGCGACTGCTTGCGCTGCACTTCCATCGCCGCTTCATAGCCGGCCGTGTCGATCGACGAGTTCACGTTCACGCGCGATGTCGGCAGTGAGGTCCACCGGAAAACCATAGGTGTCGTACAGCTTGAAGACCGTCTCGCCGTCGAGAGTCTTGCCGCCCTTGAGCGCGGCGAATGCGCTGTCGAGCAGCTGCATGCCGTTGGCGAGAGTCTCGGCGAAGCGTTCTTCTTCCTGTTTGAGCACGCGCGCAGCCAGCGCCTTGCCGGTAGTTAGTTCCGGGAATGCGCCGCCCATCTCCGCCGCCAGCGTGTCTACCAGCTTGTAGAAGAACGCGTCCTTGATGCCGAGTTTGTAGCCGTGGCGGATGGCGCGGCGAATGATGCGGCGGAGCACATAGCCACGACCTTCGTTCGAAGGCGTGACGCCGTCGATGACGAGGAACGTGCAGGCGCGGATGTGGTCCGCGATGACGCGCAGCGAACTGTTGGTGAGATCGTCAGTGTTAGCCAGCGCCGCCGCGGCTTTCACCAGGTTCTTGAACAGGTCGATGTCGTAGTTGTTGGTGACACCCTGCATCACCGCCGACACGCGCTCGAGACCCGCGCCCGTGTCCACGGAGGGCTTCGGCAGTGGTGTGAGCTTGCCGTCGGCCGAGCGATCGAACTGCATGAACACGAGATTCCAGATCTCGACCCAGCGATCGCCATCGGCATCGGGCGAACCCGGCGGGCCGCCCGGGATGTGGGCGCCATGATCGAAGAAGATTTCGGTGCACGGGCCGCACGGCCCGGTTTCGCCCATCTGCCAGAAGTTGTCGGAGCCGCCGCCCGGCTTGTCGCCGATGCGCACGATCTTGTCTTTGGGCACGCCCGCTTCTTTGTGCCAGAGGTCGAAGGCCTCGTCGTCGGTGGCGTACACCGTGACCATGAGACGCGCCGGGTCGATCTTCAGAGTGCCGGTGACGAAGTCCCACGCGAAACGGATGGCGTCCTTCTTGAAGTAGTCGCCGAAAGAGAAGTTGCCGAGCATCTCGAAGAAGGTGTGGTGGCGGGCGGTGTAGCCCACGTTCTCGAGGTCGTTGTGCTTGCCGCCCGCGCGCACGCAGCGCTGGCTGGAGGTGGCGCGCACGTAGTCGCGCTTGTCACGTCCCAGGAAGCAGTCCTTGAACTGCACCATGCCGGCGTTGGTGAAGAGCAGCGTGGGGTCGTTGCCCGGCACGAGGCTTGCGGACGGGACCACGGTGTGGCCGTGCTTCCGGAAAAATTCGAGGAAGGCGCGACGGACGTCCGCCGCGCTCATGTAAGGCGGTTTCTGGGGCATGGGGCTCGGAGGCTTTGGGCTTAAATGGGATCGGGTTCGCCGCCTGGATCGGCGCCGGACTCATCGTCCGGGACCCCCTCCAAAACAGCGCGGATATGATCCGTTGAAAAGCCCCGGTATTGCAAAAATCTGGCCTGCCGCGAGCGTTCTTTCCAGTCTTTGGGGATTTCGGACCCGAATTTCCGGGCTCTGGCCGCCCGCGCGAGGCTCACGAAGTCCGGACCGTCGTCCTTGGCCTTGTCCATGGTGGTCTGGATGGCCTCTGATCCCAGACCCGAACGCTTGAGCTCCTGGCGGATGCGCGCAGGACCCTGCCCGCGGCGGGCGCGATGCGCAACGACGTTGTCGCCGTAGCGGCCATCGTTGATGACGTTGCTGGCCTCGAGCTCCGCGATGACCGGCTCGATGGCCGATTCGGCAAAGCCGCGATCCTTGAGCTTGCGTCGCAGGTCCGCCGCCGAAAAATCCCGCCGCGCCAGATAGGCGATGGCGAAGGCATGCGCGCTCTTGGAGTCGACGACCTTTTCAGGATCGAGCGGCTTCTTACCGGCGGGTCGACGCATGAGCCCTTCCTCAAATGAAAAGGGGACAGATCCGAAGATCTGTCCCCTGGATTTCACCCGTTTCTCTCTCTCAGTCTGAGCTAACGCTCTTGAGCTCAGGCCGCGCAGGCTTCACGGGCACGAGCTTGGCGCGAACGAGGTTTTCGATTTCCTTGGAAATGTCCGGGTGGGACTTGAGGAAATCGCGCGCGTTGTCTTTGCCCTGGCCGATACGCTCGCCGTTGTAGCTGTACCAGGAGCCGGACTTCTCGATGATTCCCTGGGCGGAACCCATGTCGATGATTTCGCCTTCGCGCGAAATTCCCAAGCCGTACATGATTTCGAACTCGGCTTCGCGGAATGGCGGAGCCACCTTGTTCTTCACCACCTTCACGCGGGTCTGGTTGCCCACCACTTCTTCGCCATTCTTGATGGCGCCGATGCGGCGGATGTCGAGACGGACCGAGGCGTAGAACTTGAGCGCATTACCACCGGTGGTGGTTTCCGGATTGCCGAACATGACGCCGATCTTCATGCGGATCTGGTTGATGAAGATGACCATGGTGTTCGAGCGCGAGATGTTGCCGGTGAGCTTGCGCAGCGCCTGCGACATGAGGCGGGCGTGCAGGCCCATTTGCATCTCGCCCATCTCGCCTTCGATTTCAGCCTTGGGCGTGAGCGCGGCGACCGAGTCGATGACCACGAGATCGACGGCATTGGAGCGCACCAGCATGTCGGTGATCTCGAGCGCTTGCTCGCCGGTGTCGGGCTGAGAAACCAGCAGCTCATTCACATTGACGCCGAGCTTCTCGGCATACGACGGATCGAGCGCGTGTTCGGCATCGACGAACGCCGCGGTGCCGCCGAGCTTCTGGATTTCAGCGACCACCTGCAGCGTGAGCGTGGTTTTGCCGGAGGATTCCGGGCCGTAGATTTCGATGACGCGGCCGCGCGGCAAACCGCCGATGCCGAGCGCGATGTCTAACCCCAGCGATCCGGTGGAGACGGCTTCCACATCGTAAGTGGCGGCCGCGTCGCCGAGGCGCATGACCGAGCCCTTGCCGAATTGCTTTTCAATCTGACCCAGCGCAGCGGAGAGCGCCTTCTTGCGGTTGTCATCCATCGTGAAATCCCCTTTGCGAGCGAGCTAATTTTGGTGAAAAAAATTTAGCACATGCTCCTGTATAAATACACAGGTATTTCTATCCGAAACACTGAGAATTTCAGTCATACAGTGGCCAGGAATCGACGGCACTGTATACCGAGCCCGCGTCGTTTCGACGGCTCTCCATCAACACAAATTTGTCAGCGCGCATTACCGTCGGCGGCTCGAGAGGCAGCGGCCACGGCACCGTCGCCGCCTGCGCCGCGGAAATCTTTCGGGCGAGCGTGAGATGCGCGCGGAACGGTTTGATGTCCGGAGAAAATCCCGCCGCGACGGCAGCCTCGCCGAGCGCAATCGACAACTCGGATGCCGACGACGAATCCCGGCTGGCCGTGGCGCAGAGAATCTTTGGTGTCTCCCAGTATTCGAGCGCATCGAAAAACAGTCTCACCGGTCGGCCACGCAAGGTCGCCGCCGCCGCGCGCAGGGCATCGAGCCGTGCCGCTTCGATCGCGCCGATGAAACACAACGTGGCGTGCAGGTTTTCCGCGCGCGCGGGTTGCGCCCCGAGTTGAGCGATGAGCGGCGCGACCTGCGCAGTCAGCGCGGCGTTCTGTTCCTGGGTGGGCTGCAGCGCGAAGAACAGCCTCAGCATGTTCACAACGGTTTTGGCAACGCGCGCAGCAGGTTCAGCGCGTACTCCACCGACTGGCGGCGCACGGCATCGCGATTCCCTTCGAATTGAATCAGGTGCCCCTGACACTCGAGCCGATCTTCCTGCCGGGACGCCAGCGCGAACCACACCGTACCCACAGGCTTGCCCGGCGTGGCGCCGCTGGGACCGGCGATGCCGCTCACCGCGAGCGCGACGGATGCTCCGGTGCGCTCGATCGCGCCTTCGGCCATGGCGCGCACCACCTCATCGCTCACGGCGCCCGCGCTTTCGATGAGTTTCTCGGCCACACCAAGGTCACGGACCTTGGCGGCGTTCGAATAGCAAACGAAGCCGCAGTCGAACCAATCCGAGCTGCCGGCAATATCGGTACAGAGTTTCGCGATCCAGCCGCCCGTGCACGACTCCGCGGTCGCGAGCCGGCGCTTCGACTCGAGCAGCCGCACGCCGACTTCGCGGGCGAGCGCCGACAATGCGTTATCGGATGGGACATTCACGCCGCGATTCTCGCACTGGCCGCGCCCGCTTTCCCGTGCGATTCCATTGCAGCGCTGCCGCAGGGCCGGTGCTATGAGAGAAGAGTCGTATTCCCTTCACAGCCAATAAAAAGACAACGGAGCAGGACCAGCCTATGAACACGCCAATCACCTTCGCCGGGGCCGACGGCAAACGCATGACCACCCTGGGGATCATCGCGATCGTCCTCGGGATTCTTTGCATGATTGCGCCGATCATCACGGGCCTGTCGATCGCACTCCTTCTTGGCATCCTGGTGATGGCCGGAGGTGTCCTCCGCATGATCTGGGCTTTCAAGGCAGGCGGCGTCGGAAAGGGTGGAATCCTGAGGCTCCTGCTGGGATGCCTGACGCTGATCTGCGGCCTTCTGCTGGCGGTGAACCCGGCGTTCGCGGCCGCTTTCCTCACCATTCTCCTGTCGCTCTATTTCATCATCGACGGCGTGGTGGAAATCGCCGCCGGCACGTCGACCCAACAAGGGTGGCTGACCTTTGCAGGCGTCATCTCCATCCTGCTCGGCATCATGCTGTGGACGGGCTTCCCGATGTCAGGCCCCTGGGTCTTGGGCGTCCTGCTCGGACTCAAGCTGCTGTTCATCGGCATCATCATGCTCACCGGCGGTTCCGCCGTGAAATCGCTCGTCAAGACGCTAGGCCGGTATCGACGGAGTCCACTGACGTCGGCCTGAAAATCGTCTGGGCTATGATGCCCGCGCATCCGGCGCGCTCTTCCGCCGCCGCGGGGAACTGGGATTTGAGTTCGAACAGCAATCAGCCGAATGGCGGCGGCGCTCAGGACACACACCGATGATGCAGCAGTACCTGCGCATCAAGGCCGAACACCCGGGCGCACTCCTCTTCTATCGCATGGGCGATTTCTACGAGCTCTTCTACGACGACGCGCGTCGCGCCGCCAAGCTCATCGACATCACGCTGACCTCGCGCGGCCAGTCGGCCGGCGAACCCATCCCGATGGCCGGCGTGCCTTATCACGCGGTCGAAACCTATCTCTCCCGCCTGGTGCGCAAGGGCGAGTCGGTGGCGATCTGCGAGCAGATCGGCGACCCCGCCAAGTCCAAGGGCCCGGTGGAGCGCCAGGTGGTGCGCGTGCTGACGCCCGGGCACGGTCACCGACGACGCGCTGCTCGAGCAGCGCCGCGAGACTTTGTTAGCCGCGGTCTTCGCGCGGCCGTCGAAGGAAGGCGCATCGTACGGTCTCGCCTGGCTCGATCTCGCCGCCGGCCGCTTCACGGTGCTCGAAGCCGACGGCGCCGCCGCGCTGGAAGCCGAGCTCGAACGCCTCAAGCCGGCGGAGTTGCTGGTCGCCGAGGACCAATCGCGCGACATCGCCGAGATCACTCACGGCGAGCAGCGCGTACGCCCGCCCTGGCACTTCGAATTCTCGAGCGCCTCGCGCATGCTCACGGACCAACTCGGCACGCTCGATCTGCGTGGCTTCGGCGCCGACGATCTGCCGCTCGCGATCTCCGCGGCCGGCGCGCTGCTGCAATACGTGCGCGAGACACAGAAGACCGCGCTGCCTCACATCACGAAGCTGGCCGTGGAAGAGCGCGGCGACGCGCTGCACCTGGACGCGGCCACGCGCCGCAACCTGGAAATCGACGTCTCCTTGTCGGGCCAGGACTCCGCGACGCTGTTCGCGCTGCTGGACTCCACGGTCACGGCCATGGGCTCGCGCAATCTGCGTCGCTGGCTCAATCGTCCGTTGACCGACCAGCAGCAACTGCGCCGCCGCTACCAGGCCGTGGCGCTTGCTGCTGGATGCGCGCCGCTTCGAGGTCCTTGCGCGAACCGCTGCGGGCCATCGGCGACGTGGAACGCATTCTGTCGCGCGTGGCCTTGCGCAGCGCGCGACCGCGCGATCTCACCTCCCTGCGCGCATCCGTCGCGGCGCTGCCGGCGCTGCGCGCGATCCTCAAGCGCCTCGACGCACCGCTGATCATCGAACTCATGAACTCGGTGAGCGAGCACGCCGACGTGTTCGACATCCTGCAGCGCGCGATCGCCGAAGAACCGTCAGTGGTGCTGCGCGACGGCGATGTGATCGCACCGGGCTACGACGCGGAGCTCGACGAGCTGCGCCAGATCTCCACGCACACCGACGAGTTCCTGCTCGCACTCGAACGCCGCGAGCGCGAGCGCTCGGGGATCTCATCGCTGAAGCTCGCCTACAACCGGGTCTCCGGATTCTTCATCGAAGTGAATCGTTCGCAGGCCGACAACGTCCCCAAGGACTACATCCGCCGGCAGACGGTGAAGAATGCCGAGCGCTTCATCACGCCCGAGCTCAAGAGCTTCGAAGACAAGGTGCTCGGCGCGCGCGAGAAGGCGCTGGCGCGCGAGCGCGAGATTTATGAGCAGGTGCTGACGCAGCTCACCGACCGGCTCGGCGAGCTGCAGGCCACGGCCGAGGCACTGGCGTCGCTGGATACCTTGAGCGCGCTCGCCGAACGCGCCGCGGAGCACGGCTGGACCGAGCCGAAGCTCGTCGCGGAAACCTGCATCGAGATTCGCGGTGGGCGCCATCCGGTGGTGGAGCATTTCATCGACGGCCCGTTCGTGCCCAACGATCTGTTGCTCGACGCCCGACGCCGCATGCTCGTCGTCACGGGACCCAACATGGGCGGCAAATCCACGTACATGCGCCAGGGCGCGCTGATCGCGCTGCTCGCGCACGTCGGCAGCTTCGTGCCCGCGGAGAAATGCGTGCTCGGCCCGCTCGATCGCATCTTCACGCGCATCGGCGCGGGTGATGACCTCGCCGGTGGCCGCTCCACGTTCATGGTGGAGATGACCGAAGCGGCCAACATCCTCAACAACGCCACCGACAAGAGCCTCATCCTCATGGATGAGATCGGGCGCGGCACCAGCACCTTCGACGGACTGTCGCTGGCCTGGGCGGTGGCGCGTCACATCGCGCGCGTCAATCGCAGCTTCACGCTGTTCGCGACTCACTACTTCGAGTTGACGAGCCTTGCGCAGGAAATGGATGGCATCGCCAATGTGCACCTCGACGCCACCGAACATCGGGACGGCATCGTGTTCCTGCACGCGGTGAAGGACGGACCCGCGAGCCGCAGCTATGGCCTCGCCGTGGCGCAGCTCGCCGGCGTGCCGCGCGAGGTGATCGCCGCCGCGCGCGAATACCTTTTTGCGCTGGAGAAAGGTGGCTCGCGACACCGAGACGCGCCCGCACAATCCGCGCTCGCGTGGACGCTCGACGCCCGCACACACGCCCCAGGCCCAACTACCCCTCGAACCACCTGCACCGCCGCCACCCGACCCGCGCCTGCTGGAACTGGAAGCCGCACTGCGCGCGGTGAGCGCGGACGACCTCACGCCGCGCGCGGCGCTGGACCTGGTCTACAAGCTGCGCGCGCTGCTCGGATAATGGGGACATTCCTCATTATCTTGTAACAATCGAATCGACGAATATCGAGCGTCGCAGCGAGGTACGTCGCTGGGCATTCCGCGATTGCGAGTGCTCTGGCCAAGTCTCGCCGGCCATGCCTCGAACGTCGCGCGCCATCGTCGCGAGATCACTGCTATCACGTAATCAATCGCGGCAACAATCAGCTGCAGCGCTTCCATGATCGCGCCGACTACATCGCCTTTTTGTGGCTCATTGCAGAAGCGAACGACCATGTGCCGCTGCCGATCGTCGCCGCTTGCGTCATGCCAAATCACGTCCACTGGTGGTGCGTCCGCGACTGCGACGGCGCCGACCTTGCTCGCTGGGCGCACTGGTGTTCACCACCCACGCTCGTCGCTATCACAAGAATACAAGACCTCACGGCCGCGTCTGGCAGGGGCGCTACAAAGCTTTCGTGATCCAGCACGATGCGCACTTGCTGACTGTCACTGCGCTACGTCGAGCGCAATGCGCTCAGCGCGGACCTCACAGCACAGCGCGGAAAAATGGGCATGGGGAAGTCTGCACTGGCGTACTGGCCGCATGCGCTCCGTTCGCGCTGGCACCGTCTCCCGGTGCCACTGCCGAAAAACTGGATCGCCTACGTCAACGCGCCGCAGACGCCCGGAGAACTCGAGGCGATCCGCAACTGCGTCAACCGTCAGTCACCCTTCGGCGCGCCCGAATGGGCCGCACGCAAGGCGGCAGAGTTCGGGCTCGAGCAAACGCTGGCGCCGCTCGGCAGGCCACGAAAACAAATGTGACAACGAAATGAGGAATGTCCCCATTATCCTTCAGGATAGGCCACGATGTCCGCCACCTGCTGGGCGCGAGACCTAGCTGATCGGCGCTCAGCATCAGCGAACGCCCGAGGCGCTTGCGTTCCTTGACCTGCGCGCGGGAATCATCTGCGTCACGCCGCCGCTGCTCTGCACGATGAGCGGATTGCCGCCGCTCAGGATCAGGCCGTGGATCTTGCGGCCGTCGGTCAGCGTGATCTCGGAGCCGTCGTAGCCATGCGCGATGTCGTTGGATGGGTTGACGATGGCCGTGATGACAACGTCCTTCGTCTGGCGGCTCGCGAAACCATCGATGGCCGGTGCGTAGTCCACGCCCTGCCCCTTGATGCGATGACACATGAGGCAGGCGCCGGCGGCGGTGGCGCCGCGTTTCGCATCGCCGCGTAGTTTGGCGATGTCGGCGACGGCGGGCAGCGTGGATTTCTCCGGCGGCAGTGGCACCGTCACTTCATTGATCGCTACCTTGTCCGGATCGTAGAGCCCACGACGCTTGAGTTCGGCGTCGATGCCGGCTCCCGCCCAGCGCGAGTCCTTGTAGTTGATCAGCCACCACAGCGCCGGGTTCTGCTTGATGTCGGCGCCTCCGTGTTGTGCCACGTCGAGCAGCGCCGCGGCGGCTTCGGGCGCCGGTATGAATCCCAGCGCCGTGGTCGCCTTGTTGCGCTCGGAGGCGGGCAATGTGGCGGCACCGGCCCGCGCGGCGAAGGCCGGCACGGCAGCGCCCGGCGTGAGACGCCAGACCAGATCCGAATACGCCTGCGGCCACTTCGTCGCATCGCGTTCGGTTTGCGTAGCGGCGAGCGCCGTGAACAGCGGCTCCTCCTTGTGAGTGGCGCCGATGCCCCAGGCTTCGAGGTAGCTGCGATCCTTGCCGTCGTAGCCTGTCGCCAGCGCAAGAAGGATCTCGCGCGATGAGTCGAACGGCACGTCGCGCAACGACAGCGCCACTTCGCGGCGCACCGCGGGTGAGGGATCGCGCGCCAGCTTGTCCGCGAAACGCATCGCCTGGCCCATCTGCCGCAGCGTGCGATAGGCGACGATGCGCATCATGGGATCGGCGTCCGCGGTCAGAGATTCAACGCGCTCGAGCCCGCTCACTCCCAGCCGCGCCATGACCCACACCGCGCGTGCGCGAATGAATGGGTTCTCGTCCTTGAGCAAGGCTTCGATGGCGGGGATCGCAGCGGTGCCTCGCTCGATGAGGCCGGAATAACCGGTCGCACGCACGTTGACTGCGGGGCTGCGGAGTGCAGTCAACTGCCCCTCGAGCGTGCTCGCATCGAACGCCGGAACACGCGGTTTGAAACCCTTGGGCGCGATGCGGTAGATAGCCCCCGAGGTCGTGTCGTCCTTGTCATCGTGCCCGCCCACGCGCGGATCGAACCAGTCGGCGACGTAGATGGCGCCATCAGGTCCCACCGCGACATCGGAAGGCCGGAAAAACGTCTGGATCTCGCTGTTGACCTTGCCGCCCTTGAAGTCCGTGCCGGCGAATTGCTCCGCGGCGTTGCTGGTCAGGAAATTCATCCGGTCCAGTTGATAACCCGCGCCCTGCGCCTTCGGGAAATAGCCGAAGATCGTGTTGCGCGCCGCTTCGGCGCTGAGCAGCAGGCCACGCCACTTCTTGCCGAGCCCGTCGCCTTCGTTGAAGACGATGCCGGTCGGCGCACCGCCGCCGTAGACATCGCCGGAGGGAATCACGCCCGGATCTTCCTGGCGCCACTCGGCGGTGGGAATGGATTGGCCGGGACGGCGATCCGCGTTCCAGTAGCGTTTGCCGTCGCGCGAAAAGAACCCGAGGTTGCCGTACTCCATCAGGTAGGTAGTCCGGCAGGCTGGCGGATCGTCGTTGTCGTTGTGGAAGATGTCGCCGAAGCTGGTGACGGTCTGCTCGTAGCTGTTGCGGAAATTGAACCCGAGGATTTCCACGCCCGTGCCGTTCGACAGCATGCGGGCGGAGAAACCACCCACGTACACGTGCCCGTCATCGCTTTTCGCGCCCGCATAGCTGGGCGGCGCCGAACCGAATACGGGCATGGCGCCGCCATCCGGCACCGGGTTGTAAGCACTGCCGACCCGGAAAGTCTTGCCGCCGCGATCGGTGAAATGCGCGCCGGCATTGCCCTGGCTGAAATACCAGCGGCCATCCGGCCCGAAGGTGACCGAGTGCAGCGCGTGATCGTGATTGCGCCCGTCGAAACCCGTGAGCAGCACCTCGCGTTTGTCGATCGCGGGGTTGAAGACGCGATCGCCGTCGACGTCCGTGTAGACGATGAGGTCGGGCGCATTGGAGACGATGACCTTGTTGCCGATCACCGCCATGCCGAGCGGCGCCACGAGCGTGGGTTCCTGCACGAACGGCGTCGCCTTGTCGGCGCGACCGTCGCCATCCGTGTCTTCGAGCACCATGACGCGGTCGCCCTTCGGATCGCGTTCCTTGTGGCGGCGATAATTCACGCCTTCGGTCACCCAGATCCGTCCTGCCGCGTCGATGTCGATGTTGGTCGGGTTCTTGAGCATGGGCGACTGTGCCCAGACCGTCACTTCGAGCCCTTCGGGCACCGAGAAGATGTCGAGCGGAACCAGGGTGGGCGGAGCTCTGTGCCGACGCCGTGGCTGCGCACGCGCCGGCGAGCACGAGCAGCAGGCGCTGCGTGGTGAGTGTCTTCATGAATCGCTCCTAGAACGAATCGGCGGCGACGTACGCCTCGATGAGTGCTTGTTCGCCTTCTTTTCCCGGCTTCGCATTGCCGTGTTCCATGCCGAACACGCCGTTGTAGCCGCGGCCTGCGATGTGGCGGAAGAGGTTCTCTGTAGTTCATCTCGCCGGTGCCCGGTTCCTTGCGGCCCGGGTTGTCGCCGATCTGGAAGTACGCGATCTCGCTCCAGGCAAGATCGATGTGCTGGATGATGTCGCCCTCGTTGCGCTGCATGTGGTACATGTCGTAGAGGATCTTGCAGGCCGGACTATCTACCGCGCGGCAGATGGCGTACGCCTGGTCCGAAGTACGCAGGAAGAGATCCGGATTGTCGGACAGCGGCTCGAGCACCATGGTGAGGTTGTGAGGCGCGAGGATTTCCGCGCCGGCACGCAGCGTGTCCACCACGTGCCCGGTCTGGATGCCGATGGGCAATGCGCGATTGAAATATCCCGGCACGACGGTGGCCCAGCGCGCATTGACGCGCTTGCTCACTTCGACCGCCGTGCGGCAGGTCGCGAGGAATTTCTCGTGGAACTCTGGCTTGCCGGTGGTGAGCGAGGTTTTCCAGTTGTCGCCACCGTCGATGACGAACACGCCCATGGTCATGCCGAGGCGCGCGAGCGTTGCGCCAATGCGCTCCTGCAGCTCCACCGGGCGGCCCATGAGTCCGTTGTCTTCGAGAGCGGTGAACCCCTGCGCGGCCATGAACTCGAGTTGCGCAATCGGATCGGGACCCGCATGTTCCTTGAACATGCCGAAGTGCGGCGCGTACTTGAGCTGGAACTTGCGGGGCTCGCGGCGCGCCTTGGCGGCGAGCGTGGCCGTCGCAAGGCTCGCGGCAATGGCGGCGCCGGCGGTCTGTTGCAGGAACAACCGTCGATTGGTCATCGTACCCCCCTGTTTTTACGCGCGCGCTCTGCGGGATGGATTGTCAGGCCACGCGGACTTCCATGCAATCGCCGGCCGGCGCAATCGTCACCTTCCGGCCCGTGAATCTTTCGATGACGACCGCATTGGAATGCAGATGCGGCGTCACCGTGCGCGGCGATGAACAATCCACCGTTGCCGAGCGCCATCGGCAGCAGCAACTGATCCGCCAGGTGTTCATCCACGGGCGCGCTCGCCGCGAGATAGACGCGTGCGCCCTCCGCGGCACGCTCGGCGACGGCCTCGGCGGATACGCCCTTCGCACCGAACCCGGTGAATACCTCGGTGACGTGCTCGTGCTCGAGCGTGATGGTCACGGCATTGCCCGGACCCACATCATTCGGCAGGGCGCGCAGCAGCAGATCGGATTGCGCAAACCCCAGCCGCCGGCGGATGACCTCGAGTTCGCGCTGCGCGACGTGCAGAGGAATCGCGGCAACGTAGGCTTCGGCGTATCCGCGCACCAGCGCGCCGCGCTCGCGTCAGCTCCAGCGCACCGAGCCGCGTCGCCGGCACGATACGCGAGCGAATCTCACCGCCGCCGCGCGGGTAGAACCCAAAGCTCGCAAGTTCGAGTTGCACATTGGCTCCCATGCGCGAGAGCAATGGCAGGAAACTGCGCGCCAGGAAATCGAAGGGTGGCGAGGCATTGTTGTGCGTGCCGCCCATGATGCGCACGCGACTCTCGCCGTCGGCGATGAGCAGTGCGGGCAGCACCGTCTGAAAGACCAGCGTGCAACTGCCCGCGGTGCCGATGTCGAAGGAATAGTCGCCAGCGAGCAGACGACCGGGCCGGAACGTGAGCGAGCGCGATCCGAGCTCCGCACCTTCGACCTCCGCGTCGCAGATCTTCGCGGCGGCATTGACCGCCGTGAGGTGCTGACGCATGAGGCCGGGCCGCTCACGATTCGCGCGAATGTTGGCGATGCGAAACGGTTGCTGCGTGCAGATGGCGAGCGACAGCGACGTGCGCAGGATCTGCCCGCCGCCCTCGCCCTCTGATCCGTCGATTTCGATCATCGGGACGCGCTGAATCGCCCGCTCGCGAGAAACTCCCCGACCTGCCGCGCAACGTCCGCGGACAGCAACATGCCCATGTGGCTCACCGGCAGTGTCATGTGGGCGGTATGGCCCGGTAGTTTGGTCTCGCTGACGCCGATGGTGCCGTCGCAATCCTCGTCGAATCGCGCGAAAAATCGCCCGAGCCCCATGGACCGCGTACCGGCAATGCAGCCGAGCTCGCGATCACAGCGCCATTCGCGCGCGCCGGTTGGCTGGACCAGTTCATCCGTCACCATGCGGCCGATCATCGAGCGGAAGACGGGCAGACGCCCCACTCGCTCGGCGGTCTTGCTCTTGACGGTGGGCGACCCCAGGAACACGACCCGGCCCGGCGGGAGATCCTTGGCGGCCTCGAAATAGCGATGCAGCACGATGCCGCCCAGGCTGTGGCCGACGAAGTGCACGCGATCCGCGTCGATGCGACTGACGAACTCTGCGAGTTTCGCGAGTACGGGCTGGACCGAACTACCGACGGTGCGATAGGTGAAGCTGTGGCATTGGAAGCCGTGGCTCGCGGCGATCCGCCGGCGAAGCAGCGCGGACTCCGCGCCCGTGAGCCAGAGACCGTGAACGAAAATTGCAGCGGTCTTGGAAATGGGGACATTCCTCATTTACTTGTAACAATCACATCAGGCCGCACGACTCTCAAGCCGCTGCCAATTGTTACAGGAAAATGAGGAATGTCATTCCCATTTTGCCGATCAGGTCGCTGCGGGCGGCGTCCTTACGCGAATATGCACTTCGCGCAGCTGCTTCTCGCTGATCTCGGTGGGCGCGTCGGTGAGCGGATCGGCGGCCGTCTGCGTCTTCGGGAACGCGATGACGTCGCGAATGCTGTCGGTGCCGGCCATGTGCATGACCAGCCGGTCGAGACCGAACGCAATGCCGCCATGCGGCGGCGCGCCGAACTTGAGCGCGTCGAGCAGGAATCCGAACTTGAGCTGCGCTTCTTCCGCGCCTATCCCTAACAGCTCGAACACCGCCGACTGCATGTCCTGGCGGAAGATACGCACCGAGCCACCCGCGATCTCGCTGCCGTTGAGCACGAGGTCATAGGCCTTGGCGAGCGCGCCATCGGGCTTCGCCTTGAGCGCTGCCACGTCGTCGTTCACCGGCGCGGTGAACGGATGATGCATGGCCACCCAGCGCTTCTCGTCCGGGTCCCAGTCGAACATGGGGAAATCGACCACCCACAGCGGCTTCCAGCCTTCGCTGGTCAGCTTCTGGTCCACGCCCACCTTCAGGCGCAGCGCGCCGATAGCGTCACTAACTACCTTCGCGCTATCCGCGCCGAAGAATATGAGGTCGCCATCTTTCGCGCCCGTGCGCTCGAGAATGCCCTTGACCGAATCATCGGAAAGAAATTTCACGATGGGCGACTGCAGGCCTTCCTTGCCCTTAGCCGTCTCGTTGACCTTGATGTATGCGAGGCCCTTGGCGCCGTAACGCGCGACAAACGCGGTGTAGTCGTCAATCTGTGAACGCGGCATGGCGCCGCCGCCCGGCACGCGCAACGCAGCGACACGGCCTTTCGGATCTTTCGCGGGACCGGCGAACACCTTGAAGTCGCAGCCGGCGACGAGATCGGCGACATCGACGAGCTCGAGCGGGTTGCGCAGGTCGGGTTTGTCAGAACCAAATCGGCGCATGGCTTCGGCAAAACCCATGCGCGGAAACGGATTCGCCAGATCAACGCCAATGCCGTCCTTGAAGAAGTGACGCGTCAGCTTCTCCATGGTCTCCATGATCTGGTCCTGCGTCAGGAACGAGGTCTCGATGTCGAGCTGCGTGAATTCCGGCTGACGATCGGCGCGCAGGTCTTCATCGCGGAAACATTTCACGATCTGGTAGTAGCGGTCGAAGCCCGCGACCATGAGCAGCTGCTTGAAGATCTGCGGTGACTGCGGCAGCGCGAAGAACTTGCCCGTGTGCGTGCGCGACGGCACGAGGTAGTCGCGCGCGCCTTCGGGCGTCGCCTTGGTGAGCACCGGCGTTTCGATGTCGACGAAGCCGGCGTCATCGAGATACTGGCGCATGGCGCGAGTGATCTTGTGGCGCAGGCGCAGGCGCTTCGACATGTCCTCGCGGCGCAGGTCGATGTAGCGGTACTTGAGGCGCACCTCTTCGCTCACGTGTTCGTCGAGCTGGAACGGCAGCGGCTCGGATCGGTTCAGTGTCACCAACTCGCGCGCCAGCAGCTCTACCTTGCCCGAGGCAAGGTTGGCGTTGGCGGTGCCGGTGGGACGCTCGCGCACCAGGCCGCGCACCTGGACCACGAACTCGTTGCGCAGCTTTTCGGCCTCGTTGAACTGGGCCTGGTTGTCCGGGTCGAATACCACCTGCAGGAGGCCCTCGCGGTCGCGCAGGTCCGCGAAGATGACGCCGCCATGGTCGCGGCGGCGATGGACCCAGCCGGCAACCGTAACCTCTTGACCGACCAGCTTTTCGTTGACCTGGCCGCAGTAGTGAGAACGCATGGAAATCCGGGGATTGGCGAGGAAAGGGCGGCGATGTTAACGGTTCAGGTACGAGTCAGGAAAGCCGATTCATCATGCTTGTCATCTCCTTGGCAACCCACCGCCACCACGGCAGACTTCGCGCCACTTTCGGCGCTCAACCTTCAGGCCCAAACATGACACGAATCCTGTTCGCCCTACTCGCCCTCGTGGCCACCGCGTCGGCACAGGCCCAGGCCTGGGCGGCCGGTGTGCACTACGCCGTCATACCCACCCAGCGCACCAATGTGCCCGCGGGCAAGGTGGAGGTCATGGAGGTGTTTTCGTACGGCTGTCCGGCCTGCAACTCTTTCCGCCCGGTCATGAAGAAGATCAAGGCGGCGCTGCCGCCGAACGCGCAGCTCACCTACCTGCCGGCATCCTGGAACACGTCCGAGAACTGGCCGATGTTTCAGCGCTCCTTTCTCACCGCGCAATCGATGGGCATTGCCGATAAGGCGCACGAGGCCATGTACGACGCCATCTGGACCACGGGTGAACTCGGCGTCGCCGATCCCGTCACGCACCGCCCGAAGTCCAAGCTGCCTTCGATCGAAGACATCGCGCGTTTCTATCAGCGCGTCACCGGCGTGAAGCCGGAGAATTTCGTCGCCGCGTCGAAATCCTTCAGCGTGGATCTCAAGATGCGCCAGGCCGACAGCCAGATCACCGCCATGCAAGTCAGCGGCACGCCGACGCTGGTGGTGGCCGGCAAGTACCGTCTCAACAACGACAACCTGACTACCGACAACATGATCGCGCTGGTGAACTACCTGGTCGCCAAGGAAAGCACTGCGGCGAAGCCAGCGGCGGCGCGCGCCGCGCCCGCGCCTGCGCCTCGCGCCTGCGAAAAAGCCCTAGACGGCAGCGCGCGCTGACGCGGCGCTTCCAGAGCCGTCGCCCGATCCACACCAGCAATACCAGCGCCGCGATCACGCCAATTGCGAGTGCGATGAGGTTGTGGATCGGATTCACCACGGCATAGTCGGGATGCCGCGAGTAAAAGCCGTTGAAATCCTGCAGCGCCTGGCGCAACGCCACGGCGCGCTCGGAATCAAATGGCAGCGGCAACGCGCGCTCATCCGGATGGAATGTCGTGCCGCCGGAATACAACTCGCCGTTGGCCGCCATCTCGATGTGAGCGCCGAGAGCGAATTGCACACCATGGGCATTCACGGCTTCGATGACCCGCAGGGCACTGGCTTCGTAAGCCTCGATGTCGTCCACCAGCAGTCGCCCGGGCAACAGAAAGTCTCCACTGAACAGCAGCCGCGTGCGCGAGTCGATGAACACCAGGTGATCGGGATGATGTCCCGGCGTGGGAGTGACTTCGATACGGCGGTTACCCAGTTCGAAATTTGCCCCGCCCTCCGGCCAATTCTGCAGCCCGAAAAATTTGCGCATGCCCTCGCTGTCGACGGGCACCACGGTGGTTTCCGGCTGCGCCGCGAACGCGGCGTCGCCGGCGCGATGATCCTGGTGGCCATGGGTGTGGGCCACCACGAGTGGCAGGCGTGACCCGTCGGGTTTCACCAGGTACTTCGACACCAGGTCGGTGAGTTGCGCCGTCAGCTGCGGATCATCCGTGGCGCCACTGTCGAGAAGCAGCGCACGCTCGTCGCCGATCAGTAGATAGAGGAGATTGGCCTCGTAGTCGACGCACGGATTCTGCCGGATGACGATGGTGGTTTCGTCGTAGGCATGCACTTGCGTGAGTTGCTGATCCGGCGTGCAATCCTCCGCGCCCGGATCCCAGCGCATCTCGGGAAAACCTGCGGCCATCGCGCTTCCTAACCACCCGAGCAGCAGCCATCGCGATAGTTTGTGTTTCATGCGCGCAAGTTAGCCGTTCGCGCCGGATCTGTGAAGCCGCGTCCCGCAAATGGACCGGATCAGGCGCGCAGGTACCACGCGTAGTCGAGTTCGCTGACCTCGGCCGAGAAGCGCGCGTATTCCTGGTTCTTGATGGCGAGAAAGATCTTCAGGAATTCCTTGCCGAGCGTCTCTTCGAGGAACTCCGATTTCGCGGCCGAGTCGAGCGCCTCGCGCCAGTTGCCCGGCAGCGTGCGCACGCCGGGCTGTTGGTAACCGTTGCCTTCCACCGGCGCGCCGGGATCCAGCCGTTCGCGCAGTCCATGCGCGGCAGCGCCTAAAACCGTGGCCACTGCCAGGTACAGGTTGGCGTCGGCGCCGCAGATGCGATGCTCGACGTGTCGCGATTCCGGCGGGCCCGCCGGCACGCGCAGACTCACCGAGCGATTGTTGATGCCCCAGATCGGCGCGACGGGCGCATAACTCTCGCTGACGAAGCGACGATAGGAATTCGCGTTGGGCGCGAACACGGCCATCGATTCCGCCATGCTGTCCTTCATGCCGCCGATGGCCTGGCGCAGGCTCGTCGGTACCGGCCGGATCGTCACTGGCGAACAGGTTCTTGCCTTGTGCGTCGTTGAGGCTGACGTGCACGTGCAGTCCGCTGCCGGCGCGCGCCGTGAACGGCTTGGCCATGAAACAGGCGATGAGCCCGTGCTTCTGCGCCACGCCGCGCAACACCCGCTTGAACATCACGGCTTCGTCGACAGCGCGCAGCGCGTCCTCACGATGATGCAACGTGATCTCGAACTGCCCCGGCGAGTATTCGGACATCAGCGTCTCGGCGGGCAGGCCCTGCGAGCACCGCGGCGGCGTAGACGTCGTTGAACAGTGGTGCGAGGTCGTCCAGCCGCTGAAGGCTGTAGGCGTCTATCTTCTGGCGCTCGCTGGCGCGCCCGCCGCCCGCCGGCGTGAGTACGCCGCCCGCTCCTTCCTTCAATAGATAGAACTCGAGCTCGCAGGCCACCACGGGCGTGATGCCGGAGCGCAGGAACCGCTCCACGACTCGCACCAGCGCGTGGCGCGGATCCGCGGCCGCCGGGCGCCCTTCGCCGTCGAACATCGTGAGCATCAACTGACCGGTGGGCGTGGCGAGCCATGGCGAGCGCGTCAGCGTTCGCGCGATGGGACGCGCCGTCATGTCTGCATCACCCGTGTCCCATACCAGGCCAGTGTCGTCGACATCTTTGCCGGTGATGTCCAGACCCGAGGATAGAGCCCGCGACTTGCCGGCCGGTGTCGAAAATCCGTTCGAGTTCGGATCGAAGGACGGCCTTGCCGCGCAGCACGCCGGAGGGATCGGTGATCATGATCTGCACGGCCTGGATGTCCGGATGTGCGCGGAGGAATGCCGCCAGCTCCGCCGAGCCTGCGAGTTGAATGGCCGCGGTCACGCCGGGTTGCTCAAGATGGGCTACCGACTTCACGCAGGCAGGCATGCAGATGCTTGAGCAGCGTGTCGGCATGCGTGGTCGTGGTCACCGGAGAGCACAGCATCATGTTGTGGAACGGCGTGAGCAGTACGCCGCGATTGAGCAGATAGAGATGAATGGCGTGTTCGAGATCGGGCCAGGCGCCGCGTTCGGATTCCGCGCCATTGCGAGCCGGCTTGCCAAAGCCGAACTCGAGCCGCGCGCCCACGCGCGCCACGTGCCAGGAGAGCGTCTCGGCCGCGAACAGGCGTCCCAGCCCTTCTGACAGGTAAGTGGCACAGTCGTGCATCGCCTGGTAGTTAGCAGGCGTCATGAGCTCATCGAGACTGGCTTCGAGGCACGCGAGCGCCAGCGCGTTGGCGGAGAGCGTGGTGCCCATGCCCGAATGCCCGCCCGCGCGGTCTTCCTGCACGCGGCGCATGCCGGCCTCGACCTCGGCAGTGAAGCCAAACACCGCGCAGGGCATGCCACCGGCAATCGCCTTGCCGCAGACCCAGATGTCGGGCTCGAGTTTCTGCGCGCGCGCATAACCACCGCGCGCGGTGGACAGCGTGTGCGTCTCGTCGATGATGAGCAGCACGTGCAGCCGGCGCGTGAGCTCCCGCAGCTTGTGAAGGAAGCCTTCCTCGGGCAGCACCATGCCGATGTTGGTCATCACCGGTTCGGCGATGACCGCCGCCGTGCGGCTGCGTGCCAATACCCGTTCGACCGCGGCGATGTCGTTGAACGGCACTGCGTCAGTGGTGACGCTCACCTCGTGATTCATGCCGATGAGGCCGGCGCGTGCGCGTGTGCCGCCCTTGCCGTTCGCGTCAGGAAGGGCGCGCACCAGCGTTTCGTCCACCGTGCCGTGATAGCAGCCGTCGAAGACCAGGATGCGCTGCCGCCCCGTGACGGCGCGTGCCCAACGCAACGCCGCGCGATTCGCGTCCGTGGCGGTCTGCGTCATCTGCCAGAACGGCAGCCCAAACATTCTCGCGAGCTTTTCGCCGACGCGCGCCACCCGCTCGGCCGGAAGCATCGAGGTGATGCCCATCGCGCCGGTTTCCGCGAGCGCACGCGCGATGGCCGGGGGCGAATGACCGAACATCGCGCCGGTGTCACCGAAACAGAAATCGAGGTAAGTGTTGCCGTCGACGTCTTCGACTTCCACACCGCGCGCTTTACGCACGAACAGCGGATGCGGCGTGCTCCAGTCGCGCATCCAGTGCATGGGCACGCCATTGAGCCAGTGCGCCGCGCTGAGCTTTCGCGAGCCGCGCAGACTCGGCATGCATGGTCGTGAACGAATCACGCTCGCGCGCCACCAGCCTTTCCAGCGCTTTGCTGTCGATGCCGGGGCGCCGCGCGTAGTTCACGGCGGCGGACTATCTTCGCGCCTTACGCGCGGGTTTGGACTTGGGTTTGGCGCGCTTCGCCGCAGTCTTGCTGGCGCCGCGGCTCGCCTTCTCCACCGCGGGCTTGGCGGGCTCGCTCTTTTCGCTCTTGGCGGCCTCGGGCTTCGCAGCTTCCGGCTTCGCGTCGGCCTTGGCGTCGGCCTTCGCGTCCGACTTGGCTTCGGTCTTGGGCTCTTCCTTGTCGGCGCCCGCCAGGTTGCGCTTGTTTTCCTTGTCGCCCTTGAAGTCGGTTTCGTACCAGCCCGAGCCTTTCAGCCGGAACACCGGCGCGGACATGAGCTTTTTCAGCCCCTTCTTGCCGCAGGTCGGGCACTTTGTCAGCGGCTTGTCGTTGATCTTCTGCAGTACTTCTTCGTCGTAGCCGCAGTGTGGACATTCGTATTCGTAGAAAGGCATGGGATCCCCGAAAGAAACGCGCCGGAATTATAGCGGGAGGCCGACTCGATACGTCGGCCTCGCGCAGTTTGCGCGCGAATCGTCGCGTTATGCCTTGGCGAACTCCAGCCCGTTGCCGTTCGCATGCGCCTTGATGCGATCTCCCGGCAGGAACTTGCCCGAGAGGATCGCCTGCGCCAGCGGGTTCTCCACCTGCTGCTGGATGGCACGCTTGAGCGGCCGCGCACCGTACACCGGGTCGTAACCCGCCTCGCTCAGCCGATCGAGCGCCGAGTCGTCGAGCGTGAGCTCGAGATTGCGTTCGAGCAGTCGCTTCTTGAGCTGCCCGAGCTGGATGTCGACGATGGCGCGGATCTGCGCCAGGCCCAGCGGATGGAACACGCAGATGTCGTCGATGCGGTTGATGAACTCCGGACGGAAGTTCTGCTTGCACCACTTCCATCACCGCGGACTTCATCTTCGCGTAGTTGCTCTCGCCCGCGTACTGCTGGATGACATCGCGAACCCAGGTTCGACGTCATGATGATCACGGTGTTGCGGAAGTCGACGGTGCGGCCCTGGCCGTCGGTGAGACGCCCGTCGTCGAGCACCTGCAGCAGCACGTTGAACACGTCCGGGTGCGCCTTCTCCACCTCGTCTAACAAGATGACGGCGTAGGGACGGCGACGCACGGCCTCGGTGAGCTGGCCGCCTTCGTCGTAGCCCACGTATCCCGGCGGCGCGCCGATGAGCCGCGAGACGGAGTGCTTCTCCATGATACTCGGACATGTCGATGCGCACCATCGACTCTTCCGTGTCGAACAGGAATTCGGCGAGCGCCTTGCAGAGCTCGGTCTTGCCGACGCCCGTGGGGCCCAGGAACAGGAACGAACCATTCGGGCGGCGCGGATCGGAAAGCCCGGCGCGCGAACGACGGATCGCGTTCGAGACGATCTTCACCGCTTCGTCCTGGCCGACGACGCGCTTGTTCAGCGCCTCTTCCATGCGCAGGAGTTTTTCCTTCTCGCCTTCGAGCATCTTCGAGACCGGAATGCCGGTCCACTTGGAAACCACTTCGGCGATTTCCTCTTCGGTCACCTTGTTGCGGACGAGCTGGGTTTCCTTGCTCTCGGCGATCGTGGCCTGCGCGAGCTTGCGCTCGAGCGCGGGCAGCACTTCGTACTGGATCTGCGCGACGCGCGTGAGGTCGCCCTTGCGGCGCGCGGCATCCATCTCCTGCTTCGACCTTCTCCTGCTCGGTCGCGAACGTCGGCCGCGCCCTGCTGCGACGCCTTCTCGCTCTTCCAGATCTCTTCGAGGTCCGCGTATTCCTTCTCGAGGCCGCGCAGCGTGTCCTGCAGAGTGGCGAGACGCTTTTTCGTGGCCTCGTCTTTTTCCTTCTTGAGCGCTTCCTGCTCGATCTTGAGCTGGATGATGCGGCGCTCGAGACGGTCGAGCACCTCGGGCTTGGAGTCGATCTCCATGCGGATGCGCGCACCGGCCTCGTCGATCAGGTCGATGGCCTTGTCGGGCAACTGCCGGTCGGCGATGTAGCGATGCGAGAGCGTGGCCGCGGCGACGATCGCCGGGTCGGTGATCTCGACGTTGTGATGCACCTCGTAACGCTCCTGCAGTCCGCGCAGGATCGCGATGGTGTCTTCCACCGTCGGCTCGTTCACCAGCACTTTCTGGAAGCGGCGCTCGAGCGCGGCGTCCTTCTCGATGTACTTGCGGTATTCGTCGAGCGTGGTCGCGCCGACGCAATGCAGCTCGCCGCGCGCGAGCGCGGGCTTGAGCATGTTGCCGGCGTCCATGGCGCCTTCGGCCTTGCCGGCGCCGACCATGGTGTGCAGCTCGTCGATGAACAGGATGATCTGGCCTTCCTGCTTGGAGAGATCGTTGAGCACGCCCTTGAGGCGCTCTTCGAATTCGCCGCGGAACTTGGCGCCCGCGATCAGCGCGCCCATGTCGAGCGCGAGGATGCGTTTGCCCTTGAGGCCTTCGGGCACTTCGCCGTTGATGATGCGCTGGGCGAGGCCTTCGACAATCGCGGTCTTGCCGACGCCAGGCTCGCCGATGAGCACCGGGTTGTTCTTGGTGCGGCGCGCGAGCACCTGCACCGTGCGGCGAATCTCGTCGTCGCGGCCGATGACCGGGTCGAGCTTGCCGCTCGACGCGCGCGCCGTGAGGTCGATGGTGTACTTCTCGAGCGCGCCGCGCTTCTCTTCGGCCTGCGGGTCGTTCACGGCTTCACCGCCGCGCACCTGCTCGATGGCCTTCTCGATGGCGGCCTTCGAGGCGCCGGCATCCTTGAGTAGTTTGGCGAGCGTGTGCTTGTCCTCGAACGAGGCCAGCACGAACAGCTCGCTCGAGATGTAGTCGTCCTTGCGCTGCTGGGCGAGCTTGTCGGTGACATTGAGCAGGCGATTGAGGTCCTGCGACACGTGCACGTCGCCGGGCGTGCCCTGCACCGTCGGCAGCTTGTCGAGCGAGGCGTCGAGGTCCTTGCGCAGCTTGGCCACGTTGGCGCCGGCCTTGACCAGCAAGGGCCGGGTACTGCCGTCCTGCTGGTCGAGCAAGGCGCCGAGCACGTGCGCCGGCTCCATGAACTGGTGGTCGCGCCCGACGGCCAGGGACTGGGCATCGGAGAGGGCCGACTGGAATCGGCTGGTGAGTTTGTCCATTCGCATAGGCCGACAAAATGGGGCCCGGGCGCAGAACCTTTCAATAGGGCCTGCTGCCGTATATCGCGCTCAGTGGGCTTGGCGTTCGGCGAAGGCGATCAGGGCGATGCCAAGGCCTATCAACAGCACCTGGGTGACGCTGGAGCGCGGGTCGATCTTGCGGTGCAGGCCCGGGATGAGGTCGGCCACCGCGACATAAAGAAGGCTGGATGCCGCCACCGCCACGGCGAACGGCAGTACCGCCAGCGCCTGTTCCAGCGCGAAGTAGCCGATGACGCCGCCGATGACCGCCGTCAGGCTGGTCAGCAGATTCAGGACGAGCGCACGCCGGCGGGAGACGCCCGAATTCAGCAGCACGGCGAAGTTGCCGACTTCCTGCGGGATTTCGTGCGCCATGATGGCCAGCGCCGTCACGATGCCGAGGTGTACGTCGGTGAGGAAGGCCGCGGCGATCAGCACGCCGTCGAGCACGTTGTGCAGGGCGTCACCCACCAGCACCAAGCGTGCCGCTCGCTTTCTTGCGGGCCTGTTCGTGCTGATGAGCGTGGTCGTGGGCATGCTCATCACCCACCGGATGTTCGGCGCAGTGGTCGTCATGGCAATGGCGCCAGAGCAGGAATTTTTCGAGCACGAAGAACAGCGCGATGCCGGCGATGAGCGCGATGCCCACCTCGTGCACGTTCTCCATGCCCGCGGCTTCGACCGCGTGCGGGATCAGCGCCAGCAGCGCCGCGCCTAACAAGGCGCCGGTGGCGAAGCTAACGAGGTGCGGCAGCACGCCTTCGCGCTGCTTCGACGGGCAGCGCGAGAAAGGTGCCGGCCGCGAGCACCGACAGCACGCCGGAGACCAGCGTGGCAAGGATGATCCAGATGAGTGTATTCAAGGCGCCGCATCCTAACTTAAGACTTCCAGATCAGTGCGGCCATTCGACCACCCTTGCCGTCACGCCGATGCGAAAAGAACCGTTCGCGATCCGCAAACGTGCACCATTCTCCGCCGCTTACGTCGGTGACTCCCAGCGCCGCGAGCCGCCGGCGCGCGAGCCCGGCGAGATCCGCCTGCCAGCGTCCGCGCGCGTTCGCCTCGAAGCAGTCGGCGGCGCGGCATCGGCTTGCCACGAACGCAGCGCGAACTTCGTCGCCCGACTTCGAAGTGTTCCCGCGAGATCGCCGGGCCGAGCCAGGCGCTGAGTTCGCTGCGCGGGCGCTCCCAGCGCGCTCACGGTGCGTTCGAGCACGCCGGCCGCGAGCCCGCGCCAGCCCGCGTGCGCCGCACCAACGCGCCGGCCGTCGCGCGTCGCGAACAACACGGGCAGGCAGTCGGCCACCATCACGACGCACACTTTCCCGGCCGCATCAGTGATCGCCGCATCCGCCGACACGACCGGCCAGCTTTGCGCCGCCGGATTCAGCACGTCAGTGCCATGCACCTGCTCGAGCCAGACGGGCTCCGCCGGCAGCGCGAGCAGCTCGCGTGAGTCGCGCGCGATTCGCGGCGACATGCGCAGGGTCATCGCCCACATGCGCCGCCAGGTTGAATGAATCCCACGGCGCCGTGCTCACGCCACCGATGCGCGTGGTGAACGCGGCGTGCACGCCGCGCGGCAATTCCCAATCCATTTCCAGCAGCGACTCGCTCACTTGCGCGTGTTCCGCCACATCCCGCGCCAGCGCGTCTAACAACCCGACGAGATCGGCGGGCAGCGGCGCTTCATAGCTCACGCGCTTGCCGGATTTCGGATGCGTGAAGGTGAGCCGCGCGGCGTGCAGCGCCTGGCGGCCGAAGTTCTCGAGCGCATGGATCAGCGCGGGCGTTGCGCCCGGCGGAAGCCGGCGGCGTCCGCCGTACACCGGGTCGCCCACGATGGGATATTTCACATGCGCGAGATGCACGCGAATCTGGTGCGTGCGCCCGGTCTCGAGCCGCACGCGCGTGAGCGTGTGCGCGCGAAAACGTTTCTCGATGCGGTAGTGCGTCACCGCCGCGCGTCCATCGCTGCGCACCGTCATCTTCGTGCGCTGCGTGCGATGCCGGCCGATGGGCTCATCCACCGTGCCACCGCCGGTCATCGCGCCCGGTGCACACCGCGAGGTACTCGCGTTCGATTTCGTGCGCGGCCAGCTCGGCGACCAGCGCGGTGTGCGCTTCGAGCGTGCGCGCCACGACTAACAACCCGCTGGTGTCCTTGTCGATGCGATGCACGAGCCCCGCGCGCGGCACGCGCTTGAGCTTCGCGTCGTGCGCCAGCAGCGCGTTCTGCAGCGTGTGCGCGCGATTGCCGGCGCCCGGGTGCACGACCAGGCCCGGCGGCTTGTTGATCACGATGACCGCGGCGTCCTGATGCACGATGTCGAGCGGCAGCTTTTCCGCCGCCACGCCGGTCTCGGCCGGCAGGCGCGCCTCGACTGTTGCGGATTCGCCGCCGACCACCAAATCGCGCGCGCGGGCGGGCAGACCGTTGATTCGCACGGCCCCCTCTTCGATCCAGCGCTGAATGCGCGTGCGCGAGTACTGCGGCAACAGCTGCGCGAGCGCCTGGTCGAGGCGGCGCCCGGCATAATCCGGGGGCAGCTCGAGGCGATGGGTCTGGAACTTGGGGGGCAAGCTGTTGGTCCGATGCTGGCGGGGGCCGCTATACTTCACGCGTCCGGCGACCATTTCAAATACAGACCGGCAAACTCGGGAAACGACAGACCTTCCATGCGATCAATGCGAACCGCCGGTACCCTGGCACTCTTATTTATTGTCCTCGGCATGGCCCTGAGCGGCTGCAAGACCCGCAGCCGCGAAGAGATCATGACCGACCCGGCGCTGGTCTATGAACGCGGCCACCGCGCGCTGATGCAGGGCGACTACCCGCTCGCCATCAAGATCTACGAAGCCCTCATGGCGCGTTATCCGTTCGCCGCCGAGACCCGCCAGTCACGCCTCGACGTCATCTACGCGTACTACCGCGCGGGCGAGTCGGAATCGGCCATCGACGCCGCCGACACCTTCATCTCCGAGAACCCGACGCATCCGCGCATCGACTACGCCTGGTACCTCAAGGGGCTCACCGATTTCGAGCGCCTGCCCAACTTCATGGAGCGCTGGCTCCATGTCGATCTGAACAAGCGCCCACCGACCGAGGCGCGCCGTTCGTTCCTGTCGTTCTCCACCGTCGTCGAGCAATTCCCGAACAGCGAATACGCGCATGACGCGCGCCGCCGCATGGTGTACCTGCGCAATCGCCTCGCGGATTACGAGATCGCCGTGGCGAACTACTACGTCGCACGCGGCGCCTATGTCGCCGCCGCGCAGCGCGCCAAGGTGGCCATCGAAGAATTCGACGGTTCGCCGGCGGTGCGCGAAGCGCTCGAGATCATGGTGTATTGCTACGACCAGATGGAGCTCAAGGAGCTCGCCGCGCAGACCCGCGCCATGTATCGCCAGAACTTCGAAGGCGAAATGGTCGAGGGGCGCAAGGGGTCGGCGAAGAAGAAGTGGTACAAACTCTGGCTTGCGAGCTGAGACACTCCCCATTTCGACGGAATGGGGTCGCACTTTGTTGGAGAGGAGGCGAGCGATCGGCGCCCATGCAGGGACGAGCTCGCTTTTCGCCGGGCCCTTCGATCACTTGATTCGCAAGATTTGTGGCCGCCGCCATACGCGAAGACGTCCTCGTGCAGCTGGGGGAGACGTCAGCGAAGAGTCCCGATGAAGCAGAGAGGCGGCTTCGTGCCTAACGAGGTCACGAGCCCGGCCCGCTCACTCGTCCCTGCATGGACACCGCTCGCTCGCCGCTTCTCCCACGAACCGCGGTCCCGTTCGAAGAGAAATGCGGAGTGACTCCCCGGCTTGGGGAAGAGAAGACCTCGGACCTTGCGTCTCTTCTCTTATCGAACTCGGCGGGGAAATGGGACGCGGTGCGATGACGTCTGCGCCCCAGCGAGCGTGCCCGCATAGGGTTGAGTGAGCGGGCCGGGCTCGTGACCTCGTTAGGCACGAAGCCGCCTCCCTGACTTCATGCGGACTCTTTCGCCAGCGCGCGTCCTCGGCTCACCAAGACGTTCGCTCAGAGCAAACTCTGTCGCTCGGGCGCAACGCGCGCCTCACTACCTCCGATAGCCCTGGTAATCGGATACCGCCAGTCGCGGCCAAAGGCGCGACGACTCACCCGCACTCCGGGCGGCGCCTGCCGGCGCTTGTACTCATTGCGTTTCACGAGATCGAGCACGCGCGCAACCGTCGGGCGGTCGAACCCGCGCGCGCAGATTTCATCCACCGACAGATCCTGTTCGATGAAGGCTTCGAGAATCGGATCGAGCACTTCATACGGCGGCAGCGAATCGCTGTCCTTCTGATCCGGACGCAACTCGGCCGACGGCGGACGCTCGATCACTCGCGCGCGGAATCACGGGCCCGATCGAATTGCGGTACTCGGCCAGCCGGTACACCAGGAGCTTGCTGCAATCCTTGATGGGCGCGAAGCCGCCGGCCATGTCGCCGTACAACGTGGCGTAACCCACCGCCATCTCGCTCTTGTTGCCGGTGGTCAGCAGCATCTTGCCGGTCTTGTTGGAGATGCCCATGAGCAGCACCATGCGGCAACGCGACTGGATGTTTTCTTCGGCGGTGTCGGGCTTGCGGCCGGCGAACTCCTCGCGAAGCGTGGCTTCGGCGGCCTTCATCATCTCGCCGATCGGCAGCACGCTGTATTTCACGCCGAGCATCTCGGCCTGCCCGCGCGCGTCGTCGAGACTCATCTGCGAGGTGTAGGGCGACGGCATCATGACGGCGTGCACGTGGTCCTTGCCGAGCGCATCGACGGCGATGGCGAGCGTGAGCGCGGAGTCGATGCCGCCCGACAGGCCCATGACCACGCCGGGAAAGCCGTGTTTGCCCACGTAGTCGCGCACGCCCATCACGAGCGCGCGATACACGCTCTCGGCATCGCCGAGCTCGGGCGCCACGGTCGTCGGCACCGGGCGCACGACGCCGTCCACGCGCTCGAACTCGACCGGATACAGACCTTCTTCGAACGGCGGCGCGCGCATGACGATCTTGCCGGCGCCGTCCATCACGAATGAATTGCCGTCGAACACCAGCTCGTCCTGCCCGCCCAGCATGTTGACGTACACCACCGGCAGGCCGAGCTCCTTCACGCAGCGCCCGACGATGTCCTCGCGGTTGCGCTGCTTGTGGATTTCGTAGGGCGAGGCGTTGAGCACCACGAACATTTCGGCACCCGCCGATTTCGCCATCTGCGCGGGCTCGGGCTCCCAGATGTCCTCACACACCAGCACGCCGATGCGAAACCCGCGGTAGTCCACGACCGTGGGCTGGCCGCCGGACTTGAAGTAGCGCTTCTCGTCGAAGACCTTGTAGTTAGGCAGGGAGCTCTTGCGGTGCGTGGCACGCACCTGCCCGCCTTCGATGAGCGCGGCGGAATTGAAGATCTGCGTGCCCGCGTATTCGGGAAAGCCCACGAGGAAGCCGCAACTGCCGCGCGCCGACTTGAGCGTGGCCATGCCCTTCTCGACCGCGACGCGAAACCCGCGGTGGAACAGCAGGTCTTCGGGCGGATAGCCCGAGAGCGTGAGCTCGGGCAGCACCAGCAGGTCGGTATCGAGCTCGCTGCAGGCACGCTCGGCCGCGGCGACGATGGCTTTCGCATTGCCCGCGACATCGCCCACGAGCATGTTCAGCTGCCCGAGGGCGATGCGCAGTTTGTTGGGAGCGTTCACCGCGGCGCGGTTATTTGCCGCGCCGCGCCGTTTTCGATTTCTTCTTCGCCGCCTTCTTCGCGGGCTTGGCCTTCTTCTTCACCGGCTTCGCCTTGGGTTTCTTCGCCGTGCGCTGCTCGATGATGAGCACGGTCGGGCGCTCGACCTTCTTCAGCGGCTTGGCGCGATGCTTGGCGAGCTGCTCGGCCATGGCCTTGCCGAGATCGGCCGGTGACTTGACGGTGCGCGCGCCGGCCTTGTCGAGCGCGCGGAATTTGTCGGCGGCGGTGCCCTTGCCGCCCGCGATGACCGCGCCGGCATGACCCATGCGCTTGCCCGGCGGCGCCGTGACGCCCGCGATGTACGCGACCACGGGCTTGGTGACGTATTTGCGGATGAAGTCCGCGGCAGCTTCTTCGTCCGTGCCGCCGATCTCGCCCACCATGATGATGCCTTCGGTCTGCGGATCGCGTTCGAAGAGTTCGAGCACGTCGACGAAGTTCATGCCGCGCACCGGATCGCCGCCGATGCCGACGCAGGTGCTCTGGCCGAGGCCCTTGTTAGTGGTCTGGAACACGGCTTCGTAGGTGAGCGTGCCGGAGCGCGACACGATGCCGACGCGGCCCTTCTTGTGGATGAAGCCCGGCATGATGCCGATCTTGCATTCGCCCGGCGTGATGATGCCCGGGCAGTTAGGCCCGATGAGTCGCGTGCCGGTGCCGGCGAGCGTGGCCTTCACGCGCACCATGTCGTTGATCGGAATGCCCTCGGTGATGCACACCACGAGCTCGATGCCGGCATCCGCCGCCTCGAGGATCGCGTCCGCCGCAAACGGCGCGGGCACGTAGATGACGCTGGCGGTGGCGCCGGTGTTCTTGACCGCATCGGCCACCGTGTCGAACACGGGCAGATTGAGGTGCTTTTCGCCACCGCGGCCGGGCGTGACGCCGCCGACCATCTTGGTGCCGTACTTGATGCTCTGCTCGCGAATGGAACGTGCCCTGCTGGCCGGTGAATCCCTGGCAGATGACCTTGGTGTTCTTGTTTACAAGAATGCTCATGATTACTTGTGACCTTTGGCAGCGAGCGCGACGGCTTGCTTCGCCGCATCGGTGAGATCGGTGGCGGGCGTGATGGCGAGCGCACTGTGCGCCAGCATCTCGCGCGCCTGTTCGGCGTTCGTGCCTTCGAGGCGCACGATCACGGGAACCGACACGCCCACCTGCTTGACCGCGATCATCACGCCTTCGGCGATCAGGTCGCAGCGCACGATGCCGCCGAAGATGTTCACGAGGATCGCGCGCACCTTCTTGTTGGAGAGAATGAGCTTGAACGCCGCGGTCACTCGCTCCGCCGTGGCGCCACCGCCCACGTCGAGGAAGTTGGCCGGGTTGCCGCCGTGCAGCTTGATGAGATCCATGGTGGCCATGGCGAGACCCGCGCCGTTCACCATGCAGGCGATGTCGCCGTCGAGCGAGACGTAGTTGAGGTCGTGTTCGCTGGCCTGCGCGCTCGATCGGATCTTCCTGCGAAGGGTCGCGCATGGCGGCGAGCGCCTTCTGGCGGAAGATCGCGTTCGCATCGACGTTGAACTTCGCGTCCAGCGCCATGAGCTCGCCACTCTTGGTGACGATCAGCGGATTCACCTCGAGCAACGACGCGTCGCGCTCGAGATAGATGCGATACAGCGCCATGAGGATCGACTGGAATTTGCCGACCTGCGGCCCCTTGAAGCCGAGGCCGAAGGCGAGCTTGCGGCACTGGTAGGGCTGCAGGCCCGCGGCCGGGATTGATGTCGACGCGCAGGATTTTCTCCGGCGTGTGCTCCGCGACTTCTTCGATGTCCATGCCGCCGGCTTCGGAGGCGATGACGGCGATGCGGCCACGCTCACGATTGAGCGTCAGCGACAGATAGATCTCGCGTTCGATGTCCGAGCCCGACTCGACGTACACCGACTCGATCGGCAGGCCTTCGGGCCCGGTTTGTTTGGTGACGAGCCGCTGGCCGAGCATGTCGGCCGTGGCGGAGCGCACCGTGTCGAGGTCGCGCGCCAGCTTGACGCCGCCCGCCTTGCCGCGGCCACCCGCGTGGACCTGGGCCTTGACCACCCAGAGCTTGCCGCCTAACGATTGCGCGGCCGCAACGGCTTCTTCGGCGCTCCTGGCAACTTTGCCCGCGGGAACTGGAATTCCGAACTCGCGGAACACTTCTTTTGACTGGTACTCGTGGAGATTCATCAGGCCCTGGCATTGGTTGCGAAAAAAGAGCCGGTATTCTCCCGGAATCGCGCGAGCCTCGCCAGTTAACACTGGCGTCGCAACTCGTCGCGCCTGCGCGCTAGCTGATACAGTCACGGCCGATGCCGCTAGTCGCCGCCGTACCGCCCGCTCCGACCGATCTCGCCTGGCGCGTCATCGGGCTGGTCAATCTCTATCGCCTGCTGATCCCGCCCGCGCTCTATGCCGCTGTATGCCTACTCCGGCGCACGACGCCGATCGGTTCGGCAGCGATCGGCCGGAACTGTTCCTCTGGACCTGCGTCGTGTATTTCGCCGCTGGCATCGCCATCGTCGTCGGCGGCCGTCGCCTGCTGCCCAATTTGCGTGCGACCACTTTCGTGCACGCCATGGTCGATGCGGTCGCCATCAGCCTGCTGCTGTTCTGCGAGCGGCGGCGTCGCCAGCGGCCTCGGCATCCTGTTCGTCGTGCCGGTCGGCGCCATGGCGCTGCTCGCCGACAGTCGCGACGCGTTCCTGCTCGCCGCGCTCGCCACGCTGGCGCTGTTCGCGCAGCAGATCGGCGGCCACGTCACCGGGACCGCCGAGCCCGTACGACTATCCGGCCACCGGCATCCTCGGCGGCATCGTCTTCCTGGTGGCGCTGCTGGCCTGGCCGATCGCACGCCGCCTGCGCGACACCGAAGCCACGGTGCGGCGCCAGCAGGTCGACCTCGCCAATCTCGCGCAGCTGTCGCAATACATCGTGCAGAACCTGCGCGAGAGCATCGTGGTGGTCGACCACGAAAACCGCATCCGCCTCATCAACGAATCCGCGGCGGCGCTGCTCGGCGATCGCAGCGCCTATCCGGGTGCGCTGCTCGGCGAAGCCTCGCCGCAGCTGCTCTATCTACTCGAGACCTGGCGGCGCGCGCACCGCGCCGGCGACACGCTGCCGTCGCAGACCTTCGTCGCGGCCGACGGCGGCCACGTCGTCCAGCCGCATTTCGCGCCGCTCGGCGGGTCGCGAGCCGACGCCGGTCATCGTGTTCCTCGAAGACACGGAGTTGCTCGCGGCGAAGATCCAGCAATCCAAGCTCGCGGGGCTCGGCCGACTTTCCGCCAGCATCGCGCACGAGATCCGCAATCCGGTCGGCGCCATGAGCCATGCCGCGCAATTGCTCGGTGAATCCGCCTCGCTGTCCGACGGAAGACAAGCGGCTCACCGAGATCGTGCGCACCAACGGCGACCGCGTGCGCCAGATCATCGAAAACGTGATGTCGATGGCGCGGCGCGAGAACTCGCGGCCGGAGCGCCTCATCCTGGCGACCTGGCTCGGCGGATTCCGCGAGGAGTTCTGCGCCACCATGCAGATCGCGCCCGAGCGGCTGGCGATCTCCTCGCTGCTCGGCGACGTGGAAGTCCAGGTCGATCCCTCACAGCTGCGCCAGATCGTCTGGAACCTGTGCGAGAACGCGGTGAAATACGGCGTGCGGCGAAGCCGGCGGCGACGCTGATCGAGCTGCGCGTCGGACGACTCGCCTCTACCGCGCGGCCCTTCCTCGAGGTGGCCGACCGCGGCCCCGGCATCGCGGCGCAGCATCGCGAGAAGATCTTCGAGCCGTTCTTCACCGGCAACGAGCGCGGCACCGGCCTCGGGCTGTTCCTGGCGCGCGAGCTCGCGCAGACCAACGGCGCCACTCTTCTTTATGAGCCGCGCACCAGCGGCGGCAGCCTGTTCCGCATCGTGTTCCGCGATCCGGAACGCTGGGTGGCCTGAGGTCCAGGACCTCGCGCATGGCGCCACCGCTCGTACTCGTCGTCGATGATGAGCCCGATCTCGTCGAGCTCGTCACGCTCACGCTGTCGCGCATGCAGCTCGCGACGCAGTCGGCGGGCGACGTCGCGAGCGCGAAGAAGCTGCTCAAGGCACAGCACTTCGATCTGTGCCTCACCGACATGCGGCTGCCCGATGGCGACGGCCTCGACCTGCTCGAATGGATGAGCACGCACTGCCCCGGCGTGCCCTGCGCGGTGATCACGGCGCACGGCAACGTCGAGTCCGCGGTGCGCGCGCTCAAGCTCGGCGCCTTCGATTTCGTCTCCAAGCCGCTCGATCTCGGCGTCCTGCGCCGCATCGTCTCCACGGCGCTCAAGCTGTCGCAGACGTCGGACGCCGGCGTCTCCACGCGCACCGGCACGCAGCTCATCGGCCAGCGCGCCCGCCATGGAACGCCTGCGCGAGATGATCCTGCGCGTCTCGCGCAGCCAGGCGCCGGTGCACATCTACGGGCGAATCGGGCACCGGCAAGGAACTCGTGGCACGCATGATTCACGGCTCCGGCCCGCGCGCCGAAGGTCCCTTCGTGCCGGTGAACTGCGGCGCGATCCCCTCCGAGCTCATGGAGAGCGAGTTCTTCGGCCACAAGCGCGGCAGTTTCACCGGCGCGGTCACCGACAAGATCGGCCTGATTCCATCGGCCGAGGGCGGCACGCTGTTCCTCGACGAAGTCGCGGATCTGCCGCTGCACATGCAGGTGAAGCTGCTGCGCGTGATCCAGGAGAAAACCGTGCGGCCCGATCGGCGAACAGCGCGAAGCGCCGATCGACGTGCGCATTCTCTCGGCCACGCACAAGAATCTCGCCGACCTGGTGGCGCAGGCGAAATTTCGCGAAGACCTGTTCTATCGCATCAACGTCATCGAACTGCGCGTGCCGGCGCTGCGCGAACGCGCCGAGGACATTCCCGATCTCGCCGATGCCATCGTGCGCCGGCTGTCGCGCCGGCTCGGCATCGGACGCGCCAACGCTCACGCCCGCGGCGCTCGACGTGCTGCAGAATTTCTCGTTTCCCGGCAACGTGCGCGAGCTGGAGAACGTGCTGGAGCGCGCGCTGGCGCTGTGCAACCAGGGACGCATCGACGTCGGCGATCTGCAGTTGCGCGCCGTGCCGCGCCGGAGAACGCGCCGCCGCTGTCGCCGGAGGCCATCGCGCAGCTGCGCGCGGCGACTGCCGCCGCAACACGCCGCGGCCCGAGCCGCCGCGCGCGCGCTCGGCGACCAGCTCGAGGACGTCGAGCGCGCCGCCATCGTCAAGGCGCTGGAGCAGGCGCGCTACAACAAGACCGCCGCGGCCAAGGCGCTGGGCATGACCTTTCGCGCACTGCGCTATCGCATCAAGAAGCTCGGAATCGAGTGACACAAAGTGACGCGCAGCGTCACTTTGTGACGCTGACGCGGTCGGCGACGTGCGGAATAGCCGACAGGACTAGGTTAAATCGCGCGAATCGCGGCAAATATCTGCCTGCAAATCAGTCAGTTGCTTTGCTAGCGTCGCCACTGGCACACAGCTTGCTCCTTCTCACCCCAACTGGCGTCTCTCGGCGCCATGCGCCAACAGATTTTCGATATCGTTTCTTTTCTCAGGAGTTCATTCATGAAGACTATTCAAAAGGGCTTTACGCTCATCGAACTGATGATCGTGGTCGCGATCATCGGCATTCTGGCCGCGATCGCGATCCCGGCTTATCAGGACTACACCATCCGCTCGCAGGTGACGGAAGGTCTGAACCTCGCCGGCGCCGTGAAGGCCGCCGTCGCCGAGACGTTCTGCGCAGACACGGCGCTTGGCCGGCTGACAACGTCGACGCGGGCATCGTCGATGCCGACGCTGCGACTCCCGACCGGCAAGTACGTGATCAGCGTCGACGATCGGCACGGCACGGCGCGATCACGATCACGTACGGCATCCAGGCGAACGCAGGCATCACGGCCGAGACGCTCGTCGCTGACGCCCGACGGTCAGCGCGAACGGCGACGTGGTCTGGGTCTGCGGCACGCGCCGACGCGCCTGCGGCGCCAGCGACGCCGACCGGCGCCTCGGCCGCCGGTGCGACGGACGCTCGCTCGGCGAAGTACCTGCCGGCGACCTGCCGCGCGTAATCGCAGCTGTCCGAGTCCTCGACGTGATTCGGAAGCCCCTCTCCGGAGGGGCTTCTTCTTTTGGGAGCCCGGTCACGCGAGGCGGCTCCTGCCGCCTATGCGACCATTGGCCGCAGATTTAACAATTGCCTGCCTGCGGTCCTTGGGTAGACTAAGGCCGCAGCGGGTTTGGTCGCTCGCACGTAACCACATGAACGACAACGCATCTCTAGCACTCGGCGGCAATCGCTCGGGGCTCGGCGGCTTGCCGCAGCGGCTCGTGCAGGACGGCGTGGTCGAAGAAGCGGCCATGCTCACCGCGCTGCAGACGGCCAAAGATCGCAAGTCCAGCTTCGTCACGCAGCTCATCGCCGCCGGCGCCGCCAAGGCGCGCGACATCGCGGTCGCCGCGTCCGCCGAATTCGGCGTGCCGCTGTACGACCTCGACTCGCACAACGTCGACCTCGACATCATCAAGCTGGTCCAGGACAAGCTGCTGCAGAAGCATCGCTGCCTGCCGCTGTATCGCCGCGGCAAGCGTCTGTTCCTCGGTGTCGCGGATCCCACCAATCTGCACGCCATCGACGAGATCAAGTTCCAGACCGGCATGGGCATCGAGGCCGTGGTCGTCGAAGACGACAAGCTGCAGAAGCTCATCGACAAGGCCGTCGAGCAGGCCGAAGCGGCCATGCCGCAGCTCACCGACGACGAGACCGGCTTCGATCTCGAGAATCTCGACGTCACCGGTGGCGACGACGACATGGAAGGCGCGGGTGTTTCCCGCGACGACATCGAAGACGCGCCCATCGTGCGCTTCGTCAACAAACTGTTGCTCGACGCCATCCGCCGCGGCGCATCGGACATCCATTTCGAACCCTACGAAAAGATGTACCGCATCCGTCTGCGCATGGACGGCATCCTGAAGGAAGTCGCGCAGCCGCCGGTGCAGCTCGCCATGAAGCTGTCGGCGCGCCTCAAGGTCATGTCGCGCCTCGACATCGCCGAGCGCCGCGTGCCGCAGGACGGCCGCATCAAGATGAAGTTGTCGAAGACTCGCGCCATCGACTTCCGCGTGAGCACCTGCCCCACGCTGTTCGGCGAAAAGATCGTCTGCCGTATTCTCGATCCGTCGCAGGCCATGCTGGGCATCGACTCGCTGGGTTACGAACCGTTCCAGCGCGAGATCTATCTCAAGAACCTCGCCAAGCCGCAGGGCATGATCCTGGTCACGGGCCCCACCGGCTCGCGGCAAGACCGTGTCGCTGTACACCGGTCTCAACATCCTCAACCGCGAAGACACCAACATCTCGACCGCGGAAGACCCGGCGGAAATCAATCTGCCCGGCGTCAATCAGGTCAACGTCAACAACAAGGTGGGCCTCACCTTCGCCGCCGCGCTGCGCGCATTCCTGCGCCAGGATCCGGACGTCGTCATGGTCGGCGAAATCCGCGACCTCGAGACGGCGGAAATCGCCATCAAGGCCGCGCAGACCGGTCACTTGGTGATGTCCACGCTGCACACCAACGACGCTCCGCAGACGCTCACGCGTCTCGTCGACATGGGCGTGAAGCCCTACGCCATCGCGACTTCGGTCAGTCTCATCATCGCGCAGCGTCTGGCGCGCCGGCTGTGCTCGCAGTGCAAAGCCATCGTCGATGTACCTGCCGAAGCGCTTGCTGAAGGAAGGTTTTCAGGAAGCTGACGTCCGGGCGGGAATCAAGATCTATGGGCGCCAAGGGCTGCTCCGCCTGCACCGACGGCTACAAGGGCCGCGTCGGCATCTACCAGGTCATGCCGGTCACCGAGGCGCTCGGCCGCATCATCATGGAAGGCGGCAATGCCATCGACATTGCCGACCAGGCTGCGAAAGAAGGCGTGTGGGACCTGCGACGCGCGGGCTCGAGAAGGTCAAGCAGGGCATGACCAGCATCGAAGAAGTCAACAGCGTCACGATCGAATAAGGACACTGAATCATGGCAACTGCAGTAGCGACATCCGGCGCCAAAGGCGTAAAGCGTGATGTGCCGTTTTCCTGGTCCGGCATGGACAAGAAGGGCAACCGGGTCTCCGGCAAGAGCCTCGCGCCCGACGAAACCGCGTTGCGCGCCGATCTGCGCCGCCAGGGCATCGCCGTCAGCCGCGTCAAGAAGCAGAGCTCGGCGTTCAAGGCCGGTGGCAAGGTCAAGCCCGAAGACATCGCGGTATTCAGCCGCCAGCTCGCCACCATGCTCGCCGCCGGTATTCCGCTGGTGCAGTCGTTCGAAATCGTCGGCAACGGCAACGACAAGCCGGCGATGCAGAAACTCATTCTCGACATCAAGGCGGACGTCGAAGGCGGCACCTCGCTGCACGAAGCGCTCGGCAAACATCCGCTGCATTTCGACGATCTGTTCGTGAACCTGGTCGAGGCTGGCGAACAGGCCGGTGCGCTGGAAACGCTGCTCGACAAGATCGCGACCTACAAGGAAAAGACCGAGGCGTTGAAGAAGAAGGTCAAGAAGGCCTTGTTCTACCCGACGGCGGTCATGGCCGTGGCCGTCATCGTCACGATCATCCTGCTCATTTTCGTGATCCCGCAGTTCGAGTCCTTGTTCAAGGGCTTCGGCGCCGACCTGCCGGCGTTCACGCAGTTCGTCATCGACATGTCGCGCTGGCTGCAGGACAACGGCATCTTCTTCGCGGCGGTCATTGCCGGCGCGGTCTACACGTTCATCTATTTCCACAAGCGCTCGAAGGCGATGCGCGAGTTCCTCGACCGCGCGATGCTCAAGTTGCCGATCATCGGGCCCATCCTGTACAAGTCGGCGATCGCGCGCTTCGCGCGCACGCTGTCGACCATGTTCGCCGCCGGCGTGCCGCTGGTCGAAGCGCTCGAGTCCGTCGCCGGCGCCACCGGCAACATCGTGTTCGAAAACGCCGTCATGAAGATGCGCGACGAAGTCGCCACCGGCCAGCGCCTGCAGCGCGCCATGGAAAACACCGGGCTGTTCCCCAACATGGTCATCCAGATGATCGCGGTCGGTGAAGAAGCCGGCGCGCTCGACGCCATGTCCGGCAAGGTCGCCACGTTCTACGAAGCGGAAGTGGACAACGCGGTCGACAGCATGTCCTCGCTGCTCGAGCCGCTCATCATGGCCATCCTCGGCGTGCTCGTCGGCGGCCTGGTCATCGCGATGTACCTGCCCATCTTCAAGCTGGGCGCGGTGGTGTAACGACACCCGCTCGCGAAGCTTCCACACGCAAACGCCGCGCCCATTTCTGAAAGATGGGCGCGGCGTTTCTTTTTGAACGCACGGAAAGTCAGACCGATGCTTCTCGAACCGCTCGCCGCATACCCCGCGCTCTTCATCGGCTTCACGGTGGTGCTGGGGCTGCTGATCGGCAGCTTTCTCAACGTCGTGATCTATCGCGTGCCCGATCATGATGGACCAGGCGCTGCGCGCCGAATGCGCGGCTCTTGCCGATCCCGCGGCCGACGCGCCGCGCAGGAGCCACCGTTCAATCTCATGGTGCCGCGCTCCGCCTGCCCGGCGTGCAAGGCGCCGATCACGGCGCTGCAGAACATTCCGGTGGTGAGCTGGCTCGCGTTGGGCCGCAAGTGCGCCAACTGCAAGACGCCGATCAGCGCGCGATATCCGCTGGTGGAGGCCGCGACCGGCATCCTGTCGGGCTTCATCGCCTGGCACTTCGGCTATGGCGGCACCGCGCTCGCCGCGCTCGCGTTCACCTGGTTCCTCATCGCGCTGACGATGATCGACTTCGACACGCAGTACCTGCCCGACCAGCTCACCTACCCGCTGTTGTGGTTAGGCCTGATCGGCAGCCTGTGGCACCCGGTGTGGGGCGATGGCGCCGCACCCGTCACCCCGCGCGACAGCATCATCGGCGCGGCAGCGGGCTACCTGAGCCTGTGGAGCGTGTACTGGGCATTCAAGCTGATCACCGGCAAGGAAGGCATGGGTTACGGTGACTTCAAGCTCTTCGCGGCACTCGGCGCCTGGATGGGATGGATGATGTTGCTGCCGATCATCGTGTTCGCCTCCGGCGTGGGCGCAATCTTCGGCAGTCGTGATCATGATCCGCCAGCGCAAGGGCAAGGACACGCAGATCGCGTTCGGACCGTTTCTCGCCATCGCCGGCTGGTTCGCGCTGATCTGCGGCAACGCAGTGGTCGAGCGCTATCTCGGCTTGTTCGCGCGCGGCTGATCCATGCGTGGCGGCTTTCGCATCGGGCTCACCGGCGGCATCGCCTCCGGCAAGAGCACCGTTGCCAGCCTGTTTGCCGCGCTCGGCGTGCCGATCGTCGACACTGACCTGCTGTCGCGCGAAGTCGTCGCGCCGGGCTCCGCCGCTGCTGCGCCAGATCACCGACCATTTCGGCATGCAGGTGCAGAGCGGCGACGGCACGCTGAATCGCCAGGAACTGCGCAAGCGGATCTTCGAGGACCCCGAGCAGCGAAAGTGGCTCGAAGCGTTGCTGCATCCCGCCATCCGCGAGCTCACCGACGCGCGTAGCGAGGCGGCGACCGGCCCATACGTCATCGTGGCGATACCGCTGCTCGTCGAAACTGACGGCGCCGCGCGCTTCGATCGCGTCCTGGTCGTCGACTGCGATCCCGATCTTCAGCTCGCACGCCTCATGGCGCGCGATGGCACGCCGGCGCGAAGACGCTCTGCGCATGCTCGCCGCCCAGGCGCCACGTGCCGCGCGCCTGGCGGTCGCCGACGATGTGATCCACAACGATGGGGACCTCGCATCTCTGCGCGACCAGGTCGCGAAGCTGCATGCCGAATATGTCGCCGCCGCCAAAGCCGCGGCCCAAACGCAATCGGCGGATGACGCCACATGAGTTCGGACGACCGCGAAACGCCCCCCGCGCGGTTTACGGATGGCGCCACGGTCGCGCAGAATAGCGCGATGTCCGAAGAGGCCCAGCAAACACACGAGCCCGCGCCCGCAGCGGCGCCGCTCATATTCGAGCAGCCGCTCAACGAGCGCATGCGCACGTTCCTGCGCCTCGATTTTCTCTACAGCCAGGCGCTGTACCACAACGAGATGCAAAGCCAGTGGGGCAGCCGCGCCGCCATGGGCAGCCTGCTCGACATCCTCGCCATCGCCGCGCGCGGCGACGTGCGCGCCGACGTGCAGAAGGAACTCGAGCGCCACCTCGCGCAGCTCAACGTGTTCCAGAGCAAGCCCGGGGTCGACTCGGCGCGCCTGCGCACCGTGATGTCGAATCTGTTGCGCCTGCGCGCCGACCTCGTCGCCTGCGGCTCTAACTACCTCGCCGGCCTCAAGGATTCCGAATTCCTCTCGGCCATCAAGCATCGCAGCGCCATCCCCGGCGGCACCTGCGAGTTCGACCTGCCGGACTTCTTCTTCTGGCTCAACCAGGCGACCGACGCGCGCGCGCGTTCGTTCAACGAGTGGTTGGCCACGCTGCGCCCGCTGTGCGATGCCATCGCCGAGCTGCTGTGGATCACCCGGCAGCACGGCAAGCCGCGCCAGGAGATCGCGCGCGCCGGCGTGTACCACATCACCTTCGAGCGTGACACGCCCATCCAGCTGGTGCGCATCGCGCTGCCGGCGGACTCGGGGCTGTATCCGGAGACCAGCGGGTCTCACTACCGCTGCTCGGTGCGGTTGCTCGCGTGGAATGGCCTGCAGACGCGGCCGGTGCAAACTGCCGAAGACGTGCCGTTCACGCTCACCTGCTGTACTTGAAAAGGGCTGCCGCCCACGTCGGAAAACGCCGGCGAAGCGCCGGCGTCCGTCAATTAATTAGACGTTCTAACCAGGTAAGACGTTCTAGCTAGCTGGGGCTGGCATGCCCGAGCGCATTCGCGACGAAGCCGAACTGGTCGGCGATGTCCTCGATCTGCATCCACACCGGCTTGCCGGCGCCGTGACCGGCGCGAGTTTCGATGCGAATGAGCACCGGGTTTGCGCACGCCTGGTCGCGCTGCAGCTCGGCGGCGAACTTGTAGCTGTGCCAGGGCACCACGCGATCGTCGCGATCCGCGGTGGTCACCAGCGTTGGCGGATAGCAGGTGCCAGCCTTGACGTTGTGCACCGGCGAGTACGCGCGCAGCGCCTGGAATTCCGCGGCGTTTTCGGAGATGCCGAAATCGCTCGACCACTGGCGCGCGTTGGCGCTGGCGGTGTGATAGCGAAGCATGTCCATCACGCCCACGCCCGGCAGCGCGGCGCCGAACAGCTCCGGGCGCTGCGTGAGCGCCGCGCCGACCAGCAATCCGCCGTTGCTGCGGCCGAGGATCGCGAGGCGTTTCGGATTGGTGTACTTCTCGCGGATCAGGTATTCCGCGGCCGCGATGAAGTCGTCGAACACGTTCTGTTTCTTGAGTTTCGTGCCGGCCTGGTGCCAGTCTTCACCGTATTCGCCGCCGCCGCGCAGGTTGGCGACCGCATACACGCCGCCCATCTCCAGCCACGACTGGATGGACGGACTGAACGACGGCGACAGCGTGACGTTGAAGCCGCCGTAGCCGTACAGCATCACCGGGCGATTGCCGTCGCGCGGCGCGTCGCGGCGACGCGTGATGAACATGGGAACGCGCGTGCCGTCCTTGCTGGTGTAGAACACCTGCTCGGTGACGAATGGCGAGAAGTCCGCGGGCACATTCGGCTTGCGGAATTCGCTCACCGTGTTGGACGCGACATCGACGACGCATGATGCGCGTCGGCGATAGATAGTCGGAGTAGGAGAAGAACGCCTCGGGGTTGTAGCCCGTGCCCTGGAAGCTGGTCGCGGTGCCGAGTCCCGGCAGCGTCACTTCGCCCGCCTGCGCGCCGCTCACCTCGAACAGGCGCACGACACTGCGCGCGTCGCGCGTGTATTCGACCAGCACGCGGCCACCGATGTAGCTGGCATTGGCGATCGCGATATCGCCGTGCGGCACGACGGTGCGCCACTTCGCTGGCGCCGGATCGCGCGCATTGACGGCGATGACGCGGCCGCGGGGCGCGGCGTTGGTAGTTTGAAAGTAGAGCTCGTCGCCCTTCGAGCCGATGAAGCCGTAGAGCGCATCCCAGGCCACGAACAGCGGCTGCGCTTTGGCGCCGGGCTTGCGCAGATCCTGGACGAAGCGTGGCATTCGTTTCGTAACCGTCGAACAGCGAGATGATGAGATATCGCCCGTCCTCGGTGACCTGTCCCGAGGGCACGTGGGTCGGATGATCGGTGACCTGGTACACCAGGCGATCCGCCGACTGCGCGTCATCCAGCTTGTGGAAGTACACGTCCGGACGGCCCGCATCGTCGCCGCGCTCGGCCTCTTCGGCTTTCTGTCCGGGCTTGAGCGGATAACGATCGTAGTAGACGCCGGAACTGTCACGCGCCCACGAGACCGCGTAGAACTTGCTGAACTTGAGGATGACCGGCAGATCCGTGCCATCGGCCACGCGGCGGAAGTGCCAGGTGTTCCAGTCGGTGCCGCCATCGGATAGCGCGTAGGCCAGCAGATTGCCGTCGGGGCTCGGCACCCACTGCGACAGCGCGATGGTGGCGTCGTCGCGTTTGCCATTGGGATCGACGAGCACGCGCGGCGCTGCATTGAGCGCATCGGCGACATACAGGACGCTCTGATCCTGCGTGCCGTCGTTGCGCATGAAGAAGTATTTGCCGCCTTCGCGCTGCGGAACGCCGAAGCGCTCGTAGGTCCACAGCTGCTTGAGGCGTTCGCCCAGCCACGCTCGCTGCGGCAAGCGCTCGAGGTATGGCTGCGCCAGCGCGTTCTCCGCGGTGACCCAGTCGCGCGTTGCCTGCGCCGTCGGATCTTCGAACCAGCGATAGGGATCGGGCACGCTCACGCCGTGATACACATCGACCACGTCACCGCGCGCGGTCGGGGGGTAAGCAAATTTTGGCGCCGCGGGTTGTGCTGCCGGTTCCGGCGTTGGCTCGGGCGCCGTCGCGCATGCGACAAGTAGTGCGGTCAGTGCGCTCGCGGCAAGGGTGATCCGGTAGCGAGGATTGTTGAGCATCCCTAAACTCCCCCAATGATTTTGAACGGCAGTGTAGCAAACGCGTTGCGCGCGACTTTCCGGAGCGCCGTGTATTTTCCTCGGCTGGGCGCAGCGTTCGTGCTGTCAGCGCTCGGACTACTGGCAACCCCGGCGCCAGCGCAAGCCGAAAAGCTTTCTCTGGAACGCCTGTTTGCCGCGCCCGATCTCACCGGCCCCAATCTGCGTGGCGTGAAGATCTCGCCCGATGGACGACTGGTCGCCTACCTGCGCGCCCGTGACGACGACAAAGACCGCTTCGACTTGTGGGCATTCGACGTGCGCGATTCGCGCGATCGCCTGCTGGTCGATTCGCGCACGCTCGCCGGCGCCGACCGGGCGCTGTCGGCTGAAGAAGAAGCGCGGCGCGAGCGCCAGCGCACCTCGGCGTATTCGGGAATCGTGGAGTACAGCTTCGCGCCCGACAGCCGCCATCTGCTGATTCCTCTCAACGGCGACCTGTACGTCTACGACCTGGCGCGCAAACCCGCCGACGCCGTGCGCCGCCTCACCAGCACCGACGCCTATGAAACCGACTCGCGCTTCTCGCCGCGCTCGAACTTCGTGAGCTTCGTGCGCGACCAGAATCTGTATGTCATCGATCTCGCCACCGGCAAAGAGCGCGCGGTGACTCGCGAAGGCGGCGGGCTCGTGAGCTTCGGCGTCGCGGAGTTCATCGCGCAGGAAGAGATGGATCGCGACACCGGCTACTGGTGGTCGCCCGACGAACGGCACATCGCGCTCGCCCGCGTCGACGAATCGCCCGTCGCCGAAGTCGAACGCTTCGAGATCCAGGCCACCGGCGCCACCGTCGTACGCCAGCGCTATCCGGCGACCGGTGCGCGCAATGCGCGCGTCGACCTGTTCGTCGCGGACCTGGCGGCCGAGAGCCGCCTGCAGCTCGACCTCGGAGCCGATGCCGACGTCTATCTACCCGATGTCGAGTGGTTCCCGGACAGCCGCGGCATCGCCGTGCAGCGCCAGAGCCGCGACCAGAAGACCCTGGAGTTGCTGCGCTTCGACGCGCTGTCGGGCCGCGGCCGCGTGCTGATCACCGAACACAACGAATTCTGGGTGCCGCTCAATCACGAGCTCACTTTCCTGCAGCGCACGCCGCAATTCATCTGGGCTTCATCGCGCGACGGTTTCCAGCATCTCTACCTGTACGGCAATGACGGCAAGCTGATCCGCCAGATCACCTCGGGCGAGTTCATGGTGATGGGCGAATCGCCAGAGGCGGCGATTCGCGCCGTCGACGAGCGCGCCGGACGCGTGTACTTCACCGCCAATCTCCCCTCGCCGGTCGAGCGGCAGATGTACTGGGTGTCGCTCGATTCGCCGGGCGCGCCACAACGCGTGACCGCGGGCGCCGGCTGGCACAGCATCGCAATGTCGAAGGATGCGCGCGTCTTCGTCGACGTCTTTTCGAATGTGGACACGCCGCGCAACGTCAGTCTGCGCACGGCCGGCGGCAAGCTGCTGTCCTCGATGCTGCCCAACCGGCTCGATGCCACGCATCCGTATGCGCCGTTCGTCGACGAACATGTGCGCGCGGAGTTCGGCACGATCACCGCGGCCGACGGACAGACGATGCAATACAGATTGCTGAAGCCGCGCAATCTCGACGCCGGGCAAGCGTTATCCGGTGATCGTCGACGTGTACGGCGGCCCGGGCGTGCAGCGCGTCACCAACACCTGGGGAAGCCTGTTCCATCAGTACCTGGTGCAACACGGCTACGTGGTGTTCCAGCTCGACAACCGCGGCAGCGGCATGCGCGGCGCGCGTTTCGAGACGGCGCTGGGCCATCGCATGGGCAATATCGAGGTGCAGGACCAGGTGCGCGGCGTGGAATTCCTGCGCAGCCTGCCCTTCGTCGACGGCAAGCGCATCGGCATCTTCGGCTGGAGCTACGGCGGATACATGGCGCTCATGTGCCTGATGCAGGCGCCGGACAGCTTCGCGGCCGGAGTCGCCGGCGCGCCGGTCACCGATTGGGCGCTGTACGACACCCACTACACCGAGCGCTACCTATCTACTCCGCAGTCGAACCCGGATGGATACCGCCAGAGCAACGTGCTCGAGTACGCGCACAGACCTGAAGCGGCCGCTGCTGCTGGTGCACGGCATGGCGGACGACAACGTGCTGTTCGCGCACAGCACTGCGCTCATGAAGAAGCTGCAGGATCTGCAGAAGCCGTTCGATCTCATGACCTATCCCGGCGGCAAACACGGCCTGATCCGCCAGAGCGGCCCGGGCTTGCACGCGACGACGAACATCGTGAGATTTTTCGATCGGGAGATGGGAGCGGGGGCGCAGTGATGAGGCGCGGTAGCGGGTGTGCCCCAGCGATCGCACCCGCATAGGGTTGAGTTCGCTTTTCGCCGGGCCCTTCGATAATTGGGCGTCGCTAGTTTGCTGGCCGCCGCCATCACGCGATGACGTCTTGGCGCGGTTGGAGTCGGACGTTGGCGAAGAGTCCGTATGAGGCAGAGAGGCGGCTTCGTGCCTAACGAGGTCACGTAGCCCGGCCCGCTCACTCAACCCTATGCGGGCACGCTCGCTGGGGCGCAGACGTCATCGCACCGCGCCCCATTTCCCCGCTGAGTTGGAGAAGAGAAGAGACGCACGGTCTGAGGTCTTCTCTTCCCCAAGCCGGGGAGTCACTCCGCATTTCTCTTCGAACGGGACCGCGGTTCGTGGGAGAAGCGGCGAGCGAGCGGTGTCCATGCAGGGACGAGTGAGCGGGCCGGGCTACGTGACCTCGTTAGGCACGAAGCCGCCTCTCTACTTCAAACGGACTCTTCGCTGACGTCTCACCCCACCGCACGAGGACGTCATCGCGTGTGGCGGCGGCCGCAAATCTTGCGACGTCCAAGTGAGCGAAGGGCCCGGCGAAAAGCGAGCTCGTCCCTGCATGGGCGCCGCTCGCTCGCCTCCTCTCCAACAAGGTGCGTCCCCTTTTGCTAGGAAATGGGGAGTGTCCCCATTAAAGCTTGATGCGCCCGCCGCCACCCGCCGGCGGTCCGCCCATGCCGCCTTCCGGCACCACGATGCGCGACGCGGCTTCACGGCGCATCTCGCGCGCTTCTTCGATGGCCTGCTCGATGGCGACCTTCACCGCGTCGGGGAATTTGTTGCAGGCATCTTCGAGCGAGGCGGCTTCGAGTTCGAAGGCCAGCGGCAACACGCCGGCCGGCGTCAGCAGCTGGGTCTGCCCGGAGTACAGCACTGGGCGCGAGGCGTCGGTGTTGCCATCGGCGAGCACGGGTACGAGGCGACGCAACGTGCCCGCCTTGCGATCCGTGAAGATCTCTTCGCGGTAGAGCTGGGAGATATCCAGCTTGATTTCGGGGAGCTGCTGTTCTTGTGCCATGGAATTCTTCCGTCAAAAAGTCGCGGCCGATGATAACAATTGCAGGGCTTCGATGAACGGACGATCCGCCGGCAGCAGACGTTCCGCGTCGAGCGAATCGCAAGCCACCCATTTCAGTTGCTGGCCATCGAGGCCCGCGGCTCGCCGACGGCAGACACGCGCCACAACACCAGGTCGACCACGCGGTCCGGGTATTCGTGGGTCAGCGTCATGATCTGAGCTGTCGGGCCGTGCGTCGACTCCGAGCTCTTCGCGCAACTCACGCACCAGGGCCTGCGCATCACTTTCGCCGGCAGCCACCTTGCCGCCGGGGAATTCCCACCAGCCGGCCATGTGTTTGCCCGCCGGCCGTTCCGCGATGAGCACGCGTCCCTGCTCGTCAAACAGCGCCGCTGCGACCACGCGCAGCCGCGGCTTGGGGCTGCTCTCCACAGGAGGTGTTACTCGACTCCCTCGAGCACGCCGTGACAGTTCTTGAATTTCTTTCCGCTGCCGCACGGGCAAGGCTGGTTGCGCCCTACCTTCGGAGCGGCGCGCACCGGACGCTGCGCGGCTTGCGGCATCGGCGGCGGAGCCTGGCGAGCGCCCGGCGCGGGAAGGCCTTGCGGGCCGCCCTGGGGCTGCTCTTCACCACCCGCACTGCCGAGCTGCGCCAACGACGCGGCTTCGGCGTGTTGCGCCTGCAACGCGCGATTGAGCCTGGCGCGACGCTGCTCTTCCTCGCGCTCGATCTGCTCGGGACTCTTCACCTGCACATCGAGGGTGGCGAGGATGGTGACGGTGTCGAACTTGATGCGCTCGAGCATCCCGGCGAACAGCTCGAAGGCCTCGCGCTTGTACTCGTAGCGATAGTCTTTCTGCGCGTAGCCGCGCAGGTGGATTCCCTGGCGCAGGTAATCCATGGCGCCCAGGTGTTCGCGCCATTGCTGGTCGAGCACCTTGAGCATGATGTCCTTTTCCACGTGCCGCATGATGGGCACGCCGATGCGCTGCACCTTGGCGTCATACATGGCGTCGATGGCGCCGACGACACGCCCGCGCAGCGTCGATTCCTCGAGCTCGGGCTGGTCGCGCAGCCATTGCGCCGGATCCACCTGGGTCGAGAAGCTCTTGGCGATGTTGGCCGCCAGTCCGTCGAGATTCCATTCCTCGTGGCTGACGTTTGCCGGCAGGTGCTGGTCGAGGATGCCGCTAACTACCTCGGCGCGGATGCCGCGGATCGCATCGGCCAGGTCGGTGGCGCCCATGAGCTCGGTGCGCTGCTGGTAGATGACCTTGCGCTGATCGTTGGCCACGTCGTCGAAGGTGAGCAGCTGCTTGCGGATGTCGAAGTTGTGCGACTTCGACCTTGCGCTGCGCCTTCTCGATCTGCTTCGTGAGCATGCCGCTCTCGATGACTTCGCCCTCCTTCATGCCGGCGAGCGCCAGCCAGCGCTTGGTGCGAGCCGGATCGCCGAAGATGCGCATGAGGTTGTCTTCCATCGACAGATAGAAGCGGCTGGAACCCGGATCGCCCTGGCGACCCGAGCGGCCGCGCAGCTGATTGTCGATGCGGCGCGACTCGTGCCGTTCGGTGCCGATGATGTGCAGGCCGCCAGCGGCCACCACCTTGTCGTGGCGCGCCTGCCAGTCGGCACGGATGCGCGCGGCGGTGACTTCGTCGAGCCCGGCTTCGCCCGCGGCGGCGGCGGCCTGCTTCGAGCTCGGCTTCGTTGTTGCCGCCGAGTTTGATGTCGGTGCCGCGACCGGCCATGTTGGTCGCGATGGTGACTTTGCCGGGCATGCCGGCGTTCTCGACGATGTGCGCCTCGCGCTCGTGCTGCTTGGCGTTCAGCACCTCGTGCGGAATGCCGTTCTCCTTGAGCACGCCGGACAGCAACTCGGAAGTCTCGATGGACGTGGTGCCCACGAGCACGGGCTGCTCGCGCGTCACGCAATCCTGGATGTCTTCGATGATGGCTTTGAACTTGTCGCCCTGCGTGAGATACACGAAGTCCGCGTTGTCCTTGCGGATCATCGGGCGATGCGTCGGGATCACGACCACTTCGAGGCCGTAGATCTGCATGAACTCCGGCGCCTCGGTGTCGGCCGTGCCGGTCATGCCGGACAGCTTCTTGTAGAGGCGGAAGTAGTTCTGGAAGGTGATCGACGCGACGGTCTGGTTCTCGGCGCGGACCTTCACGCCTTCCTTCGCCTCGACCGCCTGGTGCAGGCCATCCGACCAGCGGCGGCCCGGCATCGTGCGGCCGGTGAATTCGTCGACGATGATCACTTCGCCCGCGCGCACGATGTATTCCACGTCGCGCTTGTAGATCGCGTGCGCACGCAGCGCCGCGTTCAGGTGATGCATGAGGCGGATGTTCTGCGGGTCGTAGAGGCTCTCGCCTTCGCGCAGCAGCCCGGCCTCGGCCATGAGCCCTTCGACGCGTCTCGTGGCCCGCTTCGGTGAGATGCGTCTGCTTCTGCTTCTCGTCGACCGAGAAATCGCCGGGCCCTTCTTCTTCGAGCTGCTTCTTGAGCCGCGGCACCAGCAGGTTGACCTTGACGTACAGGTCTTCGTTTTCCTCGGCGGGGCCGGAGATGATCAGCGGCGTGCGCGCTTCGTCGATGAGGATGGAGTCCACTTCGTCGACGATCGCGAACACGAGGCCGCGCTGCACTTTGTCGTCGAGGCTGAACGCGAGGTTGTCGCGCAGGTAGTCGAAGCCGAATTCGTTGTTGGTGCCGTAGGTGATGTCGCAGCGATAGGCGGCGCGCTTTTCGGTCGGGTCCTGCTGGTTCCTGATGACGCCGACGGTGAGCCCGAGGAAGCGATAGATCGGACTCATCCAGTCCGCGTCGCGCTGCGCGAGGTATTCGTTGACGGTGACGACGTGTACGCCTTCACCCGTGAGCGCATTCAGGTAGGCGGCCAGCGTCGACATCAGCGTCTTGCCTTCGCCGGTGCGCATCTCGGCGATGCGGCCATCGTTGAGCGTGAGACCGCCGATGAGCTGCACGTCGAAGTGGCGCATCTTCATCGTGCGACGCGAAGCCTCGCGGACCACCGCAAACGCTTCGGGAGCGAGGTCGTTGAGCGTCGCGCCTTCGGCGAGGCGCTTGCGGAATTCGACGGTCTTGGCGCCGAGGGCTTCGTCGCTCAACGCCTGCAGCGCCGTCTCGAATGCGGCCGCCTTGCGCACCGTCGCTTCATAGCCTTTGACGATGCGGTCGTTGCGACTGCCAAAGAGTCGCGTCAGAAGATTGAGCACTAGAAAATCCTTGCGAGAAACTTCAAGGCTGACAGCCACTTACGTCGGGGCACTCGGCAGCCGGGCCGGTATTCTACGGATAGACCCGAACGCACGGAACAGGTTTCGGAACTGCCCTGTGTATGGCCGCCGGCCAGGGCTTGCAAGGCGTCTTATTTGGAATGGGAAACTTAGACGGACGCCGCCGCTTCGGCGGCGTTACCGAAGTGGCCGGAGGCCTTCTATCGCCCTATAAAAGTCAGCGGATCGATCTGGCGTCCGTTCTTGAGCACTTCGAAGTGCACGTGCGGACCCGTCGAGCGCCCTGTGGAACCGACGTAGGCCAGGGTGTCACCACGGGCGACGGTGCGGCCCACGCCAACCGCGAGGCCTGAATTGTGGCCGTAGCGAGTGATCAGGCCATTGCCGTGGCTGACTTCGACCAGCGTGCCGTAGCCGACCTTTTCGCCGGCGAAGGTGACCACGCCCGCCGCAACGGCGATGACATCCGAGCCCTGTGGCGCTCGCGAAATCGATGCCCTTGTGGAACGCCTGGTGACCCGTGAACGGATCCTGGCGCTCACCGAAATACGAGGAGATATGGCCTTCGTGCACCGGCCGGCCATCGGGGCGGATCTGCTCGTCGAGCTTCTTCGACAGCAGCGCGTTTTCCAGCGCCGCGAGCTGCGCGTCGCGCGAGGAGATCTTCTGTTCGAGGCCATTGAGCAGCGCGTTCAGGTCCGGCGCCTGCATGGCGGCGCCGATGTCTGACTCCGGGCCACCGATCGCCGGCGGCACTCTCGAAATCGAATTCGCGAGTGTCGATGTTCGCCATCTGCGTGAGGCGCTTGCCCAGCGCATCGAGACGAATGACGTGGGCGTTCATCTGGCCGATTCGCATGGCCACCGCGTCGACGCGGCGCTGCAGCTCGGCTTTGAGTTCCTTGATCTCGGCCTGCTGTTGGGCGAGGGTCTCGGTCCAGGTGGAGACCCCGCGCGGCGCGGTCTTGCTCTCACCGATCTTGAATCCGAGGCTGAAAGCGGTGGCAAGAATGGCGATCAGCACCGTCGCGAAAGCCGCAACGGCGAACGGATGTCCGAGGTTGAAATGCCGGGCACGACCTTCGCGGCGCGAGAAAAAGATGATGTTCATCGCGCCAGCTCCGAAGCCATGGGGCACAGCGGATCTCTACGATCCTGTTCTTTGTACTTCAAAGACTTGCACCTCGCTGGCATCCTCGTCGTCCTCTCCCGTGAGAGTCTTGGACCGGCAAAACCGAAAGGCCCAGCAGGCGCGAAACTATGCCCAAAAGACCTACCCGAAACAAGCAATCGATCCGCCCGGGGTCAAAACCCGTGACGGCGGGAGACTTAATCTCGGCGCGTCTGCCAGCTCTCGCCCAGCGTGCCCTTTTGGCGTCCGAGCAGTCCGTGTGGCAGGTCGCAGTAATGAAGGCCTTGGGACCGGACCTCGCCAATAAGGTAAATCGATGCACCCTCGATAGCGGAAGGATTACGGTCGTCGCGGAATCCTCTGCCTGGGCCGCCCGGATGCGTTTCGCGCTGGCCGAAGTCGAGCCCGCGCTCGCCGCCGTGACCCCCGGATTTCGCGAGCTGCTCGTGCGGGTGCGGCCCCGGCGCAGCCCGGCGGCCAAGGGCTGAGCGCGCGGGAAGCCGCGCAAAACGCCCTACATCTCGCCTGAGGCGAGCCGGTCCGCGGCGTAGTTCGCGGCCCGCGCGGACAGGGCCATGTAGGTCAGCGAGGGGTTCACCGAGCCGGTTGAGGTCATGCACGAGCCGTCGGTGATGAACAGGTTCTGTACGTCGTGCGCCTGGTTGTGGCCATTGAGTACCGAAGTCGCGGGGTCGCGCCCCATGCGGGCGGTTCCCATCTCGTGCATGGAATGGCCCGGTGGCTTCCACTCACCGAGCGGCCGCACATTTTCGAACCCGGCCGACACCAGCATCTGGACGGCATCGCGATTCGCGCGCTCCGCCAGACGGCGCTCGTTTTCCCCATGCGTGCAGTCGATGTGCACCAGCGGAAGTCCCCAGCCGATCCTTGCGCGTGGCGTGCAGCGTCACGCGGTTGTCCGCGCGCGGCAGCATCTCGCCGAAGCCGATCAGCCGCATTCCCCAGGGGCCGGGCATGCGCAGCCGCTCCTTGAGCTCCGCGCCCACGCCCGCCTCGTGCTCCGCACGTTCCCAGCTGCTGCGCCGCGAGTAGCCCTGGAAACCGTAGCCGCGCAGAAAATCGGCGTCGCCCTTTTCGGTGAGGTTGACGTATCTCGGCAGGTAGAAACCGGTGGGGCGGCGGCCGTAGTGGTAGCGGTCGAGGAAACCCGGATGCGTACCCTCAGCGCCGATTCCCACCACGAGATCCATGAGATTGCGACCGACCGCATCCGAGCGATTGGCGAGTCCGCGCGGAAAATATTCCGACTGCGAAGCGAGCAGGATCTGCGCGGTGCCGATGGTGGACGCACACACGAAGACCACGCGCGCCTGGTAAGACCTGCCCTGCTTCGTGTTCGCATCGATCACGCGCACGCCGGAGATGCGGCGCTTCGCATGGTCATAGTCGAGACGCTCGACGATGGCGTCGGTGACCACCGTGAGGTTGCCGGTCTTCTGCGCCGCCGGCAGCGTGGCCGACAGCGACGAGAAATAGGCGCCATATCCGCAGCCGCGTTCGCAGTTGCCGCGCATCTGGCAAGGGCCGCGACCGAGCGCGATGTGTTCCGCCGTGGGCTCGGTCAGATGCGCGCAGCGCCCAGAGGTGACGCGTCGCGTGGGAAATTCCTGCTCGATCTTCTTCTTGAACGCGGACTCGAGGCAGTTCAGTTCCATCGGCGGCAGGAACTGCCCGTCGGGTAGTTGGTCGAGCCCTTCGGTGACGCCCGATATTCCGGCGAAACGCTCGACGCGGTCGTACCACGGCGAGATGTCCGCGTAGCGAATCGGCCAGTCGACGCCGTTGCCATCCTGCTGGTTGGCGCTGAAATCGTAGTCGCTCATGCGATAGGCCTGCCGGCTCCAGGTGATCGAGCGACCACCGAGGTGATACCCGCGGATCCAGTTGTACGGGCGATCCGCCGGCGTCGAATACGGATGCTCGCTGTCTCGCACCCACAATTGCTTGGTCGCCGAGTTGAACGCGTGGCATTGGCTCTGCACGGCGTAGTGCTCGGCCACTTCGGCCTCGGGCACCTTGCCGCGGTTCGGCACTTCCCAGGGCGCGGAGAAATCCAGGTAGTCGGTGCGGTGATTGACGTGGCGACCGCGCTCGATCACCAGCGTCTTGAGTCCGCGCTCGCACAATTCCTTGGCGACCCAGCCTCCGCTGATCCCCGAGCCCACGACAATGGCGTCGAAATCCATGGCGGTCAGACGGCCGAAGCGCGCCCGATCTCCGAGAGCGGAACGCAGGGGCGCCAGGCGCCGGGCACGAGTTCGTAGCGCAGCTCGCGGGTGGCGCCGATTTCGGACTGGTAATAGCCGACCAGCACCAGATGCTTGAACTTGGAGTACGCCGGATCCTTCGCGGCCACGCGCTCGGCATCGAATAGCTGCGATCACTTCGAGACGGCGCTCGGGCGCGAGCTCGAGGAACGCGGCGCCGAACTTGCTCCAGGCGCGCTTCTCGACCGCCTCGAGCACACTTCCGATCTCGGTGCGCGAATTTTCGGTGCCCCAGTCCTCCAGCATCTGCCGCATGAAGGCAGGCACACCGGCCTCGATGGCGCCCGGCGTGTCGGTGGTGGGAATGATCACTTCGCAGACCTGCTCGAGCAGCGCGAATTGTTCGGCGTTGAATGCACGGCGCGAACCGCCGGCGATCACATCCGACCTGCGGACAAAACGCGTCAGCGCCGCGGCACCGCCCACCAGAAGGACGGCTCCGAGCAGCATCGCTCGACGATTGAGTTTGTGGTTCGACGGATCCGACACGTAAGGCACCCCGCCCAATGTATCGGCCGCAATGAACTGAACTGGAAGCGCAATTCGTGCGCCTCTTCAAGATATGGACGCGGCAAAGATCTTGCCGCGGGAATCCCGGTGTCTAAATGACGGAGCCGACCGCGACCGGCGGCGGCTGCACGTAGGCGATCGGCGCGTCCGAGGGCTTCTCGAAGGTCACCGCTTCCCAGGTGTGGGTCTCGGAAATCAGCTTGCGCAGCAGCTGATTGTTCAGCTTGTGCCCGGATTTGTGGCCGCTGAATTCGCCGATGAGGCTGTGGCCGAGCAGATAGAGATCGCCGATGGCGTCGAGGATCTTGTGCTTCACGAACTCGTCCTCGTAGCGCAGGCCGTCTTCGTTGAGCACGCGGAAATCGTCGAGCACGATGGCATTGTCGAAATTTCCGCCGAGCGCCAGATTGCGTGCGCGCAGCATCTCGAGGTCGCGCATGAATCCGAACGTGCGCGCGCGCGACACTTCCTTGAGGAACGAGGTCGTCGAGAAATCCATCGAGGCCTTGTTGCCACGACGCTTGAACAGCGGATGGTTGAACTCGATTTCGAAATTCACCTTGAAGCCGTCGAACGGTTTGAACTCCGCCCACTTGTCGCCGTCTTCGACGCGCACGCGTTGCTTGATGCGCACGAACTTCTTGGGCACGCGTTGATCTTCGAAGCCCGCCGACTGCAGCAGGAAGACGAACGGACCCGCGCTGCCATCCATGATGGGCACTTCGGGCGCGCTGACGTCCACGTGCGCATTGTCGATTCCGAGCCCGGCGAACGCGGACAACAGGTGCTCCACGGTCGAAACGCGCGCCGCACCATTAATAAGAGTGGTGCCGAGCTGGGTGTCGCCCACGTTTTCCGCATAGGCACGGACTTCGGCGGGCGGATCGAGATCGGTACGTCGGAAGACGATGCCGGTGTCAGGCGCGGCCGGCCTCAAGGTCATCAGGACCTTCTGGCCGGTGTGCAGGCCAACACCTTGCGCGCGGATGGAGTTCTTGAGAGTGCGTTGTCCGAGCATCTGAAACTATCTCCGGCGACCGTCGAACGGTGCTCGGGTAGCGCCACCTTGTCCCGGAAGGACGTCGGAGGCATCGGGGAGCGGCCGCAACTCCGACACACGGAATTGGCGGCACCGAGACCCCAAAAAGGGGCGCTACCGTAACACAATTGCCTTATTCAGTCTGCGACGTCAGTCAGCCTGGCGCCTCAGAAAGGCCGGAATATCCAGCACATCTTCGGACTCCGCGATTCCCTGCAGTCCATCTCCCACGGCTCGCTGGCGCTGCACGGCCGGCTTGTCGAGCGCGGCGTAGTCAGCCGCGGTCAACGGACGGCGCGGCACCACGCGCATCGCGGGTTCTGCCGGCGGAGCTGCCTGCGGGGCCGCCTTGGACAAGGTGGGCACTTCGCGACCGAACGGCGAGCGGCCATGACGCGACTTCGGGCTTGCCGAGCCCGGTGGCAACCACGGTGACGCGCATTTCATCCGACAGCTCCGGATCGATGACGGTTCCCACCACGACGGTGGCGTCATCCGAGGCGAACTGCTTGACGATGTTGCCGACTTCCTGGAACTCGCCGATCGACAGGTCCATGCCCGCGGTGACGTTCACGAGGATGCCGTGCGCGCCCGAGAGGTTGATGTCCTCGAGCAACGGCGAGGAGACGGCCATCTCGGCCGCTTCCTTGGCGCGATTCTCACCGCGCGCCACGCCCGATCCCATCATCGCCATGCCGGTCTCGCTCATCACCGTGCGCACGTCGGCGAAGTCCACGTTGATGAGACCCGGACGCGTGATGAGTTCGGCGATGCCCTGCACCGCGCCCTGCAGCACGTGGTTGGCGCTCTTGAAAGCGTCTAACAACGTGGTCTTGGCGCCGAGCACCGTGAGCAGCTTCTGGTTCGGAATGGTGATCAGCGAGTCGACGTACTTGCCGAGCTCGGCCAGGCCGTGATTCGCGACCAGCGTGCGCTTGCCGCCTTCCATCTCGAACGGACGCGTGACCACGGCCACCGTGAGGATGCCGAGTTCCTTCGCGACCTGCGCGACCACCGGCGCCGCACCCGTGCCCGTGCCACCGCCCATGCCGGCGGTGATGAACAGCATGTCGCAGCCTTCGATCATCTCGATGATGCGATCGCGGTCTTCCATCGCCGCCTGCCGGCCCACTTCGGGATCGGCGCCGGCGCCGAGACCCTTGGTGATATTGCAGCCGATCTGCAGCGAGGTTTTCACCTTCGAGTGCTTGAGAGCCTGCGCATCGGTGTTGATGCACAGGAACTCCACGCCCTCGATGCCACTGCTAACCATGTGGGCAACTGCGTTGCCGCCGCCGCCACCTACTCCTATTACTTTGATTACAGCGTTCTGGCTGTAAGCATCCATTAGTTCAAACATCGTGTCGCTCCTTCACTAGTTAATCAAAGCTGTCAGCTTCGTTTTCGAACATCAACGGCGTCTCAGAAGACGCCCCTGAAACCAATTCTTCATGCGCTCGAGCGTCGTGCGGGCGTTGCCCGTGATCGACGGTGACGCGATTGCCGGCGAGCGAGTTGTCGCGCGCATACAGCAGCAGGCCGGCGCCGGTCGAGTAGATAGGATTGCGGACCACGTCGGAGAGTCCCCTGATGTACTGCGGCAGGCCGAGCCTCACCGGGACGTGGAACACCTCTTCGGCGAGCTCGATCGCGCCTTCCATCTTGGCGCTGCCACCGGTGAGCACGATTCCCGACGGCGATGATTTCCTCGAAGCCCGAGCGGCGCAGTTCTTCGCGCGCCAGGCCGTAGAGTTCCTCGTAACGCGGCTCGACCACCTCGGCCAGCGTCTGGCGCGCCAGGCGCCGCGCGGGACGATCGCCGACCGACGGCACTTCGATGCTCTCGTCGGGATTGGCGAGCTGCGACAGCGCGCAGGCGTACTTCACCTTGATGTCCTCGGCGTACTGCGTCGGCGTGCGCATGGACACCGCGATGTCGTTGGTCACCTGGTCGCCGGCGATCGGTATGACGGCCGTGTGGCGAATGGCGCCCTGCGAGAACACCGCGAGGTCCGTGGTGCCGCCGCCGATGTCGATGATGCAGACGCCGAGCTCGCGCTCATCTTCGGTGAGGCAGGCGAAGCTCGACGCGAGCTGTTCGAGCACGATGTCGTCGACTTCGAGCCCGCAGCGCTGGATGCACTTCTCGAGGTTGTTGGCCGCGCTCTCGGCGCCGGTGACGATGTGCACCTTGGCTTCGAGCCGCACGCCCGACATGCCGATGGGATCGCGGATGCCTTCCTGGCCATCGATGATGAATTCCTGCGGCAGCACGTGCAGGATCTTCTGGTCCGCCGGAATGGCCACGGCCTTGGCCGCGTCCACCACGTGCTGCACGTCGACTTCGCTCACTTCGCGATCGCGGATCGCGACCACGCCGTGCGAATTCAGGCTGCGCACGTGGCTGCCGGCAATGCCGGCGAACACCGAGCGGATCTCGCAGCCGGCCATGAGCTCGGCTTCCTCGATGGCGCGCTGGATCGACTGCACGGTCGATTCGATGTTGACCACCACGCCCTTCTTGAGACCGCGCGAGGGCTGCACGCCCATGCCGATCACTTCGATCGAATTGTCGGCATGCACCTCGCCCACCAGCGCGGCGACCTTCGACGTGCCGACGTCGAGACCGATGATGAGATTCTTGTCTGGGCGTCTTAGCCATTAAAAAGTGCCATCCGAGTTGTCATCCTCCGCCTGGCCGGTCGCGACGCGCGCGCCGCCCTGTCGCCAGCCGATTGCAAAACCGTTCGTGTAACGCATGTCGATGTAGCCGATGTCGCTGGCGTGCGCGGCGATCTGGCCGACGCCGGCGGCGACGAAACGCGCGAAGCGTTCGTCGATCTGGCGGCGCCCGAGGCGCACCGTGATGCCGTTGTCGAGATCGAATTCCCAGGCGCCGCGCGCATCGAGCCGGACCGCGGTGAGGCGCATGCCCGCTTCGATGAGCTGGCCCTGCGCGGCGAGATAGCGGCGCGCGACTTCGCCCTCGCTGCCCTGCGGGCCCGAGAGTCGCGGCAGCTCCGGCGGAATGTGCCGCGCTTCGGAAATGAACAGCTCGCCGCGCGTGTTCAGCAAACCGTTCGCGCCCCAGCGCGCCGCCGCCACCTGCTCGGTGACGCGGATGTTCAGCGCGCGCGGCCACTGACGCTCCACGGTGGCGCTATCTACCCAGGGCAATTGCTCGACCGCGCGCCGCACCGCGGCGAGGTCCACGCTCACGAGGCCCATGTCGCGCACGCGCGCCTTGACGGCCTGCTCCACCTCGCCGGCCGACACGCGCTGGAAGCGGCCGGTCACGGCCACCTGCGTGATGTTCTGGTCGAGCGCGCCAAGCGACAGCGTGATCGCGATGCCGAGCACGGCCAGCACCGCGGCCGCGATTCCGAATTTCGCCACGAGCGCGCCGGGAAAGCGGAAGCCGCTGCCCTCGCTCTTGCGCCGGTTTTTGGGTTTGCCAAACATCAGGCGATGACCGTCCTTGCGAATGAGGTTTCCAGCACCTGCCAGACGAGTTGCTCGAAGCTGATGTCGAGCGCGCGCGCCGCCATCGGCACGAGACTGTGGTCGGTCATGCCGGGAACCGTGTTGATCTCCAGCAGATAGGGCTTGCCGGCCTTGTCCATCATGAAGTCGGCGCGGCCCCAGCCCTCCGCGCCCACGGCGGTGAACGTGGCCTGCGCGAGATTCGCGAGATGCTTCTCCGCCTCGGCGGACAGGCCCGACGGGCAGTGAGTACTTCGTGTCGTTGCGGAAATACTTCGCCTGGTAGTCGTAGAACGTGGCCGGCGTTTCGATGCGGATCGACGGCAGCGCGCGCCCCTGCAGGATGGCGACGGTGTATTCGGCGCCGGTGATCCACGGCTCCGCGAATACATCGGGCTCGAGCATCGCGGCGGCCTGGTAGGCGCCTAACAACTGATCGGCCTTTTCGACCTTGGTCATGCCCACCGAGGAGCCCTGCGTCGCAGGCTTCACGATCATGGGCAGCCCCAGGCGCTCGATGCAGTTGTCGAGATCGGCGGGCGAGCGCAGCACCATGTAGTCGGTGGTCGGAATGCCGACCGCCTGCGCGAGCCGCTTGGTGCGCAGCTTGTCCATGCCGATGGCCGAGCCCATGACCCCGCTCCCCGTGTAGGGCAGCCCGAGGAATTCGAGCGCGCCCTGCAGCGTGCCGTCCTCGCCGCCGGGCCCATGCAGCGCGATGAAGACGCGATCGAATTTGCGGGTGACGAGCTCCGCGATCGGCTTGTCCTTCGGATCGAACGGATGAGCGTCGACGCCGCGCTTGAGCAGCGCGGCAAGACAGGCGTTGCCCGACTTGAGCGAGATCTCGCGTTCGCTCGAGGTGCCGCCGAGCAGCACGGCCACGCGGCCGAAATCCGCGGCGGAAGTGACGTGGCGCACGAGTTTGGGGTCATGGCGCAGGCGCATCAGAGCGACTCCCCGGCGATCCGGAATTCAGGCGTGAGCGCCACGCCAAACTTCTCGTTCACGACGTTCTGGATATGCGCGACGAGCTTCTCCACGTCGGCCGCGGTCGCGGCCTCGACGTTGACGAGAAAGTTCGCGTGCTTGGGTGAAACCATGATGTCTCCGATGCGAAAGCCCTTGAGGCCGGCCGCTTCGATCAGACGCGCGGCGTGATCGCCCTTGGGATTGGTGAAGGTCGATCCGCAGCTCCACTCGCCGATGGGCTGGGTGAGCTTTCGCTTCGCGAGCAGCTCGCGCATCGCGTCTTCGGTGATTCCCGGCCGCGGCTCGAACTCGAGCATCGCGGCGAGGAAGTACTCCCCGGCGGCCGGCGGAACGATGTGGCGATAGCCGTACGAGTATTCGCGCGCGTCGCGCCGGCGCGCGTTGCCACGCGCGTCGCAGACGTCGACCGATCGCACGCGTGGCCAGGTCTCGCCGCCGAACGCGCCGGCGTTCATCGCGAGCGCGCCGCCGAGCACGCCGGGAATGCCGGCGAGGAATTCGGCGGGACCGAGGCCCCACTTGATGCACTGGCGCGCGAGACGCGCGCAGGGCACACCGGCCTCGCAGGTGAGCGTCGTGTCGCTGACGCGTTCGAGACGCGTGAGTCCCGCGGCGGTGTCGATGACGACGCCGCGGATGCCGCCATCGCGCACCAGCAGATTGCTGCCGAGCCCGAGCCAGAACAGCGGCGTGCCTTCGGGCAGCGAGCCGAGAAACGCGAGCAGGTCGGCGCGATCGCGCGGGCTCGAAGAACACGTCCGCCGGACCGCCCACGTGCCACGAGGTGTGGCGCGACATCGGTTCATCGCGCTTCACGCGATCCAAAAACTTCGGATCCACCATGAGGACTCCGTCGCTCATGAATGCATCCTCGCAGGAGGATTTTTGGAGGGCAGCGCGCACGTCACTGCTGCCTCCGGGCCGCGGCGGCCCCTAACTTCTTCGGGAGCGCATGCGACACGGCGCTGATGGAACCCGCGCCCATGGTCACGAGCACGTCGCCCGGCCGGAGTACGGCACGCAGCGCCTCGTGCAGCGTTTCGACCTTTTCCACGAACACCGGCTCGACCTTGCCGCGCGTGCGGATGGCGCGGCAGATGGCGCGCCCGTCGGCGGCGGCAATCGGCGCCTCGCCGGCCGCGTACACCTCGGTGACCAGCAGCGCATCGCCCGTCGACAGCACGGTGGCGAAGTCGTCGAGCAGGTCACGCGTGCGCGTGTAGCGATGCGGCTGGAACGCCAGCACCACGCGGCGCCCCGCGTAGCCCTGGCGGATCGCGTCGAGCGTGGCGGCGATTTCGGTCGGATGGTGCCCGTAGTCGTCGACGATGGTGACGGCCTCACCGCCCTCTTTTCCGTCAGCGGAAGTGAGTTTGACGTCGGCGACGTGCGTGAGCCTTCGGTCGATACCCTGGAAGCCGGCGAGCGCGCGCTGGATGGCCTCGTGCGACGAGGCCGATCTCGAGCGCCACGGCAATGGCGGCCAGCGAGTTGAGCACGTTGTGAAGGCCCGGCAGGTTCACCGTGACGGCAAAACGCAGCCCGTCGGCGCGCCGCACCACGTCGAAGTGAGTCCGCAAGCCCTCGCGGCGCAGGTTCTCCGCACGCAGGTCGGCGCCTTCGGAGAATCCGTATCCGACCACCGGGCGATTCACTTTCGCGAGGATGCTGCGAACGTGCGCGTCGTCCACGCACAGCACCGCGAGCCCGTAGAACGGCAGGTTGTGCAGGAACTCCACGAAGCTCTGCTTGAGCCGGTCGAAATCCCCGTCGTGTGTGCCGAGATGATCGTTGTCGATGTTGGTGACGATCGCGATCATCGGATTCAGGTGCAGGAACGAGGCATCGCTCTCGTCCGCCTCGGCCACGAGATATTTTCCGGCGCCGAGCCGCGCATTGGTGCCCGCGCTCTTGAGGAGTCCGCCGATCACGAAGGTGGGATCCTCGCCGCCCTCGGCGAGGATCGACGAGGTGAGGCTCGTGGTCGTGGTCTTGCCGTGGGTGCCGGCCACCGCGATCGCATATCGAAAGCGCATGAGCTCGCCGAGCATCTCGGCGCGCGGCACCACCGGTATGCGGCGCGCCAGCGCGCCCGCCACTTCGGGATTCTGCTGCGACACGGCGCTCGAGATCACGACCACGTCGGCATCGCCGACATTTTCGGCGCGATGCCCGATCATGATGCGTGCGCCTAACTTCTCGAGCCGCTCGGTCACCGGATTCGGCTTGAGGTCGCTGCCCTGTACTTCGTAGCCGAGATTCACCAGCACTTCGGCGATGCCGCTCATGCCACTGCCGCCGATGCCGACGAAGTGGATGCGATGAATGCGGCGCATCCGGTCGCTCATGCGGCCTCCAGAAGCGCTGCGCACTCGGCCGCCAGTTCTTCGGCGGCACGCGGTTTGGCCACGAGACGCGCGCGTTCGGCCATCGCCAGCAGCTTGCCGCGGCCCTGGCACAGCTCACGGAGCTCGGCGGCGAGCCGTTCCGGCGTCAGTTCGCGATCCGCGATATGCACCGCGGCGCCTTCGCGCACCAGGTATTGCGCATTCACCGTCTGGTGATCGTCGACGGCGGCGGGAAATGGCACCAGCACGGCCGCCACGCCCACGGCGGCGAGCTCGGAAATGGTGAGCGCACCCGACCGGCAGATGACGAGGTCGGCGTCGGCATAGGCGCGTGCCATGTCATCGATGAACGGCGACACATCCGCCTGCACACCCGCATCGGCATACGCCGTGCGCGCCGCATCGATGCCGCGCTCGCCCGCCTGGTGGCGTACGCGCAGCGACAGCCCGGAATTCTTGATCGCGAACGGCACCACCGCATTCAATCGCGCGGCACCGAGGCTGCCGCCGACCACGAGCAGGCGCAGCGCGCCCTCGCGCCCGGCGAATCGCGTGGCGGGCGGCGGCTGCATGACAATCTCCGCGCGCACCGGATTGCCGACGACGCGCGACTCGATGCCGGGCGGAAACGCCTTGGGGAATGCGGACAGCACGCGGCGCGCGAGATGCGCGAGGCAGCGGTTGGAATAACCCGCGATGGCATTCTGCTCGTGAATGACCAGCGGCCGGCGCGTGAGCCATGCCGCGACACCGCCGGGCCCGGTCACGAAGCCGCCGAAGCCCACCACGAGCTGCGGACGCCGCCGACGCATCACGCCCAGCGCCTGCCAGATGGAATGCGCCAGCTTGAACGGCGCGGCTAACAACGTGGCCGCACCCTTGCCGCGCAGCCCGCTCATCGCGAGCCACTCGATGTCGATGTTCTCCGCGGGAACGACGCGCGCTTCGAGTCCCGACTTCGTACCGAGCCACACGACTTCGTGCGACGCGGCACGCAGCAGGCGCGCGAGCGCCAGTGCCGGAAACACATGGCCGCCGGTGCCGCCGGCCATGATGAGAATCGGTGCGCGTGACGGTGCGTTCATGCGAATACCCCGCGCGGCGGGCGCTCGTCCTCGGAGCGGCGCGCACTCGCCATCCCGCGCGTACTTTGCACGGCCTCGTGATACACGCGCAGCAGCATGCCGACCCACGCGAGCGTGACGATCATGCTCGAACGGCCATAACTCATGAGCGGCAGCGTCAGCCCCTTGGTGGGCAGCACGCCCATGTTCACGCCGATGTTGATGAGCGCCTGCGCGCCGAGCCACAGGCCGAAGCCCGCGGCGAGGTACGCCTGGAACCGCAGGCCGGCGCGCGAGGCCAGCTGTGCGATCCAGAAACTGCGCCACACCAGCGCGATGAACAGCGCCAGCGTGATCGCGACGCCGACGAGGCCGAGCTCCTCGGCCAGGACCGCGAACAGGAAATCGGTGTGCGCTTCGGGTAGATAGAAGAGCTTCTGCACGCTCTCGCCCAGGCCCACGCCAAACCACTCGCCGCGGCCGATGGCGATCAGCGACTGCGTGAGCTGGAAACCGCTGTTGAAGGGATCCGCCCAGGGATCGAGGAACGAGGTGACCCGCGCCATGCGGTACGGAACGAGCATCACCAGCAGCGCCATCGCCCCGGCGCAGACGGCAGCCACCATGATCACGTAACGCAGGCGGGCCCCGGCGACGAACAGGATGCCGAAGCCGGCGATCAACAACACCGAGGCGGCGCCGAAATCGGGCTCGGCGAGCAGCAGCAGCGCGACGAAGGCCAGCAGCGCCATGGGCTTGATGAGTCCGAGCGCGGTATTGCGCAGTTCTTCCTCGCGCCGCACGGCGTAGCTGGCGATGAAGATGAGCGTCAGCACCCGCGCGAGCTCGGAGGCCTGGAAATTGAATCCCATCACGCGGATCCAGCGGCGGCTGCCGTTCACGACGTGACCGAGCCCCGGGATGAGCACGAAGAACAGCAGTCCCACCGCGATGATCAGCAGCGGCCAGGCCGATCTTCTCCAGGTATTCGGTGCGCACGCAGAACACCATCGCCGCCAGCGCGAAGCCGATCAGGCACAACACGAGCTGGCGCTCGAGGTAGGAAAACGCATCGCCCGATTCCTTGCTGGCGATCGAAATCGAAGCCGACGTCACCATGATCAGGCCGAGCAGCACGATGGCCGCGACCAGCGACAGCGCCACTGCGTCGATGTGCAGGCCCTTGGCGCGCGCGCTCATGCGAGCTCCTGCACGGCGGCCGCGAACACGTTGCCGCGCTGCGCGTAGTCACGAAACATGTCGAGGCTGGAACAGGCGGGCGACAGCAGCACGGTGTCGCCCGCTTTCGCGAACCGCGCCGCGGAACGCACCGCTTCCTGCATGCTCTGTGCTCGCGCGGTGTGGCAGATACCGGCGAGCGCGGTTTCGATGAGCCCGGCGTCGCGGCCTAACAACACGGTGGTGCGCACCTTGCCGCGGAATGCCGTCGGCCAGCGGCGTGAAGTCCTGGCCTTTGCCGTCACCGCCGGCGATCACGATCAGCGGACCGGCGAGTCCATTGACCGCGGCCAGCGTCGCGCCGACGTTGGTGCCCTTGGAATCGTTGATGTAGCGGACGCCGCTGATGTCGGCCACCCACTGCGCGCGATGCGGCAGGCCGGTGAACTCGCGCAATTCGTCGAGCATCGGCGCCATCGGCAGGCGCAGCGCATCGCCCAGCGCCAGCGTCGCGAGCGCGTTGGCCGCGTTGTGGCGGCCCGAGATCTTCAATGAGGCCACCGGCATGCAGCGGCGCGCCGCGCCGCGCCAGCCAGGCTTCCTGCTGCTGCGGCGGCGTCATCAGCGAGTAGTCAGCCTTGGTGTCAGTGAGCCCGAAGGAAATGACCCGTTGGCTGGGTCGCGGCATGCGCAGCCACCTCGGGCTCGTCGGCATTCACCACGGCGGTTTCGCAGTTGGCGAAGATGCGCGCCTTCGAGTCGCCGTAGTGTCGCAGCGTCGCGTAGCGATCCATGTGGTCCGCGGACAGGTTGAGCACCACCGCGGCCTTGAGCTTGAGCGAGTGCGTGGTGTCGAGCTGGAACGACGACAATTCGAGCACGTACAGGTCGGTCGGCCCGCGATCCAGCAGGTCGAGCGCGGGCTGGCCGAGGTTGCCGCCCACGCGGACCCGCACGCCCGCGCGTTCGGCCATGCGGCCTAACAAGGTGGTGACGGTGCTCTTGCCGTTGGTGCCGGTGATCCCGACCACGGGCGCGTCGGCGGAACGCGCAAACAACTCGATGTCGCCGACGATATCGAGACCGCGCGCGCGCGCCTGCACGAAGAACGGATCGTCGAGCGGCACTCCCGGCGAGGTGACCACGATGTCCGCCTGCTCGAGCAACCGGGCATCGAAGCCGCCGGTGCGCGTGACGATGCTGGCGCCCAGCGCCTGGACGCCGGCGAGCTCCGGCGGCGCTGCGCGACTGTCGGTCACGGAGATCCGGTAACCGCAACGCTGCAGGTGGCGCGCGACCGAGAGGCCCGTGCGGCCCATGCCGACGATCACCGCATCTTGGCGGCGCTGCGTGCGGTTTGTGCGGCTTGCGCCGTCATCGGAGTTTCAGCGTCGCGAGTCCCGCGAGCACCAGGATGAAAGTGATGATCCAGAAGCGCACGATGATCTTGGGCTCGGTCCAGCCCTTGAGCTCATAGTGATGATGAATGGGCGCCATGCGGAAGATGCGCTTGCCGGTGGTCTTGAAGGAGATCACCTGCAGGATCACCGACGCGGTTTCGACCACGAAGATGCCGCCCATGATGAGCACCACGAGTTCCTGCCGGACGATTACGGCAATAGCGCCGAGCGCCGCGCCGAGCGCCAGCGCGCCGATGTCACCCATGAAGACCTGCGCGGGATAGGTGTTGAACCACAGGAACCCGAGTCCCGAACCCACCAGCGCGGCACAGAAGATCAGCAATTCACCGGAGCCGGGCACCGCGGGAATCGACAGGTACTGCACGAAGTTCGCGTTGCCGCTGGCATACGCGAAAACCCCGAGAGCGCCGCCCACCATGACCGAGGGCATGATCGCAAGACCGTCGAGGCCGTCGGTGAGGTTCACCGCGTTGCTCATGCCGACGATCATGAAATACGACAGCAGGATGAAGGCCGCCGCGCTCATCGGCACCGCGAAGTGCTTGAAGAATGGTAGATAGAGCGTGGTCTCGGCGGGAGTCTTCGCGGTGTAGAACAGGAAGATGGCCGCGGCGAGCCCGAACAGGGACTGCCAGGAATACTTGTAGCGCGCGATGAGTCCTTTCGGATTCTTCTTCGCGAGCTTGAGGTAGTCGTCCCAGAACCCGATCAGCGCCGAACGTGAACGTCACGCCGAGCACGACCCACACGAATCTGTTCGACAGGTCGGACCACAGCAGCGTGCTCGCGAAGATCGCGATGAGGATCAGCATGCCACCCATCGTCGGCGTGCCGGCCTTGGAGAAATGCGACTTCGGACCGTCGTCGCGCACCACCTGGCCGACCTTGCCGAACCTGAGCTTCTCGATCATCCACGGGCCCAGCAACAGGCCGAGCGCGAGCCCCGTGATCACCGCGAAGATGGCGCGCACGGTGAGGTACGAGAAGACATTGAATCCCGAGTAGTGAGGCGTCAGTAGCTTGGCGAGCCAGTACAGCATGTGTTCCTAGTGGGGTACCTGTGACGAAGCGCCCGTTCCACCGCCGATGAGCGCCTCGACCACGCGTTCGAGGCGGTTCATGCGCGAGCCCTTCACCAGCACGCACACTTCGCGCGTGAGCTCGGCATTGACCGAGCGCGCCAGCGCCTCGGTGTCCGCGAACCATTCGGCGCCCGGACCGAAGGCCTCGACCGCGAGTTGCGACAGCGGGCCGGTCGCGAACAGGCGATCGATGCGGTGATTGCGCGCGAAGCGGCCGATCTCGCCATGACTGGCGTTCGGCAAAACTCCCGAGCTCACCCATGTCACCCATGACCAGCCAGCGCCGCGCATCCACGCTCGCCAGCACCTCGATCCCGGCCTTCATCGAGCTGGGATTGGCGTTATAAGAATCGTCGACAATCCAGGCACCACTCGGCGCGGTTTTGAACTGCAATCGGCCAGGAACCGGGCGCATTGTGGCAAGGCCGGCGCGGACGTCGTCGAGCGAGGCGCCCGCGGCGGTGGCCGCCGCCGCCGCGCACAGCGCGTTGAGGACGTTGTGCCCGCCCGCCAGGTGCAGCTCGATGGGCATCGTGCCGGCCGGCGCACGCAGCGTGAAACGCGTGACGAAACCTGAGGGGCCGATCTCGGTATGCATGTCGGTCGCCGAAAAATCCGCGGGCTGCGCCACTCCGAACGTCGAGATCCGGCCGCGCGCCATGCCGCGCCACAGGCCGGCGAAGGCGTCGTCGGCATTGATCACCGCGGTGGCGGAGTCGTCGAGTCCCGCCACCATTTCGCCCTCGGCGCGCGCGACGCCCTCGAGGCTGCCGAAGCCCTCGAGATGCTCGGCTCCGGCGTTGGTGATGAGCCCGACCGTAGGCCGCGCGAGCTTCACGAGGTCGGCCACTTCGCCGGCGCGATTGGCGCCGATTTCGACCACCGCGTAACGGTGCGTGCCATCGAGGCGGTGCAGCGTGAGCGGCACGCCGATGTGGTTGTTGAGGTTGCCGCGCGTCGCGAGCGTGTTGCCCGAGCGCTCGAGGATGGCCGCGGTCATTTCCTTGACCGTGGTCTTGCCGTTGCTGCCGGCGACCCCGACGATGGGCATCGCAAACTGCGCGCGCCAGGCGGCGGCCGAGGTAGTTAGAGCCGCCTGGGTGTCGGGCACGACCACCTGCGCCAGCGGTCGCTCGACCGGGGAATCGACCACGGCGCCCGCCGCGCCCGCGGCCTCCGCGGCCGCGACGAAATCGTTGGCGTTGAAGCGCGGCCCGCGCAGCGCGACGAACAACTCGCCGGCCTTGAGGGTGCGCGTATCGGTCGAGACGCCGGTGTAGGCGCGATCCGCGCCGCGCAGGGTGCCGCCACAGGATTGCGCGAATTCGAGCAGCGTGCGGTTCATGCCGTACCGCCCGCGCGCGTGGCAAGTGTGGCCGAGACGACTTTCTGATCGCTGAAGGCGCGGCGTTCCACGCCGTAGATCTGGTAGTCCTCGTGCCCCTTTCCGGCAATCAGCACGACGTCCGCAGGCGTCGCGTCGTTCAGCGCTTCGCGAATCGCGCACGCGCGATCGAGCTCGATGCGAAACGGCTTGCCGGCCGGGATGCCCGCGGCGATGTCCGCGGCGATTGACGGCGGCGATTCGCCGCGCGGGTTGTCGTCGGTGATCACGATGTCGTCGGCGAGCTCGGCCGCAATCGCTCCCATGATCGGACGCTTGCCGGGATCGCGCTCGCCACCGCAGCCGAACACCACGGCGAGGCGGCCGGCGCAATGCGCACGGGCTGCGAGCAGCGCCTTGCGCAGCGCGTCCGGTGTGTGCGCGTAGTCGACCACGGCGAGCGGCGCGTGCACGCCGCCGAATGTCTCCATGCGGCCGGGCGCGGCGCGCACCCGCGCCAGCGATTCGATGACCTGCTCGAGCGCGATGTCCCAGTCGAGCAGCACCGCGATGACCGTCAGCAGATTGTCGACATTGAAGTCGCCCACGAGCGGACAGACCAGGGCACCCGTTCCCCAGCTCGAGTCGAATTCGAGCTCGATGCCACGCGTGGAGAGCCTGACCTGCATGGCGCGCACGAAACCGGCGGCGCTGCGTGTACGCGACTGATGGCCGCGGCTGGTGACCACGACGCGGCCACGGCCTCGCGGGTCGAGGGCGAGCTGCCGGCCGAAGGCGTCGTCGACATTGATCACGCGCGACACCAGGTCTTCGCGCGCGAACAGCCGCGCCTTGGCCGCGCCGTAGCTGTCCATCGTGCCGTGATAGTCGAGATGATCGCGCGTGAGGTTGGTGAACACCGCGGTGTGGAACCGCACGGCGCCCACGCGCGCCTGGTCGAGCGCATGCGAGGAGACTTCCATCGCCACGTTCGCGGCGCCTTCGCGGCGCAACTGTTCCAGAGTGCGCTGCACCGTAACCGCGTCACCGGTGGTCAGCGCGCTCGCGGTGAGCCGGTGCGGGCGACCAGTACCGATGGTGCCCATGTAGCCGGCGGGCCGGCCTGCGGCTTCGAGGGCCTGCGCCAGTAGATAGGCGCAGGTGGTCTTCCCGTTGGTGCCGGTAATACCGGCCACCGCCAGCCGCGACGAAGGCGCACCGAAGAAGCGATCAGCGATCGTGCTCGCGTGTTCGCGCAGGCGCGGCACGGGCGCGACCAGGATCTCCGACGGCAGGTCGGGGATCACGGCGACCGGCGCGGGCTCCCACAACACCGCGCGCGCACCGTTGGCGACGGCCTGCGGCGCGTACTTGAGGCCGTGCTCGGCGCTGCCGCGCAACGCGAGGAATGCGCTGCCACGCCGTGCGGCTCGACCATCCTGCGTGAGGTCGTTCACCGTCACGTCGCGCGGCAACGTCGCGATGCCATCGAGTAGTTTGGCCAGGCTCTGCGACGGCGCGGTGGCGCTGTTCATCGGATTGCCACCTGGCGCGCGGACTCGATGTCGTCACGCACCGGCGCGTCGGGAGGCACGGCGAGCAGGCGCAGCGCGCCACCCACCACACCGGAGAAAACGGGCGCGGCGACATCGCCGCCGTAATACTTGCCGGCGCCGGGCTCGTCGATGATCACCACGGCGGCGAGACGCGGGTTACTGGCCGGCGCGATGCCGCCGAATACCGCGAGATAGCGATCGGTGGCGTAGCCACCCGCGGTCGCCTTCCATGCCGTGCCGGTCTTGCCGGCGACGGTGTACCCGGGGATCGCCGCCTGTTTGCCGCCGCCATCCGGCGCGACCACGGCCTCCAGCAGGTGGATCAGCATGCGCGAGACGCCGGGATCGAGCGCGCGCTCGCCCGCGGGCGCGGTCTCGACACGCAGAAAGGAGATGGGCCTCGACACTCCTTCCGCGGCGACGGTGGCGTAGGCGTGCGCCAGCTGCAGGGGCGTGATCGAAAGCCCGTAGCCACGCGACATCGACGAGATGCCCACGGGGCGCCAGTGTGAGTAGTGAGGCAGCAGCCCGGCCGACTCGCCCGGGTAGCCGGAGGTCGTCACCTGCCCGAAGCCGAGCGACGTCAGCGTGCCGTACATCTGCGCGGGCTCGAGCGACAACGCGACCTTCGTCATGCCGACGTTGGAACTCTTGGCGAGGATGGTCGAGAGTCCGATTGCGCCGAGATTGTGCGGGTCTTCGAGTAGTTTGGCCCCGACCTTGATGTAGCCGGGGTTGGTGTCGATGATGCTGTGGTCGTTGAAACGCCCCGAGGCGAGCCCCGCCGCGACCACGAATGGCTTGATCGACGAGCCCGGCTCGACGATGTCGGTCACCGCGCGATTGCGATAGGTCTTGGCCTTGTACTGATCGCGGTCGTTCGGGTTGTACGCCGGCTGGTTCACCATCGCCAGCACTTCACCGGTGGCGACGTCGAGCACGATCACCGAGCCCGACTTCGCGCGCTGGTCGCGGATGGCCGCTTTCAGCTCGCGATAGGCGAGGTACTGGATGCGCAGGTCGACGGACAACACCAGATTGCGGCCGGGCCGCATCGCGCGGATCTCTTCGACGTTCTGCACGATCTTGCCGTAGCGGTCCTGGATCACGCGCTTGGCGCCGTCTTCGCCCGCGAGCCAGTGATCGAACGCGAGCTCGAGCCCCTCCTGCCCTTCATCGTCGACGCTGGTGAAGCCGATGATGTGACCGGCGACTTCGCCCGCCGGGTAGTAGCGGCGGTACTCGCGCATCAGATAGACGCCGGGAATTTCCAGCGCACGGATCTTCTGCGCGTCGGCCGGCTGCATGTGCCGCGCGAGATACAGAAACTCGCGATCGAGATTCGACGTGACGCGACGCGCGAGCTCGTTCTTGTCGCGCTTCAGCGCCTTCGCCAGGCGCGGCAACTGGTCACTGGCGAGCGCGAGCTCCTTGGGATTCGCCCACACCGAATCCACGGGAGTGCTGACGGCGAGCGGCTCGCCATAGCGATCCGTGATCGTGCCGCGAGTCGCGGTGATCTCGGCGACCCGCGAGAAGCGCGCATCGCCCTGGCCGGCCAGAAACTTGTGGTCCTTGAGCTGCAGCTCCACTGCGCGCCACACGAGCCCCATCGCACCACACACCAGCAGCGCGAGCACGAAGTTCGCGCGCCAGCGAAAACTCGCGGATCGTTCGGCGGTGAACTCGCGCCTTGCGCACCACCATGTCCGCGCCCACGGGCTTCACGTCGCTTGCCCCGCCAGACCTTCATGGAAGAGGCTTTCACGGCGACACCAGTTCGATGTCTTTGGGCGGCGGCATGCCCATCTTGAGCTTGGTGCCGGCCACGTTCTCGACGAAGGCGTGCGTCGACCAGGCGCTCTGTTCGAGCTGCAGCTGGCCCCATTCGATTTCCAGGTTGTCGCGCTTCACGTTGAGCCGCTCGAGCTCGACGAACAGCTCGCGGGCACGGTGTTTCGAGTAGATAGCCCCTGCGGCCGACGCGAGTGCCGCCGCCCACAGCAGCGGGATCGCCAGGATCAGCAGCTTGTTCGAGGGCGCACGCATCAGCGCACCTTCCGGGCGACGCGCAGCACACTGGAGCGCGCGCGCGGATTCGCGGCGAGCTCGGCTTCGCCGGCGCGGATCTTGGAGCCGACGCGCGCAAGGCGCGGTTGCGCGGACTCGGGAATCACCGGAAATCCGGCGAAGACCGGATTGACGGTCGAGTGCGCCTGGATGAATTGCTTGACGAGGCGGTCTTCCAGCGAGTGAAAGCTGATGACCGCGAGCCGCCCGCCTACGCTCAGCAATTCGAGCGAGGCCTCGAGCGCGCGGCGAATCTGCCCGAGCTCGTCGTTGATGTGCATGCGCAGCGCCTGGAAGGTCCGGGTCGCCGGATTCTTGCCGGGCTCACGCGTGCGCACGGCGCGCGCGACGATCTCCGCCAGTTCGAGCGTGCGGGTGATTGGCTGACGGGAGCGGGCTGCCACGATGTCCGCGGCGATTCGCCGGGCGAAGCGCTCTTCCCCTAGTTTCGCGATCACCTCGCGAATCTCAGACTCGCCCGCTCGCGCGAGCCATGCGGAAACCGGTTCGCCGCTCGACGGATCCATGCGCATGTCGAGCGGGCCGTCCGCCCGGAAGCTGAAACCACGTGCCGGGTCGTCGAGCTGCGGCGAAGAGACGCCGAGGTCGAACAAAATGCCGCGCACGGGCCGGCTCGAAACGAGCTCCTGCACGCGCGCGGCGATATCGGCAAACGGCGCGCCGACGAGCGCAAGCCGCACTTCGTCGGAAAAACGGCGGTGGCCGGCCTCGATGGCCGCCGGGTCGCGGTCGAACGCGAGCACGCGCCCTTCGGAGCCGAGTGCCCCGAGGATGAGTGCCGTGTGCCCGCCGCGCCCGAACGTCGCATCTATGTATAGACCGTCCGCCTGCACCGCGAGTGCATCGAACGCTTCCCGGGCAAGCACCGGTATGTGCGCGTCCAAAGCACTCACTCCTTCAAGCGGCTGTCAGTCCGCCCCCGTTTTATCAAGCGCCGTTGCCATGGACGAGATCGCCACGCGATGCCCGTCCCACCCCATGATCTTTCGTCCAGATCACAACCTAACTACTCGCGAAACGACCTCATCACAAAGTAAGCGAGTCGAGCTCCGCAGGCAGACCGGTCTCGGCAGCTTCGTTGGCGAGCCACAGGGCGCGGCGCTCGTTCCAGCGCGTCTCGTCCCACAACTCGCAGCGATTGCCCTGACCGATCAGCATTCCGCGCCGCTCGAGCAGCGCGAACTCGCGCAACTCCGGCGGCAGCAACAGTCGTCCATGTCCGTCGAGGTCCAGTTCGGTGGCGTGACCCACCATGAGTCGTTGCAGCCGGCGCGCCTGCGCGTGCAGGGACGGCAGGCTCATCAACTTCCGCTCGATCTGTTCCCAGTCGGGCAAGGGGTAAAGCAGGAGGCATTGATCCCGGTCCACGGTGACCACGAGCTTTCCCTGGCTTCTTTCGAGCGCGTGCTCGCGGTACCGGGTGGGTAAAACCATCCGGCCCTTGTCGTCCAGGGTCACTTTTGCTGCACCGCGAAACATGAATGGATAGGCTAGTTAGGCCCATTTCTCCCCACTTTTTCCCACTTGCCGCCACTATAGGAATGGCTGGGGGCGCGGTCAAGAAATAAGTCACGAGATTTTCCCGTAGGCACAGCGACTTACGTCACATTTGGCCTCTGGAAGCGTCGAAGTGTCGCGGCCAGTCTCTTATCGATCAGTGGCTTGTCATCGCTTGTTCATACAGTGGGTAAGAACCACGAGCCCTGTATGGGTTTTTAGCGGCTCCCTGCGACCGCGAACGGAGCGTCCCTGACGTCGTCGAGCGAAGCGATCCCCGCGCCCATCGAACGACGAGACAAATCAGATGGACGGGAATCCGGGGTCATTGAACCAATATTGGTTCAATGACCCCGGATTCCCGGTTGAAAGTCATCAAAAAGGAGTCGGCCTGTAAGCCGGGTTTTGTCGAGGACAGTCATTCCTCTGGAATCGCCGTCACCGGCGACCTCAAGCGGCCTACCCGAAAGCACGGGGGGACACCCGCTGCCACTTGCGTGGCGACTTTCCTATTTGGCCTTGCTCCAGGTGGGGTTTGCCGTGCCGCCGAATGTTGCCACCGGCGCGGTGCGCTCTTACCGCACCGTTTCACCCTTACCGGCGTCATTGCTGACGCTTAGGCGGTTTGTTTTCTGTTGCACTTTCCGTCGGCTCACGCCGCCCAGGCGTTACCTGGCACCTTGTCCGCAGGAGCCCGGACTTTCCTCCACATTTCGCGAGAAATGCAGCGACCGTCCGGCCGACTCCGGGCGCACCATAGCGGCATGACCCAACGTTCACAAGTTGTTAGTCAGCCCGAGGCCTTCAGGGCTGTTTTGCGCCTTTCGAGAGCTCCAGGGCGCGTGCGTAAGCATCGTTGCGCTTCGCTCCGGTGAGTCTCGCGGCGAGCGCGGCGGCCTTGCTCGGCGCCAGTTCGCTCAGCAAGACGTTCAGGGTCGCATCGAGTTGCGCGCGCGGCGCCGCATCCGCGGCTGCGCGAGGCGCGCCTTCGATCACCACCGTGATTTCGCCGCGCGTGAAATTCGGGTCGCTGCGTGCCTGTTTTTCAAGTTCTCCGAGCGTGCCGCGATACACCGTCTCGAAAACCTTGGTGAGCTCGCGCGCCACGGCCGCGCGCCGCGATATGCCGAATCCCGCCGCCAGATCCTCCAGCGACTCGGCGATGCGATGCGGCGCTTCAAAAAACACCAATGTCCTGGCTTCGCCCGCAAGTTCCGCGATGCGCGCGCGTCGCTCGGCGAGGCGCGCGGGGAGAAATCCTTCGAACGAAAATCGTTCGGTCGGCAGCCCCGCAATGCTGAGCGCCGCGGTAATGGCCGAAGGACCCGGCACGGCGACAACGCTCATGCCCTCCTGGGTGACGCGACGCACCAGCTCGAATCCCGGGTCGGAGAGCAGTGGAGTTCCCGCGTCGCTCACCAGCGCGATGCGAGCGCCCGCGCGCAGCTTCTCGAGAAGTTCGTCGATGCGTTCGTGCTCGTTGTGTTCGTGCAGCGACACCAGCGGGCGTGACAATCCCAGTGTTGTCAGCAACTGCCCCGTCCTGCGGGTGTCCTCCGCCGCTACCAGCTCAGCAGCCGCAAGTTCATCGCGCGCGCGTGGCGAGAGATCTCCAAGATTGCCGATCGGCGTCGAGATCACTGCAAGACGCCCCAAGTTCGGTGCCACTATAATTCTCCCCCGCGGCGGGACGCCCAGGCATTCACGAAGGCTATTCGACTGATGAAACACTTGGGAAGATCATTCGCACTTTGGGCCGTCATTGCCGCGACCCTCGTGCTCACGGGCTGTCCCTCGACCACACAGCGCGGCGGGCCGCCTAACGTCGATCGCGCCGAACAATTGACGCGCGCAGGCGATCATGCCGCTGCCGCCGCCATCTACCAGCGCCTGGCAGCCGAGACCACCGGCACCGACAGCGCCGAATTCCGACTGCGCGCCGCGCGTGCCTGGCTCGCGGCTGGTCGTCCCGCCGATGCGGATCGCGAGCTCGCACTGCTCCCACCTGGGCTCACGCAGCAACAAGCGCTCGAGCAGAGTTTGCTACGCATCCAGTCCGCGGTTGCCCAGGGCCGCGGCGATGAAGCCTGGCGCCAGGTCAGCAGCATGCAGGCGCCAAGCGGGCAACCCGGTGCAGCGCGCTATTACGAAACCCGCCAGCAGGTCGCCATCGCCACCGGTCATCTGCTCGATGGCATTCGCTCCGAGCAGTCGCGCGAACGACTCATCGGTCCGGGCGATGCGCAGGTGGCGCGTCAGGAGTTGCTAGCCCAATTGCGTGCCGCCGCGGAGCGCGGAGTCTCGCTCGCACCGCCACCCGCCAGTGACGCCATGGTGCGCGGCTGGCTCGAGGCCGCGTCCGTGGCGGTCGATAACGCGCGCAATCCGACACTCGGCGCCACGCGCCTGGCGGCATTTCGCAATCGTTACCCGTCGCATCCCGCGCTCGCGGCGCTGTCGAACGAGCCCATCGTCGGGGTACCCGAGGGCCCCGCCAAGCTCGCTGCCGCGCCGCACATGGCGCTCATGCTGCCGCTCAGCGGGCGTACCTCGGCCGCCGCCGCGCAGATTCGCGATGGTTTCATGACGGCTTACTACCAGCTTCCCGCCGCCACGCGCCCGCGGCTGCGCGTCTACGACACGGCGGTCGCATCCATCGCAGACACCCTGGCCGACGCGGCCGCGGCCGGCGCCGAGTTCATCGTCGGCCCGCTGACGCGCGAAGAAGTGGTTGCATCGGCCGATGCTCCTAACAACCCGGCCGCCGGTTCTGGCGCTCAACTTCCTGCCGGCCGACCGGCCGACGCCTGAACGATTCTTTCAGTTCGCGCTTTCACCGGAAGACGATGCACGCGCGGTCGCGCGCTACATCGGCGCGAGTGGTCGCCGGCGCGGCGTGGTGCTCGTGCCCGAAGGTGACTGGGGCACGCGGGTCGCCGCGGCCTTCGACGAAGAATTGCGTGCGGCGGGCGGCTACCTGCTGGGCCAGGCGAGCTTTGGTGGCACCTCGCGTAACGACTTCGGTGACAGCATCATGCAGGTGCTGCGCACCGACGACAGTCGCTGCGCGTCACGCGCGAATCCAGGCGGCTGTCGGCCAAAAGCTCGAGTTCGAGCCTCGCCGACGTCCTGACATCCAGTTCATTTTTGCGCCGAGCCAACCGGGCGCCGCGCGCCTGCTGCGGCCACAGCTGCGCTTCCACCTGGCCGGCGACATCCCTACCTACACCCTGGGCGACGCGTACGAACCCCATCCCACGGCCAACCAGGAAATCGACGGCATGATGTTTCCCGACATGCCGTGGATGCTGAGCGACGACGGATTGTCGGGCGAAGTGCGCGAAGCCGCGCGCCAGGCTTTCGGTGATCCCGTTGCCCGCCGCGGTCGTCTGTTCGCTTTCGGTTACGACGCATTCCGCATCGCGACTTCGCTGCAGCGTGGCGCCGGCATCAATCCCAAGGGACTCACCGGCACGCTGTCGGTCGATGCCCAGGGGCGTGTGCGCCGTGAACTCGATTGGGTGCGCATCAAGGACGGCGCACCGACTCCCCTCGAGCGAATGGACAACTCCGCGACCACCGCCGCCCCGACGCCCTAACAACTCTCACCAAACTACGCGGAGTGATGGCATGGACCGCCGTCAAACCGGCACGCTCGCGGAAAATACCGCGGCGGCATTTCTCGAGTCACAGGGATTCACCATCGTGGCGCGCAATTTCCTGCGACGCGTCGGCGAGATCGATGTCGTCGCGCGCGCCGGCGATCTGCTGGTGGTCGCTGAAGTGCGCACACGCGCCAGCGAACGATTCGGTGGCGCCGCAGCCAGCGTCAGTCGCGGCAAGCAGCGCCGCGTGGCTGCAACCACGTCACTTTTTCTGCAGCGCCGCCCGGAACTGCAACGCTGCCGCGTGCGTTTCGATGTGATCGTCGTGCGGGATGGTGAGGTCGAGTGGCTGAAGCATGCCTTCAACGCGTAATGGGGACACTCCCCATTTCCTGGGAATGGGGCCGCACCTTGTGGAGAAGAGGCGAGCGAGCGGCGCCCATGCAGGGACGAGCTCGCTTTTCGCCGGGCCCTTCGTTAATGGGCGTCGCTAGATTGCTGGCCGCCGCCACACGCGATGACGTCCTCGTGCGGTGGGGTGAGACGTCAGCGAAGAGTCCGTTTGAAATAGAGAGGCGGCTTCGTGCCTAACGAGGTCACGTGCCCGGCCCGCTCACTCGTCCCTGCATGGACACCGCTCGCTCGCCCCACCCCCACGAACCGCGGTCCCGTTCGAAGAGAAATGGGGTGCGCCGCCCAAGGCTTTGGGAAGACCTCGGACCGTGCGTCTCTTCTCTTATCCACCCTGGCTGGGAAATGGGACGCGGTGCGATGACGTCTGCGCCCCAGCGAGCGTGCCCGCATAGGGTTGAGTGAGCGGGCCGGGTACGTGACCTCGTTAGGCACGAAGCCGCCTCTCTGCCTCATGCGGACTCTTCGCCATCGTCCGACTCCAACCGCGCCAAGACGTCATCGCGTGAGGCGGCGGCCAGCAAACTAGCGACACCCAATCAGCGAAGGGCCCGGCGAAAAGCGAACTCAACCCTATGCGGGTGCGATCGCTGGGGCACCGCCACCCTCTCCCCGCATCCCGTTTGCTAGACTGCCGGCATGCGCACTCTCGACGATCTGTTCAAGAACAACCAGGAATGGTCCGAGCGGATCCGCCGCCAGGATCCCGAGTTTTTCGCCAAGCTATCGCGCCAGCAGTCGCCAACCTATCTGTGGATCGGCTGCGCCGACAGCCGCGTGCCGGCCAACCAGATCGTGGGATTGCTGCCGGGCGACATCTTCGTGCATCGCAATCTCGCCAACATGGTGGTGCACACCGACCTCAACTGCCTGTCGGTCATGCAGTTCGCGGTCGACATCCTCAAGGTCAAACACATCATCGTCGTCGGACACTATGGCTGCAGCGGCGTTCAGGCCGCCATGCGCCGTTCGCGCGTCGGTCTCGCCGACAACTGGTTGCGCCACGTGCAGGACGTGCATGAGAAGCACGAGCATGCGGTCGCGGCCTGCGACAGCGAAAGCGCAGCGTCCGACCGACTGTGCGAACTGAACGTGGTCGAACAGGTCGCCAACGTGTGCCAGACCACCATCGCGCGCGACGCCTGGGAACGCGGCCAGGAGTTGTCCGTGCACGGCTGGATCTACGGCATCGCCGACGGCCTGGCACGCGATCTCGGCACCACGGTCTCCGACTTCCGCGAGGCCGCGCCCGTGTACCAGGCGGCGCTGGCCAAGCTCTCGGCCTCGCAACGCGCCAGGAAAGCATGATCATCGCGCCTGACGCGGCTTTGCGCGCAGCGGGTTGAGGGCGCGCGATGTTCGTCGGCATGTGGATGACGCGCGAAGTGATCACGGTGGATCCCGCGGCCACGCTCGCGCACATCGCCGCCACGATGGCGCGCCGCAAGATCCGCCGTCTGCCGGTGGTGAACGCCACGCCCGACGGCGCGCAGTTGCTCGGCATCGTCACGCACTCGGACGTGTTGCACGCCTTTCCGGCGGACATCAATCCATTCGCGGCCATCGCCGCCGACAGCATCGTTACTCTCGAGAGCAGCGGCAGACAGGCGCGGGTTTACGCGGCAGATCTCATGGCGCGTGATCCGCTGGTCACCGCACCGGATGCGCCGATCGAGTCCGCCGCGCGGCTGATGCGCGATCGCAAGATCGGCGCCCTGCCGGTGGTGACCGACGGCATCCTGGTCGGGCTCATCACCGAGTCGGACATCTTTCGCGCCATGGTCGAGGTATTCGAGGCGCGTGAGCGTGCCGTGCGCATTACGTTTTCGCTCAAGCCGGGTGAAGACATTCTGCCGCTGGTGGCCGAGATTGCGCGGCGCCGCAGCTTGCGAGTGACCAGTTTCATGGCGCTGTCGCACCACGAACCACCGCTGTGCGTTGTGCAACTGGCGGGCGCGAAACTCGAAGAGGCGCTCGACGACGTGTGGAAATCGCAGCACCGCGTGATGAACGTGGTGCAGCTGACTCCCGAGGAAACGGGTTCTCCCGCTACTTGACGACCTTGAGCTGCGGACGGCGGCTGCCGTCGTTCTCGGGCGGCGCCGGCTTGGTCGGCGGCTCCGGCCCCAGGTCCTGCTCGGAGAACACCATGCCTTCGCCGGTTTCCCGCGCATAGATGCCGAGCACCGTGCTCACCGGGATGCGCACGTGGTGCACGACGCCGGCAAAGCGCGCTTCGAATTCTATCCAGTCGTTGCCCATCACCAGCCGCTGCGTCGCGGTGGACGAGAGGTTGAGCACCACCTTGCCGTCCTTGACGTAGGCGCGCGGCACTTCCACGCCGGGCTTTTCGGCGTCGACGATGACATGCGGCGTTTCGCCGTTGTCCATCATCCAGCCGTGCATGGCGCGAATCAGATACGGGCGCTTGGAATTGCGCACTCGATCATTCATGCGAGCCGCATCTCCCTTTCACTTTCCGACAGGCTGGCACGAAACGCCGGCCGCGAAAAGATGGTGCTCGCGTACTTGAGGATGGGCTGCCGCCTGGGGCGGCAGGTCGATTTCGAATCGCGGCAGGCGCCAGAGGATGGGCGCGATGGTCGCGTCCACCATCGAGAATTCGTCCGACAGGAAGAATGGCTTCAGCTTGAACAGGTCGGCGCTGCCGAGCACGTTGTCGCGCAGGACCTTGCGCAGCTGTTGCAGATCCTTGGCTCCCGGGGCGTCCATCTTGCGCGCGAGGTCATACCAGTCGTGTTCGATCTGGTAGAGCGCGAGGCGCGCCCGGGCGCGCGACACCGGATCGACCGGCATCAGCGGCGGATGCGGAAAGCGTTCGTCCAGGTATTCCATGATCACGCGCGAGTCGTAGAGCACGAGGTCGCGGTCGATGAGCGTGGGCGTGGTGTGATACGGATTGAGGTCGAGCAGGTCCTCGGGATATTTCCCGGGCGCGACATCGACGATCTCGATGTCGATCGCTTTCTCCGCGATCACTATTCGCGTGCGATGACTCCACGGGTCATCGGGCGCCGAGAACAGCGTCATGGTTGCACGGCGGCTCGACACTCAGTGCCCTCCACGCACTACGGCGAGAACAATCTCCCGAAGGCAATTCCCGACGACCCTGGTCCCGATGAGGACGGGGCCGTTCAGCGGACGTCCTTCCAGTATTCCGTCTTCAGCATGTACGCGATACCCGTGAACATGAGAAGGAACAGGACCACCCAGATGCCGAGACTCTGCCGTTCGAGCTGCGCGGGATCGCTGACGTACTGCAGGAAATTCACCGTATCTCGCGCGAATTCGTCGAACTGCTCGGGCGTCAGCGTACCCACCACACCAGGCTCGAATGACTTGAACTCGGTGGTCACCACCGGCTTGCCGTCTTCACCCTTGTGCTCGACGTTGTCCCACACGGCGTTCTGCACGCCCTGCACGCTGGCGAGCACGTGCGGCATCGCGGTGCCCGGCAACTGCAGATTGTTCACGCCGGTCTGGCGACTGGCCGGATCCGCATAGAAAGTGGTGAGGAAATTGAATATCCAGTCGCTGCCGCGCGAGCGCGCGACCAGCGACAGGTCTGGCGGCGGCTTGCCGAACCATTCCTGCGCATCGGCAGCTGGCATCGACGACACGATGTAGTCGGAGAATTTTTCACCCGGCCTCACCAGCATCTCGTCACGCAGCTTGTCGGAGATCTTGAGATCTTCGGCGAGGCGCGAATAGCGCATGTACTTGATCGAATGACAGCCCGAGCAATAGCTCATGAAGTTGCGCGCGCCGCGCTGCAGGGACGGCAGGTTGGCAACTTCGTTGTCCGCCTCGCGCTGCCAGCCGGCATGCCCGCCTTCGTTCGCGAAGGACCCGCTCGCGCCTGCCAGCAACGCGAGTGCGCCGAGGAGGGATGCAAACTTAGTGGGCATGGTAGGTCACTCGCTCGGGAACCGGGCCGTTGCCGTCTGCCTTGGAGACGAACGGAAGCAGGATGAAGAACGCGAAGTACAGCACCGTGAAGATGCGCGCCAGCAGCACGTAGATGCCATCGGCGGGCTTGAGACCGAGCCACATGAGCATCAGGAAGGTGACGAAGAACGTGCCGAGCAGGATCTTCGAGGCGATGACCGCGATAGCGGATCGACTTGTTCTTCGCGCGGTCGAGCCACGGCAGGAACAGGAATGCCACCACCGACAGCGCCATGAGCAGCGCACCCATCTTCTGGTCGGGAACCGCGCGCAGGATCGCGTAGTAAGGCGTGAAGTACCACACCGGCGCGATGTGCTCGGGCGTGGACGACGGATTCGCGGGCTCGAAGTTCGGGGCTTCCATGAACAAGCCGCCGAAGGTCGGCACGAAGAACACGACGATGGCGAACTGCCGTCAGGAACAGGCCGACGCCGACGATGTCCTTGAGCGTGTAGTAAGGATGGAACGGGATGCCGTCTTTCGGCTTGCCATCCGCGCCCAGATTTTCCTTGATCTCGATGCCGTCCGGATTGTTCGATCCGACCTGGCGCAGCGCGACCAGGTGCAGCGCGATGAGCAGCGCGATCACGAACGGCAGCGCGACGACGTGCAGCGAGAAGAAGCGCGTCAGCGTCGCATCACCGATACCGTAGTCGCCGCGAATCCATTCCACCAGGTCCGGGCCGATGCCGGGAATGGTGCCGAACAGGTTGATGATCACCTGCGCGCCCCAGTACGACATGTTGCCGTAGGGCAATACATAGCCCATGAACGCTTCGGCCATGAGCGCCAGGTAGATGAGCATGCCGATGACCCACAGCAACTCGCGCGGGCCTTTGTAGCTGCCGTAGAGAAATGCGCGCGCCATGTGCAGGTACACGACGATGAAGAAGAACGATGCGCCCACCGCGTGCATGTACTGCAGCAGCCAGCCATAGGGCACTTCACGGCGCAGATATTCGACCGAGTTGAACGCGCTCGCCTCGCCTGCCTTGAAGTGCATGGTGATGAAGATGCCCGTCACGATCTGCATGACGAACACCAGCAGCGCCAGCGATCCGAAGAAGTACCAGATGTTGAAGTTCTTCGGCGCGTAGTAACCGGTGAGCTGGTCGGCAACGAATTGATCGACCGGCAGACGCTTGTTGAGCCAGGCGCGGAAACCGCCGCCTCTTATCCATCGTGGCGGACATCAGGCCACCCCTTTGGCAGCGGTGGCATCCACACCGATGACGAGCTTGTTGTCGCCTTCGAAGCTGTAAGGCGGGACTTTGAGGTTCACCGACGCCGGCGAGCCTTCGAACACGCGCCCGGCAAGATCGAATTTCGAGCCGTGGCAGGGACAGAAAAATCCACCCGGCCAGTTCGCCATCACCGTGGCGTCACCCGGGGTGAAGCGCGTCTTGGGCAAGCATCCAAGGTGCGTGCAGGTGCCGATCAGGACCAGGATTTCCGGCTTTATCGCACGCGCATCGTTCTTGGCGTATTCGGGCTGATCCGACTTGAGCGGACGTTGGGTCCTTGAGTTCGGCATCGTGCGACGTCAGCGACGCCAGCATTTCGGGCGTGCGCTTCACCACGTAGATCTGCTGTTTGCGCCAGAAGTGCGTGGTCATCTGACCAGGCTCCATCAGCGACAGGTCGACCTCGGTCGGCAGGCCCGCCGCTCGGGCGCTCTCCGAGGGTTTCCACGAGGCCACGAAGGGCACCGCGGTCAACACCGCGCCAACTGCGCCGGTACCGGCGGTGGCGGCTATCAGGAACTTGCGCCGACTCTCGTCGACTTCGGGGACGGTATCGTCGGCCGCGTGATCGCTCATTCTGGAGAACCTCAGGAACTTTGCATGCACCTCAAGGCTGAGCGGCCACAATATGCGGCGCTGCGAGACCCCGGGAGGCGGCGCATTATACACATGCGCATCAACGCTAAGACCTTCGGCCGATGAGGATTATCTGGCTCATGTCGACTCGCCCAGTCCTGCGATTCCTGACTTTCATTTCAGCCTCGGCGATCGTCGGACTCGCCGCGGCGTTCATCGCTGTGGTAGTGCGGCCCGAGCTCATCGGACGACGCGCGCCTTCACGAGAGCCCGCACCGGCCGCCGTGCCCACACCGGCTCCCGCCTCCGCTTCCGTCCCGGCACCAGCCCAGACTTCGCAACCCGAAACCGCGCCGCGCCCGCCCAACTCTTACGCCGAAGCCGTCGAGCGGGCGGCGCCGGCGGTGGTCAACATCTATACGGCGCGCCTGGTCACCGAGCGCATTCAGCCCAATGCCATCGAAGAGTTGTTTGGTGACGCCCGACCTCGTTATCGCCAGCGCCTGGAACAGAGCCTGGGTTCCGGTGTGATCATGGATACGGCCGCGCACGTGATCACCAATCACCACGTCATCGCATCGGCGGATCTGATCCGGGCACAGCTCGCCGACGGACGCATAGCCGATGCGAAAATCGTCGGTCGCGATCCGGACACCGACCTGGCGGTGCTGCAGCTCGACCTCAAGACAAGCGTGCCCGTCATGCCGCTCGGGCATTCGGACCGGATGCGAGTCGGTGACATCGTGCTCGCCATCGGCAATCCCGTCGGACTCTCCCAGACGGTCACGCAAGGCATCATCAGCGCCACGGGACGCGGCCAGCTCGGCGTGGCCACATTCGAAAATTTCATCCAGACCGACGCGCCCATCAACGTCGGCAATTCCGGAGGCGCACTCATCAACGCCGAAGGCGAGCTGATCGGCATCAACACGGCGGTGCTCGCCAAGAATCTCGGCGTCGAAGGCATCGGCTTCGCCATTCCGGTGAACCTGGTGCGGGGAGTGATGAGCGAGATCCTCACCAAGGGCCGCGTGGTGCGCGGCTGGATCGGCATCGTGCCCGCCGATATCGACGAGCAACGATGCGCAGCGCTTCAAGCTGCCTCAGCCCGGTGTCGTGGTCGCCAAGCTCTACGTGGGCAGCCCGGCCGCGATCGCCGGCATGGAGCCGCGCGACATGATCCTGACCGTGAACGGCGTGAAGGTGGTCAGTGCGCAGGACGCGCTCACGCGAATCGCCAATGCCAAGCCCGGCAAGAAGGTGAAGATCACGGGATTGCGCGGCGCCGAGAGCTTCGCGACCGATGTGGAGGTCGGCGAGCGCCCGCGAAGCAGCTAGCTTAGTCGGCGCTCACGCGCCCACAACGGAAAACGCCGGCCAAGGGCCGGCGTCCGTGAAACTGGTTAGGATCTAGCGAACTACTGCAAACAGACTACTACGTTCGCGGCGTAGCTGCGCCAGTTGATCGGAATCACGAACGAGCGGCCCGTGGTGGCGGCGGCCGTGGCGGCGTTGTTGCGGTCACAGATCGTCGGCGTGCTGATCACGAAGTTGCGGCCGAAATCGCGGCGCGCGTTGCCTGAAATCGTATTGGCGACTTCGCCCACCAGGTCGCGCACGTTCTGCTCGCCGGTGTCCGTTTCGTTCATGCACATCAGCATGACCGAGAGCATGCCGCGCGGCGCGGTGAAGTACACCTTGCCTTCGCGATTGCCGGAAATACCGATGACGCCGGCGTAGTCCTGGACCACGGCCGACTTGTCGATGCACAGATAGGGCGAACCCACCGTCGCGGGATGACCCGTGGCGGTCTCGAAGAAGTGCACAGTGCCCTGCACAAAGGTTCGAACTTCTTCAGCGTCCAACATTTCCCTTACTCCCCAATCAACTCGGCGAGAGCTTCATTGAGCTGGTCGTCCGTAAAAGGCTTACACAGAAATCCGTTGGCGCCTTTTTCGATGGCTTCCACTGCAGTGGCTTTATCGGCCAGTGCCGACACCACGAGTATAAGCACATCGGGCTTTATTTTGATGACGTGCTCGACGCACTCGATGCCATCCATCTCCGGCATGGTCAGATCGAGGGTCATGACGTCGGGCAGCAACTGCTTGAACTTGGTGACCGCGTCCAGACCGTTCACCGCAGTACCGACTACTTCGAGTTGGTCATTCTGCTGGGAACGCTCGATGCGACGCCGCATAACGTTCGAGTCGTCGACGATCATCATGCGCATTTGTTGGCGCGGTTTTGGCACTGCACTCATGATCTAAAACACTCCTCCCTAGGCAGCTACGACGCCGGCCGCATTCGCGTTGGCCGGGAACGACAAGGACAGGCGCATGTTCTTGCCGCTTTCGGAATTCAGCGAGATGCGGCCCCCGAGGCGGGCTGCGATCTCGGCGATGACATCCATTCCAACTCCGCGGCCCGCGTCACGAGTGACGCCCGAGGCAGTGGAGAAGCCGGAACGGAAGACCAGCATCATCGCTTCCTGATCAGAGAGCGAGGCGGCGTCCTTCTGCGAAATGATGCCCTTCGTCACTGCGGTCTTGCGCAGCTTGTCGGGCGTCAGGCCGCGGCCGTCGTCCTCGCACTGCATGCGGAAGGCGCGACCGTTCTCGACCATTTCGAACTGGATGCGGATGTGACCTTCGGGCGACTTGCCCTGGGCCTGACGCTCGGCCGGCGTTTCGATGCCATGCACCACGGCATTGCGAATGAGCTGGATGAGCACGTCCTTGACCGGGCGACGATAGGTCTCGGGCACCTGGTCGTGACCACGGCAGGTCACCACGACCTTCTTGCCATGGTCGGTGGCGATGCGATCGGCGAGCTGCTGCGCGGAGGCGACGAAGCCCTCGCGAGCCGAACGCTGCAGCGTGGCTTCCGCGGCCACCGCGTCGGGATCCAGCGTCTTGCCACGCGTGGTGGTATCGCCGGTGGATACATGTGCGGCACCGCCGCCGGCAGCCGGCGTGTGCTTCTGCGCGGCGCCGAAGCTGTCGCGGAAGCTGGCGAGCTTCGTGACCATTTCGCGCACCGACTGTGAGTGCGACACGAGGTCGTCGAACTTGGTGAGCAGCGGCAGGAAGTCATCGCCGGTGAGGTCGGTACGTTCACGCAGCGCGGCGAGATCGCTCTCGAGCGCGTGCGCACGCTGTTCCATCGAACCCAAGCCGATGGCCGAAGCCTCGCCCTTGATGCTGTGGATCTGGCGGAACAGGCCGTCGATCTTGCGGCGGAACGAGGCGCTGTCGCGCGCCGGATCACGCAGCGTGGCGTTGATCATCTTGAACGCCACGTCGGAGTCGTCGAGGAACGAGCTCAGCTGGTTCGGATCCACGTGCAGGATCGAGAGGAACGCGTCCATCTGCGTCTGCGCGTTGTCCTGCGCACCCTTCAGCTGCGCGGCCAGTGCCACGCGAGCGGTCACGTCGGCCACGGACACCAGCACGTGGGTGATCGCGCCATCGCGACGCACGCGGTGGAAGTTGAACTCGAGGTAGCGGGTTTCGCCCTTGTCCTGTTTGCCGTCGCCGCCGCGTGGTCACTTCCACTTCGTTGAGCGGATTGATCGAGCGGATCAGGTTTTCCTTGGTGCGCTCGCTCCACAGCACTTTGACGAACTTGGTGGCGATCGCCAGTGTCTTCGCGGACACCAGGTTGCGCAGCAGGTCTTCGAAGGTGATGCCTGCGATCGATTCCCGCTGGAACAGCGAGCCGGTCGCGTCGGAGTGAATCTCACCGATCTTGAGGTCGGCGTCGAGCAGGAACAGACCTTCGCGCACGGTGCGCAGAATGTCTTCGGTCTGCTGACGGGCGGCCGCTGCGGCCGCGGCCTGTTTGCCGCGTGCCAGCGAGAGGTAACCGACGAGTGCCGCCAACGCGGCCGCGAGGCCTACGCCGATGAGCACCACCGAACGCAGCGCCGTGGCGAGCGAATCGGAAGAGCTCTGCAGGCCCGTGATGATCTGCGCGAGATTCTTCTCGAGCACCGGAGTGGACACGCGCGCCTGCGAGGCGGCGTTGGTCACCGCCTTCTGCAGTTCGCGGCCGTCCATGTTGAGCTGCGTGCCTTCACGCTCGCTGTCCGAATACGGGATCGCGGTGAAGTTGGCGACCGGAGCGAGCGCCGGCTGGTACTTCTTCCAGGCCTGGGTCATTTCGTCGATCGTCGCCTGCACGTCATCGCCGCTGCCGAAGCCGCCGATGCTCACGCCGCCGCCCGCCGTGAGATTGGCGGTCGAGGTTTCGAACTGTTGCGTGGCGCGCTTCAACTGCTCGATGGAGTCACGCACGAATCCACGCGCGCGCAACCGGTCCTGGATCGAGTTGAGTGCCGCCTGCATGCGCGAGGGCTGCTGCTGCAGTTCGCCGATGGCGCGAACCGCCGTGTTGTTGTCCACGAGGCGTCCGGCGAAGTACCAGGCTGGCGCAAGCACGCCGACCAGGAACGCCAGGGCCAGGATGCCCACCGCCACCCACACGGCGCGAGCGCCCTGCATGCGTGACGAAAACTTCTTGTCAGCTTTTGCTTTGTCTTTACTCACAGAACTCACCCTCCATCACTCCGGCTTGAACACGATGCGTTGAACCGCAAGGCGTGCATCCGTCGAGTCGAATTCTTCAAACCGGGCGCCTTCCATCGCCGCGATTGCCGCAGCGTCGAACAAGCCCGCGGGTTCGCTGGACAGCACGCGCACGCGTTCGGTACGGCCTTCAGGCGTCACGTAAAACTCGACGCGCACCCAGCCTTCGACACCCTTCGCGGACGCGGGATATTTCGGGCGCGGCGGGCGCGTCATCTTGAGAGGCGGCAGTTTGGGCGCGGCAGCGGCAGTCGCTGCGGCCTGCTGCGCGTTGGCGAGCGCGGCACGCAGTTCGCCGAGATCGGAGTCGCCACCCAGGCTTTCGGCGGCATCCAGCAGCGCGGCAGCCTCGGCCGGACGGTTGGCGGTCAGGCGCGAACGCGCTTCGGTCAGCAGCCGCGCGCGTACGTCACGCACCACCTGCACGGTGGTCGGGTGGCGTACGTCGAGCAAGCGCAGGCGTTCGGCGTTCGAGACCGCCGAATCGTTCGCCGGCGCGAGCAGGTTGCCGCTCGCGAGACGTTCCTGGGCAGCCTTGGCGAAACGCGCGATGTCTTCGGTGGTGCGCTGCTGCTTCTGTGCAGCAGCGGTCACGTCACGCTGCGCGGCGTTGAGGGCCGAAGCCGACACACCGTTTTCGCGCGCCGCGGCGAGCATGGCTTTCATACCGGCGTCGTCGCCCTTGGCGGCGGCATCGCGGGCAGCCGCGAGCAGACGCTGGTTCAGATCGTTGTTGAGACGCGTGACGACTTCGGCGGGAGCGCCCGCTTCGCGCAGCGCCTTGATCGCATCCTTCGCGGACTCGTCATTCGGAGTCACGAGGCGGCCATTTGAAAGACGCGACTCGGCGCTCGCCACCAGACGGTTGACGACGACGGCGCGACGCTTGTTGTCGAGATCCTTGGACAGCTGCGCGATCTGCGCGGGCGGCAGCAGCGCGTCCTTCTGCGCGGCTTCGAGCAGCGTCTGCGCGCGATCAAAGTTCTGCGCGGCGAGCGTCGCCTGAATCTGCGCGAGCGCCGTCTGGGCGCGCATCGTGTCGAGGCGCGCGTCGACTTCGACGAGGCGGGCATCGTTCGGGTCGATGCTGCGCGCGGCTTCGAGTTCGGCGAGCGCGTTGTCGAAGCGGCGCTCATCGAGCGCCGTGCGGGCGCGGGCGATCAGCAGGCCACCGAGGCGCTTGAGGCCTTCGGTCGCTTCGGCATTGCCCGGCTCGATCTGCAGCACGGTGCGGAAATGTTCGAGAGCATTGTTCCTGGCGGGCTCGATGTAGCGACGCTCGTCCATGGCGAGGCGCGCCTTCTCGAGCACTTCATCGAGCGATGCCGCCGGCGCGGTCGCAGCCGTCGACGAAGCCTTGCCAGCGGCGGCAGTCGCCGCGGACGTACCGGCAGCAGCCGGCGTCGGGGCGGAAGAACCCTTGGACATGAAGAACCAGGCGCCACCTGCAGCGGCAAGCACCGCGGCGACGATGCCGATCAGCATGACCGGGGACTTGCCGGATTTTTCTTCGCCGCCCGAGCTGCTCGAGGGCGCAGTGACCGCGCTCAGCGCATCGGCGGTCGATGAAATGCGTGCGGCATCGTTGATGGCGCGCAACATCGGCGCGGCTTCCACGGGCGAGTCGACCAGCGCCTGGATGGCGCCTTCGAGCATCAGCGCGTCGACCGTGCCGGCCGAGGCGCTATCGCGAATCGCGATGACGACCGGGTTGTGAGGGCTGGCCGAGATCGGCGCGAAGTCTTCGGGGTTCTGGCCGCGCAGGTCGGCGACGAGAATCGTACGTGTGCCTGCCTTGAGCAGGGTCGCGGCGGTCGCGAGACTGTCCGCGTGTCGCAACTGGCAGGTGGACTCGAGCATGGGACCCAACTGCGCCCACAGGTCGAGGTCAGGCGTGGCGATGACCGCCAGCGGACGCTTCGACTTGAATGAGCTCGCACTGGTACCCCTACCCGCGTTGTCATTTTGCGCAGCAGTCGCGCTGAATTCTCGTGCTTGCATGGACCCTCGACCTCTCATCGAACTAGTTGCGACGGTGTCTCTTCCTCGCGGCGCCGGGGCTTTACAGCCCGATTCCGGGGAGCGGCAGTGAGGGCCAGTATTAAGTCAGTGCGTTGCCGCTGAACGGGACTGAGTCACATCCGTCGCACGGAAGCGTCACAGGAACGAGCCGGATCGCGACCTGGATCACAAATGGTGCAGGGGACATTCGTCGTTTCCGGGGCAAAAGGGGACGTGCCTCCCGAAAGCACGGCGAGCCTTTAAAACCAGTGCGAAACAACATATGAAGCGCGTCCCCGTTTGCTAGGAAACGAGGAATGTCCCCATTGTCTCAGTTGGGTACTCGACGGATTTGCGCGCCGATCTGCGCCAGCTTTTCCTCGAGCGCCTCGTAGCCGCGATCGATGTGATAGATGCGTTCGATTTCAGTCCGGCCTTCGGCGACCAGACCCGCCAGGACGAGGCTCGCCGACGCGCGCAGGTCGGTCGCCATGACCGGAGCGGCGGTGAGCTTCGGCACGCCCCGGATGATGGCGGTATTGCCTTCGAGCCGGATCTCGGCTCCGAGGCGCCGCATCTCGAGCATGTGCATGAAGCGATTCTCGAAGATGGTCTCGACGATCGTGCCGACACCATCCGCCACGGTGTTGAGCGCGGCGAACTGCGCCTGCATGTCGGTGGGAAATGCCGGGTATGGCGCGGTGCGGATGTCCACCGACTTCGGCCGTTTGCCGCGCATGTCCACCTCGATCCAGTTCGGCCCGATGCCCACCTTGGCACCCGCCTCGATGAGTTTTGCGGTAACCGCGTCGAGGTGTTCGGGCGCGGTGTTCTTGATGCGCACGAAACCGGAAGTGATGGCGCCGGCGACGAGGTAAGTGCCGCCCTCGATGCGATCGGGCAGGACTTCGTAGCTCGTGGCGCGCAGCTTCTCGACACCCTGGATGACCATCTTGTCGGTGCCGGCGCCCTGGATACGCGCCCCCATTGCAATGAGGAAATTGGCGAGGTCGACCACCTCGGGTTCGCGCGCGGCATTTTCGATGATGGTTTCACCATCGGCCAACGTCGCCGCCATCATGAGGTTCTCGGTGCCGGTGACCGTGACGGTTTCCAGATTGAGCCGCGCACCCTTGAGTCGTCCGGCGCGCGCACGGATGTAGCCGCCTTCGATGTTGATGTCCGCGCCCATGGCCTGAAGCCCTGCGACGTGGATGTTCACCGGCCGGGCGCCGATGGCGCAACCGCCGGGCAGCGACACATCGGCCTTGCCGAAGCGCGCCAGCAGCGGGCCCAGCACCAGGATCGACGCGCGCATGGTCTTCACCAGCTCGTACGGCGCGAAACATTCGCGCGTGGTGGTGGGATCGATTTCGATCTGCATCTTTTCGTCGATGGTGACCGAGACGCCCATGCGCCCTAACAACTCGATCATGGTGGTGACGTCCTGCAGATGCGGGACGTTTCGAATGGTGACCGGGCCGTCGGCGAGCAGCGCGCCGGCGATGATCGGCAGGGTGGCGTTCTTCGCGCCGGAAATCCGCACCTCGCCCTCGAGAGGGATACCCCCGTTGATCTGCAGTTTGTCCACGAATGAGCTCGCCGGTTGGAAGGGGCGCTAGTTTAGAGGTTTGGGGCGGCGCTTGTGCATCCGCCCCGCCCTGCCTAGCGGCTCTTGCCGGCGAGCTCTTCCGGTGTCAACGCCTCGATTGACAGGGCATGTATTTCGCGTCCCATGAGCGCCCCGAGCGCCTTGTAGATGAGCTGGTGCCGAGCGATGGGCCGCAGACCCGCGAATTGCGCTGCAACGATTTGCGAGGCGAAATGCGTGTTGTCGTCGGACTCCACTCTCACCGACGCGCCGGGCAAGCCGGCACGGATGAGTTCGGCGACGCGTTCGGGACTCATGGCATTCGGGTTCATCGCGTGATCTTAAGCGTTATGATCGCACCATGAACGCCCAGCTCAAGGCCGATCCGGCCGCGCTGATCGCCGCCGGACGGCGGGCTCTCGAGATCGAGGGTCGCGCCATCGCCGCCCTGGTACCGCGGCTCGACTCGGGCTTCGCGCGCGCCTGCACCATCTGCCTCGAATGCCACGGCCGCATCATCGTCAGCGGCATGGGCAAATCCGGCCATATCGCCGGCAAGATCGCCGCTACGCTCGCCTCCACCGGCACACCGTCATTTTTCATCCACGCGGCCGAAGCCAGTCATGGCGACATCGGCATGATCACGCGCGACGACGTCCTGCTGGCGATTTCCAATTCCGGAGAAACCGCGGAAGTCCTGCTGCTGATTCCGCACCTCTCCCGCCTCGGCGTTCCCTTCATCGCCATGACCGGCAATTCGAAATCGAACCTGGCGCGCGCGGCCAGCGTCCATCTCGATGTGAGCGTCGAAGAAGAGGCATGCCCTCTCAATCTCGCGCCCACGGCGAGCACCACCGCCACGCTGGCACTGGGCGATGCGCTCGCCGTGGCGTTGCTCGAAGCGCGCGGTTTCACGTCGCAGGATTTCGCACGCTCGCATCCTGGCGGCGCGCTCGGCCGCAAACTGCTGCTGCACGTGGCCGACGTGATGCGCACCGGCGAAGATCTGCCGGTCATCGGGCCATCGGCGTCGCTCGGCGACGGCCTGCTGGTGATGTCGAAAAAAGGCCTCGGCATGTGCGTCGTGGTCGATGCCGGACGCATGTTGGGTGTGTTCACCGACGGTGATCTGCGGCGTGTGCTCGATCGCGAGATCAACGTGCACAAGTCCACCATGCGCGAAGTGATGACCTCACCCGGCAAGTCGGTAAAGGCAACGGAGCTCGCGGCCGAGGCGGCGCATCTCATGGAGAAACACCGCATCACCGCGCTGCCGGTCATCGACGCGCAGGGTGCGTTGGTGGGCGCGCTCAACGTGCACGATCTGTTGCGCGCCGGAGTGCTGTGAGCGCGCGAGCGACGAGCGACATGGCCCGGTTCCAGATCGCATTGCGTCGCGTGCGCCTGCTGGTTCTCGACGTGGACGGCGTGCTCACCGATGGCCGGCTTTTTTACGGGCCCAAGGGCGAACTGCTCAAGGCATTCCATGTGCGCGACGGGCACGGCATCAAGCAAGTCGCCGCGGCGGGCATCACCGTCGCCATCATTTCGGGGCGCAAGTCGGCGGCCGTCGCACGGCGCGCGCGCGAATTGGGCATTCGCCACGTTGCGCAGGGAACCTCCGACAAGCTCGCCGCGCTTCGCAAGCTTGCGAAGGCGCGCGGGCTCGCGTTCGAAGATTGCGTTTGCGTCGGTGATGACACACCCGATGCGCCGATTCTGGCCGCGGCAGGCCTGGGCATTGCAGTCGCCGACGCGCACCAGGACGCACTCGACGCCGCAGACCTGGTGACGGCGCGTCGTGGCGGTCACGGAGCGGTCCGCGAGGTCTGCGACTGGCTGATCGCGGCGCGCAAGGTTTCCTCGTGAAAGGCTGGCGCCTGAGACTTGCCTGGTTCGGACTGATCGCCATGGTCGCGTTAGCCTGGCTCTTCGCGCGAGGCAGGGCCAACGACGATGACACCGATACGGCAGGCGCCGTTCCACTCGATCCGGGCTATGCGGCGCGCGATGCCGAAGTCATCGAAACCGGTTTCGACGGACGCGAGCGCTACCGTCTCAAGGCCGCTGTCATTCGCCAGCAGACCGAGTCAGGGGTCATCGACCTCGAACGCCTGGATATGAACTATCACCGCAACACGCAGGCGAGCGCGGGCGATGCGCCGATGAGCAGCGGGATTCCCGGCGAAGTCTGGCACCTCACCTCGGATCACGGCCAGGTGCGCGAGGAAGGCAACGATGTCGAACTGACCGGCAATGTTCGCGTCACGGGCCCGCCGCAGGGCGACGTCGAACCACTCTCACTCACCACCGAAACGCTTCGGATCAACACACCCACGGAGTTCATCGAGACCGACGCCGCGGTGAAATTGCGCTGGTCTGGCCATGAACTCGACGCAGTGGGCATGCGCGCCGATTTGAAGGCCGGCACTCTGAGTCTAGAATCGGACGTGAATGGCCACTTCCAGCAGAAAAAGTAAATTGCTCGCGCCCGTGTGTGCGGTTCTCGCCGCCGGCTTGTTAGGCGTGGCCGAGGCGGCCCAGGCACCCTGTGTCAACCAGGAGATCGTGCTCGAAGCAAAGCCGCTCGAAATGGACTACCGCAACAACAACGCGGTGCTTCGCGATGTGGTGATCACGCAGTGCGGCCTGCGCATCCAGGCGGACGAGGCGCGCATCACCGGCGGACTCGATTTCGAGAACAGCCACTGGACGATTTCCGGCGACGTGCGCATCACGGCCGAAGGCGGCAGCCTGAGTTCCGACAAGGCCGTCGTCGCGTTCCGCAACAAGCTCATCTCCGCCGCAACCATCACCGGTGCGCCCGCGCAGTTCGAGCAGCAGCGTGACGACGGCACCACGGCGCGCGGTCACGCCAACACCATCGAATATCAAACTACCAGCGGTACGGTGAGCTTCAACCACAACGCGTGGCTTTCCTATGGCCGCAACGAAATCACCGGGCAGCAGCTGGTCTACAACATCCGTTCGCAAAGTGTGCAGGGCATGACGAAGCCCGGTGCCGCGAACGGAGACGGTCGCGTGCGCATCGTGATCCAGCCGGACAAACCGCCAAAGATCACCACACCCGGCCAGGAAAAAGAGAAGAAACCGTGAGCCCAAAGAATTGAGTACGTTGCGTGCCACCCATCTCGCCAAGGCGTACAGAAAGCGCCAGGTAATCTCCGACCTCTCGATCGAGGTGGAAAGCGGGCAGATCGTCGGGTTGTTAGGCCCGAACGGCGCCGGCAAGACCACGGCGTTCTACATGATCGTCGGCCTGGTTCCGCCTGATAAAGGGACAGTCACCATCGACGACCGGGACATCACCCACCTCGCGATGCACCAGCGCGCGCACGCCGGCATCGGCTACCTGCCACAGGAAGCATCGGTTTTCCGCAAATTGACGGTCGAAGACAATGTCATGGCGATTCTCGAGACTCGTGACCTCGACGAAACCGCGCGCCAGGAGCGGCTGGAGCAGATCCTGGGTGAATTGCGCATCGCGCACGTGCGCAAGAGTCTCGGCATGGCGCTGTCGGGCGGCGAACGCCGACGCGTCGAAATAGCGCGTGCGCTGGCTGCGGAGCCCCGTTTTATGCTCCTCGATGAACCATTTGCGGGCGTGGACCCGCTGTCGGTCATCGACATCCAGCGAATCATGCACGAGCTCACCGCCAAGGGAATTGGCGTGCTCGTCACCGACCATAACGTCAGGGAAACCTTAGGTGTCTGTCAACGTGGTTACGTAGTTTCCGGGGGAACCATCATGGCTTCAGGAACGCCCGAAGAAATCCTTGCCAACCCCCAAGTCCGTGAGGTGTACTTGGGCCAGTCTTTCCGCATGTAGCGTTCCGGGGAACGCGGGAAAAACTATTTCTTTCATAGCGTTGAGACACCCACGCCCGTGTCGATGATGAAGCCATCTCTGCAGCTGAAGCTGGGTCAGACGTTGACGATGACCCCACAGCTGCAGCAGGCGATTCGCCTCCTGCAGATGCCGGCGCTGGAGCTGCAGGCGCACATCCGCGAGCAGCTCGAAAGCAACGTCATGCTCGAGCCTGTGGACGAGTACGAAGCCACCGGCTCGTTCGAGACGCTCGAACCGCACCCGATGCCGGAAGAGAAGCGCGTGGATGCGCAGCCGGCACCGGAAGTCGTGGTCGAATCCGAAGTCATCGAAGACAACTGGAGCGAACGCAGCGCCGGATCTGATTCCTGGCGCGATGACGACGAGCGTGCCGCCGAAGTCGCCGACGACGCCACCCTTTCGCTGCAGGACCATCTGGTCGGCCAGCTCGAATACGCCAATCTCGCGCCGCGTGAGCTCGCGATCGCGCGCGCCATCGTCGATGCGATCAACGACGACGGCTACATCACCGATTCTCTCGAAGACATCGCCGCCACGCTGTTGCCCGAAGTCACCGCGGACGCGGACGAAGTCGACCGCGTGCTGCGGCTGGTGCAGACCCTCGACCCCGCGGGCATCGCCGCGCGCTCTTTAAGCGAATGCCTCGCGTTGCAACTGCGCACGCTGCATCCCGATACGCCTGGCCTGCGCCTCGCACTGGCCATCGCCGACAAACATCTCGACATGCTCGCCGACCGCGAGCTCACGCTGTTGCGCCGCGAGTTGTCCGCCTCCGACGACGAGCTGGCGCAGGCGGTCGCGCTGGTGCGTGGCCTGCACCCGCGCCCGGGCGCGACCGTCAGCAGCGCCAAGGCCGAATACGTCGTGCCCGACGTGTTCGTCCGCCGCACCGATCGCGGCTGGACCGTCGAAGTAAATAGTTCCACTCTCCCGCGCGTAAGGCTCAACCAGAGTTATGCCGACATGCTCGGCCGCGGCGCCGGGCATTCCTCGATGCGCGCACAGCTCCAGGAAGCGCGGTGGCTGCTCAAGAGCCTGGAAATCCGCAACGAAACCCTCATGAAGGTTGCACGTAGCATCGTCGAGCGCCAGACGGCGTTTCTCGAGCATGGCGAGGAAAGCATGCGGCCGATGATCCTCAAGGACATCGCGCAGGCCATCGACATGCACGAGTCCACCATCTCGCGCGTCACGTCCAGCAAATACATGCACACGCCGCGCGGCGTGTTCGAACTCAAATACTTCTTCTCGAGCCAGGTGGAAGCCGCAGACGGCGGCGGCGCCTCGTCGACCGCGGTCCGCGCCAAGATCCGCAAGCTCATCAAGGAAGAAGACACGACCAATCCGCTGTCCGACAGCCGCATCGCCGAGTTGCTCTCGGGCGAAGGCATCGCCGTCGCTCGCCGCACGGTCGCCAAATATCGAGAGGCGCTGGGACTTGCGCCCTCCAACGAACGCAAGGCAAAAGCCGCCCAATTACATCGATAGATTCACTAGTAGATAGGCCAAAAAAGGAGACGAATCATGCAATTGTCGCTTTCCGGTCATCATGTCGAAGTCACCCCGTCCATGCGCGCCTACGTCGAGCGGAAACTCGAGCGCATTTCCCGCCATTTCGACCACGTAATCGACGTGCATTGCGTCCTGACGGTTGAGAAACTCCGACAAAAGGCCGAAGCCACATTGCATGTGCGCGGCAATTCCATCCATGCCGACGCCACCGAGGAAAACATGTACACCGCCATCGATCTGCTGGCCGACAAGCTCGACCGCAGCGTGCTCAAGCACAAGGAAAAGAAGGCCGACAAACACGCCGCCGAGGCGCGCAAGGTCGCCCGGGAGTAACTGACGCCCATGCGGCTAATTCTCGTCAGCGGGTTGTCGGGATCTGGCAAGAGCGTGGCACTGCACATGCTCGAAGACGCCGGGTTTTACTGCGTGGACAACATCCCGGCCGCCCTGCTGAAGCCCTTCATCTCCCATACGTTGCGCGACAACGACACGCAGTACAGCCGCGCCGCGGTGGGAGTCGACGCGCGCAATGCCGCGGCGGAAATCGAAACCGTGCCGCCGCTCATCGAAGAGCTCAAGAAGAGCGGCATCCAGTGCGAGATCGTCTTCCTGCTTGCAAACGACGATGAGCTGCTGCGGCGTTTCGCCGAAACGCGCCGCAAGCATCCCATCAGCACCGATCACGTGTCGCTCAAGGAAGCCATCGCCATCGAGCGCCGACTGCTCGAACCCATTCTCAATGCCGCCGACCTGGTCATCGACACCTCGCGCATGGGCGTGCACGACCTGCGCGAGCTCATCAGCCAGCGCGTGGAAAAACGCAGCGCCGGCCGGCTCTCGCTGCTGATCGAGTCCTTCGGCTTCAAGAACGGCATCCCGGGCGATGCGGACTTCGTGTTCGATGCGCGCTCGCTGCCGAATCCCTACTGGGATCCTTCGCTGCGCGCCCTCACCGGCCGCGATCCCGACGTCATCCGATTCCTGGAAGCACAACGCAGCGTGCCGCGCCTCGCCGACGACATCCTGCAGTTCGTGGCCACGCGCATTCCCGAGCACCAGGCCGCGAACCGCCGTTATCTCACCGTGGCCATCGGCTGCACCGGCGGTCGCCACCGCTCGGTTTATCTCGCCGAACGCATCGCGGAGCGGCTCGCGCAGAACTATCCAGTCGTGGCCGTCCGCCACAATTCGCTCGGCGAGATGCGCTCCATCACGCGCGCGCCGACGCTGGCCGGAGCTTCTTCCTCCGTCGCCTAGACGGGGCGCGATTGCGCCCCATCCTTAACCCTTCCAGGGACCGCCGGGTGGCCCCCAGTTCCACGAGGGCATTGGCAGGTCGACTTCTGGCGCGGGCACGCCATCGGCGGAATTCATCACGGCAAGTCGCGAACCCCATTCCAGGTAGCCGACGAACGCCGCGCGAAATTCCGGATCTTCAGGCACGCCCAGTTGATCCGCGGTCTCTATCAGCAATGCGACCCACCGTGTGCGCTGTTCGGCGGTGAGCAGACGTCCCATGTGGCGCGCGATCATGGCCGCATGCGAGCCGCCACGCTCCGTGTAGCTCGGCGGTCCGCCGAATACCTGTGCCACGAATGCGGCGACCTTCTGCGCGTGATGAACGTCCATCGTCGCGAAGACTGGGCCGATGACCGGATCGCGCGCGACGCGCCGATAGAACGCGGCGAAGAGCTCAGACAGTCGTGCTTCACCTCCCATCCACTCGCAGAGGGATGGAATTTCGGTGGCCGCGGTCATGGCCGCCTGAACACGACGCTCGTCGGCGAGTAGTGGCGCATTTCCGCGATCTCGGCGATGAAAGGTTTGATCGCCGCCAGGAACGGTGGGAATTGCGGTCCCTTGCGGAATCCCTGCAGATGCGCGTCGGTCGATTGCCACTCGATGCGCAGGACGAACGAGTGTGGCGCTTCCTCGCATTGGGCCAGCTCGAACGCCATGCACTCGGGCGCCGCTCGCAGGGCGTCGGCCGCGATGGTGTACGCACGCACGAGATCTTCGGGCTGGTGTGCGGCCAGCTCATAACGGATGTATTCAACTGTCATGGCAAACTAGTCTCTCGATGGGGTCAGGCGCTATTGATCGCCTCGTGGCATTGCCTGTCAACGCACCATCTGGTGCGTAAGGGAGACACATTGAAGCAACTGCTCAGCAACTATGGTTGCCCCGTGGAACTCTCGCTGGACTTCATCGGCGGAAAATGGCGCACAGTCATACTCGCGTGGCTCAAGGAGGCACCGCATCGTTACGGCGAATTGCGCAGACGCGTTCCCGGGCTCACGGACAAGGTACTGACCCAGCGACTCAAGGAACTGCAGGCACTCGGGTTGATTTCGAAGAAGCTCGCAGGCCGGCAGCGAACAGCGCACGTGTACGAGCTCACGGCCCGCGGCGAATCACTGCGCCCGGTGCTCGACGCGCTGTACGACTGGGGCCAGTCCATCGCGCCCGACCTGAAGATACGCATCGGACCCCCGCCTCCAAAACCATCCCGATGAATCACGGCGGTTCGCGCAGGTCCTGCACTCCGACACGATCTGCTGGGTGGAGCGCTTCATTGCAAGGAACTACACTCCGCGCGCCATGATCGAGTCCACCGTCATCCCCCGCAAAGAACGCCGTCTCGCAGCGTTACGTGGGGCGCTGCGCGAGGGCTCGTGGCGCGGCGCGGCGCGAATGATCGCCGGCATGCATCCCGCGGAAGTCGCAACGCTCATGGAATCGCTGCCGCCCGCGCAGCGAGAGGTGGTCTGGAACTTCGTCGAACCGGAAGTCGAAGGCGACGTGCTGGTCGAACTCAGCGAAGACGTGCGCCAGTCATTCATCGAGGGCATGGACGCCGAGGAACTGCTGGCCGCCGCCGAGAACATGGAACTCGACGACCTCGCCGACCTGGTCGGAGATCTGCCAGAGGCCGTGTCAATGCAGCTGGTCAAGTCCATGGACCAGCAGGACCGCGAACGGCTGAAGACCGTGCTGGCCTTCGAGCACGACACCGCCGGTGGCCTCATGAACACCGACACGGTGAGCGTGCGCGCCGACGTCACCGTGGAAGTCGTGCTTCGCTATCTGCGTATGCGCGCGGAATTGCCGGACAAGACCGACCGGCTGTTCGTAGTCGATCGCGACGATCGCTACATGGGGACGGTCGCCCTCACCCGGCTGCTGACCGAAGACCCGGAAAAATCCGTGGGCGACATTCTCGACGCGCAGGCGTCGAGCATCGCGCCGGAAACCATTGCGCACGACGTGGTGCAACTCTTCCAGGACCGCGACCTGGTCTCCGCCGCCGTCGTCGATGAGCACGGCAAGCTGCTGGGCCGCATCACGGTCGACGACGTGGTCGACGTCATTCGCGAGGAAGCCGCGCACGAAGTCATGTCCGCGGCCGGTCTGCGTGACGAAGAGGACCTGTTCGCCGGCATCATTCCATCGACACGCCGCCGCCTGGTGTGGCTGGGAATCAACCTGGTCACCGCATTCATGGCTGCCGCCGTCGTCAGCCGCTTCGAAGGCACCATAGAAAAAGTCGCGGCACTGGCCGCGCTCATGCCCATCGTCGCCAGCATGGGCGGCATCGCCGGCACCCAGACCGTCACGCTCATCATCCGCGGTATCGCGCTCGGCCAGGTCGAATGGGTCAACGCGCGCTGGCTGCTCTGGAAAGAAATCGCCGTGGGCGGGCTCAACGGCCTCATCTGGGCCGCCGTCGTCGGTACCGTGACCATCGTCTGGTACGGCACCTGGAGAATTGCGGCCATCATCGCCGCGGCCACGCTCATCAATCTACTCGCCGCCGCCGCCGTGGGCGTGGCGGTGCCGCTGGTGCTGCGCCGGTTTCGCATCGATCCGGCGCTGTCGGCGGGCGTGATCCTCACCACCTTCACCGATTGCATCGGCTTCGCCACGTTGTTAGGACTGGGCGCTCTGTTCCTGACGTAAGGGACCTGGCCTCGCGAGGCTGCGCGTTCAGACTGCGGCGCGGAATTCGCGCACTGTCGCCACGAGCGGGGTATCGCCGCCGCGCGGCAATACGGCGAGCGCGAGTACGTGGTCCGCGCCGATTTCGAGCTGGTGAAATTGCCAGCGCGCCGCGTGCGCATCGTCGGCGCGCTCGAAGCGAAAGCTCTCAGCGGTCTCGAATAGGAAGCTCATGCGGCCCAGTCCACCCGCGAGTCCGGTGCCGACGGCCTTCAGATAGGCCTCCTTCAATGTCCAGAGCCGCGTGAAGCGCCGTGGCTGGGCGTCGCTCGGCAACGCCCGCAGCTCGGCCGCCTCGGCAGCAGAGAAGTAGCGATCGGCAACAGCCAATGGTGCGCGATCGAGTTTTTCGACATCGACCCCGACCTGCGGATGTTGGCACACGGCCATGGCCACGACTCCCTCGGTGTGCGCGATATTGAAATGCAGACCGGTGCGATCGAACGGTGGAGCGAGGCTCGGTCGGCCTTCCGCGCTGCTCTGGAATTGCCATTGCCCGGGCTGCACATCCGCGGCGTAGGCCGACAGCACGTGGCGCTGCAAAGCACGCGTGAGCGCGAATTGCCGCCTGCCCGACTCGGCGTACAGAAGCTGCATTCGCCCGACATCCTGGGGCGGCAACAGCGCGACGAAATCCGCCTGGACTTCCGGCGTCTGAAAATGTGCATCGAAAGCCAGCCAGACATCGACGGCGTCATTCGCGAGCGAGAGAACCCCTCCGCCCGGCGAATACCGCGGCAACGCGTCCACAGAGATTGTGGCCGATCGCTTCAGGCGAGAAACGCCGCGAGTTCGTCGCGCTTGCCGAGGGTGTCGCGATAGCCCATCTCGATGAGCTCGCGCGTGTAGGTGCCTTCGAACATGAGGTAGCTCGCGAGCAGGCTGCCCGCCGTGCCGCGTGCGCCGATGATGCGCATGAGCGCGCGCAGGCTTCGCGGGAGCGCGTCCACGTGGCGCGCGGCGAGCTGCGACGGATCCACGCTCGGCGCGATCAGCATGGTCTGGATCTGCCGCGTTCCGATGGCGCCACCGGCCAGCGCCGAGAGGCGATTGATGCGGCCCAGGTTTTCGAGGTCAGCGGAGATCTGATCGCTGAACAGCGTATCCAGCATGTAGCCGAACAATTGACCGGGTGTCGGCGGCGAATCCGACGCGACGAAACGCGGGACCAGGTCCAGATGCGTCGGCCGCACGCCCAGCACCAGCAGCCGGTCGGCGCCGAGGTGAATCGCCGGGCTCAGCGGCGCGGTCTGGCGCATGGCACCGTCGCCGAAAAATTCGCCACTCAGGCACATCGGTGGAAACAGGAATGGAATGCCGAGGCTCGCCATCAGGTAATCGAGCGACAGCGGCACGCGCTCGCCGTGCCGCTGCGCGCGCGACCATTCGCTGATGGTCGTCTCCGCCTCGAAAAACGAGACCGAGCGCGCAGTGAAATAGCTGGTGGCGCAGAGTGCCAGCGCCCGCAGGTGGCCTTTCGCCACGTGGGCGCGCACCGCGTCGAAATCCGTCACCTTGGAAAGCAACTCGCGCAGCGGTGAGTTGTCGAGCAGCGATTTCGGCGGCCCGATGAGGCCGCCCGTGAACAGCGAACCCATCCAGTGCGAGCCGGCCTTGAGCATGGCGAGCGCGTCGGAGCGGAATACCTGGGCAACACGAAAATTGGCCCAGACCTTCTCGATGTCGACTATCGACTGATGCCAGCGGGTGACGTTTGCGGCCAGAATGCTGGCCGACACGGCGCCAGCCGAGGTACCGACGATGATGGGGAATGGCCAATGACGACTGGTGTGGATCTCGGCGAGAGCCTTGAGAACGCCCACCTGGTAGGCGGCGCGCGCGCCGCCACCCGTCAGGATCAGACCCGCACGTGAAACGCTGCTTCCGCTGCTAATATCCGCCTCCCCCACGACCTTTCCATATTCACGGAGAACACCATGCTCGCACTTCGAAGGACTCTGGTCACCGCCCTGATTGCGGTGAGCGCAAGTGTATGCGCACAGGCTCCCGCCGTAGCACCCGCGGAAGGAACCAAGGCACCGGCCATCAAACTACAGGACCAGGCCGGCAATTGGCACACGCTGAAGCAGTACAAGGGCAAATGGGTGGTGCTGTATTTCTACCCGAAGGATTTCACCGGTGGCTGCACTACCCAGGCCTGTGAACTTCGCGACAACATCTTCGCGTTCAAAAATGCCAACGCGGTCATCCTCGGCGTGAGCGTCGATGACGTCGCCTCGCACGAAAAATTCGCCAAGGAACACAGCCTGCCGTTCGACATCCTCGCCGACCCCAAGCACGAGGCGTCCGAAAAATACGGTGTGCTGACCACCTTCGGCACGACCCAACTCGCCAGCCGCCAGACCTTCCTGATCGGCCCCGACGGCAAGATCGTGAAGCATTGGGCAAAGGTAGATCCCAAGGGCCATTCGGACATGGTGCTGGCTGAGATCAAGGCACACTCGTCGGCAAAGGCCGGCTGACAACCATCAGGCGCGCCGGCGCCAGGCTACGGCGCCGGCGATTTCGACTCGGTGACGGCCGGCACGTCATCAGGCGGCTCGGGCGCAATCGTGCCTGAGCGCTCGTTGCCAGCTAGCGAGCGTCAACAGGAGCGCGATCCGTCGTGCCATGCGGCGCGTATATGCGCCTGCCATGTTTCAATTCATGCGTGGCGCGATCGAGGCCGTCGAGGGTCAGCGGGAACATGCGCCCGCCGACCAGTTCGCGCGTGATCTCGACGGACGGCGTCCATCTCCAGCGGTCTTCGGGCTCGGGGTTGAGCCACACCAGGCGCGGGAAATGCGCCGCGATGCGTGTCATCCACACTCGGCCGGACTCCTCGTTCCAGTGTTCGACGCTGCCACCCGGCTGCTCGATTTCGTACGGGCTCATCGTCGCATCGCCGATGAATACCACGCGGTAGTCGGGATTGAAGGTCCGCAACATCGCCAGCGTATCGGTAATCACGCTGAACCGGCGGCGGTTGTCCTTCCAGAGTCGTTCGTACGGAAAATTGTGGAAATAGAAATATTCGAGGTGCCGAAACTCCGCGCGCGCTGCCGAGAACAGCTCCTCACACACCTTGATGTGCGGATCCATGGAGCCTCCCACATCGAGCAGCAACAGCAGTTTCACCGCATTGCGCCGTTCCGGCACCAGCCTGAGGTCTAGCAATCCGGCGTTGCGCGCGGTGGCGTCGATGGTGCCGTCGAGGTCCAGTTCCTCCGCCGCGCCCTCGCGCGCGAACCGGCGCAGGCGCCGCAACGCCATCTTCAGATTGCGCGTGCCGAGCGTCACTCCGTCATCGAGATTGCGATAGTCGCGCGCCTCCCAGACCTTCACCGCGCGCCGATGACGTGAAGCTTGCTGACCCATGCGCACACCCTCGGGGTTGAAGCCCTGGTTGCCGAATGGCGAGGTGCCCGCGGTGCCAACCCACTTGTTGCCGCCCTCGTGCCGACCCCGCTGTTCGCGAAGCCGCTCGCGCAAGGTCTCGAGCAGCTTGTCCCAGCCTCCCAGGCTTTCGACGCGCCGCCTCTCCTCCTCGCTCAACAGCCGCTCGGTGAACTGCTTCAACCATTCGGGCGGCAATTCGGCGACGAGTTTTTCAAAGAGTTTTTCCGCGCCTTCGAAATGTTCGGCGAATACCCTGTCGAAGCGATCGAAATGCCGCTCGTCCTTCACCATCGCCATGCGCGCGAGATAGTAGAACTCTTCGGCCGACAGTGAGGCGACCCGCGCTTCGAGCGCCTCGAGCAGTGACAGGAACTCGGGGAGCGTCACCGGAACTCCGCCGGCGCGCAAATCGTTGAAGAAGCGGACCAGCATGGCGCGCCGCCTCGTCAGCGCCCTGCGCGGCGGTTCAGGAATACCAGTTGTTCAAACAGATGCACGTCCTGCTCGTTCTTGAGCAGCGCGCCATGCAACACCGGGATCAACTTCTTCGGATCGTCACCGCGCAGCGCTTCGGGTGGAATGTCCTCGGCAAGCAGTAGTTTGATCCAGTCGAGCAGCTCGGAGGTCGAGGGCTTCTTGCGCAAACCCGGTGTCTCGCGCACGTTGAAGAACGTCGTGAGCGCCTCGCGCAGCAGCTCCGACTTGAGATCCGGGTAGTGCACCCGGACGATCCTCTCCAGGGTGTCGGCGTCCGGAAACCGGATGTAATGGAAGAAGCAGCGGCGCAGGAATGCATCCGGCAGTTCTTTCTCGTTGTTGCTGGTGATGAGGATCACCGGGCGGTGGCGAGCCTTCACCAGCTCGCGCGTCTCGTTGACGTAGAATTCCATGCGGTCGAGCTCACGCAGCAGGTCGTTCGGGAACTCGATATCGGCCTTGTCGATTTCGTCGATGAGCAGCACTGGCTGGACCACCGAGTCGAACGCCTCCCACAGGCTGCCCTTCACGATGTAGTTGCGGATCTCGCGCACTTTCTCTTCGCCGAGCTGCGAGTCGCGCAGGCGCGAGACGGCGTCGTACTCGTACAGTCCCTGTTGTGCCTTGCTCGTGGACTTGATGTGCCATTCGAACAGCGGCCGCTCGAGCGCGCGAGCGATCTCCAGGGCGAGCTGCGTCTTCCCCGTGCCGGGCTCGCCCTTGATGAGCAGTGGACGTCCAAGCGTGATCGCGGCGTTCACCGCCATCAAGAGATCGGGCGTCGCGACGTAGCTGTCCGTGCCTGAAAATCGCGCTGCGCTCATATGGGCCTACGGCGACGCGGCTCCATCCGGCCGCAGCAAGAGCTTATGCGCAGTCGGGCCCGGCAGGAACGGTGTCGGCCGGCCTTCCGCCCAGTCGTCGAAACCGCTGCGATAAA